>DGUP01000059.1 GCA_002394685.1 Treponema sp. UBA4307 | reverse complement strand
TTAGTAATGAATATGATTCAAAAAGAGTTTGAAGTTGTGCCATCTATCGTAAAGAAAGATAGTAGGACACAATATATTCAAAGTCTTGCAGAAAGTCAGGAAAAAGACGATTCATCAGATTTCATAAATTTTATGTATAATCATCATCTTGAAAATATTAAAGAACATATCACTCAGTATAAACAGTCTATGCAAAATGATACTTTAAATATCCGAAATGATACTTTAAATGATACTTTAAAATTAACTGAAAAAGAAAACACTGTCTTGAAATTGATTCAATCCAATTTAAATATCACAAGCAGTCAAATTGTTCAGATTTCAGGTTTTAGCCGTCCAACTGTAATGCGTGCAATAAAATCGTTGAAAGAAAAAAAAATATTGGAACGTTTAGACTCAAAGAAAACAGGCAGTTGGAAAGTGAATGTAAAATATTAATAAAAAAAGGCATCTATTTTATGCTTTTAAGTTGCTCCAATCAAATGATATGCAAAGCTTAATCAAATTTCCCCTTTGCGCGTTTTGCCATTGTTGCGACAATCAGTTTCCAATCATCAACAAACCAGTCTGGTGAAACAGGAATTGCATGTGAGCCTTGAGATAGGCCCCACTCCATTACTTTTAAGGTTTGAGTTGAAGAAAATCCCAGTGGTCAGCGCAACATGACGGAAAAGCTGAATCTTATTCATAAAAATCTTTTTTTCGTCCCCATCCCTTATCTGTTTATAAATTCTATTTTATGGTAGAATCCTGTTTAAGAACGATTTTTAGGAGTATATATGAAACTCAGTAAGTACATTGATCACACACTTCTTAAGCCTGAAGCAACACAGGCAGATGTAGAAAAAATTTGCAAGGAAGCCGTTGAACATGATTTCGCTTCCGTAATGGTTAATCCATGCTGGATCCCTTTTGTAAAAGAACAGGTTAAAGGAACTGATGTTCTGGCCGCATGTGTTATAGGTTTCCCTTTAGGTGCAAATACAACAGCCGTAAAAGTATTCGAAGTAAAAGATGCAGTTGCAAATGGTGCAGATGAAGTTGATATGGTAATTAATATCGGTCAGCTTAAAGCCGGAAATGATAAGTATGTTACAGATGAAATCCGTCAGCTTAAGGAAGCAGCCGGCAGTCACTGTCTTAAGGTTATTATTGAAACCTGCCTCCTTACAGATGATGAAAAAAAGAGAGCCTGCAAATGTGTTGTTGATGCAGGTGCTGATTTTGTTAAGACAAGCACAGGTTTTTCAACAGGTGGTGCTACAGTAGCTGATGTAAAACTTATGAAGGCAGCAGTTGAAGGTTCTTCCGTAAAGGTTAAGGCTTCTGGTGGAGTCCGTTCTCCTGAAGATTTCCAGGCAATGATTGATGCTGGTGCAGAACGTATTGGAACCAGCTCAGGCTGCAAACTGGTAAAGTAATTTCCCAAAAGCAGGGCAGGCCCGTAACTGAATTGCACTCAAGTACTTCAGTTTGAGCCTGCTTTTTTTGCGTTATTTTTGTCTATATTTCAGTTTAAAACAGACCATTTTTTATCCACTTTGTTTAATACTTCACAGCCATCTTTTGTAACCAGAACAAGATCTTCTACCCTTACGCCGAATTTTCCCGGAAGATATACCCCTGGTTCAATGCTGAAAATCATTCCTTCTTTAGTAAGATTATTATTTGATGCGCTTACATCTCCCTGTTCGTGTTCTGACTGTCCAATAAAGTGTCCCAGACGGTGATTAAAATACTGACCATATCCCGCTTGTGTAATCAGGTCTCTGGCAGCTGCATCAATTGAAGAAAGAGGAATTCCTGGTTTTATAATTGATTCTGCTTTTTCATTAGCCTGTCTTACCAGATCATGAATTTCCGCATATTCCTCAGGAGCCTTTTTAAAAAAGCGGGTGCGGGTCATGTCGGAACAGTAGCGGTCCTTCTTGCAGCCCATATCAATTAAAACACAGTCGCCTTCTTTTACAACCGTGTTGTCCGGACTGTGGTGAGGATCTGCAGCGTTTGCTCCAAAAGAAACGATGGTTTCAAAACTAGGACAATCTGCACCTTCAAGCTTAAACTGCTTTTCTATATACTCTGCAACTTCTTTTTCAGTAACGCCTTCCTTTACGAAAGCCATGCCCCTTTCAATACAGATGTCATTAATGCGAGAGGCTTCCTTCATTAAACGAATTTCTTCGGAATCCTTACAGGCCCGGGCTTTATCCAGACAGTCACTTCCCAGACAGAATTTCAGATCAGACTTTTTTTCCATAAGGGGAATAAGGAATCTTGCCGGCCATATTTTATCAATTCCCAGCCTGCCGTTTTTTAAAACATTTTCTGCAAGAATATTAATATAGTCATCAGTGTCGCTGAACCAGAATTCTTCAAAATCATTTTCCGGAACATTGAATAATCTGTTTACAAAAAATTTAGGCTTTCCATCCTTTTCAATATAAAGCACATACATCCTTTCATAAGGATCATTCCATATTCCGCTTAAATACCAGATGGAATAAGGATCGCTTACAATCAGCCCGTCAAGTTTTTCTGCGGCCATTTCTTCCCGCACCTTATTAAATCTCTCTATATATAGTCTATCCATCCTGAAAATCCTCCTGCTGAAACTTTTTAAGGTATAGCACAAAAATAAAAAAGATAAAATCTTTGTTAATAACAACTTATTAATGAGTATAATTGCCCCTTATAAAATATACTGTTGCAGAAACACAAGAAAACAAAATGAAGGAGGAAGGGTCCTGATGATACGTGGAATTTCTGCTATGTTTTTTTGCCTGCCTGTACTTGCCTGTGCAGTATTTTTTTCTGGATGTAACACAAATAAAAATGATTTACTTTCAAATAAGCCCCTCTCTTCTATCGTAACCAAAAACAAAGGCTGCGAAATTAAAACAATCACAGACTCCTGCTATTCATATTTTTTTAAAGAAGGAAATGCAGAAGAAGGTGTCCGTGAAATTCTAAAGAAAGGAAAATTCTATATCAACACTTTTCCAATTCCTGTGAAGGCGGGAGATTATTCTGTTAACGGAAAAAAGTGGATATCATTTTCAGTTAAAAACAGTAAATGGCTTGTCTGGGGAGAAGAGTATGACTCGTATCCTGATGCCACTCTGGCTGCGGTAAAAAAAATTCCTGCCGGGCTGGAAATGAAAATTTATGATAATGACCATGACGGTTATGCTGATGAAATTCAGGCCTACTATCTTGAAGCTTTGATTGCAGATTCTGTAATTTTAAATGATGATGGCTCTTATTCAATTGTACGACTTTCTTCCAATGACTACAGAACTCCGGTGAATGGTGAAGGAAATAATTATGATGGAATTTTATTTTCAAGAGGTACAGGTCAGTGCATTCCGTCAAATAATTTTGATTCAGAAATTTCGCCGGGAGATGTGGTACTGGTTTATTATTCCCATGACGGCTGGGCTGCAATAAAAGCCGAAGAAATTAAAGGCCGTCTTGTTGACGGGGAGAAAATGGAATTCTTCCAGATAGAAAAGAGACGGTATGAAGATTCCTGTGGATTTTCCCGTGAGAATCTGATCATTTCAAATCGATGCACTGAGTTTTTTGACACTCTTAAATTTTTCGGTTTTACAGGTGAGAACTCTCAATATGAGGTATCGCTCTGGATGGTTCCTACTCTTGCAAAAGGTCTTTATGGTGCTCCTGCTGGTTTTACCACTGATAAAAAAACTGCAAGAGAAATGTTGAAGGATGCTGTTTCTCAGGCTGAAAAAAAGTTTGAAGACTGGAGCAGTGAAATTAAAAGAAAAGAATTTAACGGCTTACAGTTTTCTCAGGTTAAAGATGCTATTGAAAATTCTAAAAGAATTATAAACAGTAATGCTCCTGCAGATATGATGAACTACGAACTTTTTGTTCTTTATCTGGCAATAAATGGTGTTGAACAGGAAATGACTGCAAAAAAATCAGGTTTTAGTTTTAAAGGAATTATGAATAATTGGTTTTGTAATTGATCTCTAAAAAAAAATGGTCTGGAAAATAAGAAGAACCATACAGTCATCTTATTCTCCGGACCTTTTAGTTTTAAATCATCAGAAATTAAACTTCTGCAATAAAGTACTTTTTCTTACCGCGGCGGACAATGATGATTTTTCCTTCAAGGGCAAGATCCTTTGTTATGATTTTTGTTTCATCATTAAAAATTTCACCGTTGATGGAAACTGCATTGTTCTTAATAAATTCACGGGCTTCACGCTTTGAAGATGCAATCTGGTTGTTTGCCAGGAAATCAACAAGAGGAAGTTCTTCTGAATATTTAAATGTTGGAACTCCCTTCATGCCTGACATAATATCGCTTACAGAAAGTCCCTTGAAATCTCCTGCGAAAAGTTTCTGACTTACGAGAACTGCATTGTCTGCTTCTTCCTGACCATGAATATCCTTTACAACCTGATAAGCAAGAGTTTTCTGTGCAATACGGGTTTCTGGAGCGGCCTGCTGCTGTGCGTAAATGTCTTCGATTTCTTCTTTTGAAAGGAAGGTGAAAACTTTAAGGTATTCCAGAACCTTTGAATCATCAGAGTTAATCAAATACTGATAGATTGCGTATGGAGTTGTCTTTGTTTTGTCCAGCCACAAAGCGTTTCCTTCAGATTTACCGAACTTCTTTCCTGTAGGGTCAAGGATGAGCGGCATTGTGAAAGCATAAGCTGGTTTATCAAGAATTTTTCTAATCAGGTCAGCACCAGTTGTAATGTTTCCCCACTGGTCTGAACCGGCTACCTGCATAATACAGTTCTTATCCTGATAGAGGTGAAGGAAGTCGTAGCCCTGCATGAGCATGTATGAAAATTCTGCATAGGTAATTCCTGTTTCAAGACGGCGCTGAATAATATCTTTTCCCAGCATGTAGTTTACGTTGATGTACTTACCAATATCCCTGAGAAAGTTCAGGAAGGTGTAATCCTTGAGCCAGTCGTAATTGTCAACCAGTTCTGCTGATGGAACCAGACGGCTTACCTGTGAACGGATGCCCTGAATGTTGTGGTTTACAGCTTCGTCTGAAATGATTTCTCTTTCTGCTGTAGGACGAGGGTCTCCAATACGGCCTGTTGCACCTCCGCAGAGAAGGACAGGGTGGTGACCGGCATTAGCAAGACGCTTGGCCATACAAAGAGAAGAATAATGTCCCAGGTGAAGGCTGTCTGCTGTTGGGTCTGTTCCCCAGTAGAAGGAAATTGGTTTTCCATCAAGAACTTTCTGAAGTTCTGCTTCTTCACCGGCTACATCTTTAATAAGACCACGCCACTTTAAATCTTCAAACAATGTCATCGTGCTTTCCTCCAAATGACTTATAAAAAAATCTATTGTTTACGCTTTTAGAATTTCTTCCTGAAAAAAATCAGAAGAAATAAAAAAGGCTTTCTGTACACTTACTGCATACGGAAAGCCTTGCATTTACCTTATTTTAGTAACACAAATCTACTTCACTTATAATCCTGGAGGATATCAGCGGGTAGTTTCCGCAGGCAGAGAAAGACAGCTTGAGCCATGGTAAAGGTAAGCCAGCATAGAGATCTTGATAATCTGAGCCCAACGGGTTGTGTTTTTCATAACGCCTAAAACTCTAACAGATTGATTTTTTTATGTCAATTGAGCATGGGGGCTTTAAGCCTTGAGAACAATCCCTAAATATTATAGGATTTTTAAGGATGTAACTATAAGGTTGATAGTTAGTTATTTAATTAATCAGGAGAATTTTATGAAATTAAAAAGATTTTTTGCGTTGGCACTGTCATTAGTGCTAGCAGTTTCAAGTGTTTTTGCCCTTGAAAGAATTTACGATAATGCAGATGAAGAAACAAAGGCTGTACTTGCTGAAGTTGATAAGCTGATTGAAGCAGGTCAGTATCAGTCTGCCTGGGGTGCAACTTATACAGATATTTACAACGAATATATAATTACAAAAAGAGTTGAACTTGTAACTCAGTATTTCTCTTACAGTCTTATGCATCAGATGTTTGGATTTTCTAACCTTAAGGAAGGTGAAACTCTGGCACAAATCAGGCACGATGTTTCTTTCGGTACAAATGAAATGTCTTTCAGCATGATTCATTATGACCCTGTTGAAGTAATCGAATCATATGTAAAGGAAAATGGTCCTTCTCCAGTTCTTGACTGGGCACTGGCTGCTTATTATGAAGATGTAAAAAGCCGTTACGGAAATCAGTGGCTCATCACTTATGATGAACTGACAGAAAAGACCCGTGAGTATTATGGAAAAGCTTTTGAACAGGGAGTTTATACAGCAGGCTCTCTTTCAACTTATGCATATCTGGTATATGAAAGCGGAAATCTGGAATCTGCATTGCAACTTTATCAGCTGATTGAAGAGAACGGCTTTGAATACAATGTGGATGATTTCTACAATATGGCTGCAATTTACTATCAGCAGAGTATTTATGATAAAGCTTTGTCTTTTGCAGAAAAATCAATTGCAGGTTATCAGGATGATACTGAATATCAGGCAGATTCATATAACCTTGCAATCCTTATTTGTCTCAACTCTGAAAATTATAAAAAGGCAGAAAGTTTGTCAAAAACGTTCGTTAAGAAATATGGAAAGAAGGATTATCGTGCTAATCTGGAAGCTCTTAGAGTAAAGCTTTGTCAGGGAAATCCAAAAAATTTCACAAAGCCTGCTCTGGCATTTTTTGATATGGCTCCTGAAAATCCAAAAGCCTCTACAATGATAATGGATGAATATTACAATACAGAAAACTTTGGTTATCTTAAGGATTTCTTTGACGCTGCCGTTAAAAAGTATTCAAAGAATACAAAGGCTCTTGAAAATATTTATTTCCATTATTCATCTTACTACTACGCTTTAGGTGATGCTGAAAATGCATCAAAGTGTGCTTCCATTGCTAAAGATTATTTCATCATGAATGGTACTTACACTGATGAAATTAAAGAGATGATAGAACCAATCATTAATAAAGAAGAGTAGTCTTCATTCAAAAAAATCCGGGGAAGGTCTGTAGCTTCGGACTTGACCCGGAATTATTTTTATAAAAAAATGGCCTTACAATGATTGTTTTTTTTAACTGGTTTACTAAGATAACTGCCTGGCCCCTTCAGAAAATTCTTTTTAAAACAAAAATCTATTATGAAAATAAGAAGGTTCAGGGGCGGATTATAAAAGGCCCCGCCATCATTATTTCAAATCATACAAATATCTTTGATTACGCATGTTATCTCTTTGTTTTCTGGAACAGAACACTTCGCTGCCAGATGGCAGAGGTTCTTTATACCCACAAGGTTCTGGGAATCCTCCTGCGCTTATTGGGTGGAATTTATGTTGACCGCAGGACTTTTGATTTTTCTTTCATGGACAAATCTCTGGAAATTCTTAAAAAAGGTGGAGTGGTGGAAATTTTCCCGGAAGCAAGAATTTCTCTGCCGGAGGAAAAAAGACCCTTGAAATTTACAAGTTCTGCTGCCTGGATTGCCCTTAAAGCAAAAGTTCCCGTAATTCCCGTTTATACAAATGGTTCCTACTTTAAAAGAAAAAGGGCCAGGGTAATAATCGGACAGCCTGTAAATCCTTGGGAATACGAAAATCCATCTTTATCAAATAGAGAAAATATGGTTCGATTAACAGAAGTATTTAGAGAAAAAATTATTGATTTAGGAAAGCAGCTGGATGAAAAAACAAAATAATGATGGATTCTTTTCGAACTTATTTTTTGACTTGGTCAGAATTGTAATAAGTCCTCCCGGTTTTCTTTTTTTCAGGGTAAAAGTTTTGTATGAAAACAAGGCTGCCAGAAAAAAAATCCGGGGCGGTGCTATTCTTGCATCAAATCATCTTTCTTATGTAGATCCTGTATATCTTATGTATGCCTTCTGGTACAGGCGGATTCATTTTGTGACTTTAAAGGAACTGTTTAATACTAAGGCAAAAAAATTCTGGTTTACGAAATTTAAGTGCATTCCCATTGACCGGGAAAATTTCAATATGTCTTCCTTTAAGGAGATTGTCCGGAATTTAAAAGCAAATCATATGGTTGGCATTTTTCCTGAGGGAAGAATCCTTACTGATAAAAATATTTCGGTTCAGGATTTTAAATCCGGAATGGTTTTAATGGCCCTGCAGAGTGGTAAGCCTATTGTCCAGGCCTGTATCCGGAAAAAGAAACACTGGTGGGACCGGATTGTGATTGCTGTAAGTGAGCCTGTAGATGTAATGAAACTTTGCGGTTTAAATGCTAATCTAAATGACATAGATTCCATTACAAAAAAATTACACGATAAAGAAGAAGAATTATGTAAGATGGTTGAATCATATAGAAAAAGGAAGGTGAGAAAATGACAGATAATGAGGTTTTCAGAAAATATACTGATCAGGAAAGCTTCAGTAAAATTATCAGCTATGACAGTGTTTCCCAAATGTGGAAACATTCAGTTTCAGTTTACGGTGAAAATAAAGCAGTTCTTTTTGACGGAAAAGAATATACATATAATCAACTGGAAGAAGATGTTGCTTTGTACAGAACTTTTCTTATCAGTAAAGGAATTTATGAAGGTGACAGAGTGGCTCTTTTTTCTCCTAATTCCTATGACTTTGTAAAAGCCTTTCTTGCACTTACTACGCTGGGGGTGTGTACTGCAATTTTTCCTGCTCATCTTGATGAAGGGGCTGTTTTCGGCTGCTGTAAAAAATTCGGAGTAAAGGCACTGGTTTATAATCCTGCCCTTGAAGATAAAATTAAAACTGTTAAAGACAACGGAATCTGTGCAATTTCTACAGCAGAATCTTCTGATACAAAAACTTCTGCCCTTGACTGTAAAGGTGACAGGGACTGTGTGATTATGTTTACAGGTGGAACAACTGGAAAAAGCAAGGGAGCTCTCCTTACAAATCAGGCTGTTCTCCAGGGAACAAAAAACGGCTGCTACGGAATAAAAGATGTTTTTAATCAGCGTTACATTTTAGTTCTGCCGCTGTCACATGTTTTTGGTCTTATTAGAAATCTTCTTACCTGTCTTTACACAGGCAGCACACTTTTTATCTGTAAAAATAATAAGGATATGTTTAAGGATATTGCAATCTTTAAACCTACCATTCTCGTAACTGTTCCCGCTCTTGCAGAGATGGCTTTGAATCTTTCCAGACAGTTTAAGAGAAATATGCTGGGGGACCAGTTAAAAACGATTATCTGCGGTGCCGCAACTGTTTCTCCATACCTGATCTCTGAATATGGAAAAATGGGCGTAAATCTTCTGCCGGGTTACGGAATGACAGAAACTGCAAATCTGGTTTCAGGTAATCCCCGCAATCAGGAAAGACCGGAGTCTGTTGGTTACCTTTATGAAAACCAGGAATATAAAGTTGTTAACGGGGAACTCTGGCTTAAAGGAAAAAATCTTCTGAAGGAATATGTTGGTGAACCGGATGAAAATGCTTCGGCTTTTCAGGACGGCTGGTTTAAAACTGGAGACCTGGTTCGCTTTGACCAGGACGGCCTTATGTATATTGTGGGCCGCATAAAAGAAATAATTATTCTTGCAAACGGTGAAAATGTTTCTCCTGCAGAAGTTGAAGCAAAGTTTAATGAACTGGATTGCATTCAGGATTCCCAGGTTTTTGAAGACCGGGACGATATGGGCAATCACTTTCTGGCGCTGGAAGTTGTTCCAAGAAATGCTGAGCTGGAAAAAATACCTGTTGAGGATAAGGAAAGTTATTTGAAGAAAGAACTGGAGAAAATAAATTCAACTCTTCTTCCATATCAGAGAGTTTCTAAAATTACAATTCGTAAACAGGATTTTGAACGAAGTCCAAGTATGAAAGTTTTAAGATATCATAAGTGTTAAGGAAAAATTATGTTAAGTAGAAAAGAAATTCAGGACAAATTAAAAGAGGTTCTCTTAAATGCAGATCCTCAAAAAAAAGATATTCTACCTTCCATCACGGATTCTTCAAGTTTGAATGTGGACCTGGGGCTTACTTCTGTGGGAATGCTTTTTCTGGTAATTGTTATGGAAGAAACTTTTGGTGTTACTTTTGATGATGCTGGTTTAGGGGATTTCAAAACTTTTGGTGATATAGTTGATTTTATTGAAAAGAATCAAAAGGATTAGTTTTAATTGTCTGCAAAAATCTGGTTTATAATCTTTTTTATAATTTTCTTCGTTATTGCTCCGGCTGGATTTCCTTTTGGTGTGTTTTTTAATTTATTCGGAAGACATAAGGCTCCAAAAAACAGCGGCAGGAGGCGAAATGAATTTCTTGCCCGGATAAAAATTCCTTATGAATTTTCTGAAATAAAAATTAGCAGTGCAGAAGGCCTTGATTTGTTCGGGGATTACATCAGCATCGGATCAAAAAAAACTGTGCTTCTCATTCATGGGTATAGAAGCTGCCCTTACGTAAATTTTTCTACTGTAAATGATTTGTATGTTCAGCAGGGCTTCAACGTACTTATGATTTATCAGAGGACTCTTGGAAAAAGCGGCGGAAAATTCTGCGGTATGGGAATGAGTGAACAGTATGATGTTCTTGAATGGATTAAGTGGCTGGAAGAAAATACTTCTGTGGAAAAAATTGTTGTGCATGGAGCATCAATGGGGGCTGCAACTCTGGCATATCTTTCTTCAAAAATAAAATCTGAAAAAGTAAAGGCTCTGGTAATTGATTCCTGCTACACTTCCGTTTATGAACAGATGGAAAATGTTTTGAATAAAAATAAAATCATCCGCTATATTGTAACAAGAAGCAGCCGTGCTCTGGGGCTTAAACTTGCTAAGGTTGATATAAAAGATTCTACTGTTGATTCCCTTAAGGATAATTATATTCCGGTGATTTTTCTTTATGGGGAAAAAGACGAAACAATACCCTTTATTTTTGTAGAGAAATGTTTTAACATAAATCCAGGTGAAAAAGTTTTAATTAAGGTTCCTGATGCTGTTCATATAAAATCCCTTGAGACTGGTGGGCCTGAAATTCAAAATCAATTTTTCAAATATTTAAACAATTACATTGAAGAGGCGTGATAAAAATCGTTTCATTGTAATAGTGGGCTGACTGCAAGACCCCTAATGTGAATTTTTAAGGAGTACTAAATGAAAAAGTTTGTAATTCTTCCAGATGCATTTTGTGAATTAAATAAAGATCTTCGTCAGGAATATGATATTGATTTTGTTCCTTCCCACATTGTTAAACCTGATGGGGAAGAAGTTAAACTGAATCTGGAATGGGATTTTATTTCTCACGAAGATTTTTATTCTTCAATAAAAAAAGATCCTTCAAGTTATAAAACATCACCTGCATCTGTCGGGGAATATGCAGAAAAATTTGAAGCTTATGTTAAACAGGGAATTGGAGTTCTTTCAATGTCTATTTCTACCGGCTTGAGCGGATCATATAATTTTACTCTTCAGGCCAGAGAACTGGTTATGAAAAAATATCCTGACGCAGAAATTGAATGCATTGATTCTCTCCGTTACGGTCCAGGTTACGGCCTCCTTGCAATTTATGCTTCTCAGTTAAGGGAAGAAGGAAAGTCTCTTAAAGAAACTGCAGCCTGGATTAATGAAAATAAAAATCGTTTCCATCAGTCAGGCTGGCTGGATGATTTAACCTTTGTTGCAAGAAAGGGCCGCATTACAAATGCAAAAGCATTCTTTGGACAGTTGGTTGGAATTAAGCCGGTAGGAGAATTTGATTACAACGGCCTCACTACAGTTATTGGAAACATTAAGGGTGAAAAAGCAGCTTACAGAATTCTTCTTGAATACATTGCAGCAGAAGTTGAAAATCCTGAAAATCAGATAATGGTTATTGCCCAGACTGACCGACTTAAGCAGGCTGAAATCTTCAAAACAATGATTGAAGAACGTTTCCATCCAAAAAAGATTTATATCTGTGATGTTTTCCCTGGCTGCGGAGTAAATGTTGGTCCTGGATTAATGAGCCTTTACTATATGGGTAAACCTATTTCCCAGGGGCTGGTGGAAGAAAGAAAGCTTTTTGAATCCCTTACTCAGAAAAAATAATTTTTTTGAATCTGCAAATTGACTTAAAAATGAACTGACAATATGAAGACAACGAGTTTAAATGGAACTCTGCTGGAGCAGATGCTTCGGAACGGATTGAATAATCTCAAGAAGCATGAAAATCAGGTAAATGATATGAATGTGTTTCCTGTTTCTGACGGGGACACTGGTACAAATATGCGACTTACTCTTGAAAACGGGCTGGCATCTGCTTTATCGGATGACGACCTGGGAGCCTATCTTAAGAGAGTAAATTCAGGAATGCTTCTTGGAGCAAGAGGAAACTCTGGTGTAATTCTTTCTCAGCTCTTTAACGGAATGTCTCAAAGTCTGGAAAGTGACAGCATTGTAAATGTAGATGAACTTATGGAAGCCTTGAGCAGAGGTTACAAGGTTGCCTATGAATCAGTTGTGAAACCTGTTGAAGGAACAATTCTCACAGTTACAAGGGATGGTGCAGAAGGTATCCGTTCCCAGATAAACAGAAGCGTGTCTTTTGAATCAATGCTTTCTATGTATATTGCAGAGATGAAAAAAAGTCTTGCCCTTACTCCTGAACTGCTTCCTGTTTTAAAAGAAGCGGGGGTGGTGGACAGCGGAGCAACTGGTTACATTTATATTATTGAAGGAATGTTGAAATATCTTTCCGGAGAAATTGTTTCCTTGAATTCAAATGATGAAGAACTTTCTGATTCACAGCTTCTTGTAAATTCGATAAATCCAGATTTGTTTAACGAAGATTCTGTTTTTACTTTGGGCTACTGTACGGAATTCCTGCTTCAGATTATGAACAGTAAATGTTCTGTAAGAAAATTTGATCTGGATGATTTTATTTTTCAGTTAAACAAAATGGGGAATTCCCTGGTTGCAGTGCGGGATGGTAGTAGAGTAAGAGTACATATTCATACCATCAGGCCTTATCAGGTAATTGAGTTTGCCCAGCAGTTTGGCGAGTTTGTTACATTTAAGATGGAGAATATGCAGCTTCAGCATAATGAACACTTTGAGAAAAAGGCAGAACTTCAGCCGGAAAAGAAAGTGGGAATTATTGCAGTTGCAAATGGACAGGGTATAAAAGATTTGTTTAAACAGTTTGGTTGCCATATGGTACTTAAAGGCGGCCAGACAATGAATACTTCTACAAAAGAATTTGTTGATGCCTTTAAAACAGTAAATGCGGAAAAAATTGTTGTTCTTCCAAATAATAAAAATATTATCAAAGCGGCTCAGCAGGCGGCGGCACTTTCTGGATTGAATAATGTGACTGTTCTGGAAACAAAATCAGTCGTGGAAGGTTATTATGCTCTTGCTATGGCTGTAGGAATTGATGACCAGGACGGAGACTATGTAGTGTCACTTTTAAAACAGGGAGCTGAAAATTGTGACACTGTTGAAATAACTGTTGCTTCCAGAGACTATACTTCAAATTCCATCCATTGTAATAAAGATGATTTTGTTGCTCTGGTTAACGGGGATCTGACCTGCAGCGGTAGAACAATCGAAGAAATTGTAACTCAAAGTTTCAGCAAAGTTCCTTGCATTGATGAAAAAGAAAGCTGTATTGTTTTTAAGGGAGCTGACTGCACAGCTGCAATGGAGGAAGAGTTCTCCAATGTGGTAGAAAAAAATTATCCGGACATGGAAGTAAACTTTGTTGAAGGCGGTCAGGGAATATATAATTTTATAATTGGTTTTTAATAGAGAGGTTTTTATGCCGGGCTGGACAATTGGTTTAATATGGGCAGGAATAATTGCACTTTTATTTTTTTTAGTGATAGTTCCAGTATTTGTAATTCCACTTATACTTTATAATATTCTTTTAGTTCGAAGCAGCAAAAAAAAATGGACCAGAAAATGCAGCGACACTAAGGACCAGGAGCAGATTGAAATGTTTGCTCAGGGACAGAAGTGGCTGGGAAATTATTCATCCAGAAAAGAATCCGTACACATTGTAAGTGAAGGTTTTAATCTTTACGGTGAATATTTTGATTTTGGTTTTGATAAAGCTGCGATTATAATTGCGGGAAGAAGTGAAGGCTGTACTTACAGCTGCTATTTTTCTGATCCTTACAGGGCAGCGGGCTATAATGTACTTGTAATTGATAACAGAAGTCACGGTCTTTCTGACGGAAAATTTAATAATGTAGGTTTTAAAGAATGGCCAGATATTATTAACTGGGCAAAATTTCTTCACCAGGAAAAAGCCTGTAAAAGTATTGTCTGTCACGGAATCTGCATTGGATCTGCAGCAGCCCTTTACGCTTTTACAAGTGCTGACTGCCCGGAATATATGAATGCTCTTGTTGCAGACGGAATGTTCTCCCGCTTCAGGGACATTTTTGAAAATCACCTGAAAAAAAGACATCACGCAAAATTTCCAACCTCAAATATTGTGATGCTTTTAATTTCAATTGCTTCTGGAAGAAATGCATTTAAAGACGGACCGGTGAATTATATTGGAAAAATGAAAAAGCCTGTGCTTTTTATATATAGCAGGGAGGATAAGTTTTCTCCGCCGGACATGGGGCAAAAAATGTATGACTTGTGCCAGGCTCCAAAAAAACTTGTCTGGTTTGAGCACGGAGTTCATTCTCACGTAAGAATTAATGCTCCTGAAAAATATGATCAGACCATTATTTCATTTTTGAAGGAAAACGTGGATGAATAAAAAGAAAGTAGCGTTTTTTACAATGGATGTAGAATCATACTACGATACTTCCTGTATAAAAGAAAAATGTCCCCCTCTTGATTCAGCATTTACCTGTGCGGAAGAAATAAAATCGTTTACAAAACTGCTGGAAAAATACGGCGCACGGGCATCCCTTTTTTTGACAGTGGATTTTTTACCATACTGTCTGCCTTATTTAAAAGAGGCAAGAGTAAAGGGTCATCAGATTGATTTACATGGATATCAGCATCTTCCTCCTTTAACACAGGATGTAAATGAATTTAGAAATGATATTTCCAGAGCCCTTGCAGAAATACACGACAATTTTCAAAAAAAGCCCGCCGGATACAGAGCCCCTTGTTTTGGAATAGACCAGGAGCGTTTGCAGATTATCAAAGACGAAGGTTTTATATTTGATTCTTCCAGCATGGAATTTAAAACTTCCCGTAATGCTGGTGGACTTGATTTATCTGATTATCAAAAAATAAATGAAGTAGTTTACTCCAGGGACGGTTTTTACGAAATAAAACCCTGTATAAGCAAACTCTTTGGAAAAAATTTTCCGGTTTCAGGGGGAGGCTATTTAAGAATGGCTCCCTGGTTTTTAGTAAAAAGACTGATCCGGAAATATTTAAGGCATTCTGATGCATATCTTTTTTATGTACATCCCTTTGAACTTTCTAAAAAAAAGCTGCCTCTTCCGGAAGGTTTGTCTTTTGGAGAAAAGCTTTATATAAACCGTGGAAGAAAATCCTATTTGAGAAATATTGAGAAAATAATTAGAATGTTAAAGAGAAAGGGATTTTCAATTGTAACGATTGAAGATTTTATTCGTGATTCAAAGAGTTAGCAGAATGGTAAAAAAAGAAAATCATAATAATTTTATTCCAGTTGTAATTCCATCCTATGAACCGGATCAGAGACTTTTAGATTTACTGAAAAATTTAATTTCTGAAAAACTGACAAACATTCTTATTGTTGATGACGGAAGCGCAAGTTCCTATCAGTCAATTTTTCAGGAAGCAGAAAAACTTGGAGCAAGAGTAATTCATCACAAAATAAATCTGGGAAAAGGTGCCGCCTTAAAAACTGCTTTCTCTTACTGTATGGAAAATATTCAGGATTTTATTGGACTGGTAACTGCAGATTCTGACGGTCAGCATACCCCTCGTGCTATAGGTGATGTAATGGAAAGACTCTGGTGCGCTTCAGATTCTCTGGTGCTGGGGTCAAGAGATTTTGATTTACCAAATGTTCCTGAAAAAAGCCGCATTGGAAATGTTGGCACAAATATGATAATCAAAGTCCTGTATAATAAAACACTTAAAGATACTCAGACCGGCTTGCGGGGAATCCCTAAATCTTTTATTCCAAAACTGCTGGAACTTAAGGGAAACCGCTTTGAATATGAAATGCAAATGCTCCAGTGCGCCTTCATTAACAACATAAATATTGAAGAAGTTCCCATTGAAACCGTATATGATTCAAGGGAAAATCATGCAACCCACTTCCGCCCAATAAAAGACACTCTGGAAATTTACAAAGTTTTTGGAATTCCACGGGCCTTTCTTGCCCTTCTGCGCTGCAAAATGAGTAAAAAATAAGGCCTCTATTGGGAACTTAAACTAGAATCTGTGTTTTGGATTGATTTTACCTGCGTCTTCAGGAGAAGGAATAAGACCCGGTACCAGATGATCCTGTGGAACCTGACAAGGCTGACCGTCTTTATTTACACAGGCCCAGGTTACATCTGCCATAGAACAGATAGTTCCGTCTTCCTTTCTGATTACCTGATGAAATACTCCACGAACAGCTCCCATTTTTACAGGAGTAGTATCAATGTAGAGAGTGTCGTCTAAAAGTGCTGAGGCTTTATAAAAAATATCTACATGGGTTACGTAAATATAAAAACCTGCTTTTACAAAGTTTTTGTAGTTAAAGCCTACCTGCCTTAAAAACTCAAGGCGACCGTATTCAAGATAGTTTAAATAGTTTGCGTTGTTAACATGATTGTAACTGTCGCATTCATAAGATCTTACTGTAAGCTGGCATGTACAAGTCATTTTTATTCTTCTTCAATCTGAACAGGGAAATTCTGAAGCAGCTGAACCAGCAGGTAGATTTTCTTATATGCATCTACACACATATTTTTCAACTTGCCTTCTGCAAATCTATCCAGATCGCGCCAGTTAAGGATTACTTCACTCTTTGGGAATTTAACAAAATCTTCCAGAACCATCTTAAGGTTTCTTGCATAAGTGATAAGATTCTGATTTGTAGAAAGAATCATTGTAGCCGCAGCATTGTTAATATCCTTAAGGGTTGTCTGAATAATGCTTCTTGCTTCACGGTCTCTTTCGGAACGAGGCAGCAGGGTCTTGAGTTTCATTCCTGTATTGTTGTGTTCTGAAAGGGCTTCATCAAGCTGAGTAATCTTTTCAGAAATTTCAAGGAGCTGATGGTAAGCTTCACTCATTGGTTTTGAAACCTGAGGATTTGACCAGTCGCCGCGGACAAGAATAATATCTGACAGTTCACGAACTTCCTTTTTTGTATAGTTAAGAAGGAAGGTTTTTACGTAATTAAGCGGTTCACAGTACATGTAGGAACCAAGATTCTTTCTTTCAAAAATATCTGATTCCCCTGGTGTATAGAACTTAAGGCTGTTCATATTGCCCTGTCCAAAAATCTGGGAAGCAATACCTTCAACCTTGCTGGCGGCCTGACGCTTTTTAATATCTTCAACAGTTTCTTCAACCTGCTTGTTGATTGCTGAAAAATAATCGTCGGCAATATGATATTCTTCTATATTATATGAAGGCTTTTGCTGCGGATCTTCAGAAATAAGCTGAATCATCATTTCAAGAGGTTCTCTTTCCCTTAAAGTTTTGATTCTGTTAAGGATTTTCTTCCAGGTTCCAGATGCAACCGGTTCAACTCCCTTAATTGCCTTGAGCAGTTTGAACATATCTTCCCAGTCCCAGTCCAGCGGAAGGGTCCAGGCAATGGAAATAAAGTTCCTTATGTCTTCCAGTACATATGAACCGTTTATAGGCTGAAATCTTGGAGGTGCATTGAAGCTTCTTTCCCTCAGGCTGGCATCGAATTTCTTAAGCATGAAATAAAAATCATACTGAATGAAATTTCTAAAGAGCATGAGTTTTGAATAAAGCAAATCTATTTTAATAATTTTTTCGTCATTAAACTGATTTGTAAATTCAGAAAGACGGGAATATACGTGTTCAACATAATCATCCAGCTTCTGCCCCTGAGCTTCCTTAAGAAGAGCCTCTTTTGTAAAGGAATCGGCCATCTCCTTCTGCTCATCAGTCATTGAAGCACTGAGGACGATATTCTTGAGGGAATTAGGCGTTGTGTTTTCAAACATAGCCTGTGCCGGAGCAATAGCCTTGTATATTTCAAAAAAGTATTTTGCAAATGCAGGGTCAACTTCGTGACTGGAATATTTGTAAAAGTGGAATTTAGATTTAGAAAGGTCCTTGGCAATGTTTTTAAGCATGCGTTTTTTTGTTGCGGCGGGATCTTTGCCCCCGAAAATAGATGCGAATAAATTTGAAAAAAAATTTCCTTTTGCCATATCAAAATAATACGAAATATTCTATTTACTGTCAAATGTAGCTTCCTTGTTTCCAAAATGAATTAAATTTGGTAAAGTAGAACAATGACCGAATTATTATCACCAGCAGGCAATATTGAAGCCCTGGATGCCGCTCTTGGTGAGGGCGCTGATGCAGTTTATATGGGACTGAAAAGCTTTAATGCTCGTCTTAGAAGCTCAAACTTTGCATGGAATCAGTTTGAAGCTGCAGTTTCCAGCTGTCACCGTTTAGGCAAAAAAATTTATGTAACTGTAAATACTGTCAGTCAGGAAAGTGAAACAGAACGTCTTTACAGATTTCTCTCTTATCTGGATAAAATTGGACCTGATGGAATTATTGTTCAGGATTTTGGCGTAATCCGAATGTGTCAGGAATTTTTCCCTAATCTTGAACTGCACGCTTCTACTCAGATGAACGTTGCTTCTGCTGAGGCTGCAAACCTTCTTTCAAAGCAAGGGCTTAAGCGTGTTGTTGTAGCCCGTGAACTGGGCCTGGAAGAAGTTAAAAAGATTAAGCAGGGGACAAATGCTGAACTTGAAATGTTTGTACATGGAGCCCTTTGTGTAAGTGAGTCCGGACTCTGTCTTTTTTCAAGTTATCTTGGGGGAAAAAGTGCTAACCGTGGTATGTGTACCCAGGCCTGCCGCCGTTATTATACAGCAGAAGTTCCTGGTGGAATTGAGCAGGGGTACTATTTTTCTCCATGTGACATGCAGCTTATTAACCACATTCCTGAATTGTGTGATGCAGGAATTGACAGTTTTAAGATTGAAGGCCGCATGAAAAGTGCCGAATACGTTGGTTCTGTAACTGCAGCCTACCGCTATGTAATTGATCATTATCAGCAGGACAGAAAGGGGGCTGTAGCAGAAGGAAAGCGTATGCTGGCTACAGATTTTGCCCGTTCTAAAACTGATTACTGGTATGGTTTTGGCAGCGTAGAAACTGGTGTGGAAGAAGCAGGAGCAAAAATCCTTAACCCTAAGCAGGCTGGAGGAACAGGTATTTATCTTGGAAAGATTGCCGATTTACGTGAAGCTTCAGCAGGAGAAAAGAATGAAGCAAATACAAATCTTCTCCGCTCAGAAATGAGGGCCGAGGCTCAGGAAAATCTTCTTGCAGAAAGCAGTGACGAATTCTTCCCTGAGAAAAATGCTGCCCAGACTGAAAAGGAAAATGCAAAGAAGCCTGTTGAAATACAGATGGCTCTCCTTAAAGGTGGAAGCTATGATCCTGATCCAGGTGACAGTATCCGCCTTCATAAAAGCGATGACTCTGGACGCAGCAGCCACAAGGTTAAAGTTGTCCGTGTGGATGATGACGGCCGCCACTGGATAGATGTGCCTGTAGGTTTTACCCGGGGTGATGAAGTTTACCTTCTGCAGACAAAATCAATGTCTAAGCGCTACAAGAGAATTCTTCCTCCTGACTTAAGTCGATTCAGAAGACAGCCTGGCAACGAACAGCTGCCTGTCCTGGATTTGACCCCTGTAGAAAAGAAAGAAATGAATTTCTTCCCTGAAGGCCTTTATATTGGCGTTTCTACTGTTCAGGATGCCCACGTGGTACAGTCAATGCACCCTGTCCGCCTGCTTCTGGAACTTAATTCAGAAACTGAATATGACCTTCTTAAAAAAGATAATCCACAAAAGCCGATTCTTCCTTATCCAAAGAAGATGGTTTTCATCAACCTTGATCCTTTTGCCGCAGAAGGAATCTGTGATCACTTGAAGGATACCCTGAATCAACTTGTGGAAAAGGGCTGGACAAATTTTGTAGTAAACAACCTGGCCCAGATAAATATGCTCAAGGGTAAAAAGGTTAACGTAATGGCAGGTCCATATCTTTACACCTTTAACAGATGGGCTGTCAGCTTCCTGGAAAACCTTAATGTGATGACATATATTTCGCCTCTGGAAAATTCAGAACGCAACCTGGATGAAACCTATTACGGCAATGGTGAAAAGAACCGTGTTCTCCTTACAGTATTTGCCTATCCTCAGCTTTTCCGCATGAGGTTCAAGCTACCTGATTCATATGATTTTACATATTTTTCAGATAAAGAAGGCACTGGTTTCAAGGTTAATTCCACAGTTGACGGTTCTTTCGTAATGCCGGAACTTCCTTTCTCCCTGCTGGACAAGATGAATTCCCTTCAGTCAAAGGGATGGACCCACCAGCTGATTGATTTTTCAAAGACCCGAGTTCTCAAGAGCGACGTAAGGGATATGATGAAAGTAATTCAATCCCACGATGTAGTTCAGGGAGCTTCCCGCTTTAACTGGAAAGACGGTTTCTATGATCCTGAAAAGATTGAAGCTTATCAGGAAAAGGCTGCCCGTGAAGCAAAAGCCAGACAGTTTGGAACTTCAGCCCAGTCAAAGAATGGTAACGGAAGAAAAAAGCCTGGCAAAAAAACAGCCGCTGCACAGGGAAAAAAGCGCCGGTAGAAAATGTCCTTCAAATAAACTGAAGAGTCACTTCTATGGCATAAGAAAACCGTACTGGAGTTATCAGGTTTTACAAAACTTGACCATCTCCAGCTGCGGTTTTTTTTGTTAATTAAAAAGCAACCTCTCCGTTTTCCTGTTCTTTTTCTGCGGCAGCGGCGGCTTCAGCAAGCATGGCAAGCTTCTGTTTTTTTGTTGCCGGCGGATCTCCTGCAAATACTGATGTAGGCCCCTCCTTTTCGTCAGAAGGGGTGCTGTTTTCTCCTTCCTTCTTGAAGTAAGGCTTAAATTCAATGTGTTCAGCAATCACCTTAACTCTGCTGTGGGCCTTTCCGTCAGAATCTGTCCAGCGGTTCTGCTTAAGGCGGCCAACAACTCTCACCCCTCTGCCCTTAGGGCACCACTTTGAACATACATCAGCCAGATTACCGAAAGTATCAATATCAAAGTAAGAAACTTCTTCCTGGGAAGTTCCGTCTGCTGCCTTATAACGTCTGTTTACGGCAATGGGCAGGGTACAAACTTTTCCTCCGTTAGAAAAATCCTTAAGTTCTGGTTGGCGGGTAATGTTGCCTTCCAGAATAATTGAATTAAGCATGTTCATTTTTTTCTCCTAAATGTAATGATATAAAAATCTTGCAGCCGGGAGGTGCGCACCTTTTTTTCAGGCTACACTTATTAATAGGCAGTGAAAGTTACTTTTTGTAAAAAAAAATCCCAAAAAAATGAAAAAATTTTAATTTTAACAATCAACACTTGTTGATAAAGTAAAAAATCTCTAATTTAAGTTGTTGTGACTTAAAAGATAAGTTATAATTACAAAAGATATGGCTACAACTTCAAATATTCTCACTCTTTTAAAGTTTTACTCTTCAAAACAAAAAAGTCCCATGGTAGATTTTCTGGAATTTGCCAGTTACATTAAGCGTTATGCCCAGCATCATGTGGATGAAAATCCTGATTTAATCAATTATGTTGGTTCAGATACAGATAAACTCCACGAAGAAATCCTTGCTCTTGCAAATCAAAAGCAGGTTGCCGTAAGTCATTCTTCCAGCGGAAAAGAATATATTTTTGTAGTTTCATTTTTGATTGAATATTGTTCCGGCAGGTACGGAGAAATTCAGAGAAATTTAGGCATTCCATATCCAAGTATTTCTGATTTGCCAAAGAATGTTCCTACAGAAGTTGTTACTAAAAAACAGGGAATTGATATTATTTACCGGCTTCTGGAAAAGCAGGAACTTAATGACAAAACCCTCTGGGGAATCCTTTTTAATGAAAAAATCCCGGGAATCCTTTTTCCTTCAAATGTAAAGATTGAAACTCTTGTAGAATGTGCGGTTTTAAAACTTCACGAAATGCTTAACAAGGAAGAAGTTCACGATTACTACTTAAAAAAGCTGACTATTTCTAATCCGGGCAAAGAACTTTCAATAAAGAATTTCTTTACCAAATTTGCTTCAAAACCTCTGGAAACCTTGGAAACCTTAAAGGAAACAGGGGACGGTTTTTATTACTGGAGCCAGTTCTTCCACTTTATTAAGCAGGATTTTAATAAGATGAAGGATTTGACTGTGGAAGATACAAACATTCTTCAGTCAGTTGCCATTGTGGAATTAGCAATTTCCTACTATAAAACAGCTTCCGCCCATCGTATTCAGGAAGAAACTGCTTTCCGCAATCTGGACCAGCAGCTTCGTCAGCCTCCATATTATTTTACTTATGCAGATATTACTAAGTTCAAGGATCAGAATGGATTTGAACTTTTAACCCAGTATTCCGAAGATTCCCTTAAGGAGTATTTGAAGAATAAAACCCAGCATTCCATTGGAAATGACCTGCCGGAACTTTTAGTATTTACAGTTGACGACAGTGAAGATTATTTCATCATCAAAGATAAAATAATGCAGCTGATGATGCGTCTGTGTAATGATGCCCGTACCACAATCCGTTCAAGCCTTACCACAGTCTGGGAGTCCTGCCTGCTGAACTACGAGCAGCTCCCTGAAATGAAGGATAATGCTGCTTTTGAACGCTGTCTCCAGAGGGAAGTAAGGGCTGCAGATCCAGTGCTTTATGCCCTTTTAAATGCATCTTTCCTGCCAGTAGTTTCCTATGAAGATCATACTCCTGGAAGGCTCACTCTTTTCCGTAATGATCAGCTTATTCCTTACAGTGAACTTCTCATGGTAGGCCGTCAGGAAATTTATTCTGATGCAAAAATCAAACTGCCATTCTGGTATTCAATGCCGATTGTTGTATGGTTCATGTCACTTCTTCTCCGTAAGCCGAAAGATAAAAAGAAAAAGGTTAAAAAAATGACTGCTACGGAAAAAATCCACGCTGAGCAGATTGAAGAAGAAAAGAAAAAGGATGCAGAAATCGAAAGAAACGATCACTCTGATCCTAAGTTAAGCCGCAAGAAGGAACTTCGAAAGGCCGCCGGTGAAGCAGAACAGGTCTTTGTTCCTGAAAGTTCTACTCTGGACAGGGAACTTGTTTCTTACTGCCACGAATGGAATAACAGAATCGGTAAGCAGAATTATGATAATTTAACTGAAGACGTAAATTCCCTCATAAGGGATTATGTGCGCAAAGTTCTCCGTACCCTTAAGGCAGAAAACTTTAACGCTGATCGTGTACAGAGCCTTGCCCAGTCGCTGGTGGATACTCCAACTTTAATGAAAATTCAAAATCACGATGCTCTTAAACGCTATATTGAACTTTATATCGTTAAATTGATTAAGAATATTCCTTGAAAAATACAGTGACTTTTTGTAAAATTACAGAACAAGTTTGTTAAACCTTTCAATCTTCATAAAAGGAGGCTCAATATGGATAGCGGTAGTTCGGGGTATAGACAACGCAATATTCAGATAAAGAGGGCCTCTGGAAAGTTAAAAGCCTGATAGTAAGATTTTCCGTGCCCGGGTGCCTGTAGAGGTATCTTTAAATCCACAAAAAACTGAGGGCAATATTATGATTACATACTGGCAGCAGGAAGAAGGAAAGTTAGTTCAGAAAGAAGAATCAGAACTTAATAGAAGAATGAAAACCTGGGTTGATGCCCGAATGGTCACCAGGGATGATATTGTAGAACTTGAGGAAAAATTCGAAATAGACGGGGAAAATATTCTTGATATTCTTGACCCGGATGAACTTTCCCGCATTGAGTATAACGAAGATTTTGATTACACCCTTACAATTATGCGTCTCCCGGTTTTTTCTCCAGGGGATGATATTTCTTACTTTTGTGCCCCTTTAGGTATTATTACAAAGGGAAACTGGTTTATTACAATCTGCTGGACAGACTGTGAAGTTTTAAAGGATTTTGCTGCTAACCGCATTCGTGAACTGACCCTTAACGACTTTCCGGCCTTTACAATCCGCTTTATGAGCCGGGCAGATTTAACCTATCTCCGCTATCTGAAGGAACTTAACCGCAGGGCAACTACAATTCAAAATGAAATGCTCCGTTCCGTTCAAAACCGTGAACTGGTTCAGCTTCTTAACATTCAGAAGTCCCTGGTTTATTTTACTACATCCCTTAAGAGCAATCAGATGCTGCTGGAAAAGTTCCGCAAGACAAAGCTCTTTAAGCTTGATGAAGAAGACGTTGACTGGCTGGATGACGTTGAAATTGATAACAGACAGGCTATGGAAATGGCCGACACTTATACAAACATTATGGCTCAGATGAATGATTCCTTTTCATCAGTTTTGTCAAATAACCTGAACATTGTGATGAAAACCATGACTGCCTGGAACCTGGTTCTGATGATGCCTACTCTGGTTACCAGTTTCTTTGGTGCCAATGTTCCACTTCCATGGAGCGGAGAAACTGGCTGGAAATGGATGGGGGTTGTCTGGGTTTCAGTTCTTTGTGTTCTGTCAGCAATCATGGGCTGGTTTATGTTCATGAAACACAAATTCAATACATTTGAAGAAAAGAAAAGACCTGTTAAGTTGAATCAGCACCGGGCCGCCCGTAAGGAAAAAAAGGTTATTGCCAGAGTTGAAAAAGCGGCAGACCGTTACGAAAAACTGGAGCAGAGACTGGAGAAAGAAAAAATCGCTCTTGAAAAGGCAGCTTTGTCTGTTGTAAATAAGGGAAAATCTCTTCCTGAAAAGGCTCCTGTAAAAGTTAAGACTGAAGAAAAAAAAGTTCCTGCTCCTGTTAAGAAAGAGGAGGAAAGTGATGATAAAAAGGCTTCCGGCAAGGGAAAGGCAAAATCCACAAACCATAAAAAGAAGTCTTCAAAAAAGAAAACCTCCAGAAAAAAGGGGAATTCCAGCAAAAAATGAAACTTAGCTCTCTTTCTTTGGTTTTACAGTAGAAAACAACAGATTGAAGGTGTGTATATGAAGAAGATTTTAAAAGCAGCAGTTCTTTTTTTCAGTGTATTTTTTTCCGGGGCACTGGTTTTTGCTCAGGCTGATGATTTCTCCGGAATTGATATGGTAAGTTTTCAAGCTGAAAACAGTAAAACTGGTCTTATAGAATATAATATTGGTGAAAATTCCGGTTATGCAAAGACAAAGCGCTATCTGAAGCCTTTTTACATGAACCGCTACGAAACTACATATAAGCTTTGGTATACAGTAAGAAAATGGGCAACTGCCAACGGCTACACCTTTAAGAATCCTGGTCAGGAAGGAAGTGAGGGAATTCGGGGAAGGACTCCTTCAAGTTATTTTTCAAATCAACCTGTAACTGCTGTAAGCTGGTATGATGCAATTGTCTGGTGCAACGCATTAAGTGAAATGAAAGGAAGAAAACCCTGCTACACTTACGACGGTGATGTGCTCAGGGATTCCAGTGATACTGCTCTCTGCGATATGGCTGAATGTGACTGGCAGGCAGATGGCTATCGTCTTCCCAGTGAAGCTGAATGGGAATATGCTGCACGAAAAACAAAAGGCGGTTTGCAGCGGGGCGATTTAGTCAGCGGTCAGGTGAATGAACTGGGGCAGAGTGATTCTTCAATTCCTCAGGGGGAAGTTGCCTGGTACTGTGATAATAGTGAAGGCAGCCGTATTGTTGGAATTGCCGGCACTCCTTTTGATACAGAAAATGCTCCTATGCCGGGCAGTGGGAATCCAAATGGAGCGGGGCTTTTTGACATGAGCGGAAATGTCCTGGAATGGTGCTGGGACTGGTATGGTGATTACAAGGATGTTAAAAAGAATACTCTTTACTACGGACCCTTGTTTGCTTCTGAAAGAGTTATGAGGGGCGGAAGTTATTCACCATATACGCTTTTTATTTTTGCAGGGGACCGCTATTCTTTTGATCCTAACGAATTCTATGAATATCAGGGATTCCGTTTTGCTTCTTCTGCAGAATAATAATTTATAGTTTTCCAGATTTGATTTTTTCTTATTCCAAAAAAAAAGGCTTTGAGTTATAATGGCGAAAACCATATAAAAGGGGCCTTCCATGCTGGCAAAACGTTTAGAACAACTACATCCCTATGTTCCTGGTGAACAACCGAAAGACAGAGTTTACATTAAATTAAATGCAAATGAAAATCCTTATCCACCTCACAGAAGTGTTTCTGCAGCAGTGGCTAAGGCCTGCAGATGTCAGAGAAAAAGACTGGGCCTTTACCCGGATCCTGATTCCTGTGAATTAAGAAGCGCAATCGCCCGTATGTTAAATCAGACCGGCGGTGTTTTCTGCAGAAGTCAGGTTACTGGAAAAAAATGTTCCCCATCCCCTGAAGATACCTTGCCTTTTGAATTAACTGCAGAGAATATTTTCTGTGGAAATGGTTCTGATGAAGTTTTAAGTATCGTCTTTTATACTTTCTTTGACAATGACCGGCCTCTTGTTTTTCCTGAACACACCTACAGTTTTTATCCCGTATACTGTGGTTATTACAATATACCAATGAACAGAATTCCTCTTAAGGCTGACTGGTCTCTGGACAAAGAGAAAATGCTTGAGCAGGCTAACACAAGTGACAGCGCAACAATTTTTGCCAATCCAAATGCTCCTACAGGAATTTCTCTTTCAAGAGTAGAACTTAAGGATATGCTTTCCAGGGCTCCAAAAAACAAAGTCTTTATTGTTGATGAAGCTTATTGTGATTTTGGTGGACAAAGTGCAATTCCTCTTCTGAAAGATTTTCCTAATCTGGTTATTGTAAGAACTTTTTCCAAATCTCTTTCATTTGCAGGACAGAGACTGGGATATGTTGTTGCTTCTCCTGAATTAATAAAGGCAATCTTCACTGTAAAAAATAGTTTTAATCATTTCCCTGTGGATTTTCTTACTCAGCAGGCGGGAATTGCTTCCTGCAAGGCTGTATATTATTATGCAGAAAAGTCCAGGCTTGTGGTAGAAGAAAGGCAGTCTTTAACAGATTTTCTTCGTCAGAGAGGATGGTTTGTAATAGACAGCAGCACCAACTTTATTTTCGCAAAGAAAGAAGGTATTGCCGGCCACAGGATTTATGAGGAAGTAAAAAAATCCGGAATATTAATCCGTCATTTTAATACTCCTGGAATTGAAGATTTTGTGCGGATTACAATCGGTACGAAAAAACAGAATAATGCCTTAAAAGCGGCACTTAAAAATATCTGATTTTACTTTAACCCCTTACTTTTTGAAGTGAGGGGATTTTTTTTGCCTCTTTCTCTTTCAAAAAATTATAAAAAAAATCAAAAAAAATTTTCAAATCACTGCAGTTTTTTTCACTTTGTTTATGAATATATATGTGTAAACCCTGGAGGAAAAAATGAAAGGTTTGTTTCGAAAATGTTTTGTATTGATTTTTTTTCTGATTACTGTTTTTGCGGAAGGGCAGAGTCTTGAAGGTTTTGAATTTGTAAATAAAGATATTCGGGAAGTTCTCTACGCCTTAAGTCTTTTTTCAGGAAAAAACATCAGCGTGGATGATACTGTTTCCGGAAATGTAACTTTCAGATGTGCAGGTCAGGATTTTGAAAGTGCATTTGATTCTTTCTTAAAAGCGGAAAGACTTTTTGTTGAAAAAAAAGATAATAACTGGATTGTAAGCAGAGTTAATTTTGTTGAAAGAGCAGATAATCTCATTCAACTTACTGCCCTGGATGTAAATGCCAGCAGATTGATTGAAAAAATTTCGGAACGTTTTGCCATTGATGTTTTCTGGGAATCTCTGCCTGAAAGTGAAATGAGTCTTAGAGTTTCCGGGGATAAGGCTGAAATTTTCATACAGGCTTTTGTAAGACAACTGGGAAAAAATTACACTCTGGAAGTTGAAGACAATATTTATAGGATTTGTAAGGCTAATCAAAATAATAATTTCCGGGATGTAAAAGCAGATTTAAAAAATGAAGTGAAAGTTGAAGGAGATTTAATTTCTGTAAATGGAAGTGATTCTCTGGTGAGTGGTCTGCTGGAAGAATTATTCCGTCTTACTAAGAAAGAATATCTTTTTGCTTTTGATTCGGCTGTTAAAATTAAACGGATTAAATTTCAGAATAAGAATTTTGAACAGGCGCTGGGGTTAATATGTGAAGGGGCCGGTCTGAAATATTTTGAAAGCGATGGAATTATTTATATCTATTCGTTAACTGCACAGACCGGAGAAAAGGGGAAGTCCTGGAAAATTTATTCACTGAAAAATCTTCACAATGATGAAGTGATAAATATTCTGGAAAATGTTTATGGAAAAATGAATATAGTAAAACTCCCTGATGGTATGAGTTTTATGTGTCTGACTGATTCAAAGCGGGATGAAGAAATTTCTGATTTCATAAACAGAATCGACGTTCCAAAAGAATATCAACTTGTAACACTTAAATACATTAACAGTAATCAGTTTCTGACCCATCTGCCTCCTGGAATCAGTGCAAGTCAGTTCAAGCAGACCAGCAGCGATAATACTTTGTTTTTTACAGGTTCACGGGAGGAATATGATTATCTGGAAACTTCAATCCTGAATATAGATTTACCTGTTAAACGCATAAGCTACGATCTGCTTGTACTGCAGTATCAGTACAGTAATGAAGAAAACTGGGAATCAACTGTAAGTGCTTCTTTGACCGGTAATTCTGATGGAAGTCAGGCGGCTGCAGCTTTAGGTTCTGTCTTAAGTCTTAAGCTTGATGTTTTAACGACTTTTGGATACAGGTTTGCTGCTTCCCTTCAGACTGCGATCAATGAAAACCGGGCCCAGGTATTCGCGGATACAAGTCTTTCTGGTGTGAGCGGCGGTGTAATTAAGTTTCAGAATACAAATACATACCGCTATAGAGATAACAATTTGAATCCTGAAACTGGTGAGCCGATTTACTCCGGAGTTACGAGAGAAATTTCGTCTGGTCTTGAAATTGAAGTGAAAGGCTGGGTAAGCGGTGACGGTATGATTACAAGTTCAATTTCTGCATCGGTTTCCAGACAGGGTGTGGATAATTCTGCTTCTACAGGAAACCCTCCTCCTACAAGTGAAAAAATCATTACGACTGAGGTGCGGGGGAAAAGTGGAGAAGTAATTGTTTTGTCAGGACTTCTTCAGGATGAAGTTTCTCTGGAAGAAAGCGGCGTTCCTGGTCTTAGAAAAATTCCCCTGCTGGGCTATTTGTTTAAGTCCCGGAAAAAAACAAATGTAAAGACAGAATTAATAATTTACCTGGTACCTCACTGGCTTAAGGATCAGGAACCCGACACCGTGGAATCTGATGAAGATTTTTGTGAAAGAATTCTTAAGGAACATGAAGAAAAACTAGAGTTAAAAAAGGGTATGTAATTATGGAAGAAAAAAAATATATGGAAAAAAATTATTATCTGTCACCGGTTTTCTGCCTGCACAATCAGGTGGCTTTATTGGAAGAAGATGATGAAACTGTAAAATTTGGAATTGTAGATGAAAGGAATATTTCCTTAAAACAGAGACTGAACAGGTCTGTAGAAAATCTTTGCGGTAAAAAAACTGTTTTCAGGACAATTGCAAAAGAAGATTTTACTAAAACAATTGCATCTCTCTTTGCAGAAAAAAATCGTGGATTGAAAAATCTCTCTGTAAAAGAAAATGAAAAATATGATGAAAATGCAGCAAAGGCTCTTTTGAAAAGCATTATAAGTCATGCAAGAACTTTTGATGCAACAGATATTCATATTGAAGATAATCGCATTCGCTTTAGAGTAAAGGGAAAACTGTCCAATGAAATTTCTATTGATTCTGCCAGTGAATTTTCTCTTGTTCAAAGAATAAAACTTCTTTCAAAAATGAATGTAGTTGAAAAAAGAAGAGGTCAGGATGGGCAGTTTGTTTTTACTGATGATGATGGAAAAAATATTTTTATCAGGGTTTCCTGTCTTCCTGCCATTCAAAAAAATAATGAAAGTTTTGGTGAATCTGTTGTGTTAAGGCTGCTTGATACTGAAAGAATTGCCCTGAATTTAAAGACTCTTGGATTTAATAAAAAACAGATGGATTTACTTTATAAACTCTGCTCCTTAAAAGACGGGCTTGTTTTAATCTGCGGGCCTACGGGTTCTGGTAAATCTACAACGGCATGTTCAATGCTGGAAGAAATAAAAAAGAGCAGCGGAAATGCAAAAAAAATAATTTCTCTGGAAGATCCCCCGGAATATGTTCTTGAAGGTGTGACACAGGTTCAAATTAATTCCGGCTGTGATATGGATTTTCTTGAATCTTTAAAACGTACTTTCAGACAGGACCCGGATGTAATTTTTATTGGAGAAATCCGTGACGGGGAAAGTGCCCGGATTGCAGTTCAGGCTGCTTTAACAGGACATCTGGTTTTTGCAACTTTACATACTGCTTCAATTTCTCAGGCTGTAATCAGACTGTGTGATTTGGGAGAAAAAGCTCAGGTTGTACATGAAGTGCTCAGGGGGGTAATTGTTCAGCATTTAAATGATGGAATTCTAGAAGCGGATATGCGTTACATTCCACAGGGATTGTTTGAAAAAAAATCAAGGGTGAAAATCTCCAATGAGTGAAAAGAAAAATATTGTTCTGTTTACCAGATTGATGAGTGAATTTCTTGAATCTGGTGTAAGTATTTCTACTGCATTAAAAATAATTTCTCAGATGAAGGGAGCTTCTACAGAGGTAAAAAAAGCTGCTCTTGAAATTCATTCTATGCTGGAAATGGGCTATGACTTTTCTCTGGCTTTGAAAAATTGTTCGGTAATTCAGTTTTCTTATCAATATGTTTCTTTTGTAAAGGCCAGTCAGGAAAGCGGTCAACTGGATAAAACTTTTGATTTCCTTCTTAAAAGGGAAAGTGAAGCGAAAGAAAAAAGAGAAAAACTTTTTATGACATCAATTTATCCTTTGATTGTCCTTGTTTTTGCAATTGGGGGAAGCGTGCTTCTTTATTTTTTCGGAGACAAGCTTGTTGTGGATATAAGTGGAACTTTTGATAAATCAATATTTAGAAAAAATGCCTGTGAAGGGATTATTCAGGCAAATCTTTTTTTACTTACATGTATTTTAGGATTTTTTCTTCTTTACAAAAGGAATAATGATAAAAATCTACAAATGGATTTTTTTAATGTGGTTTCCTTTATGACTTCAAGCGGTCTTGATTTGTTCAACAGTTTTAAGCTGGCTCTTCCTCTTGTAGATAAAAATGAAGGAATAAAAAGAAAAGTGATTGTTTCTATGGTTGAGATGGAGAAGGGGCTTCCTCTTGCAAAAGTGCTGGAAAGATTTGGTAGTGACTTATCTGCTTTTGTGGAAATGGCAGAAGTTTCTGGTTCAATGAGTAAGGCTTTTATTCAATATACAAATCTTTGGGAAAGAAGAAAAAAGAAAAGGGACAAACTCTTTGAAAATCTTCTTGAGCCTGTCTTGATGGCAGTTCTTGCCATTTACTTGATTATTCTGCTGATGAAAGTTTTAGGTCCTGTGATGTTCAATTTAAAAATATAAAAAAGGAGGTACAAATGAAATTGATTCAATTTGTAAAAAAGAAAAGTCTTGAATGGAAAAATGTTCATGAAAAAGTAAAAGATGAAAAAGATTCAGGTTTTACTTTTGTGGAAACGCTTGCTGTTTTAGCAATCATGGCATTGCTGACTGCGGGGGCTGGAGTTTCAACAATTCAGATTGTTGATCAGGCAAGAAGAACTGAAGCAAAAGAAGAAATTGCTTCATTTAAATCGGCCCTTCAATCTTATTATGTTGACTGCGGAAGTTTCCCAACTGCAGCTCAGGGGCTGGAGGCTTTGTGGTCAAAACCTGTTCTTGTTCCTGTTTCTGAAAACTGGAATGGCCCTTATCTGGACCGGCAGGTTCAAAGAGATCCTTGGGGAAACGAATATGTTTATCTTCAAAGAGAAAGTTCTATCATGCCTGAGGAGGCGCCCCAGGGACTTCCCTTCGTATTAATTTCTTATGGAGGAGATGGGGTGCCGGGAGGAAACGGTAGGAATATGGATATAAATTCCTGGGACTAAAGTGAAGCATTATATTTGTACTCTTGCCTCTTTGCTGCTTATTGCCTGCCTTCTGGTTGCAAAAACATCTGGTGCAAGAACTGAATATCTTTTGCTGGAAAAGGAGTGTGCGCTTTTCTACGAAAAATATTCGGTCTCTGAATGATTATGTGGAGAAAAAATGAAGCTGTTTCAATTGATAATCTGTTTTACATGTTCGGCCGCAATTACAGTTGCTGGAACAACTTTGATCAACTCGAACTATAAATTAAAAAAACAAAGCATGGAAATAAGAAGTTCCCTGTCCAGGGATAAATTTATTTGTCAGGGCTTTATATCAATGTGTCAAAGACTGAATGAAGTTGATGAAAAAAACTGTGACGGCTGGTATGTGAAAAGTGTTGAATGGAAAAAACTTTGTTTATCCATGTTTAATCTGGAAGAGCTGAGTCTGGAAATTACCAGCGATGGTTATTGTCAGCGATGGAGTGCAGATGGAAAGATGCTGGCTGTAAATTTTAAAAAATAAGAGGAAAATAAATGTCTTATCTTCTGAAGAAAAAATATTTTGAAGAATATCTGGTTAAAGTTCCTTTTTCCAAAATTGGAAAAAACTTCCGGCCTTATATTTGTCATGAACTGGAAAAAATACATCCTGCCTTTGATGATATGACTAGTTTTGATTATAAACCTGGACTTAATAAAGAGGGAATATTTGCGAAAGTCTTTGTTGTAAACCGCCTTTTCCTTGAAAGTTCCGGTATAAAAGTTGAAAAAGGTCTGTGTCTTGAAGGTAACGGACGAAGACGTTTTTTTGGAAAAAAGGGGTATAGAAAATATTTACTGCTGTCTCTTTTTGTTCCAGTTATATTTTTTGTTTTTTTTCATTTTACTTTGGATAAAAAAGTAAATGTGATTGAAGAAAATATAAACCAGTGTAATGAAGAAAAAGATTTTGAAGAAGATAAACTGAAAATGAATCTGGTTTTACTAAAATATTTGAATTTAATTGATAAACATAATGGAAGAATTACAAGCCTTAGTTTCGACGGAAACTCTATTTCCATGAATATATGTTCTATTTTTCCTGAATATCTTATGGAAGAAAGTTCTGATGAAATAAATGCGGCGTATTATTTTTCCCCAGTAAGTTATGTTGAAGAAAAACCTTCGTTTAATCTGGAAGTAAAGCGAAAGAAAATTAAAACCTATGGGAATGTGTGTAAGAAGGAATTGTTTTTTTCTTTCAGAAATCTTCTGCTGGCTAATGGGTGTGTTGTCCGACAGGAAAACTTTTCATCAATGCAGATTAGTTTTGAAATCAGCAAAAACAATTTTGAAGAATGTTTCCTTGCCGCTAATAATTTTCTGACAAAAGAAAAAATGAATGTTGAAAGCATTTTCATTAATCCTGTAAAAAATAAAATTATTGTTAATATTAAATTATTTTCTGATAGTGATAATGAAAATATTTTGTCAAAACTGTGCCTTTATAAAAAGCTTCTCTTTGATTATGAAGAAAATAATAATGAGAATATTTATGAATCAGATAAAGAAAATGTCTCTTATGAACCAGTGAACCCGGAAGAAACAATGGGTAGTAATTATGAGAAAGATTTTTTTCCTGAAATCGCTGAAGAAAATCAAACATTTTTAGGAAAAATTTCTTTCTCAAACGGCGGGAGTATTTTTTATTACAAAAACAGTGAGGGTAAAATACGAGGATTTAAAAATGAATTCTAGGTGTATGTTTAAACATTCTTTGTGCGGAATTACCGGATTGATGTTATGTTCCACCTTTTTATGCTGTGCAAGTCTGCCTGGCGAAATTAATGAGAGAGATGTTTATGGAATTGTTACAGATTCTAATTCTTCTCCTGTAAGTGGATATGTAATCATGGTTGATGAAAAATTCAACACAATTACAAATAAACAGGGTGTATTTATTTTACACAATGTTAATTCAAATAACGTATCTTTTACTGGAGAAAAAGAGGGGTATGAAACAATCGAAATTAAAAACAAAAGTGTGGATAAGTCTGAAATTCTATGTATTGAAATAAGTACTGTTGAAGAATTAATTGCTTTAACAGAGCTTTATTTGAAAAACGGGAATACAGAGAAAGCTAATGAAACACTTGAAAAATTCGGAAACGTTAACAATCAAAATGGTAAGGTTCTTCTTCTTAAATCACTAACTGCTCTATATGAGGGAGATCTTGTAAAGGCAAAGTATTTTCTGGGGCTGCTCAAGAAATACGTCTGGTCAAATATGCTCTCTGAATATGAAAGGTTAATTGATTTAAAACTATCATTAAATATGGAGGATTAATGAAAAAATTATTTATAAAACTATTATTACTTATTTCTTTATGTGTCCTGGCTTTTACAGGCTGTGAGTTTTCTACAATAGAAAAATCAGAAAAGAAAAACTGGACATTAATATTTTATATGTGTGGTGATAATAATCTTGCTCCATCTGCATTAAGAGATATTAATGAAATGGAAGCAGCTAATGTTGATTATGATAAAGTCAATATTCTTGCTTTAACTGATTTGTCTAATGAATATGTTGAATCATCAAGTTCAGGAAGCAGATTGTTTCAGATTCAAAAAGATAATAATGGGCTGAACAGTAAAATTGTATCTAATGAAATTCACAGTAAGCAGCTTGGGTTGTCAAAAAAATATCGTGTAAATTTAAATATGGCAAGTTCTAAGGTGTTGTCAGATTATATTTCATTTTGTAAAGAATATTTTCCTGCAGAACATTACGGTCTTGTTATCTGGGGACATGGAAGCGGCTGGAGAAGTGTAAAACTTTCTGATGCATATTCACCTTCGAGAGCTGTTGCATTTGACGATTCATCAATGCAGTTTATGTCAGTTCCAGTTTTAGCATCCTGCATTTCAAAAAATTTTAAGCATTCTGAGCTGGACTTTATTGGATTTGATACATGTTTTGGTTCAGAACTTGAAGTTCTTTATGAATTAAAAAATTGTGGGCAGTATTTTGCAGGTGTTGAAGGTCTTGAAGGAAGTGATGGATGGAATTACACAAAATGGCTTTCTTCATTTGATTTTGAAGAAACTTCAGGCGGATACAATATGGCTCTGGCTTTGGAAGAACAGTTTATTGAAGCAGGGGATCATACATTTGCAGCAATAGATCTTTCAAAAGTGAATGAATTATTCTGCCAGTTTGAAGCTTTCTGTCAGCAGGTTTGTCCTGTGATTAAAGATGCTGAATCTCAAAAAAATCTTCTTAATGGATTAAGAAAAGATGTAATCAGTTTTTATCAGGCTGGTATTGAATCAGATTATGTAGTTGATTTGATTGAGTTTTCAAAACTTCTGGTTAAAGAAGATTATTCTTATTCAAAGTATTCAACTGATTTATTTAATTCCGTTAAGAAAGCAATTGTAAGCGGAAAGAAACTTAATGTGGATAGATATCCTGTTGGAATTCTTCTCTGCTCAATTGATGAAAACGGTAAGTTTATTTCTGAATATTCTGATTATTATGTTAACGGAAGCGGTGTGCTCAATCAGTCAAAATTCGTACTTGATTCAAACTGGTATGTTCCATCTGCAGAAAGAAAAGGATCTGTCCTGGACCGTCTTTTCTGTACAACTTTTTTTTCAGAAGGGGATAATTAATGAAAAAAAATAAATATGATTTCTTTAAAAGAATTCTGCCGGCAGCATTTGCAATGAGCGGAATGCTGTGTAACTTACTTCCAGTATATGCCAATGATCAGACAATCGATATTGGAAAAGGTTCAACTGTTACTTATACAGACAGCAATGGCGTGACTCACACAATTGAAATGGGTAACGGTGGAAGTATTAATGTAAATGGGGAAGAATCTTCTGTTTCAAATTCAGATAAGCAAAAGAATAAGGAAAATACAAATTCTTACCGCGGACCAAGAAACTCCACTCCAACAGTTACTTATTCAGATATTCTAAAACAAAAACTTAATGAAAGTTCTGTTAATCTTTCAGAGGATAAAAATATTGTTTCTCAGGCTGAGGAATTAATTTATAGCCAGCTGAAAGATTTATATAAAAACAGTGAAGTGTCAAAAAATAAATTAACCATCAGTAAACATCTTAAATCAAAAGATAAAAATGTTTTGTCAGATGGGGTTGAAGTAGGAGAAGTTGAAACTGCAGTAGGAGATCCTGTTCTAATAAGCAGTGGAAATTACATGAATTATCAGGTTGATGATTCTATGTATTATGGATTGAATAATTTTATTATAGACAGATGTCATGTCAGTTCAGAAAAAGATGAAGGAGCTTTCGGTTATGCCTGGACTTCATCTCTTGATACAAGAATTATTCGTGGTTCCAGTGAAGCTTTGGAAATGCTTTATAATTCTTATCAGAAAAAATATGACACAGTTGTGGACGAGTTGAAAAAGATTACAAGTGATTCTTCAAAAAAGCCTAATTTAGCTCTTGTAAATCTTTGTGTTCAAAAAAGAGATGAAATTACTTCTGCCATGAATAAAATCAAGGCTGATTATGAATATTCGATGAATACAAGAAATTTGAATATGTATTCTTTTACTGAACGATATGCTTCAATGAAAAAAGCCGGAATAGATACAATTCTTTTCATTGATGAAAATGGCTCTGCAATTATCATGAACTATGATTCCAGAGATAAGTGTTTTTATCCCGCTGATGAAAATTTAACAAAATCTGTTAATATTAAATTTGAAAAAGATAATCGTAATCTTGGTTTTATTGTTAACTATGCGAATGGAAATGTATGGAAATTTAATAACTACGGTCGTCCTGTAAGTAAAACAAATCTTCATGGATCAAAGATTACTTTTTCATATGCAGGTGAAAAGAATCAGATTACATCAATTGAAAGAGATGGAACAAATGTTATTAATCTTAAATGGAAAAAAAATCTTATTACAGAGATAAAAGATTTAATTGACGGAAGTTTTCACCGCTATTCATATGAAGCAGGATTTTTGACGAAAGTTGAAAATAAGTCTGGTGATTTTGTAATGTACTTCTATGATGCCAGCCAGAATATTGAAAAAATTGTTAATACTGATTACACAAAAGTTTTCATTGATTATTCAACTACAGAAGATGGAATTGTTCGTGCAGCAAGTACCACAAATGAAAATGGTAATTCTGAGTTTTTTGACTGGAATGATGAAGAAAATGTAATGGTTTACACAAATGCTGACGGAGAAAAAACATATTATTACTTTGATGAAAATCACAATATTATAAAAAAGGAAAATTGTCTTGGTTTTACAGTTGAATGGCTCTACGATGAAAGAGGTCGTGTTCTTTCAGTGACAGACGGTTATGGCTGTAAGAAATATTCCTATCTTGAAAATGGATTAACAGGAGAAATTTCTTTTGATGATGGAAGCAGAGAAGTATATGAATATGATGAACATGAACAACTGATTCGTTTTGTTAATAGAGATAAAAATGTAACTGAATACATCCGTGATTCAAAAGGAAACATTATAAAGATTCTCTGTGATGGGCGGCAGATTGCAAAGGCTTCTTATGAAGACTGGGGTGGAATGAGATTATATGAAGGTCTGGGAGGAAAAAAAGAATTCAGTTATGACGACAATTTTAATATCGCTTATGATGGCAAAAAAAGATATGTGTATGATTCAAATAATAAACTTGTAACAGAAACTGATTATAATGGTGAAACTGTAACTTATGAATATTCTGAAAAAGAGAGAAAGGTTAAAATTTCATATCCATCGGGATTAATTAAAATCTTTGAAAAGGATAATAAGGGAAATCTTGTAAAAATTGTTCAGACTGATTCAAATACTGGCTTGACCTATTTAACAGTAAATGTATTTGACAGAGAAAATCGTCTGGTAGAAGTTTATTTGGGTGAAGGAAAATCAGAAAGTCAGGCTCAAAAGAATTTATATCTTGCTGAAAGCAATGCTTATACAAATACAGATAAGCTGCTTCTTCACGTTAAATGGAATCATGGTGCTGCAAAAACAAATGACTGTGATGGTCTGGCAAACTGCTACCTTTGGAAGGACAATGAGATTGTTAAGACTTCTTCATTCTTTGTTGACTACAGGGGAAAGACTTCTGGTAATGAAGTGTCCCTTACAATGAATTATTCCTTTGAAAACGGTTGCCTTTGTATTGAGAAAACTGATTCTTGTGGAAATAAATCCTATAGTTATTCCAATGAAAGTGGACTCTTGTTAAAAACTGTGGATTCAAATGGTGCAGAAAAAGTAAAGCTGTACAGTCCCGCAGGAAAATTACTTTCAGAATCTGGTGACTTCGGAAGTATTTATAATTATGAATGGGATAATGCAGTAAATAAAATTACAAAAGTTTATGATGATTCTGGTAATCTTCTTTCTGAGATTGAATTTAATCAGGAAGGCAATATTATTCTTGAAAGAAAAGCTTGTGCTCTGGATGTACACTACAATTATTCTCTAAGTGATTATGATATGACTTTGGTTAAGAGTTCAGATCTGGGCACTGAAAGCTGTGTAATGGATTTGAACTGTAATCACTACAATTATACTGTGTTTGATCAACATGGCAGAGCTGTATCTTCAGTAAGATATTCCTATTCAGATCATGGAAAGTCTGTTCTGATTGATGATAATTCAAAACGCATTTGTAGGAATTATGATGCCTGGGGTAGATTAATTTATGATTCTGAAAAAGAAGAAAAATATTCTTATGACATATTTAACAGAATTGTTTCGATTAGTTCCAGAAATGATATGGTTAATGTTTCATATGAATACAATGTGGGCAATAAGATTTCAAGAATCAGTGTAAAAGGAGGAAATGTAACAGATTATTTTTATAATCCACAGGGAGCATTACTTTCTGTAATAGACAGGGCAGGACTTGTCTGGTCAGGAGAGTATGATGCAGCCGGTAAACTTTTGAATGAAAAGGGAAGGCAGATTCCTGACATGTCTTATGTTTATGATAAGGCTGGAAATATCTGTGAAGTTTATGAAGGTAAAGATCTCGTTGAAAAAATTAGTGTCAGCGATGATATGACAGAAAAACTTATTATCGATGGAAATAGTAATTCAATTTCCTGCCTTTATGATAGAAAGGGAAGACTAGTTTCGCATAAAGACAGACTGGGGTATGAAAAAATCTATGCATATGATGATGTTCTTGGATTAGAAACTGTAAAATCTTTTGATGGTTCTGAAGTGGAGTATAAGTATGATTTATTTAATTCTACTCTGACAAAGAATTATAGTGATCAGAAAAAAACTGAGTTTGGATTTAATAATTCAGGAAAGCTTATTTATGTAAATAATGATGAAGAAAAATTATCATTTGTTTACAACGAAAATGGAGATCTGAAAAAAATCGAAAATGCAAAAGAAAATTCAATTTTGTATAAATACGATTCAAAGGGCAGAATTATTGAAAAGCAATATGGCAATGAAAAAATATCCTATGATTATAATATCGTCGGTGATATCAGCCAGGTAAAGACAGGTAAGTTTTCTGTTCAGTTTACTTATGATGATTATGGACGTGAAGTTTTAAGAGAGTATAAAGATGGTTCTTCAGTTGAAAAAAAATATGATGCTGCAGGTCGTCTGACTCTTATAGTTCACAAGGATGCTTATGGAAAAACTTTATACGGAGAAGGTATTGTTTACGGTGAAAATGGCCGTATTGCATACACTGTTGATAAAAACGGAAACTTTACTCATTTTGAATATGACGACAGGGGAAGAATAAAGGATGTTTATTACCCTTACAGTGAAAGACTGGAAAATGAAGATAAAAGTGAACTTATCAGCCTTGGTGAAATCTGTAATACTTTTTCATATGAATATATTTCAGTTCCTGCAAAATACAGACAGACGATTGTCTCACTGCTGGATGAAATGAATACCGGTGCTTCCTTAAGTAACAGTCAGAAAATCTGGAGAAGAACTTTTGTTTACGATGCTAATTCAAACAGAATTGAAAAGAAGTCTTTGCTGGGTTCAATTAAATTTATTTATGACAGTGAAAATCGACTTATTAAAAATAATTCAATTAATCCAGTTGATTATGAATATGATGCAAATGGAAATTTAATTAGAGAAGTAAGTTGTAAAAAAGAAAATGTATTTGAATATGATGGTGATAATAAATTAATCCGGCTTGTTCAAACTGATAAGGAAAGAAACTCTTCCGTAGAAAGAAAATTTTCTTATGACGGTCTGGGCCGCCTTGTGGAAGTTAAAGATGGAACTGGAAATACAATTCGTTACGTTTATGACGGCTTATCTTATGATCTGCTTAAAGTCTATGCCTCTGAAAAAGAGTATTCTGTAAACAGTGCCACTAAGGCTTACAGTGGCAGTGACTTACGCTATGTAAATGCATCAACATACGCCGCATCAAAACAGGCTTTGTCTGGTAAAGAAAAAACTGAAACTTATGCAGCAGGAAATGATTATGTGCCGGTGAATGAAGGAGGTCTTTATAATGGAGAAAGAAATTTTGTAACCGTTAATGGAGAACTCTGCTGGCAGGAAAACGATAATGAAATTTATTCCTTCTGTGTTGATCAGGGAGGTTCCGTAAAATCAGTTTTGTCTGGATTTGGAGGTTCATCTTATCAATATAATTTTGATATTTTCGGTAAGTTTCAGGTTTCTTCAGCAGATGAGGGCAGCTTCGTTCCTGAAAGTGAAGTTAAAAAACTTGGATTAAGTTTTGCTTTTGCTGGCAAGGAATTTGATGAAGCCACAGGTCTGTATAATTTTGGTCAGCGTTTTTACGATCCTGAAAATGGACGTTTCATTACAAGTGACCCGGTAATGGACGGCAGAAACTGGTATGTATACTGCAATAATGATCCTGTTAATTTTAAGGATTCAGACGGACTTGAAATATTGAATCTGGAAATTAAAAAGAAGATGCAGGATTACAATATGGATTTTGGAAATAAGGAATGGCGTTGCAGCGTTAGTGTAAGCGGCTGTTATCTTGTAACTGTATATAACATTGTTAAACAGTTAAATCGTAAACAGGCTCCAGGCTTAGACAAGATTGCTAATCAGCAATCCTACTTTAACGATAAAAGTGAATTGTTTGGAAATAAAGTTGCTGCAGACTATAACCTGGACTATGAGGCAATTGATTTTTCTGACAACTATGAAAGGGCTGCTATGGTTGAAAAACAAATAAATGCTTATGCCCAGTCTAATACCTTTTATGGGCTGGCAGTAAAAATGGCTTTTGGTAAACCTGACGGGGGCTTTCATTACTTTGGAACCGATGGAAAAATTTATACAGATACAGAAAAGGATTTAAAGTATTTACACGTTATAGGTTCTTCGATCAACGATATTTCTGGAGCAAAAGGTCGCTACAACTGGATTCGTATTTGGAATGATAACGGGTACTACGATTACTATATCCCACTTAATGAAGTAGTCGGGTTACGTGCCTATTCAATTCCAAATTGCGGAAGACCAGTTTGATTCCCACTTAATTTAAAAACCTGATTTAAAAAAGTAAAAAGGCTCCTTCTTAAAAAAAAAGAAGGAGCCCTGTTCTCAAACTATGCTGTTAAAACAAATTACTTGTTCTGGATAGCATTGTAGTATGAGTCGTTGATGTAGTCGCGGATATTGTATTCTTCTTCCAGGCGTCCGATAGAAACAAGGAATCCGATTGTATCCTGGAGTGCATCCTTGTTAGCTTCGTCCCACTTAATACCATAGTAGTATTTTGGAAGAAGGCGCTGAATCTGTTCGTTAGAAAGGCGGAGATATTCACCAATTTTTGACCATACTTCTTCAGGAACATTACCATTATCAATGTCCTTTACAGCTTTAACAATCTGTTCAAGGAATGTTGTAATGATTTCAGGATTATTCTTTGAATAAGCGGAACGTGCTACAAGAGCATTTGTTCCCTTAAGGCTTGTGTCAGATCCGTAGAATACAGCTCTTGCTGTTCCATTGTCGATAAGACGTGTAGCATTTGGTTCCCAGATTGCTGCTGCTTCAACATCACCTGTTGAAAGAACAATACCAACATCTCCGGCTGCAATATTTGTAAGCTGAATATCGTCGAATGTCATATTTGCATCTTCGAGAAGCTTTTTAATCATATTGTGACCAGTAGAACCCAGAACAGTTGCTACTTTTTTTCCTCTAAGATCTTCCATAGAAGTAACAGATGTGTTGTCTGCTGCTGCAAGAAGAACATATGCATCTGGACCATCACATGCAAGAGCAATCAGTTCATTGTCCTGACCAGCTGCAATTGCAGAAACTGATGGAACGTCTCCAAGAAGACCGATGTCTGAGCTTCCGGCTGCCAATGATTCATTGATTGGTGGGCCAGATTCAAAATCATTCCACTTTACTTCAATCTGGTCTTTAGCAAAAGCTTCTTCCAGATATCCCATTTCCTTTGCAACGTAAACTGGTACGAATGCAAAAGATGGCTGAATTGCAATAGCAATACTATTTGTCTTTCCACTCTTCTTAGGACTACATCCTGTGAAAAGACTGAGCGCCAGTGCTCCAGCCAGCATTACTGATACTACTTTTTTCATACAAATCCTCCTGTGAATAAGTAGTAGAAAATTTTGCCGGACAAAAAGTACCTACCCAAAGGCCCCTGCCCGGCCACGAATATTTTTACTAAAAACTAATCAATTAGAGTATGTGACCAAAGCCCTTATTCCTTAGTACAGAACAATTATTTTGCGGCTTCTTCAAAAAACAGGTCAAATATATGTTTTCTGATTTTTACGAATTCCAGACTGTTTCTGTCTCTTGGATAAGGGAGGTCAACTTTGACAATCTCCTTAATTTTGCCAGGGCGACTTGTAAGAACTACGATTCTGTCAGAAAGATAGACAGCTTCTTCAATGTCATGAGTTACCATAATCATTGTTGTTTTAGATTTATCCTGAATTCTTTTAAGTTCTGCCTGGAGGGACATTTTTGTAAATGTATCAAGCGCTCCGAATGGTTCGTCCAGTAAAAGAAGAGGAGGGTTATTCACCAGAGCTCTGGCAATACCTGCTCTCTGCGCCATACCACCTGAAAGCTGACGGGGAAAAGCTCTTTCAAATCCCTTAAGGCCTACAAGTTCCAGATGATCCATAACAAGTTTAGCCCTGACTTTTTTATTCATACCGTTTACGGCAAAGGCAACATTTCTGAATACTGAGAGCCATGGAAAGAGACGTGGTTCCTGAAAAACCATTCCTCTTGTCTTTTCCGGTTTTCTTACAAGTTTTTTGTTTACAAATACGCTGCCGTCATGGTCTGGATCCAGGCCTGAGATTGCTCTTAAAAGTGTACTTTTTCCACAGCCTGATGCTCCAACTATACAAACCATTTCCCCTTTCTGTACTTCAAAATGGATATTATCAAGGGCATTGAAAGTCTGATTATCTTTTTTAAAACGGCGGGACACTCCATTTACAACAACATATCCTCTTCCGTCTCCCAGAGCACCCAAATCAAAATCTTCATCAATTTTATTCATTCTTGCCATGATTATACCCACCTGATGATTCTTTTTTCAGCAAAGTGAAGGAGAGAATCCATAATTTTTCCGATAATACCGATTGTAATCATACCAACAATTACTTCGGCCATATCACCATAGTTGCGGGCATCTGAAATCATAAAGCCCAGTCCTGAATTTGAAGAAACAAGTTCTGCTGCAACAACACACATCCAGCAGCTGGAAAGTCCTGTCCTTAAACCTGTAAAAATGTTTGGAATTGCACTTGGAATGATAACACGGAAAATATTTTTTAAAGGAGGTGTTTCCATAACCTTGCTTACTTCCAGAAGTTTCGGGTCAGTCTGTCTGATGCCGTCCATAACATTAATGAGGATGATGAAAAATCCACCAAGGAAGATAAGGAATACTTTGCCGCTTTCTCCAATGCCGAACATCAAAATTACCATAGGAATCCAGGCAATTGGGGGAATAGGTTTAATAAACTGAATTAAAAGGTGAGTGATTCTTTCCAGATGCTTTGAAAGACCGATGATTACTCCTAAACTGACTCCCGCTGCTGCCGCAATAACATAACCTGTAAGTACACGTCTTAAACTGATCCATGTATTCTGCAGAAGCTTACCGCTTTCGAAAAGTTTTCCCACTTTCCGGCCCAGGGCTGCAAGAGTAGGGAACTTTGCCTGCTTAATTCTGATGTCTCCGTCTTTTCCTGCAAAATACCAGGCAAGAAGAATCAATAAAATAGGTAAAATATATTCAAGAGTTTTGCCAATAAAACCCAGAATCTTCAGAATGATTTGTTTGACTTGTTGTTTTTTCATATAGCACCTGCTTTTTGTTGATAAAAACTTTTATGGTTATTTAAGGAAGAGGGCATCCTGTAAAAAAAAAGGATTCAAATAAAAAAGGCCCGCTTACTTGATGTTTAATTTTAGTTTAGATGATAAGTAATTTCAACTAAAAAGCACTTAAATTTAAAAAAATTATATTTAGGGAGCTGGAAACAGTTCAGTTTACAAAGATATTTCTTTTTTATTATTTACATGGGGGGCAAAAAAAGGCCGGCAGGATTTTGAAGTACACTTCAGTTTCCGGCCGGTCTGTTTATATAAAAAATATTTATAAAGTTCTATACAAATGTACTGAGCTTTCTGTATTACAGTGGAATATTTCCGTGCTTCTTAGCAGGAGCAGTGTTCTGTTTCTTTTCAGCAAGGAATTCCAGGCTGCGTGCAACTCTTTCTCTTGTTTCTTCCGGTTGAATGATTTCGCTGATGTAGTCACGCTGTGCTGCAATTGTAGGAGTCATAATTGTTTCCCTGTATTCCTGACTCTTCTGTGCAACCAGCTGAGCCTGTGCAGGATCCTTCATTTCCTTAGCATAGAGAATTTCCAGAGCACCTTCTGCACCCATAACTGCAATTTCAGCCTTTGGCCATGCGTAAACAAAATCAGCACCAAGATGCTTTGAACACATTGCAATGTATGCGCCACCATAAGCCTTACGTGTAATGACTGTAACCTTTGGTACTGTTGCTTCACTGTAAGCATAGATGATTTTTGCTCCGTGACGGATAATACCTTTCTGTTCTTCGTTAGGGCCTGGAATAAATCCTGGAACATCAACAAAGTTTACTAAAGGTACATTGAAAGAATCGCAGTAGCGGACAAAACGTGCAATCTTATCTGAAGAATCGCAGTCAAGAACACCGCCGATACCTGCAGGATTGTTTCCTACAATACCAACGCTTCTTCCTTCAATTTTTGCAAAACCAACAACTGCATTTGGAGCAAATTCCTTCATTACTTCAAAGAAACTGTCTTCATCAACAACGCAGTCAATAACATCCTTCATATTATATGGCTGGGCAGAACGTTCCGGCAGAATTGTACCGATTTTCTTTTCAGCTTTGTGCTGGTCAAACTTGAACTTTGGATTAGCAAGAAGTTCTTCTCCATAGTAGTGAGGAATGTAATCCAGAAGTTTTCTAACCTGTTCGTAGCATTCGTTTTCGCTTTCACATCTGAAGTGGGCAACACCGCTCTTTGAAGAGTGGATTGAAGCGCCGCCTAAATCTTCTGCGGAAATATCCTGGAACATTACAGCCTTTACAACTTTTGGACCAGTAATAAACATCTGAGAGATTTTATCAACTGCAAAGATAAAGTCTGTGATTCCTGGAGAATATACTGCACCACCTGCACATGGACCTGCGATGATTGAAATCTGTGGTACTGTTCCTGAAGCACGTACGTTCTGGTAGAAAAGATCTCCATATCCGCAGAGGGCATCTACACCTTCCTGAATGCGGGCTCCACCTGAATCATTTACTCCAATTACAGGACATCTGGCTTCAATTGCCATCTTAATTAATTCAGCAATTTTCTGACCGTGAACCTTACCCAGTGAACCTCCCTGAACTGTAAAGTCCTGGGCATATACAGCAACCTTTTTGCCGTTGATTTTACCAAAACCTGTGATTACGCCGTCATAAGGAATATCCTTTTTTTCCATTCCGAAACTTGTACAGTTGTGGCGTGCAGCTGAATAGATTTCATAGAAAGTATTTTTATCGCAAAGTGCATTGATGCGTTCAATTGCGTGCAGCTTACCTTTAGCGTGCTGCTTTTCAATATTGTATGTAACGTTTGCCATAGAGACCTCGTTTTGTAATTCATTAGCTGATAAGGATTCAGCTATATGGTGAAGTATAACGTTAATAATATCTATAGTCAATTTGACAAAAGTGAAAAAAATGTCAATTTGACAGAATTTCTGATTTTTTTTACTGCTCTTCTTCCTTCAGAAAGTAGGTATTTGCCTTAACATAGTTTTGGGCTTCCAGAATTTCGCTTTTTGAATTTACAAAAGGATATTTTTCTGCAAGAAGCTGGACTGTCTGGAGAAAATCTCCCTGGCACTTTTCCAGTGCAGCAGCATAGTCTTCCTTGAATTCATTTAAATTGATTTCTTCAAGTTCAACATTGGTCTGGAACTGGGTAACAATCCATTTTTTTCCGTCATAGGTCAGCTTAATGTTATCCCTGTGTTTTCCAATGTGTAAAGTTTCCGGTCCATCGTTAAAGAGCACGTAGTACTGAACAATGTGTTCCCTTTCTTCACCTTTCTGCAGCAGGGTTCCGTCTTCTACTGTAAGAGGCTGGGGACGGGTATTTCTTGCAGGACCTTCAAAGTACAATCTTCCCTTAATATTATCAATGTAGAGCTGGGTCAGACCGTTCATGCTGTATGCAAGATTTCTGTTATAGAGAATCCACTCGGCCGGAGTAACGGTTGTATCCTGAGGACTATAGATGGATCTTTGTTTTGAAGCAACATAGAAACTGGAGATTGTGTCTTCCAGCATGCGGGCGTCGTGGCATTTTGAAGAACTTTGCACTGCCACAACATCCAGCCGGTTGTAACCTCCCAGGAACATTTCAATGGTTTCAATAGAGGTGAGCCCCATTGTTGTAGGCTTTTTCATATTTGAAGCGTGCATTGAAAGGGAGAAAGCTGTAATTACTGTCAGGGCAATAAAAAGAATTGAAAACACGGTTTTATGTTTGCGGAAGAATCTTTTGTTTCTTAACCTTGCATTAAAACTTTTGTATTCCTTCTGAGCTTTTTCTTCAAACTGAATCTGACTGATCTGAGCTTTTCTGGTAACCGGTGCAAGATTATCTCCTGGCTGAAGATTTCCTTCGCTTGTAAGTCCCAGTTCCCTGTAGAAAGCTTCAAGAGGAAATTTAAGTACAAAGGAAGTTAAATCCTTGATTTCTTCGGAACTTTTACCAGCCTTATTGTCTTCACGAATCTGGGCTGCAAAGGTTTCCTGAATGGATCTTTTTGCACCCTTTGAAGATTTTCCGTTAACAGAATTATTTTTTTGTCTACGCATCAGGGCATTATCAACAAAAGCTGACAGGTCTTTATCCAGACCCCAGATGCTGTTTTTAAGTGGAATAAAATTGTGGTCCAGATAATCTTCATGCCGGTTAAAAGGATTTATTTCTGAGAAAGGATAGCGGCCTGTAAGAATTCTGTATGTGATTACAGACTGAAGAAAATTCAGGCCTGCTGGTCCATTCAGATTCTGGTTGATGAAAAAGCCCTGATTTTTTGCATATTCTTCCTGACCTGAAATGGAAGCGCTCTGGTCAAAGAGGGCAGGAGGCAGGAAAATCACTTTTGTAAAATCTTCACTGAGAAAAATTCCTGCGGCTCCAGTCTGATAAAGTTTTACGTTTTGTTCTACTGCTTCTTCAAGAACAGTGACTGCTTTTGCACAGGCGTAAACTGGAAGGGTTTTCTGTTCGGATTTTAAGGCCCCTTCATCTGCATCCAGATAATCTTTCAGGGTACAGCCGGAAAAGGCCTCTCCTTCAAAAAGCACAGTATCCAGTGCGGCCCTTTTTGCAGCAGGCATTTCCTGATCAAGAGGAAGCACATCTGAAGTCAACTGTGTTCCAGTAAAATTCCAGGGAGTAAATTTCCAGCTGCCTGATATTTTTTCAGCAAGGAAACCTTTCTCCTCAAGTCTTTCTGCCATGCGGGATTTTGCAAAGAATGTTTCATTCATTCCTGAATCCAGATAGATTTTTCCATTCTGCTGGAACACAAGTTTTTTCATTTTCATCACCTTATATTAATCTTAACAGAACTAGCGCTTACCGTCAGAACCGTAAAGATATTTGAAATAATCTAAATTAGTTGAATAGGTTGTGTCAAAGTTGCCCATTGTAGATTTGTAAGATTCAAGGGACTTCCAGAAAGCAAAGAAGTCAGGATCCTTTGAGTAGGCTTCTGCGTAAATTGCAGTTGCCTGAGCATCAGCAGCACCCTTGATTTCCTCTGCTTTTTTGTAAGCTTCTGACTGAATTGTTGCCTTTTCTTTCTGCAGTTTACCCTGCCATTCAGCCTTTTTTCCTTCACCAAGTGAACGGTAGGCCTGGGCAACCTGGTTTCTTTCCTTAATCATTCTGTTGTAAACAGATTCAGTTAATTCATCAGAATACTTAACCTGACGTGGTACAATATCCAGAAGTTCAACGCCGAATTCTCCTTCAGCAACGGCCTTCTGAGCCTGGCGAAGCATTTCTCCGCAAAGAAGGGAACGGCCTTTTGTAACGCTTTCCAGATCAATGTTTCCATTAATAAGTGCTTCAATTTCAGCGCTGTCTTCTTCTTCAATTCCAGAAAGTTCTTCTGTTGTATTTTGTCTGTCGTTGATGATATTTGAGCTGCGGACAATTTCTGCCAGACGGTTATTTGAAATAACGGTACGGGTTGAAGAATCAATAATATCACCTAACTTAATGTAGGCTGATTCAATTGTACGGATTGACTGGTAGAAAAGTGCTGGATCTGTAATTCTCCAGCGGCTTGTTGTATCAACAATGATGTACTGATTTTCTTTTGTAGGAATGCGGGCCGGGTCTCCATCCAGAGAGAGAATCTTAGAAGGATAAGTTGTTACCTGATCCAGGAAAGGAATCTTTACATAAAGTCCGGCGTCTGTATGTGTAGATACAATACGTCCCAGTCTTGTAACAACAACCTGATTACCTTCATCTACAATGTAGAGAGGGCCTGTTGAAAGAAAAAGAATTACTGCAAATGCAACGATTCCCATTATGATATAAGGTTTTGCTTTTTTTGATTTTGCCATACTGATTCACTCCTTAATTTAGTTTGTAAGGTCCTTGAATGGAAGAACATTGTCCAGCTGACCATCAATAAGAGAAGGCTTGTTTTCTGTTCCGTCAGGATTCTTTTCTTTCTGCTTGCTGAAGATTTCTTCCATTGCTTCAAGGTAGAGGCGTTCTCTTGTTACCCGTGGAGCCTTTCTATATTCTTCGTAAACTGAATTAAAGCGGGCTACATCACCCTGAGCCTTGTTTACCCGTTCAGCTGCATAACCTTCAGCAATCTGAATCTGCTTGTCGGCTTCACCCTGAGCTTTTGGAATTTCTGCATTGTAGCTTTCCTTTCCTTCATTGATGAAGCGGTTCATATCCTGAGTAGCCTTGTTAACGTCTTCAAATGCATCCTGAACTCCATGAGGCGGAACAATGTTCTGCAGCTTAACTGTTGTAACATCAATTCCCAGGTGAAGGTTGTGGAAATATTTGTTCATCTGCTCAATGGCAAGATTTTCAATATTTGTACGTTCATTTGACATGATGTCCAGAATTGCTCTGTCTCCAACCAGGGTATTTATAACGGAACGGCTTAAATCCCTGATAGTGCTGGTTCTTTCCTGTACGCTGAAGAGCCATTCTTTTGGATCTGTAATTCTGTACTGAATAATCCATTCAACATCAACAATATTCAAATCACCGGTGAGCATTGTTGATTCACTTGTAATGCCGTTCTGGTAGCGGCTGTCAATTGCTCCCTGAGTGGTTTTAAAACCAAACTGTTCTGTCATTACAACTTTGTTTCCAGGAACAATGTAGCGCTTATCAATTCCAAAAGGTAATTTTGTATGGAATCCAGGCCCTACATTTTTCTGATAGGCCCCAAATCTGGTAACTACGGCCTGTTCATCAGATTCAACAATAAAGCAGCTGGAAAAAACTGCAGCCAGTGCAAGTACGCAGAATACAATTGCTAATATTCCACGGGGACTAAAAATGCGTTTGAAAAAACTTTTCTTTTCTTCGCTCATTTTTTCCTCCATAAATGTACGATTTTATTTCTATCTTAAAAAGATATTTACTTTAGGCGGAAAATACAAGTTAAAATATTTGTGTTATAATATAAAAATCTGTACTATTAAGGTGCATCAGATTGTTTATTATGTGGATCTGGAAAAAGCCTTGCAAATGACTTGTTCTGGATGTTCATTTTATTAGCCCGAATGTCGAGTTTTGAAAAAAATTGTATTTATCAAAAAAACGACTCCTAGTCGTGAAACGTCTTGTCGAAAACGCAGGCTCGCCTGCTTCACGCATTTTGTGCTTGTAATTATAAACGGTTGCCGCTTGCGCGGCAGCACAAAATGAGTGATTTCGCAAGCCGTTTCACTCCTTCGCGTCGTTTTTTGTAAAATATTAAGTTTTTAAAACTCGACATTCGGGCTATTAGAAATATCCCTGGATTTTAATAAATCAAAGGAGAAGTATTATATGGAAGAAAATAGAGAAAATCCCCCTGTAAATAATGAAGTGCCTGGAAAAGAGGGAGGGAAGGGACTTCTGGAGCGGTCGATGGAATATCAGAGGGCCGCTTCATCAGCAAATACAAATTCAGAATCCTCTGCTGAAAGAGATGCAGGCAGGTACGAAAATCCTCCTGAAAATCACAGACCCCGGGAATACGATGATTTCCAGGAAAAAAGAGGGCCTGAGGAATACGACGACTATTCTGAATACAGAAGACCACGGAGATATGAGGATTATCCTGATGAAAGAAGGGAACGTCGCCCTGGAAGACAAGCTTATTCCAGAAACCATGACGACAGATATGATGATTATGATGATTATGAATACGAATACGAAGAAAGGAGACCTGCTTCAAGAAAAAGAGCAGGCCGCCGCCGCCGTTCAAGCGGTTTATTCATTAAACTGGTTATAATCCTCCTGCTGCTTATTGCCCTGGTTTTCGGAGGACTTTTTGTATACAAGACTTTCTTTGTAAGGGAAGTTACTGTAAACTCCACAACCCTCTACAATCAGATTGAAAAAGTTGCTGAACTTACAGTAATCAAAAATCATTATGAAACCCTGCTCAGTGTAAGCCTTGGTGGAGGAATGAATTCTCCTGACAAAAAGAGCACATCACTTTTTGATGTTTATGAACTTGTTAGAATTAAGGGAGTAATCAGAGTTGGTATAAAGGATCTGTCTTCCCTTCAGGTGGAAGTAAATCCTGATGGCACATCTGTAACAATTGCCATGCCTCATACAGAAGTTCTTGATAATACAATTCTTGAGCAGTCTGTTCAGGGAAAAGGCGGCGGCTTCTCATGGATCCGCGTAAAGACCCAGGATGTGTTTGACGGCATTCAGAAAGAAATGGCTAACAAGGTTGAAGAGTTTAAGGAAATGGGGTCCCTGGATGATGCAGACGAACAGTTAAAGTCTGTTGTTACAGGAATAGCTGCTTCCTTTGGAATTGAGAATATTGAATTTAAATGGGTTAATGCCCAGACCGGTGCCCTGGAAGATTAGGCTAAATGGCCAGTTCTTCCCAGCGGCTGTAATCTTTTTCCAGCTGTTCAGAAACAGTTTTATATTCAGCGGCGGCGGCTTGTGTTTTTTCAAAGTCGCTGCCGCTCATTTCTTCTTCAAGAATTTTTTGTCTTTCTTCCAGACTGGCAATTCTTTTTTCCAGTTCTTCAAATTCCTTTTGTTCCCTGAAAGTGAGTTTTTTCTTCTGGGCAGGAGCGTCTGATTTTTGCTGAGCCTGGGCCTTTTCTTTTTCAGCCTGTGCTTTCTTTGCCTGTCTTTCCTCTTCTTCCTTCTGCTGAACTAAAAGCTTTTTATACTGAATGTATTCGCTGCACTTGCCCACATAGCCGGAAACTGAACCATCATCTTCAAGAATAAAAAGCGTGTCGCAGACTTTGTCCATAAAATAGCGGTCGTGGCTGACAATAAGAAGACAGCCCTTGTATTCCATAAGAAACTGTTCAAGAATATTCATTGTAAAAATATCAAAATCATTTGTCGGTTCGTCCAGAAGGAGGAAGTTTGGATTTGTTAAAAGCATGCGGACCAGATAGAGTTTCTTTTTTTCGCCGCCACTTAAAGTGCTTACTGGAGAATGCTGAATTCTTCCTTCAAAACCGAACTGTTCAAGAAACAAAGAGGCGCTTAAATCTGTGCCGTCGTTTCTGTGTACAACTTCTGCGGCTTCCTTTACGTATTCCAGAACTGTCATGTCCAGATTTTTAAATACAGGGTTCTGCTGATAGTAAGCAAGGTGGGTGTTTACTCCCTTTACAATTTCTCCAGAGTCGGCCTGCAAATCTTCAGAAATAATATTCAGCAGGGTAGACTTGCCAGAACCATTGTTTCCAAAAATACCGATTTTTTCACCCTTGTTAAAACTGTAGCTGAAATCTTTCAGAACAGGAACCGGCTCCTTTGAAAGACTGGAATCAAATCCCTTGGGAAAATTTTTTGAAATCTGATGAAGTTCCAGAATTTTTCCACCCAGTCGGCGGCCCTGAACTTCAAAGGTAAATCCTTTTGGATCATGGAATTTTTCTCTGTTGATAAGAGCCATGTCGTGCTGAATGCGGGCCTTTGCTTTTGTACCCCGGGCGCATGGACCTCTGAGCAGCCAGTCTCTTTCAAAACGGAGAACACTTTCTATGCGGCGCTCTGTGTTTGCTTCAATCTGGGCTTCTGTTTCTTTTTTTTCAAGATAAGTGGAATAGTTTCCTACATAAAGTCTTATGCGGTTCCGGTCCAGTTCATAAATGTGATTGCAGACTGCATCAAGAAAATAACGGTCGTGGGTTACCATAAGAACTGAACGTTTTGTGTTTGCCAGGTATTCCTGCAGCCAGGTGATTGTTTCTACATCAAGATGGTTGGTCGGTTCGTCCAGAAGCAGAAGTTTTGTATCTTCCACCAGAACCTGGGAAAGGGCAACTTTTTTTACCATTCCCCCGGAAAGCTCCTTCATCTTTCTGTTCAAATTATGAATACCTAGAACTGAAAGAATTGAACTTACCTGGTTTTCATAATTCCACAAATCCCCCTGATCCATCTTCTGCTGAATGTCGTTAAGTTTTTTCTGGTTTAAATCAGAGGCATCTTTTTCCAGCAGTTCCAGGGCTTCTTCATACTGGCGGATTATTTCAAGCTTTGGGGAGTGGGATTTGAATATATGTTCCTTAATAGTATCTTCCGGATTAAAGAGTGGAGTCTGAGGTAAAAATGAAAGGCCTGCTTCTTTATTGATTACAACTGTACCTTCATCTGGAGTAAGGACTCCTGCAATAGTGTTCAAAAGTGTAGACTTACCTGTTCCGTTGCGGCCAATGAGGGCAGCCTTGTCTCCTTCGTCCAGACCAAAAGTTACACCTGTAAAAAGAGGTTTTTCCCTTCCGATTTTTGCAAGGTTATTTATAGAAAGTAAATTCAATTTTGTCTCCAGTATTCCAGAAAATATTTGACCTTTTATGGCAGGTCCATTTTGTTTCCTAAATATAAACTTATTTTCCTTCTTTTTAAATACTCCGGGCGGGGAGATTAAATCTATTGTTATAGAACAAATCTTTATTTGTCTGCAATTACAAGTAATGTTAGTCTGAAAATGGATGATTTGAATTTCCAGGGAGTTTTTATGGCAGGTACAAGAAAATCTTTTATATTAACTTTAATTTCTTTTCTTCAAGTTTTCACAGCAGTTTTTTGTTTAATTTCCTGTAATGATGATATAGGGAATGGTTTAGACTACGGTACTAGTGAAGTTCCGGAGACTGAAGAGAATTCTGATGTTAATATGGATCCGGATCTGGATTTTTCTCTTCCTCAATCTGATAATTCTTTTACTCCTTCAGATGATTCAATTTATACCGCTATGAATGCCCTGGAATTCAGCAGAGTGATGGGAAATGGTATAAATCTTGGCAACACTTTAGAAGCAACAGGAGATAGGCTGAGTTATTCAGAAAGTGATGTTACCATTTATGAAAGGGCTTGGGGGCAGCCTGTAACAACAAAAGAAATGTTTGAGGCAATGAAAGCGGCCGGATTTGACTGTGTGCGCATTCCTGTTGCCTGGACAAATACAATGGACTGGAGCCGTGGTGATTTTATAATAAATGAAAGCTTTATGAATCGGGTGGGACAGATTGTAAATATGGCTCTGGATTCCGGACTTATTGTAATGATAAATGATCACTGGGATCGTCAGTGGTGGGGACTTTTCAGCCATAATGAAAATCTTGCCTGGAAAATTTACAAATCAATCTGGATGCAGGTAGGAACTTATTTTAAAAACTATCCACATACCCTTATATTTGAAAGTGCCAATGAAGAATTAGGGGACCGCTTAAATGATAAAATTGACTGTAAGGTGGACGAACGGCTTAATCCTGCAGTGGCTCATTATTCTGAGGAAGGCAGCTTTACAAAAGAACAGTGCTATAAAAAAATCCTTCAGATAAACCAGCACTTTGTAGACTGGATTCGTTCAACCGGTGGTAAAAATACAGATCGATTTCTTTTAATTGCAGATTATGATACAGACATAGAAAAAACCTGTTCCGCTCTGTATAAAATGCCGGTAGATTCTGCAAATTCTGGAACTCAAAAACTTTTTATTTCAGTTCATTATTATGCTCCTGCTATCTATGCTCTTGTAGAAGATAAAAATAATGACTGGGGTTATTCAGAATACTGGGGAACGGAAGAAGATGTGGAAACTCAGAATGCCCTTCTGTATAAAATGAAGAAGTTTACTGATGCCGGTTATGGTGTAATGATTGGTGAATATGGTGCCCCAAAAAAAGATGACGGTACTTCTCAAACTAATAAAAAAGACGGTTATGAAAAGTGGATAACCAATATTCTGGACAACAGCGACACTTACAATTACGTTCCTTTCCTCTGGGATTGTAATACTTTCTTTAAAAAAGACGGAGAGCAGCTGGGATTTTTTGATGAGGTTTTAGCTGATGTATATAATGGAAGAAATTACAGTGCAGAATTAAATGGTACTTCCGACGGACGCCCTATCACCTATAACGGAGGAAAAGAAATTTTTTGTGTTGATTATATTCAGATGGAGGTGGATGGATATGATTTGACCTGTTCTCTGACAGATTCAGCAAAAACTCAAATCACCCAGGGGCAGACTTTAACATTAAAATTTACCCGCCCTGAATTAGGTGAAAACTATAAGTGTCACTGTTTTGAACTTTATGATACTTCCGGAGATAAGGTAACCAGAGATAACTGGGATAATGCATGTACTTATCCTCCTGGAGATGCATGTGACATTACAATTCAGTGGACGGCTGATAAAAGCTTAAATCTTTCAAAAATGATTATAAAAATTCTCAGCCCTGAGGGAGAAGGCCGCACCCCTTCACCTCTTACTATACGGGATGTAATACTTACTCTTAAATAATCAAGTTTTCTCTCACATCAACCGAAAATTCTAATATATTTATGCAAATTTCCGGAATTTGAGGTTCTGGAGATTTGTTTTTTATAAAAATTGTGTTATATGTCATATAGAAGGGTTTTAACTCTAAGTTAATAAATTTCTGCTATAAAAAAGTATGTGAGAGTATGAGAGTAAAGTTTCCAATCGGTGTAAAACTTGCCATTATTATTGGGCTCGTTGTTTTGTTATCCCTTGGCACGTTGACTTATTTTTCAAGTGAACTCATGGGACGTGACGTTCAGGTTACAGCTCAGGATAGTAATTTGTCTTTAAATTCAAAGGCAGCTTCAACAGTGGAAGACAAACTTTCCACAATCCGTGCAAATGTATTTCAGCTGCTGGATTTAATCAATGTAATGAGCGGCGGCCGTCATTCTGCCAGTGCCCGTCAGGCCGCAACAGTCTTTCTTGAAAGAAACCAGGATATTGCTGCAATTTATGTAATTTCTTCTGACAGTATTGTAAATCCAAATCCTGCAGACGACAAAATTATTAATAATCAGTTTTTTATTTCCAACGAAATTGATGTTACTGCTATGGATTATTTTCTCACCATGAACCAGGATGTGCTTAACAGGTCCTGCAATGGAGAAACAGTTGCGGTTAATGCATCCCCTTTTATTACAGTCCCTACAATTGCAATGTTTTATCCCTGGAAGGAAAACGGTCGTGATCAGTCCTGCATTATCCTTTTCAGCAGTTTAACTTTAGGTGATATTTTAGGAAGTGGTTCAGGAAATACTACATTTGTAATCAATGACTCTGATGAACTTCTGGTTCACCCTGACAGTGAAAAAATTCTGGCAGGAGAAAGTTTCAGAAATTATCCTCTTGTAAAAAAGGTTCGGGAAAATAACGAAAACAGTGAAGACAGCCGCCAGGTTCCTTTTACCGTAAAAGATGAAAACGGACTTGATGTGGATTTCTTTGGTGCTTACGAAAAGATTTCTGTTGCAGATATTGTAGTACTTACAACTGTTCAGCTGGATACAATTCTTGAAGGGGTAAGGGACACACGGCACAATAATATTCTGATTACAGCAATTGTATTCTTTATTTCTATCATTTTAATTCTTTTCTTTTCACGTTATGCAATTTCCCTTCACCTCAGAAAACTTACTGCTGCTGCAGATGAAATTCAGCAGGGTAATTTTGAAACAGAACTTATTTCTTCCCTGAAAACCAAACGCTGGGACGAAATTGGTGTACTTAATCAGTCTACAAAAGATGAGCAGGGCTTCCTGAACACTTTTGCTAAATTTACAAACCGTGGAGTTGCAAAAGCCATTGCCCGTAAAGAAATTGATTTTGAACCTCACTTGAAGGATATTACAATCTTCTTCTCAGACATCCGCGGATTTACTGCAATTTCTGACGGTTTCAAAAATAAATTTGGAAATGATTCTCCAAAAGAAATTATCGCCTTTTTGAATGACTATATGGGCCGTATGGTAGAGTGTATTTCTCTCAGCGGCGGTAACGTAGACAAGTTCGAAGGGGATGCAATTATGGCAGTCTGGGGAATTCTTCGTGATGAAAGTCTGGATTTTGAAAATCTTCCGGATTCAAATCCTGATAAAAAAATCCTCGCTGAAAAGCACAGAAAAATTGTTCAGTCAGATGCAGTTTCCGCAATTCGTGGAACAATTGCCATGCGCTATGCCCTGATGAAATACAACAAGGATGCTGAAGAATTTACCAGACTCCATGAAAGAGAACCAAGGGCACAGTACAAGCCTCATATTAGAATCGGCTGTGGTTTGAATACAGGCCGTGCTACTGCAGGAATTATGGGCGGTCAGGACAAGATGGAATACACCGCTATTGGAGATGCAGTAAACTTTGCTAGCAGAACAGAAAGTTCAAATAAGCCATGTGGTACTGATATCCTCATTACCCAGGACACTTATGACCTTATCAAAAAGGATTATATCCGCTGTGACGAAAACGGCTTTAGAATTCCTCAGGATAACTATGAAAATGAAATTATTGTTGAGCGCATTCCTGTAGAATTTGAAGTAAAAGGTAAGGGGGCTCAGCACTTCTACGGTGTTGTTAATATGCCTCACTTTGATCTGGAGAAATTCTTTAAGGCAGGAAATAAAGATTTTGTTTTGGATGAAGCCTGTAAAAAAGCTGCTGGCCCTACTGGTCCAAGAACTCTTAACGAAGTGCGTACAATGCTGGGCATTCCAATTCCTGATTTTGAAAAGGTTAATCTGAATGAAGAAGAAAACAAAATCCAAGTTAAGCAATGATCTGGCTGCTCCGTTCTGGATTGCAATTATAATCTGTGTAATCGCTGTAGCCGCCTCTTCAGTTTTTTTTGTAAACAACTTTACTAAAACTCTCAGCAACTTGAATGAAGAACCAATTGCTACCATTTCATTTAAGTATAAAACCGCCCAGCGTCGTCTGTTAAACCGCAGTATCTGGGACCGGCTTAAACAGAATTCTTATCTTTACAATGGAGATACAATCCATACAGCAGAGCAGTCTGAAGCAACTGTAAAATTTAATGACGGTACTCAAATGGTTCTTATGGAAAGTACCATGGCTCAGATTTTTCTTGATGAAGAAAAAGGTGCCGGAGCTGATTTGATGGAAGGTCAGGCCAGCGTAGATGCTTCTGAAGAGAGTGCAGGCTTTGTTCTTACATACGGCTCTTCATACATGAATGTAAATTCCGGTTCATCGGTTACTGCAAAAGGTAACAAAGATGATGACAGTTTTCAGGTTCAGGTCTTTAAGGGAGATGCCAGAGTATTCAATCTTTCCGGCGACAATAAATCCCTCCGGGAAGGTGATACTATTGAAGTTTCTGAGAATCAGTTAACTCTCCCTCTGCTTGCTGTTACTTCACCAAAACCAAATGAAAAAGTTGTCTACCACACTCAGGGAAATTATGATGCCCGTTTTGAATGGCAGACTTCAAATATTCCTTATGGAAAAAAACTTTTACTGGAAATTGCAAAGGATAAAAAGTTTTCCATTATGATTTCTTCTGAAGATGTAAGTTCTGTTTCAAGACAAAATATTTCTCTTGGAGAAGGAAGTTATTACTGGAGACTTCGAGTGGCAGACATGGAAAGTCCTGATGTAATAAGGGATGATGATTATTCTGTTGCAAGTAAAATACAAATCATTCAGGGACTGTCACCAAATCTTATTACACCTGTAGAAGATTATTCTTACTCATATAGAAGCCGTAATCCTGCCGTTCGCTTTACCTGGTCTGAAGTTGCAGGTGCTCAGAGTTACAGACTCCTGGTTTCTAAAAGTCAGGATATGTCCAGCCCGGTAATTACCCAGAGAGTAAGTTCACCTTCCAGCGTAATTTCTACTTTAAATGAAGGATTTTACTACTGGCAGGTCACTCCATTTTTTGCAGTAAACGGTGAAGGTTTTGCCGCACCTTCTCAGGTCAATTCTTTCCGGGTAGAAAAAAAATCCAGCCTCACAAGTCCTGTGCTTTTTTTACCAGCCCAGGATTCTGTAGTTAACATTGAAAGTCATGCAAAGAACACTTCCTTCTCATGGAAAATGGATGAGGAAGCTTCGAACTATAAACTTCTGATTGCTGATAATCCAAGTCTTACAAATCCTGTATTTACTGCAGAAACTGCCAACAACTATGTTTCTGTAAAAGCCTCTTCTGTTTTGAAAGAAGGAAACTGGTACTGGGGTGTAAGCTTTGTGGATTTTGAAGGTAATCAATCTCCTCGTTCAGATGTTCATACATTCTATGCAATGATTGGAAATCCGGAACAGCGCACAATTGAACCTGCCCAGGACTATATGGTTAGCGAAAACCTTGTAATGGACTTGCGTTTTACATGGAGAAAAAATCTTCCTGCTGGATTTGAAAGTACTCTGGAAATTGCACGAGACAGTCAGTTTAATGACAAGGTATTTGTTACAGCTGCTGATGAATATAATTATTCTGGCGTTAATCTGTCGTCTGGAGATTATTACTGGAGACTTCATTCTGTTTCTAAAACTGATGGAATGGTTCTGGATACACCGGCTAAACATTTTACAGTTGTGGGCAATCTTGCAAGAAGTAATCTTATTGATCTGGAAGACAAAGCGATTGTCAGGGACAATAAACCTTTCACCTTTAACTGGACTCCTGTAGATGATGCGGATTTCTATAGAGTAGAAATTTACCGCATTTCAACAGGGGAACTTCTTTATACAGACAATGTTTATGATACAAAACTCAACCTTGATATGTACTGGGGTCAGGGCTTTGTTGATAAAGAAAATTATAGAATTGAAATTCAGGCCAGAGGTAACGCAATTCCTGGAATTGTAAGCCGCCGTACTGGTTATATTAATGAACGTGTATTTACTTTGGTAAAACTTAAGCCGGTTGATATTATTCTTCCGGAAAAAAATGCAGTTATTGACGGTGCAACTGCTGCCCGGAATAAAATTACAATTCAGTGGAATGCAGTTGATGAAGTAAGAAAGGCTCAGATTGTTCTCTATAGAGTTGAAAAGAATAATCAGCGTACGGAAGTCCTCAGAATTCCTGAAGATCCTGAAGTACCGGGAACAGGCCGCCTTGTTGCAGACAGAACTGTAAAGATTAATAATCCGGATTTAACTGATGGTGGTGAATTCGAAATTATTGTTTTTGCAGAAACTCTGGATGGGGTGGATATTTCAAACAGCGATCCTTCAAAAGTTGGACGCTTTATTCTTACTCCAGTTGAACCGCTTCCTGCTGCACAGAATCTTCAGGCAAGCCCGGAAATTCTTGATGCAGAATATTTGCAGAATCTTTCAAATCCTCGTTCAATTCACCTGAGCTGGGATAAAGTTCAGTACGCAACAGAATACGTTGTTCAGATTCAAAATAGAACGGATAAAGTTCTTTATACAACTACAACAAATACAAACTCTCTGGACCTTATGTGGCTTGAAGTTATTAATGCCCAGAAGAGTAAGAGCGATAAGGATAAGCTTTATGAAGGAACCTGGTGGTTTATTGTAGAAGCGCGGAACCTTATTGATACAGATGGTGACGGTCAGCTGGACACAGTTCTTCAGGAAGGAAAAAAAGCGGAAAGCTCGTTCCGTACTGCAGTTCCAAAACCAGAAAAGTCTAAAGGTAAGGGGGCAAAGAATGCATTCAGCACTAAGTAAAAGTTTCAAAATTCTTATTTCAGCTTTTTTTATCTTTCTTCTTGCAATGCCTTCTTTTGCTAAATCAAAGAAAAAGAAGAAAACTGTTGCCCTTCAAACCTATGTTGAAAATGAAGAAGATGAAGCTGTAGAAGGTGCAGAAGAAGAATGGCAGCTTCTGGAATGGGATGAAAAGGATCCGTCCTGGGTTTACCGTTATGATGTTATTATAGAAGAATATAACACTTCAAAAGACGAGTGGAGTGAAGTAAGGCGGCTTGAGACAGAGGGAAATGAAAGTCAGGTTCAGATAAAACCTTTTTTGTATCCTGGTCACTACCGTTACAAAATAATTACTTATGACCTCTTTGGAATTCCAAGTGTAGAATCTGACTGGACGGAGTTTAATGTTTACAAAGCCTTTAAGCCTGAAGTCAGAAGTCTGGGAGTTCAGCTTTATTTTGGAAATGTAATTTATCTTGATGAATTAAATGATGGTGTAATCAACATTTCTGGAAAAAATCTTTTTGATTTACAGGAAGATGAAAATGACGTGAATTATACTCAGTACGTTCTTATCAATCAGTCAGGCCGTTCTGATTATGAAACAAAACCTGTGGATATTGAACACGATGATAACAATCAGAAAGTAAATCTCACTTTTAATCTCCGTACAATTGACCCTGGTACTTACAATCTTGTTGCAAGAGATGCCTCTGGTCTGGAAAGTGAAAAAAATTCAAGAAATGAACTTACAATAAAATTTAAAAAAGCTGTGGATCTGGATGTGAGTGGCGGTTATGCCTTCCCGGTTGTACTTTTTGATCAGACTATCCCGGATTATTTTGATTCACGAGTTTTTCCTTTAAGCGTTCATGGAAAAGTAAACTTTATGTTTGTAAAGCATTTGTGGGGTTATCTGGGAATTGGTCTTAGCGCCTATTACACCAGAATGTTTTATATCTGTGATGATTACACTATTGACGGCAACGTGCTGAACTTTTTTGGAAGTGTGGTTTTCCAGAAACCCCTTTATGCTCATCCTGATGATCCAGATAAAAGAAGACATATGGCAACCCTTGAAGCCCGTGCAGGCTTTGGTCATGTAAATTTTATTGACTATAGGTTCCATTTCCCTCACAATATTAATAGTGATAGTTTTAGTTCTTTTATTCCTGGTCTGGACCTGGGTGGAAGTTTTCAGTGGTATTTTACAAACAGACTATATATGGATATTGGACTCGATTTTCAGGTTGGTTTAGGCAGTGAGTTGTTCTATGGAGCAGTGATTCCAACATTAAGTATTGGCTGGCAGTTCTAAAAGTAGAATGGAGAAAGTTATTATGAAAACGAAATGTTTTCTCATAGGATTTATTCCTTGTCTTTTTTTTATGATTTCCTGCGATTATTTTACTAACAATTTTAATAAAGGAATACAAAAATTTTTCAAGGATTATACAGAAAACGCAAATATAGAACTTCTTGATCTTGAGGGGACTTATCCTGTGGATAATGAAGGCTATATCTGCATACCTTCCGGACAAGAAAAAATCCTCAAGTTTTATCTCAGAAATCCTACCAGAAAAACTCTTAATGCTTATTTTGAACCGGAAGATAATTCTGCCTGGTCAACTTCCTATTACACAATCTTTCAAAATGCCCAGGACCCTAGTTTAATTGAACTTACCTTGAAAGAAGATTGCCTTGAAAATCTGGAATGCGGCGGTGATTTAAGCGGAACGATTACCTACTATATGTCTGTTCACGGAAGTGACACAACTGCTTACGAGCCATACAAGTTTAAGCTTCGATGCAATAGTGAACCACCTGCCGTAAGAAATCTTACAATTCTTCAAACTGATAATGAAAGCGGTACAGAATATTATGTTCTTGCATTTAATATGCCTGACATGAGCACAATTCACAAAGATATTTCTTCCATTATCATTAACGGAAAAACATATCCTGTTGAATTAGGAAGCAGTCCTTCAGTGTCTGATACTGGGCTGGATTCTACTAAGTTTTTTACTTCTGGAACAAGTTATAAAACAACGGGAAGCGGTAATACATTTGCGGGGCAGAATTCTGCCAGGGCCCTTTACTTTGTAACTGATCAGGAACTCAGTGAAAGTGAAATTCCTTTTGAAATTATTATTAAAGATAAAGCGGGTCTTTCTGCTCAGGCAAAGGCTTCTGCAAAATCCAGAAAACTTTCGCCTCCTGTAAGTAATGTAGTGGACGGTGAGCTTTATGAAGTTGATGAAAGCGGATACTTTACACTTTCCTTTGATGCACCTTCTGATAATCCAGATGCGTATGTTTATTATGAAGTAAGGAATTCTTCGGGAGTTTTGATCAGAAGCGGACACAGTAAGGGCAGGGCCCAAATTACTCTTGCGGCAGGAAACTGGTCTGTTGAAAGCTGGTCACATAAATCTGGTTTTGTGGACTCTTCTTCAGCTTATGCAAATCCTCTTGTAAGCGGTGCTTTTTATTATAACAAGGATTACTCTGGAGATGATATGGATGGCAGTAAGCTTGCTCCATACAATAATATAAATGATGTGCTGACAGCTGCAAGGGATGCAGGTATTGAAAACGTAACCGTAATTCTTTTGTCTGATTTAATTTTGGATTCAGATTATGTCATCAACAATTCTGGCAGCTTTAATAGTTTTTCCATTAACGGCATGGGGCTGTACGGCATAAAGTCTTCTGATGCAAATAAATATTCACTGACAATGAAATCTGGTTCCCTGTATGCAGTTGACCTTGAACTCTGTGACATAAATATTCAGGCAGGTGTGTCGATCTATTTAAGCGGGTCTACACATTCTGCTGTCTTTGAATCAAGAAATGCCATTATCACTCTGGAAAATGACACGTCAAAGATTTATGTGCTTTCAAAAACAGGCACAGATTTTACAGATATTAATTACATATCAAACCTTAGCACCGGACAGATAATTATCTCCCCTGCAAATGATTCAGTGCATTTAAGTGACAACACTCTGGAATTGTATACCTTGAAAAAGCCGGGCTTCTTCCTTTCCCCGGAAGAGGGGTACGGCATTGCAAGAAAACCTGGAATCATTTTAGGAACTTCCGGATTAAGCGGCTATAAAGTAGTACTTTCTGGTGTGACTCAGATTACTGGTTCTGAAATATATGAAACAAGCATTTCCTCTACTGTGTCAGCGGCTCTTTTTGACAGTGATGAAAAATCTATTTCTGCAGATATAAGCATGGCCCTCTATGTAAATGATGTGTGTATTAATACTTCATCCGGAACTTCGATAAAAATTGCAAGTTCCAATCCTAAAGAAAATATATATCCTGGAATTTATACCCTGTACATTACTTTTGAATATGACCAGATGACTTATAGTACAGAATTAGTTCTGAAGGTTAGTGAATAATCGGGAGAGTATATGAAAAAAAGAAATGAGTTAATTTTTATAAGTATTCTTCTTTTTTCTTCAATATTCTTTTTTGCCTGCCCCCAGTGGCCTCAGGAAGATAATGGAAAAGTTTATTTAAATGTAAGACTTTCTACGGAAGATTTTACTTCTTCCCGCTCTGTAGTTCCTTCAGTTTCACTTAATACTCTTAAATTTACACTTACTGCAAAAGAAACTGGAAGCGGACAGACTATATCTCCAACTTCAGACAGCCCTAATTCAACCGGCATCTATACCTTTGAACTGGAAGCTGGAAAAACCTATGAGCTGAGTGCTCTTGGATGTAATGTTGATACTGATAAAGATATTTTTAAATCAAAAGAAGGTGAGCGCATTACTGTAAGAAAAAACGGTAATTACGGTTATACCTTAAAACTTTATTACATTAAGGACCAGAACCAGGGAAAAGGTTATATTAAAATTCCTTATAAAAATTCTACAAGTACTATAAAAAAAGTTGCTGTAGTTGGTTTGCCTTCTGACGTAACACCTGCTGATAAATTGATTTTTTATGACGATGCCACTTTGGAAAATAAAAGTCTGGATTTTTCAGGTGTAGTGCCAGGAGATTATAATTGTACTTTTAAGTTTTATGGTGGCTCGACAGGTGAGGAATATCTCTTTTCAATTCATCAGACCTTAAATGTAAGGTCAAATGTTAGTACGGACACTCTCATAGACAGCGGAGAAATCTACATACAAAAAGCTTCAGACAATAAAAATTATCTGACTTTTACAAATTCCATCGTAGATACTTATTTAAGAACCCAGCTCTACGTAAAAGGCAGCGGAGGTTCTCTTTTGCGGGATGCTTCAGACGGACCAGAAGTTTCAGGTTCCTGGGCACAACCTTTTGCAAGTCTTAAGGCTGCAGTTGACAGAATCAATTCAATAAATGATGGGGTTACAACTTATTCTATTTATATTGATGGAATGTTGAGCCATGAAGAATCTGCTCTGGCAGGGAAAAGTGATAATTCTGTAGATTTGAAACTTGAGATCTATGGTTTAAATGATGATACGGAAAAAGATGGAATTGATTCCAGTGAAAATACAGGAAAAAAGGCCCTTTTGTTTTACGGAAAAGATCTGGCCACGAGCTCGCTTACTTTAGGAAATCTGACTTTAAAAAATTTTAACACACCAAATGGAGATAAGGAAGGTTCTGTAATTTATTGTGCTGGTGCTGTACTTACAATGAATGACTGTCTTTTTGAAGAAAATACAAGTGCCTGTACTTCGGCAGGTGCTGTATATGTTAAGGGAGTAATTGAAGCAAGTGACTGTACCTTTAAAAAGAATACTGTAAATCCTTCTGGCTGGGGAAATGGCGGTGCAGTGTATATAACTCAGTACAATTCTTCAACACAGGAATCAAATTTTACTGACTGTCTCTTTGAAGAAAACTGGGCTAATTCCCCTAATGAAGCCGTAGATTATGACCATGGAACAGGTGGTGCAGTTTATGTAGGTGCTCCTGTAAAATTTGACGGATGTACTTTTAAAAACAATCATGCAAAAAACTGCGGCGGTGCTCTGGGAGGAATGTCCCAGGTAACGGTTACACTGAAAGACTGTACCTTCGACGGAAACTATGTAGACAGGCCAAATGTAACACTTTCCGGGGGAACTACGGCAAATACTTTTGGAGGAGCGGTAGCTTTTAAAAAATCGCCCTTACATTTTAAAGGAAAAATTATTGCTCAAACTAACTATATTAAGGTTTCTGAAAGTGAGAAGAAAAGTGATAATATAAGTTTAACTGAAGAAGACTCTACAATTTGCTTTACAGATACTTTCAGTAAGGATTCCCGAATTGGAATTCGTTATAAAGGCAGTATTCATTATCTTTCTCCGGCTTTTTGTTTTACAAAAAACTTTACTTATTATTGTCCGTCCGGTAGTCCTGCAACAATCTTTACAAGTGATGATGGTTACAACTTGGGCTGGGCTAGTGAAGATCAGAATGAAGCAGCTCTATGTATTCATACAGGAAGCGTTCAGATAGGTGTTTATGATTCTCTGGAATTTGAACACGAAAAATATTTTGGAAGAAAAGATTATAATAATACATTTTCTGCATCCTGCAAAATTGGCGAGGTTTATGTAAATCCAGAATCAATGAAGATTGAAGTATTTAAAGGTGGTGTGCGGCAGCTGGTGTATGATAGTTTTCAATTTAGTTTTCCAGAAAATCTTGCGGATGATTTTTACGATATTTTTATAACTGCGGTATACAATGGAGCAGAATATAAGTCAGGTACAACAGTTTATTACGGTAACCATTCTATTGTAAGTAATGTAAATGAGTTAAGTAATGCCATTACAGAAGCACAAGGTTGTGATAGTTACAGAATTTTTATATCAAATGATTTAACTCTTTCTTCAGGTTTTGTTATTGAAAATATAAAGAATTTGACTATCTGTAATGAACCTGGAAAATTAAATAGTGACGGATATATAAAGTTGTCATCAACCTATGATATACAGATTTTCAAAGTCATTAATTCTACACTTTCTCTTGAAAATCTTAATTTGTCTAATACTTCTAGTAGTAGTGGTACTGTTGGAAAGGCTGTTAAGGTAGAAAGCGGTTCTTTAACAATGAAAAATTGTAAGGTGAATGGATGTAATCAGAATAGTGATGGAATTGTTCATATTGACTCTGGGAAAGGACTGTTTGAAAACTGTATTTTTACCGGTAACAGTGTATATAGTAGTTCAGCATGGGGGGGGCAATTCGAGGTGGTGGAAATACTTCCATAATAATTAAATCATCTGAGATTAGTAGTAATACAGGTGCCCATATGGGGGCTGGAGTTTATTCTGACGGAAGACTGGAAATATATGATTCAAAAATAACTAATAATACGGCACAAAGGTCAGCGGGTGTATTTTATAACGGAAATTATTTCTATATGGAAAACACAGAAGTAAGTTCTAATAAGGCTACTTCTGGAACTTATTATAATAATGCAGCGGGTGGTGTCTGGATACAGAATGCAAAAAAGGCTGTTATAAAAAATTGCATTTTTACAGAAAATGTATCTGGAAGTAATTCGGGGGATGATGGCTTGTCGAATTATGATAAGACTGTAATAGGTGGCGGTGCTATGTTAATTCAAGATTCCATTGTTACATTGGAGGATTGTATTTTTCAAAAAAATGAATCAAATAATCCTGGTGGCGCTATAGTAATTGTTACAAAATCTTCACAAAATTATACAACTTTAACTACATTAAACTGTACTTTTGGAACCGGTTCTCTTATGAATTATTTAATTCATTCTGTAGATGCTAAGGTTCGGAATGATTATTGCTGTATTTTTTTCCATGATGAAAGTGACCCTGAACCAAAAGGAATAAAGATTAATGGTGCAGAGCATTCTGCTGGAAATGGAAATTTCTAATCCCCAGGAGAAAATATGAAAAGTAATCTTAAATTTTTATTTGTGTTAATATCAGTTTTTTCTCTTTTCGCTTGCAGCCCCTATGTAGAAAAAACATACAACGTATGTGGAAGCTTGTATTTGTGTACAGATGAACAAAATCTTCAGAATGAAAATAATTCCAGATCTGCTTATGTAAAAATTGATTCAACCGGACTTACAACTATTGTTACTGCAGACTATCAGCCTGTTTCCGGAGAGGCAGATAAAGATTCAATTTCTGTAATTCCTCAGGATAATTTGTTTTTTACCTTTAAACTTACAGCAGGTAAATGGAAAATTTCTTCGCTCAGCTATCTGACCGCTGGTGGAAGTGCATCAGATCCACTTTATGTAACCAGTCAGCCAGTTGAAATTGATGTTGATGAAAGCAGCGCCCTTCAAATAATTAAGCTTGTGGAATCACCTGTTACTGATGCTACTGGAACAAGTGGAATAGCTTTGCCAATAAAGGTTTTTGACAATACAATAGTATCTTCCATGGAGGTTCAGTTCTCCGGTCCAGAACCAGTGGATCCTTATACAAGGACTATAACCAGCAGTGACTGCTTTGTGTTACGCAAAGATTTAGCAGCCGGTGATTATGAAGCAACTTTTTCGTTTAAGGATTCAGGTGGAAATCTTTTATATGAGTGTTACGAATCAATTGGAATTTTGCCTGGAACAAGAACAACCACATGGTATAACAATGCAGACTCTGAATATTTTAAAACAGAATCTGTGGATGGGGAAGAGAAGACTGTTTTGTCTATAACTGAAAAGTGCCTTGTAAATTTTAAGCGGACTGATTTTTATGTATCCAGCAGATCTGTTGAAGGAACAAGAGTGGGTTCATATGAACGTCCTTTTGAAGATTTTGCAACTGCCTTGTCTGCCGTAAAAAACAGAAGCTTGGAAAATCCGTGTACAATTCATCTTCTTGATGCTGGATCTATCATGCTGGACAGTCAGTTTTCAGATTTTGAGCCTGGCGGAACTATTAAAATTATAAATGAAAGTATAGATGAAAATTCTGGAGAAAGAGGAAGTGTAATATTTCAGAAGAGTTCCGTATTCACCAGTACTGCCAGTATGTTTAAGATTCCTGAAAGAACAAGCGTTACTTTTACAAATATCAATTTCAGAGGGTCAAATACATCAGGGGCATTTCAGGGAGAGGCTTTTTATAATTCAGGTGCATTAACCCTTGAAAACTGCAGCTTCTTTTACTTTAACGGTTCTATTACTGATAGCCGCATTGTGTTCAATTACAAAGACGAGGGAGGTTATTTAAATAGTAGCAACTGTACGGGACTGGATTAATCAAATTTCATATTCTTTTTCTTTCCTTTTTACAACTTAATGTTTAAATTTTCTTATATAAGGGATATGATAAAAATATGAAAATATTAATTCTTTCCTGCAATACAGGAGGCGGTCACAACACAGCCGCCAGAGCATTAAAAGAAGTTTTCGACTCTGCTGGAGATGAATGTGAAATTAGAGATGCCTTGTCTTTTGGCAGTCAGGCAGCTTCAGATTTAGTATGCGATTCATATGTAGAAATGGTAAAGAACAATCCGAAGATTTTCGGAAAGCTTTACGAAATGGGGGGCAACTATGGAGAAAATTCTTCTGGTCTTGTCCGCTCTCCTGTGTACATGATGAACATGATGTATACAAAAGCCCTTAGAAAATATCTCATCGAAAATAAAATCGATGCAGTTGTCTGCTGTCACTTCTTTGGCGCACAGGCAATGACACATATTCTTAAACATTATCATCTTGATGTTCCTTTCTATTTTGTTGCCACAGACTACTTTGCTTCTCCTCTCCTGGAAGAAACAAATCCACGCTGTTTCTTTATTGCAAGTAAGGACAGTGCCTTTACTTTTACAGCCCGTGGAATTCCTTCCGAAAAACTTGTTCCTCTTGGCATTCCGGTTTCGCAAAGGTTTGTTCGAAAAGGTAATAAAGAAAAGGCCAGGGAACAGCTCCGTAAAATGGATATAAATATCAATCAGGATGATAAAGTTTACCTGATTATGAGCGGCAGTATGGGCTTCGGTGATATAATTGATATTGCCCACGATATTTTCTCAGCAGGAGATAAAAAGACCCGCATCATTGCCATCACTGGAAATAACAAAGAAATGCTCTTCCAGTTCCTTAAAGAATTTGCAGGAGAGCCTAGAGTTCATGTAGTTGGATTTACGGATAAGGTAAACGTATTTATGGAAGCCAGTGACCTGCTCCTTACAAAGCCGGGCGGACTGTCCAGCACAGAAGCAATTGTTAAAGGAATTCCAATCATTCATACATCTCCAATTCCAGGCTGTGAAAGTGAAAATGTTCAGTTCTTTGCAGAACACCATATGTCTCTTTGCGCAAACAGTCCGGATGACGCCAGCCGTTTAGCTCTTCTTTTGATGAATGACGAACTTTTGAAAAACCAGATGCTTGAAGCTCAAAAAAAATACAGAGGTAACAATTCTGCAAAAGCGATTGCAAAATATGTAAAGAAGGATTGTCTTGCTTTTAAGGAAAGCCTGAATCTGGAAGAAGATAAAATCGGCACCAGAAAACATATGAAAGAAAGAAAAGCTGAAAAACAGTCAGTCCAGAAAAAAGACTGATAATAATATTATTCCCCGAACCCGCCCTCACTGCTACGGTTAATGCATGGTTGTAAAATGTAAACCTTAAAAGTACAGATGTGCGCTTTCGGGGCATAACAATTCCTGAAAAAATTTACCTGCCCTGGGTACCCTGTAGTATTTGTGCGAATTACGCAATCACACTGGCGTTTGCATTCACTCCTTAGCAGTTACCACTAATTTTAAATCAATTCAGTTTTCCAGTTGTTTTCCTGGAGAAGGTTATCTGTAAGCCGCAGTTCCTTTGAAAGTTCATCAGATTTTTTCTGAAGTTCTGACACTTTTACTGCCGGCAGAATTTTTATTTCAGACCCCCTTGCCCTGTAAGCCGTTCTGCTGGATTCGTTGATGATTTCTCTGTAGGCCTGCAGCTGAAGGGAAAGTCTGTCTTTTTTTGCAATTAATTCTGTCAAAGAAGTACCATTTATTTTTGTAGTACAGTTAGTCAAATTGATTTTTGCCATAAGTTCTTCAAGCCTGAGTGCTGAAGAATTCAGTTCGTCAAGAAGTTCCTCCGGATTTTCTGCCGGAGTTTCTCCTTCCTGTACAAGACAATTATTATTAAGTCTTGCCTTGAGCTGCTCAATTTTTCTGTTAAGGTCAGCTCTTTCCTGTAATGCTTCTGCTAATTTCATAAAATCAGTTTTATACCTCTTCTATCTGCCAGAATTTGTATCTGGTGATTCAGCTTTGTCTTCGTCAAATTCCATGTAGCCGGCTTCTTCAAGAACGGAATAATCGACTAAAGAATTATCCTCCCACTTTTTCTGAGTTACATATTTGTAAGTGTAAACTTTTTCGATTTTGTGGCTGTTTTCGTTTAAGAGGAAAGGTTCCCTTGCGTAGGCTTTTTCGTTAGAAGATGGTACTTTTACTGGTGTGTTGAATGATTTTGTAATGGTCTCTCCGTCTTTTTTTGTGAAAGCGGTTACTTTGTAGTAGTATGATTCCTGACTTTTGTATTGGAAACCAGAATATTTCAAGGCTGAAACAAAAAGTCGTTCCGGTGCCTGAGGATTAAAGAAAATTGTTTCAGGGGAAAGTTCATAATTATCAATAAAACTATAGCTATCTGGATTCATTATAATAAGTGACCCTGACTCATAAAAGTTTACCTGCTTTTTATTATAGCGATTTGTAACCTTAAACTGTCCCAGAATAAATTCATTGTTAATTGCAGTTACTTCCTTCAGTTTTCCAGAACTGTAAAAATATACTGTGGAATCTGGTGCTGTATAAATGTAGTTGTCTGAATATTTCAAGGCCTGAACAGAATCAACTGTAATGGATTCAATTTTTTTGTTTTCGTATGTGCTGACTTTTGCTTTTCCAATAATTGAAATTGTTCCCATATCTGTTGTCAGGGAAGCAGGTCCTTCAATTGTAAATTCCTTGAATTTTCCGGATGGATAGAATTCTACAAAATCATCCTTTGAAACCTTAAACTTTCCGGCTGCAATAGTGATATAAAAATTATTCTTTGGCTTAAAACTTTTTGCAGCGTACTGGTCGTAAAATTCCACTGGAGCGGCCTGTGCTGTGAGAGTGCCTGCTTTTGTTACAAGTTTGGTCTCTGCACTAAGAGTAATTTTTTTGAGAGAACCGCCTGGGTAAAATTCAAGAGCCGGTGTAGTATATGAACTATCTTCCTGACCTGCGTAAGAAAAAGTTCCTGCCGGTGTTTCAAAACTTCCGCTTTTTACAGGAGTAAAGGATTCTACACTTCCATCAGAATTAAAAGTGATTGTTCCGGTTGCCTGGAGTTTTCCAAACGGCGTGTTGATTTCAGCGTTATCCATGAGTGTAACGCTTGAGATTTTTCCATCTGTAAGGGAAACATCACTTACATTAGCCTGGCTTCCTTCAGGAAGAAGCATTGCATAAACTGATGAAGCTGCCAGGAGCAGTGCAAGAGCCATAATGATTTTCTTCATATACACCTCTAAAAAAGAATCTTATCACGAATGTCGAGTTTTGAGATTCTTATGACGTTTCACTCCTTCGCGCCATTTTTTTGAAACATCAAATAAATTTCATAACTAGACATTTGGACTATTACAATCATTTTACCACAACCTTTCCGGCGGCTTCAATGCAGATTTCGCTGTATTTAAAATACAAATCCTTTTGAGCTCCCGGAAATGTTTTATATTCGGCCCATTTGTCCAGTTTTTCCCTGGTGTAAAACATATTTGCATTGTAGGCAGTTGCCAGGTATTTTATGCGGATTTTTAAATCTTCATTTTCCAGCTTCAACCTTTTAATTTCAAAGTCACAGAAGGCCTTTAAATATTCCAGCTGATAGGTCCAGTCCTGCAACCGGTTAATTCTCTGGATTCTGTCATCAGAAGTTCCGGAATCCTTTATCAAAAGGAGAGGGTACTTTGTTTTTAATTCCAGATCCAGGGCGATGATTTTTTCCATCCTCAAAGCAAAAATCGGCTTCATTTGAAAAAATCCAATGGAATAACCGTCGCTTTCTTCCGGTGCATAACTTTTAAGTTCGTTTGCAAGAGTTTCCAGTTCATCCCTGAAGGCTGAATAACGGAGTAGTTCTGGAAAAACAATTACGCTGGCTTCAAGGGCATATTTGTACTTCTGCTCGCTTAAATTATCATAAAGCTGCTGCATTGTGTTGATTGCAAAAGTGTATTCTCGTGGTTTTACTTTCTGGTAGTGTTTCATATAGGAAAAAGATTCTTCCGGCCATATCATCAGGTTAAGAAAAATAAATGTTGTTAATAGAAGAAAGTTTCTTTTCAAAATCAATTCCTTTGTAAAGTCAGATTAATTTCTGCTGATTCTACCATATTTTAAGATTTTATCACATTTTTCTTGTCGAGCGGTCAATTTTTTTATATCTTATTTAATACGAAATTTAACTGGATTTTCATCATTTAAGATCCAGCAGTTTATATATAGGAGTCAAAAATGGCTAAACAGTTAGTTTACAGTGAAGAAGCCCGCAAAAAGATGCTTAGCGGCGTAGAACAGATTGCAAAAGCAGTAAAGGTAACATTGGGACCATGTGGCCGCCTGGTTATGCTTGATAAGAAGTATGGTTCTCCAACAATTACAAAGGATGGTGTTTCAGTTGCAAAGGAAGTTGAACTGAAAGATCCTTTTGAAAATATGGGTGCTCAGCTTGTACGTGAAGTTTCATCTAAGACAAATGATGTTGCAGGTGACGGTACAACAACAGCTACAGTTCTTGCTTATGCTATTGTTCGCGAAGGTCTTAAGGCTGTTAGCGCAGGAATGACACCAATCGAAATTAAGCGTGGTATTGATAAGGCTACAGCTACTGCAGTTGAAAAGATTAAATCTATCAGCCGTGCAGTAAAGGGTAATGATGATATTACACACGTTGCTACAATTTCTGCAAACAACGATCCTGAAATCGGTAAAATTCTTGCTGAAGCAATCGAGAAGGTTGGAAAAGACGGTGTAATTACAGTTGAAGAATCAAAGAACATGGATACAACTGTAAAGACTGTAGAAGGTATGCAGTTTGACCGCGGTTATATCAATGCTTACTTTGTAAATGACCGTGAACGCATGGAATGTAACTATGATAATCCATACATCCTTATTTTTGATGAAAAGATCAGCACAATGAAGGATCTTCTTCCTCTTCTGGAAAAGGTTGCTCAGACTGGTCGTCCACTGGTTATCATTGCAGAAGATGTTGACGGTGAAGCACTTACAACTCTGGTTGTAAACTCACTCCGCGGTACACTTAAGTGCTGTGCAGTAAAAGCTCCTGGCTTTGGTGACAGACGTAAGGAAATGCTTAACGACATTGCTATCCTCACAGGTGGTAAGGTTGTTACAAAGGATTTAGGCCTTAAGCTTGAAACTACAGAACTTGCTGATCTTGGTACTGCCAAGTCTGTTAAGATCGACAAGGACAATACAACAATCGTTGACGGAAATGGTGACAAGACTGCAATTGCAAATCGTGTTGCAGAAATCAAGGCTGCTGTAGAAAAGTCAACATCAGATTATGACAAGGATAAGCTCAAGGAACGTCTTGCAAAGCTTTCAGGTGGAGTTGCAGTAATTGAAATTGGTGCAATCACTGAAACTGAAATGAAGGAAAAGAAGTTCCGTGTTGAAGATACACTGGCTGCTACACGCGCTGCCCTGGAAGAAGGTATTGTTCCAGGTGGTGGACTTGCCCTCATTGAAGCAAGCAAGTCTCTCAATGCAGAAAAGGCAAATCTTACAGGTGATGAAAAGGTTGGTTACGCTATCGTTAAGCGTGCCCTTGAAGAACCTATCCGCCAGATTGCTGACAATGCAGGCCTTGACGGTGCAGTAATTGCTGACAGAGCTAAGAACGAAAAGGAAGGTGTTGGTTTCAACGCTGCTACTCAGGAATGGGTAAACATGATGGATGCAGGTATTATTGACCCTGCTAAGGTAACACGCTGTGCATTGCAGAATGCTGCTTCAGTTGCAGGTATGCTGCTCACAACAGAATGTGCTATTACAGACATCCCAGAACCCCCAGCACCTGTAGCTCCTTCTCCAGATATGGGCGGTATGGGTTACTAATCTTAACAAAATTATCCGCGAGTTTTCGCTATGCGAAAACTCGTTGAGCAGCCGAAGGCTGCGACGTATGGGCTACTAATCCTAACAAAATGTCCTTGCGAGTTTTCGCAAAGCGGAAACTCGTAAGCAGCCGAAGGCTGCGACGAATGGGCTATTAATCTTAGTAAATTAACCCGCGAGTTTTCGCTATGCGAAAACTCGTTAAGCAGCCGAAGGCTGCGACTTAAGCAGCCGAAGGCTGCGACTCGAAGTCTGCGACCCGAAGACTGCGACATATTCTTGCAATATGATTAAAATCCTTTCATAATGTCTCTATGACAAGAGACGACTTTTTATTTATCCTGGAAACAACCCGCTACTTTGAATTCACCTGTGACAATCAAAAATACATTACACGAATAGAAAAAGATGAGAATGGAAATCTTGTGTATCTCTTTGGAATTGAATACGAAGAAGCACGGCATTTTAACAGTTTTACCCATCTGATGGCCGACGGCCGTTGCGGAAACCACTACCTTAAAGACGTAATCTACGATCTGAAAAGATGAAATTAATTTTCCCGAATGTAAAATTTTGAAAATCATATAATTAATCAAAATTCGGCATATACTATTATTTAAACTAGTATTGAATCTTTATCAGGTATAACAAATACTTTATAAGTAGGGTAGATTTTTTACTCCTTAGCTCAAAATATTTCATTTGGGAGATTTAAAATGAAAAAAATTATTGCATTAACTTTAACTGCATTAACAGCTATGGCTGCTTTTGCAAAACCTTTTGTTCCTGGTAAAACAGCCGTTGTAACAATCATGGCAAATGACACAATCACCTGGTTTGGTGAAGATGATGAAGAACACGGCAGTGGTTTACTCAATCTGGCTGTCCGCAAGGATATTACAGAAAATGCCAGTAAGGAAGAACAGATTCAGGCCGGTTATACAGCTTACATGATGGAAGATGTTAAGGCCGCAGTTTTCGAAGTTCTTGCTGAAAAAGGCCTGGACTTGATTCCGGAAGAAACTGTTCTTGCTTCAAATGCATATACAGCTGCTTCAGACAACAAATTCCTTCTTGCCGGATTTAGGAATAAACCTGAAGGATACAAGCTTCTTGCAACAAACGAAAAGAAACTCTACCCGCTTCTTATCTCTGAACTGGGGGCAGACAATATCGTTTTAATCAACTTTAACATTCAGAAGAATATGAACACAGGTGTAAGCCACACAGGAAATATGAAAGCCTGCGCTACTGTTACAATTCAGTTCCTGGATGCAAAGGGAAAAATGGCAAAATCTTTCAGCGGCTACGGCTCTGCATCAGAAGCAATCCCTGTTGTTAAGGGCGTATACGATCCACAGGCTCTGGCAGAACAGTATCCGGAAGCCTTAAGGGCAGCTGTAAGAAAAGCTCTGGAAAAACTCTAATCCACAAAGGCGAGCGGTGCCTTCAAAGCATAGCTGTTCGGTGCATTTTGCCGGCTTCGCCGTCGTTCCCTAGGTTTCACAAAAGACGTTTCATGACTGGGAGTCTCTCAAATATGGTGTTTTACCGTTAATGAAGTATAGCTTGCAGGTTCGAAATACTAATACCATTCACAGTAAATCATATAAAATGTGACGCGAAGGAATGAAACGGCTTTTTGAAAACACTCGGTTTGTGAAGCCGCCGGGCGGCTGACGAAAATAATTACAAGCACAAACCGCGTGTAGCAGGCGAGCCTGCGGTTTCACAAAAGACGTTTCATGACTGGGAGTCATCTTTAATATGGTGTTTTACTGTTAATGAAGCGTTCCAGAGATTCTGTAATCTTGACTTTATTCCTTGTAAAAGTTATAAAAAAAGCACATTAAAAGATGGGGCGCTAAGTATATGCCTACTTTACTTAGAGCCCTTTTTTTATAATGAGAGGAGTAATAAATGAAAAAAACAGTGATTGGCATGCTTGCTTTGACAGCAATGGTATCTGCATTTGCACTTACAGGTTGTACAAAGAAGTCAGAAGGTGAGGCACAGTCTAAGGACGCTTCTTCATTCAAAGTTGGTGTTATCTACATTGGTGATGAAAATGAAGGTTACACAGAAGCTCACATGAAGGGCATTCGTGAAATGAAGAGCAGTCTCGGTCTTTCTGATGAGCAGGTTATTGAAAAGAAGGGAATCGGCGAAGATGAAAACTGCTACGACGCAGCAGTTGACCTTGCAGACCAGGGTTGTAACTACATCATCGCAACAAGCTTTGGACACGAATCATACCTTCTTATGGCAGCCAAGGAATATCCAGAGATTCAGTTCTCACATGCAACAGGTTTCCAGGCAGCTTCAAGCGGTCTTGCTAACATGCATAACTTTATGCCTTCAGTTTATGAATCACGCTATGTTTCAGGTATTGTAGCTGGTCTTAAACTTAACGAAATGATTGCAAGCGGAAAAATCACTGCTGATAAAGCAAAGATTGGTTATGTTGGTGCTTATCCATATGCAGAAGTTGTTTCTGGATATACTTCATTCTTCCTCGGTGTTCGTTCAGTATGTCCTTCTGCAACAATGGAAGTTCGCTATACAAACTCATGGGCTGATATGTCTCTTGAAAAAGAAACAGCAGAAGCTCTCATCGCTGACAACTGTGTTCTTATCGGTCAGCATGCTGATACAACAGGTGCTCCAACAGCCTGTGAAGCAAACGGTGTTCCATGTGTAGGTTACAATGTTGATATGACATCAGTTGCTCCAAACACAGCACTTACATCAGCTGCCCTTAACTGGGGTGCTTACTACAGACTTTCTGCAGACGCTTTCAAGAAGGGACAGACATTCGATGTAGACTGGTCAAAGGGATATGTAGACAATGCTGTATATATTACACCTGTAAATGCAAATGTTGCTGCTGCAGGTACAGAAGAAGCTGTTGAAGCTGCCATTGCAGGAATCAAGGCTGGCACAGTTAAGATTTTTGCAACAGACACATTCACAGTAAAGGGCTCTTCAATTGAAGATTTGATTGCTCAGGGCGGCGACTATGCAAAGTACTCTGTTTACGTAAGTGACGGATACTTCCATGAGCAGGAAGTTGGTTCTGCTCCAGCCTTCGACTTAAGAATCGACGGTATTGAAGAACGCTAATTTTTCCTTATAACAGGATATATGAATCCGGTGGTTGAGTTATCTACTGCCGGATTTTTTAGTTTATACAAGTGGAGTTAACAGCATGGACGAACAGTATGCAATTGAACTGAAAAACATTACAAAAACTTTCGGTTCTGTTACAGCTAACGATAAAGTAAATCTTAAAGTAAAAAGTCATGAAATATTGAGTATTCTTGGTGAAAACGGAAGTGGTAAAACAACTTTAATGAATATGATTGCAGGAATATACCGCCCTGATTCTGGTCAGATTTTCATTAACGGAAAAGAGGTTCAGATTCATTCTCCAAAAGACGCTTACGATTATCACATTGGAATGATTCATCAGCATTACAAACTGGTAAATGTTTTTACAGCAGCAGAAAATATTATTTTAGGAACAGACACATCTGCTGTTATTGATATGAAATCCGTTAAAGAAAAAATAAATGAAATCTGCAGCACTTACGGTTTTAAACTGGACCCTGATCAAAAGATTTACGATATGTCCATTTCCCAGAAACAGACTGTTGAAATTGTTAAGGTTCTCTACAAGGGAGCAGATGTTCTTATTCTGGATGAACCAACTGCAGTTCTTACTCCACAGGAAGCAGATGCACTTTTTGAAGTGCTTAAAAATATGCGTAAGGCCGGCAAATCTGTCATCATCATCACACATAAACTTAATGAAGTAATGGCAATTTCGGACCGGGTAACCATTTTGCGCAAGGGACAGTATATTGATACAGTGGAAACTTCAAAAGCAACAATCCCTATGCTCACAGAAATGATGGTTGGGGAAAAGATTTCCCTGGATATTGAAAGAACAGATCCTGTTAACACAAGTGATGTTCTTAAGGTTGAAGGCTTGACCTGCTACAATCGTGAAGGTCTTAAAGCCCTGGACAATGTAACCTTTACTGCCCGCCGGGGTGAGATTCTTGGAATTGCAGGAATTGCAGGATGCGGTGTGAAGGAACTTTTTGAATCTATTGCAGGTATTCAGAGAGTGTCCGGTGGAAAGGTAACTTTTATTAATTCTGAAAATAAAGATATTGATATTACAAATAAATCTCCTGTAGGAATCAAGAGGACAGGTGCCCACATTTCATTTGTTCCTGAAGACAGACTTGGCATGGGGCTTGTAGGTTCAATGGGTATGACAGGAAATGTTATGCTCCGTACTTATGAAAATGGAAACGATCCTCTGGTTCACAGAAAGGAGCCTCGTACTCTTGCTGAAAAAATCAAGAGAAAGCTGGAAGTTGTAACTCCTGGAACTGAGTATCCTGTACGCAGACTGTCAGGTGGCAACGTACAGAAGGTTCTTGTTGGCCGTGAAATTTCCAGTCATCCGGATGTACTTATGGTTGCATATCCGGTTCGTGGTCTGGATATTAATTCCTCTTATGCAATTTACAATCAGCTGAACAGACAGAAAGAAAAAGGTGCAGCTGTTATTTCTGTAATTGAAGATCTGGATGTAATTCTTCAGCTCTGCGACAGAATCCTTGTAATGAATAATGGTCGGGTTACAGGTCTGCTTGATGCCCGCACTACAACAAAGGAAGAGGTGGGATACCTCATGACTGCTTAATAGGGGAATGAAGATGTTAAATATTAGATTAGCTAAAAGAGATTATGAAGGTGTATGGAAGGCTCTTTTGATTCGTTTTGCTGCAATCTTCCTTGCCCTGATTATTTGTGCACTGGTTATTATTTCTGTTACCAGCTTAAATCCTATTGAAGTTTTTGGTGGAATTATTGACGGTGCCCTTGGTTCCAACAGACGTGTCTGGGTTACAATCCGGGATGCCCTGGTTCTCCTTCTGGTTGCCCTTGGACTGGTACCTGCTTTTAAAATGCGCTTCTGGAATATTGGTGCGGAAGGTCAAATCCTCATGGGGGGGCTTGCAAGTGCCGCTCTTATGATTTATGGAAGTAATCTGCCAAATGGTGTTCTTCTTCCTTTGATTATGATTTCTTCATGTCTGGCCGGTATGATCTGGGGAATTATTCCTGCTTTCTTTAAGGCAAGATTTAATACAAATGAGACTCTCTTTACTTTAATGATGAATTATGTTGCCATGCAGATTATTACTTTCTGCATTGTATTCTGGGAAAATCCTGTGGGGTCAAATACTGTTGGAATTATTAATCCAATGACAAGTAAGGGCTGGTTCCCTAACGTATTTGGTCAGCGCTACGGACTGAATGTAATCATTGTTTTTGTCGTTGCAGTCTTTATGGCTTTTTATCTGAAAAATACAAAGCACGGTTATGAACTTTCTGTTGTTGGTGAAAGCCGTAAAACAGCCCGCTATACAGGAATCAATGTTAAGGCTGTTATTATCCGCACAATGGCTTTGTCCGGTGCAATCTGTGGTCTTGCAGGCTGTCTGGTTGTGAGTGGTGCCAGTCACACAATTTCTACAAGTCTGGCAGGAGGCAGAGGCTTTACTGCAATCATTGTGGCATGGATGTCAAATTTCAATACTCTGGGAATGGTTGCCATCAGTTTCCTTCTCAGTGTAATGGATAACGGTGCAATTCAAATTGCAAGTAAGTTCGGTCTTAATGAAAATGTTTCAGATATATTGATTGGAATAATCATCTTCTTCCTGATTGGATGTGAATTCTTCATCCGCTTTAAAATTATTTTTGAGACAAAGAAAAAGACTGAAGGAGAAAAGGCATGATTATTTTTACATTTATAACAAAGGCAATTGTTCAGGGAATAGCAATTTTATTTGGTTCCATTGGTGAAATTCTTACAGAAAAAACCGGTAACCTTAATCTGGGAATTCCTGGATTAATGTACATGGGCGGCATTGCAGGATTGATGGGGGCTTTCTATTATGAAAGTCTTGCTGCCACACCTGTACCATTTGTTGGTATGCTGATTTCCCTTCTCTGTGCTTTAATATGTTCGGTTTTAGGTGCCCTCATTTATTCTTTCCTTACAATCACTCTCAGAGCTAATCAGAATGTTGTTGGTCTTGCCCTTACAACTTTCGGTATTGGATTCGGTAATTTCTTTGGTGGTTCAATTTCCCGCCTGGCTGGTGGTGTAGGACAGGTTTCTGTTGCTGTAACTGCCAGTGCATATCAGGCTTCAATTCCCGGCTTGAGTAAAATTCCTGTTGTGGGTCAGCTGCTTTTTTCATACGGATTTTTATCTTACCTTGCAATCGCCCTGGCTTTTCTTCTTGCCTTTGTCCTGAATAAAACAAGGGTTGGATTGAACCTTCGCTCAATTGGAGAAAATCCTGCTGCTGCAGATGCTGCCGGAATTAATATTGAAAAGTATAAGTATATTGCCACTCTCATTGGTGGAGCAGTTGCCGGACTTGGAGGCCTTTACTTTGTAATGGAATATCTTGGCGGTACCTGGACTAATAATGGTTTTGGTGACAGAGGCTGGCTTGCAGTAGCTCTTGTAATTTTTTCTCTCTGGGACAGCCGCAAGGCAATTCTTGGAGCACTTTTGTTTGGAGCCCTTTACATTCTTTACCTTTACATTCCAGGTTTAAGCAGAGCGGTTCAGGAATTGTTCAAGATGTCTCAGTATCTGGTTACGATTGTTGTTCTTGTAATTACAAGCATCCGTAACAAAAAGGAAAATCAGTCTCCTGAAAGTTTAGGCGTTCCTTATTTCCGTGAAGACAGATAACTGGAGTCTGTGAAGGCTTCCGATTTTAGAGGCAGCTTTGAAAATGCGGATTTTAAAAGTCCTTAATATTATGCTTTTAAACTCCATGGCAGCCTGAATTTTAGTTTTTAGAACTTGCCTGATTTTAAACTTGATTTCCTGACATTTCTCCCATACAGTTTAATTAGAGTATTAAAATGTAAGGAGAATAAATATGAGCAAGTATTCAGGTACAAAGACTGAAGAAAATTTGCAGGCTGCTTTTGCAGGGGAATCTAAAGCAAGAAACAGATATACTTGTTTTTCTCTGGCTGCGGAAAAAGAAGGTCTGGGAAAAATAGCTGAAGTTTTCAGAAAGACTGCTGCTAACGAAGAACAGCATGCAAAAATGTGGCTTAAGGAATTAAGCGAAGTTAATTCTACGGAAGACAATCTGCTTTCTGCCGCAGACGGTGAAAATTACGAATGGACAGATATGTATGAGGCTTTTGCCATTACTGCAGAAAAAGAAGGTTTCCCTGAACTTGCTGCAAAATTCCGGGCTGTAGCTAAAATTGAAAGACGTCATGAAGACCGCTACCGTGCCCTCCTTGCAGAATTAAAAGGGGAGAGCAAATCACTTTCCCGGGAAGCGGAAGAATTAAAAAACAGTCAGGTAAAAGTCTGGGAATGCTTAAAGTGCGGCCATATTGTAATCGGTCCAAATCCTCCGGAATACTGCCCGACCTGTAACGAATACAATCAGTATTTTGAAGTAAAAGATGAAGATTACGAACTGATTTTATCCCAGGGAAGATAATTTTTGTTAAAGAAATTCAAATAAAAAAATCCCGGCTCTGTAAGAAGAAGGTTCCTTCCTTAAAGAAGCCGGGCTTTTTGTTTACAGTATTCTGTCTTTTACTGCTCCCTGAATTTTATTGTTCCGTTTGCAGCATCCATACTGTCAACAATTGCAAGTGATTCCAGCTGGAAACCTTTTGAACGGATAAGCTGTCCCCCTTCCTGGAAACCTTTTTCAATTGCAATTCCAATTCCTACAACTTCTGCTCCTGCCTGCTTTACGATTTCAGTTAACCCGATAAGTGCGGAACCTCTGGCAAGGAAGTCATCAATAATAAGAACCTTATCATCCTTTGAAAGATATCTTTTTGAAACAAACACATGATTTGTACATTTGTGTGTGAAGGACTCAACATCGGCCTGGTACTTGTCACCGTCTACATTTACACTCTGAGTCTTTTTTGCAAAGAGTACCGGAACTCCAAAATATCTTGCTACTATACAGGCAATTCCAATTCCGCTTGCTTCAATGGTAAGGATTTTTGTTACTGTTTTTCCGGCAAAGCGCTTTTTAAATTCCTGCCCCATCTGTTCCAGGAGTGAAATGTCAATCTGATGATTAAGGAAGCTGTCTACTTTAAGAACATTTCCTTCTCTAACAATACCGTCTTTCATAATTCTTTCTTCAAGAAAATTCATTTTGTAAGTCCTTCTGATAATTTAAGAATCAATAAATCATTTTATCAAATAATCAATATATTGAATAGAAGAATATGCTTTCTAATTGCGTAAGAAATTGAATTCAAGTAGAATGGGCATAATTTCCAAAGCATTCATTTTAGGAGTTATTATGGCTAAGGTAGTTGACTACAAAAAAGCAGGTGTTGATGTTAACGAAGGTTATAAGGCCGTTGACAAGTACAAGAAGCAGTCTGAAAGAGCCCGTATTCCGGGACAACTTACAGAACTTGGAGCTTTTAACGGAATGTTCCAGGTACCAAAAGGTTTAAAGGAACCTGTAATGGTCAGCGGTACAGACGGTGTTGGAACAAAACTGGACATCGCTTTTAAATTGAAGAAGTATGATACAGTTGGAATTGACTGTGTTGCAATGAGTGTAAATGATATTCTCTGTTCCGGCGTACAGACAAACTTCTTCCTCGACTACATTGCCTGTGGTAAGCTTGATTCAAAAGTAGCAGCAGAACTGGTTAAGGGTGTAACAGACGGATGTATTGAAGCCGGCTGTGCTCTTCTTGGCGGAGAAACTGCAGAAATGCCTGATTTCTATGATGAAGGAAAATACGACCTGGCAGGATTTGGTGTAGGTGTTGGTGAAAAAAAAGAAATGATTGACGGATCAAAAATGAAGGAAGGTGACGTTCTTATTGGTCTTTCTTCAACAGGTCCTCACTCAAACGGTTATTCACTTATTCGTAAACTGGTAGAAAATTTTGATGAACCATATTTTGAAAATGGTAAAGCTACAAAGAAAACAATTGGTGAAGTTCTTCTTACACCAACCCGCATTTATGTTAAGCCTGTAATGGAAGTGCTCAAGAAGTTCCGTTCAAGCGTACATGGAATGGTTCACGTAACAGGCGGCGGTTTCTACGAAAATGTTCCTCGTATGTTCCCTCATGCTAAGGAAGGTAAAAAACAGCTCTGCGCAATCATTAAGAAAAACAGCTGGGACATTCCTCCTGTATTCGATGAACTTATTCGCCGTGGTGCTGATCCAAAGAATGTATTCTCTACCTTCAACATGGGTATTGGATTTGTTCTGGCAGTAAGCAAGGCTGATGCTGAAGCAATCCTTAAGCTTTTCAATAATTCAGCAAAAAAATATCATAAGGCCGGAATCCCTGACATGAAGGCTTATCAGATTGGTTATGTAGGTCATACAGATAAAGTAATCAAGGGTGAGTTTAAGGGAAATAAGGAAATGACTCAGTTCGTTGACTAAGTCTTTTCCTGCAAAGCTCCTGTCTGTTTTCGGGCAGGGGCTTTTTCAATTTATATTATTGTTAAAGGATTTTTTTTATGATGAATATTGCAGTGCTTGTGTCAGGTGGCGGAACAAATCTTCAGTCCCTGATTGATTATGAAAAATCAAACTCAAACTGTCCTTATAAAATTGCAGCAGTAATCAGTAATACAAAAAATGCATTTGCTCTGGAAAGAGCTGCAAAGGCCGGAATAAAAACTTTTATCCTCAGCGCCTATACTGTTCTAGGCAAAGAAGCTGCGGAAAAAGCTGACCGGGATACAAAAAGAATTGCCATTTCAGATGCAGTGCTTAAAGTCTGCCAGGAAGAGAAAATTGATGCAATTGTGCTTGCGGGCTATCTTTCAGTTCTGGGCGGAAAAATTGTTGAAGTTTATTCTGGTAAAATCCTTAATTTACATCCGGCCCTTCTGCCAAAATTCGGGGGAGTAGGAATGTGGGGACATCATGTTCACGAAGCTGTAATTGCCAGTGGTGAAAAAGAAAGCGGCTGTACCATTCATCTTGTGGACTCTGGCTGCGATACAGGAAAAATCCTGCTGCAGAAAAAAGTTCCCGTCCTGCCTGGTGATACCCCGGACTCTCTTTATGAAAGAATTGCTCCTGAAGAACACAAGGCTATTGTAGAAGGTACCTGTCTTCTTGCAAAAGAACTGGGGCTGTAAAAAAAGGGCTGTTCATTTTGAGCAGCCCGATTTATTAATCAATTTGTAGTAAAGACTGTTGTTGTCTTTGGCATAACGGTAATTTTTACACGGCGGTTCTGTGCCCTGCCTTCCGCGGTATCGTTTGGAGCAACAGGTTTTGTTCCACCATAACCCTTGTAGGTAAAGAGTTTTCTGTCCATTCCTTCAGCTACGAGAATATCAATAATAGCCTGGGCACGAAGAATTGAAAGCTGCTGCTGACCTTCCGGTTTGTTAACGTCTGCAGTATGTCCTTCTACCAGAATTGTGTATTCTCCTCCATTTGAAACCAGATTAATCAAATCCTGTGCAATGGTTGTAATACGCTTTTTATCTGCCGGTAAAAGCTCTGCTGAATCTGCCATGAACTGAAGGTTTTCCACATCAATTTCCATACCGGTATCTGGTCTGTCAATTATAACTACATCTGGAACAACTGGATCGTAAAGGTCCCTGCGAAGTTTTTCGTAATCCAGATAGTACTGCCTGTTTCTTTCAGGGGCACTAACCATGTGGGCCAGTTCTTCATCATTTAAAATGATTACAACTTTTCCCTGGCGCAGCAAATCCAGATTCTGCTGACTGGAAGTAATCCTGAGATAATCATCATAGGAAATAACAGGATCACATCTGTTCTGACCGTAAACTTTTTTTGCCGTAATCCAGAGGGGATCATTTCCGATTCTGTCGCTGTATTTCTTAAAGTCAATGCTGGAACCATATTCTACAATCATCTGGGATTTTGCAATGGAAGGCTCTACCATGTTTCTTTCATAAACCAGGTCCATTTCTTCGTTCCAGATGCGGGGAAAAAGACTTGGAGACACTTTGCTTTTTGTAAACTCTCCGTGAACCGGCAGGCTTCCTCTTGCATCAATAACAATTCCTGAATAAGCCCTTGTAGCAATTGTGTTGATTGGCTTTTGCTGCCGATAGGGACTTCTGTGCTTTATAAGCAGGGAACCTATGTCCTGCAGGGAAATTGTATGTGTGGTTGTAAGGAGATTTGAAGCATCCTTAAAATAAGGAGGGGTTCTTTTGGATTTATCAATAATATCCGTAATGTCCTGAAGTGTTATTCCCCCGGACTGAACGTAATCTTCAAGAGTATTCTGATCATCTACGTAAATGGAAAGGAGAGGATCTTTTATAAGTATTGGCAGGGCCAGCTGAATTCTGTTTGAAGAAGCCTGTCTTCCGCTTGGCATAGGAATTCCTGCTTTTAAAACATCAAGGGTTACAACAGATGTAAAAGCGTTCTTTTTCCAGTCGATTTTACTGCTGCTGGTCATTGTGGAATTTTCCAGACTGGCATGGCCGTTTGCTGCAGCCATTCTTTCTGCTTCTTCCAGTTCTGCCTGTGAATAGCGTACATAAGTCTGCCCATTTAAGCTAAAGGCTGTAAAAAGCAGCACTGCTGTTAAAAGAATTTTCTTCATTAAATTCCCCCTTTAGTTTATCGGATTTTTTATTTTTTAGATAAGGGACTTCTTCTGACTTTATTCAGGGTCATAAACTGGAATAGTTAAAACCTGTCCGATGGACAAAATTGAATCCCTGGAAATTTGATTGATTTTACAGATTTCGTCTATCGTTACGTCAAATTTCCGGGAAATTACAGAGAGATTGTCTCCTTTCTGCACAGTATAGTTCAGGGTGTTGCTTGGAATATCTGCTTTACGGAGGGCAGCTTCTGCAGCTTCACCTTTTCCATGAGGCAGGCGGATTTCAAACTGCTCTGGAGGTGTCATTCCTTTCAGCAGGGAAGGATTGAGGAATTTTAAGGTTTCCACATTTACATCAACAATCTGGGACAACTGTTCCATGGTAAGGACGCCGGACATTTTTACATAATCGAATTCTTCAATCTCCGTGAATTCAATCATTTTGTCTGCAACTCCTACGTTGATTAATCCGTAGTATTCGGCATTTTCAACCAGTTCTGCTACTGCCAGAAGTTTTGGAACGTAGAGTTTTGTTTCTGTTCTTAAAAGATTGTGTTCTGCAAGGTACCAGAAGTCGGCTTTTGGATGGGCCTTCAGGAGCCGCCGCATTGCCCCTCCGCCGCAGTTGTATGCTGCAATTGCCAGGTTCCAGTCTCCGAACATCTTGTAGTTATCCATCAGTTTTATCAGGGCCGCATCAGTTTCCAGCCAGGGATCATAGCGCTGGTCATACCAGGAAGATTTCTTTAAGAGAGGGGCCATTGAGTTGTCCATAAACTGCCACATTCCCTTTGCTCCGCTTTTTGAAACTGCAGTGATTTTGTAGTTTGATTCAATGACCGGCAGATACTGAAGGTAAGAGGGCATGTTTTTTTCAGCCAGCTTCTGCCTGATGTAGGGACGGTAAGGGGCAGAGTTAACCAGACTTTGTGCAAGCCAGGAAGAGTTTTCCTTTGACTGATAAAGTTCAATATATTTTTGTGTCAGTTCGTGATTAAGTCCCGGTATGTTCAGATTAATTTTTGACGGTTCAGGGTAAACGTCTCCGTCCGGCTCGGGGTACTGGTTTTCTGCAGAAAGTTCCCCATCATTTACACCTGGGGCAGAAGCGGTTATATCTTTTTGACCTTCCCCGGCGGATTCTACAAGTATTTTGTATTCAATAGGATCGTAGGAGTCATTCATCATTATAGACCCTGCATCAGTAGAAGCAGCGGTCAGTGACCAGAGTGAAGCAGAAATTGTTGCGGCGGAAAAAAAAGTAACCAGAATTTTTTTCACATCTTTTCACCATAGTAAATGCCGGCCCATTCCCAGCGCCCGTGAATATCCGGATCAGCAGGGAAATTTACTTTTCTGAAATAGAGGTACCAGGTAGAAACATAATTGCTCCAGCCTGTAGTCTTTAAATATGCTTCCGTTGGAGAAGAGGATTCGTCAAGGCTGCTGCTGTAGCGGATTGTATTTCCGTTCATAAAGTTTCCCATGGAGAAGTCGTCCGGTAGGGATGTGTCCTCTGAATCCTGCCGCCAGCTTACTGCAAAGAAGTTTACCTTGGATCTGTAGCGGTCCAGGGCAGCCCAGTTGTAGTTATCTATGGCATTTTTTATTGTACTTATTAAAGAGTTAAGGCTTTCGAAGGTCCAGCTTTTTGTAGAGTTACTGAAATCAATAAGCTGCTTTGCTTCTGTATAGGCATTTGGATGGCCTGCAATAACAACTGTCTGGGCATCATCTTTTGCAAGGAATTTGGTAAGGGTTTTAATAACCTGGTCCCATTCCCCTTCCTTTTCATATTCCAGGGCAAGGCGGTAGAGCATTTCAGTTTCACTAATCATGCTTGGAAAGCGGTTTATAAGCTGATTAAAATAGTTGATTCTGTTGGCAGAATTTGTAGACAGCTGAATCAGGTACTGGTAACTCAGGTAGTGAATTGACTGTCCTTTAACAATAAGGTCGTTGCAGTTGTTTATAACCCTTTCAAAATAGTATTCGGCCATGGGCTGGGCATTGTTGTTCAAATACGCGTAAGCTGTCATTAAAAGCCAGTAGCCGTTGTACATATCATCAGGATTTTCTTCAACCCACTCTGTAAGAAATAAAATAAGTGAGTTATAATCCTGTACTGAAAGCATGTTGCCGGCAATTCTGGAAACAACAGCATATCTGGTTTCATCCGTAAGATTTTTGTTGCTGAGGATTTTTTCAAAATTCTTCTGCATAGTCTCATAGGCAGAACTGGATTTTGAAATAAGTGTATTTTTGCCGGACTTGCCGGATATTTTATCTATGTAAGAGCAGGAAGTAAAAAGTGAGCAGAAGCCTAAAGAGAGGATGCAGGTGCCCAGAACCACTGCTTTTTTTATTCTGTTAAGCATAAATTAGATTTTAGCAAAGCATGGGCTTATTGGCAAGAACTGATATTTTAGCTATTCTCAAAGATAGATTTGTCTTGGAGGTTTACCAATGGACATAAATAATACAGACAAAAATGTAAAATCCGCTGAAAATCAGCATAAAAATAAATTTGTAAAAATCCCTCAGACAGGCAAGGTTATTTTATTAAACAGCGCCCTTGTACTTGGCATGACTCTTCTGGCCGTAGGTTTTATGGTTGTAGCCAGTTATGCAATTTTTGGCCATGTTTATTTTCCACCCCTTACCTGCGCCCTCTTTTTAGCGGGAATTGTCTTCTTTTTACTGGTTTTCGGTGTGTCACAGAACGGTTTCCTTCTCTTCCTGGGCATTAACTTCATCATTGGTGCTGTGGTCATGTTCTTCTATCTGGTAGAAGCAATCCCCCTTAAGTGGTGGCAGCTCTGGCCTTTGTTTGCCGTATCTTCCGGAATTTCACTTTTTATGGTTGGCCTGTACAGATACAGAAAAATCAAGAGTAAATATCTCTTCCCGTCAATAACACTTGTTGTACTTGGCTCCTTCTTTTTCCTTTTTTCAGCAAAGATTATCAAGACCAGCTTTAAGTTATGGATTCTTCATGCCTGGCCTTTTTTTGCCATTGCAGCAGGTCTTGCCCTGATTATAATTTTTATCTTCCAGCAGAAAAGGCAGCATCTTTTTCCAATGCTTTCTGATGACGATGACGATTCTGATGATGATGTTTTTGACAGTCAGGCAGCAGAAAAACTGTTGAAAAAAAATGATGGAGATGAGGCAAATGAAGAATAATTTTTTCTTCTCCCTGATACTCCTTTTTTCAGTTTCCCTTATTTTTTTTTCCTGTGCTTCCAGTGAAAAAATTGATGGAAGTGAAGATTATGTACCGGATGAAAACGATTTTATCTACATTCCGGTGCCTTCCTCTGTAAAAACATTTTTCGGTTCCGTTAATCAGCAGGCCGTTGCCCTGGTAGAAGAGGGAAGTCCTGATTCTTTAAGAAAGGCTTTTTCCGTCCTTCATCAGAGTGATAAGGAAAACTACAGCGAAAAGGAAATGATTCTTCTCTTCACAGCCTATAAAATCATGAAGATTGTGTGGCCTTCTGAATCCTTGAACTATGAACCTTTTGCAGTCAGCCAGGATAATCCTTACTACGGGGCAATTACTTCTGCTGAAAGAGGAATTTACGATACTTCAACAGGTAATGAGGATTTCCTTTCAATGGTGCTTCCTTCCCTGGTTCTTATTACAGGAGGAATAAAGGAGGAATACTCTGAACTTTCCAGAAGCGCCCTTACTTCCGCCCTTAAAATGAAGCCTCATTCCACCCTGGTAAATTATCTCTACGGCCGCTGGCTTTATCTTCAGGGCAGGAGTGAAGAATCAATTTTCTATTATAACATGGCTATGTCCGGCTCTCCCCAGAACGTGGAAATCAGGAGCGCAAGTGCCCTTTCCCTTTATGCTGCGGGACAGTACGATGATGCCTTTTCCCTTGCTGAAAAAGTTCTTGCTGTTCAGAAACAGAATGTGGAAATGCTTAAAATTGCAGCCCGGGTTAGTTACTTAAAAGGTAACCGGGATACAGCCCAGGCCTATGTTCTCCGGATACTGGAACTTCAGCCGGAAAATACGGAATATCTTCTTTTCAGGGCCAGACTTCTGATGGATTATCAGGATTATATCAGGGCTTCTTCAATTCTGGACACTTACGGCCGCATGGATCAGGTTTCCAGGGATTATCTTCTGCTGAAGGCAAGACTGGCCCAGGAGTGGAACAAAAATACTTCTTCTGCCGCAAGTTTTATTGGAAAAGCAGTTGAACTTTATCCTTCAGATGAAGAGGTTCTTCTTGAAGCTTCCAGAATTGCTTCTGCAAATAATTCTCTTGTAGGAGGAAGAACAGCCATTGATCTGGCAAATGAAGTTCTTTCCATTGATTCTGAAAACAGTCAGGCCCTGGAAGTTTGTATTACGGAAATGACTAAGCAGAATGCCTGGACTGATGCCTATGACTTCAGCCGGATTCTTGTTTCCAGAAATGGGGTTACTGACGGCCAGAAGCGCACCCATGTTTCAATCTGCCTTACACTGGGATATATAAAGGAAGCTCAGCCTATTGCAGAGGAACTTTACGCCGCTCATCCGGAAGATAATGATAATGTTTGTACTTACATTGAAATGCTTGTAGGAACAAAACAGACCAAAAAGGCACTGAAATTCATCAATTCACTTCTGGAAAATGAAGGAGTAGACCAGAAAATGAAGAGTTTCCTCTATTATCAGAGGAGCTTTATCGTTACGGGGCAGGATGCTGCAATTAATGATCTCCGGTCTTCCCTTTCTGCTAATCCAAGAAACCGGGACACACTTTTCCGCCTTTATCAGATTTACTACAATCGTGGGGAATACAAACGGGCCCAGTACTATATCAAGCAGCTGGTCAGCCTGGAACCTACAAATACCAGCCTTTCAGCCCTTAATGCCGAGCTGGACCGCCTTCAGGGAAAATAGGGCAAAATCAAGGGGGATTTTTTTGTAATATCTCGAATTTTTGGAGATAAGAATTCTTCTTGTCATGTGGTAAAAATAATGGTAAATTATACTACCTAAAAATTTATCTCAAGGAAGGAAAATATGTCTTTAATCTCCCTCTTTTTACAGAATGGTACTACAGCAAATGCTGGTGCTGATGCTGCAGCAGGCGGAATGCTCGGTGGCAGCGGTATGATGCTTATTCCACTCGTAGCAATCCTCTTAATTATGTATTTTCTGATGATTCGTCCTCAGAACAAAAAGCAGAAGGAAACTCAGAAAATGATTGACGCTCTCAAGAAGGGCGACAAGGTTATTACAATCGGTGGTATTCACGGCGTTGTTTCATCAACAAAGGAAAATACTGTTGTTATTAAGGTTGATGATGGTACAAAAATTGAATTCAACCGTACAGCAATTTCTACTGTAATTGTTGATAAGCCGGCAAATGCTCCGGAAGAAGAAAAAAGAGGTCTCTTTGGTAGAAAGAAGGCTTCAAGCGTAGCAAAAGAAATTAAAGAATCAGATAAAAAAGATTCAGTAGCCGCAGAAAAGGCAGCTGAATCCGGAGAAAAAGATGAATAAAAGAAGTCGTCTTTTTATACTCATCGCTGTACTTGCTGTATGTTTTGCATTCCTCTGGCCTTCAATCGCCTGGTATGCACGTACTCCAAAGGAAGCACAGGCTCTTGCATTGAGCTCTCTTGAGTATATTAAGGATTATTCAAGCTCACAGGCAGCTAAAGAAGTTGCAGAATTAAAAAAAGCAGCAAAAGACGATTCTGTAGTTCTTACAGAAGATCAGAAATGGTTGGAGAAGCTTGCAAAAGCTAACTTCAAGAAAAACAAACAGGCAGTTCCTTCTCCTCTCACTTTGAAAGACGCATTGCTTTCTTTCAAGAATGAGGCTGATTTCAGGGAAGCAGTTGAAAGCCGTTATCGTGAAAAGATCCTTAAGGATAAAAAGCACTACAAGAATTCAGTTAAGCTTGGTCTTGACCTGAACGGTGGTATGAGCGTTATCGTTAAGGCTGATCTTGACTCAGTAGTAGCAAACAACGATTCTAAAGAAACTGGAATGGATGCAGCTACTGTCCGCAAGGAAGCAATGGCTCAGGCAGTTGAGACTCTTTCAAGCCGCATTGACCGCTTTGGTTTGAGTTCTCCTACAATCCGCCAGCAGGGTGATGACCGTATCTACATTGAACTTCCTGGTTCTGCAGAAGCTGATCAGGTTAATTCAATTATCCAGGGTCGTGGAATCCTTAACTTCCGCCTGGTTGATTCTGAAGCAACAAATGCATTCGCATCATATTATGCTTCAAATCCAGACAACACTTTTGACTCAACAGAACGCCTTATTAACAGCGAAATAATCCCTGAAGACTGTGAAGTTCTTGGTTTATATGAAACAGACTCTTATGGTCTTGATCAGAGAAAGGGTTACCTTGTTGTTAAAAAGGAAATTGCCCTTGAAGGAAAACATATTAAGTCAGCAACAATCGGTTCTGATGAATATTCAAATGCACCAACTGTAAACTTCACACTCAGCGAAGAAGGTGCAAAGATTTTCGCAGACTTTACATCAGCTCACGTTGGTGAAAACCTTTGTATTGTCAGCGACAGCAAGATTAAATCAAATGCTGTTATCAGACAGGCAATTACAGGCGGTCAGGTTCAGATTTCCGGTTTCAATTCATCAGAAGCTCAGAATCTCCGCAAGGTACTCCAGACAGCATGGCTTGATGTACCTCTTACAGTTGAAAGTCAGCAGGTAATCGGTGCTTCTCTTGGTGAAGAAGCAATCCACCAGGGTCTTCTTGCAATTGCAGTAGGTCTGGCCCTGATTATGATTTTCATGATTATCATGTACAAGGGTGCAGGTGTTCACGCTTGTGTAGCACAGATTCTGAACCTTTACATAATGTTCTCATTCCTTTCAGCATTCAATCTTACCGTTACACTTCCTATGATTGCCGGTATGATTCTTACAATCGGTATGGCAGTTGATGCTAACGTAATCATCTTTGAACGCATTAAGGAAGAACGTAAGTTAGGAAAAGACAGGGAAAGTTCTGTTCAGGCAGGTTTTGCAAACGCTTTGTGGGCAATCCTTGACTCTAACATTACAACCTTTATCGCTGCCTTCTTCATGTCACAGCTTGGTACTGGTTCAATTCAGGGCTTTGCATTAAGCCTTGCAATCGGTGTTATTTCAACACTGTTCACAGGTCTCTTTGTATCAAGACTTATTTTTGACTTCTACACACAGACTTGTCACAAGAAAAATATCAGCATTGGCTGGAGGGTAAAATAATGAAGACAGTAAAGAAATTTTCGAAACTCTTCCTTCCAGCATGGATTCTTAGTGGTTTAATTATCTGTGCAGGTATTGCAGGTGTCTGCATTAAGGGAATTAACTTTGGTATTGATTTCCGTCCTGGTCTTATTGAAGAAGTTCGTATTGCATCTCCTGCAGTTGAAGTTAAGTACGATGGTACTGCAACTGTAAGCCTTGAAGTTTCTACAACAGAACTTGACGTAATTGTAAGTGGAACTGGTGCAGAAAACGAAACATATGAATTCCCATTCGGTAAGTATTCAACTGTACAGGCTGTTGTTGAAGGAATGAATTCTATTGAAGGTGTATCTGCTGTAGTTAAGAATAACGGTTCAGCTGATTCATACGGATTCTACCTTAACTCTGCTGCATCAGCAAAACTTTCTGCCGGAGTACCTCTCTATCTTTACGTACCTGATACAACATCTGCTGTAAAGATTGACGATATTCGTGCAACTGTTTCTAACGTTTCTGGTGTTCTTGTAAAGGAAATGGGAACAGAAGAAAACCGTTCTTATCAGATTCGTGCACAGATTGCCGGTAACGAAAGTGATGCTAACAAGAGTGAAAACGAAATCCTTCAGGAAAATATTGTTCAGGCTCTTCAGAATAAGTATGGAAAAGAAAACGTTGCTGTTGTAAAGACAGACTTCGTTGGTTCTTCAATGTCAAGTTCAACAACCTTAAAGGCTGCTCTCCTGGCATTCTTTACAATCCTTCTTATCTGGCTCTATGCTACAATCCGTTTCCACTGGGATTTTGCCCTTGGTGCAATCGTTGCTTTGTTCCATGACTGTTTAATCATGTTTACATTCATTTCATGGTTCCAGATTGAATTCAGCACAACAACCCTTGCTGCTGTTCTTACAATCTTCGGTTACTCAATTAACGCAACAGTCGTTATTCTTGACCGTGTAAGATACAATCTTAAGGCAGTTCAGACAAACAAGTTTAATGATATCCTGGATACAGCTCTTTCTGAGACTCTCTCAAGATCTATTATTACAACAATTACAACTCTCTTTGCTTCTATTTCACTTCTGGTGTTCACAAAGGGAAGCATCCACGACTTTGCAATTGTTCTTACAATCGGTCTTATTTCAGGATGTTATTCTTCTATCTTCATCAGTTCAGGCTTCATCTCATTTGTTAGACGTAATTGGGAAGGTGGCGCAAACGCAAATCGTGTTCGCCCAAAGAAGACAACAGCTATTTCTTCATCAACTTCCGCTGTTGAAGCATAAGCTGTAAGTATTTAGCCTGGAAACAGGCTCTTTCTTGAATAAAATTATCCACTTTGGTTCGAAAGGTCCAAGGTGGATATTTTATTTTAAATAGACTATAATTTCATATTATGGAAGTTATAAAGGCTGATGTTTTAGGATATTGTTTTGGAGTTCGCCGGGCTGTAGATGCAGCAAATGAGGCTCTGGAAAGTAAAAACAACAGTCAATCAGTTTATTCATTAGGTCCGCTGATTCATAATCCAACTGTACTTAATACTCTTCTCTCAAAAGGTTTACAAATACTTAATACGGAAAACATATCTTCAATTGAAGAAAATGCCCTTGTGGTGATTCGTGCCCACGGAACAAGTCCTGAAATTCTCAATGCTCTGGAGAAAAAAGGTGCCCGGATTGTTGATGCCACCTGCCCGAGAGTTCATTCCAGTCAGAATCTTGCTGCAAAAGCCGGGGAGCAGGGCATTCCTGTTATAATTGCCGGTGACAGAAATCATGGTGAAGTAACCGGTATTGCTGCTTTTGCCGGAAAAAATGTTATTGTGATTGAAACTGTGGAAGAAGCACAGGCCCTGGAAGAAATGGAGGAGGCCCTTTTTCTGTCTCAAACCACTTTCAGCATGGAACTTTTTACCCGGATGAAGGAAATTCTCTCAAAAAAGATTACCCGCCTGCAGGTAGTTTCATCAATCTGTCCTGCAACCAGGGAGCGTCAGGAGGCTCTCCGCAAACTTGAAGGCAGGGCGGATGGAATTCTGGTAATCGGGGGAAAGGAAAGTGCAAATACAAGGCGTCTTTTTGAAACCGCTGCAAGTATTTGTTCTAAAACTGCCCTTATTGAAGATGAAAAGGAAATTCCTGAGGATTTCTTTGGATTAAAGAGGGTCGCCCTTACTGCCGGCGCTTCCACCCCTGATTCTGTAATAGAAAAGGTGGAGCTCAGGTTAAAGGAAGGGGTATAAATTGTAATGTTTTTAGGATATCTGGAAAAAAAGAAGTTTTATTCAGGTTCCATTTAGTAAATAAAAGAAGTATCTTAGTTTTACTAAATTAAACTTAATTAAAAAAACTAGTGTATAATTCAAGTAATTTAGGGGGATTAAATGAAAAAATTACTATCTCTTCTGGCTGCAGGAATTCTCTGCTCAGCTGCTTTATCGTCTGAGACTTTTGTTGATTTGTACAACCCACCTTTTGGTGGAAATTCAATCTTCAAGCTTTCAAATCCAACAATGATCAGCGGTGGTGCCAGTGCCAGCGGTGGTCCTGTTTTTACAGTGTTGCCAGTTTCAATTACCTACAATCCAGCTTTGCCTGCTACAGAACAGCGCAGTGTTATTAATGCAAGCTGGACAGGTATAATTAATACAGTAAACGCTCAGAACAGCGACGGAACTTTTGGAAATATTTTCCAGCTGGGAACAATTATTCCTACAAGATATTTGGTAATTGCAGCAAGTGCCCAGGGTACTTTTGCAAACTTTTCCAACATGGATATTGGAAACAATATTATTATTCATGCCGGGGTTTCGAAGGATGTAACAGACAAACTCTATGTTGGTATGAATCTTTACACAGGATTTTATCTTGGACATGGTTCAGATTTTACAGTTGGTGCTGATTTAGGCCTTCTCTACACAATGAACGATCAGGGCTTCCTTAAGAATCCGCGCCTGGGTATTTCCCTTACAAATCTGGGAAAACCTTTAAATGGCAATTTCCAGTCTCTTGGTTTTAACGGTTCAAGGGATTATATCAACTATCCTGGAATTATTACTCCTAGAGTTTCATATGCCGCAACACTTCTCAGCATTCAGAATTTTAATATTGGTTTCAGTACGGACCTTTACTTTCCTGAGTTTATGGATGTTGCTGCTGATGTTGGTCTGGCCCTTGCATACAGTGACATTGTTCAGTTCTGCATTGGCTGGGAAGCTGACCTCCGGGAAATTTTGAATGGAGCTCCTTTGAACTGGCCTTCAATTGGACTTAACATCCGCCTTACAATCAACTCTAAGAAAATTGCTGAAGGAAATGAGGCCTGGGAAAAGAGTGAAATTGTTCCTGCCCTTGCATGGAAAAATCTCTATGGAGGAATGGAGGCTGTTTCTGCTGGTGCTTCCCTTTATCTTGGTCAGAAAGATACTAAGGCTCCGGAAATTTATCTCTGGGATGACAGTGCAGACCTTATTGATGATTCAATCTTTGAAACTGAAGAAGTAAAATCTGAGGAGTAACAGATGAAAATTAATCTTATTAAGAAAATTACCTTAACAGCAGGTATTGCAATCCTCTTTTCTGCCGCTGCATTTGGAGAAAAAGCTCCGGTTTATATTTCTCCAAACAATGATGGTGTGCAGGATGAACTGGTAGTTCCTCTTAAAATCAAGGAACAGAGATATGTAAGCGAATGGTCATTTATCATTTCTAATGAAAAGGGTGAAGTTGTCCGCGTAATTGGCAACAAGGAAACCCGTGACGAAAAGATTACATTTAAAACTTTCTTTAAGCGTCTCTTTACTCCAAAAACTGGTGTTACAATCCCTTCAGAAGTAACATGGAACGGTTATTGTGATGACGGAAGCCTGGCAAAAGATGGAACTTATTACTATCAGTTCAGTGCAACTGATGACAACGGTAACTCTGCTACAACTTCCAGACTTACGGTTATTGTGGATAACACTGACCCTGAAGTTAAGATTACCCAGCTTTCAGACCAGGATAAAACTTTTGGAGAAGGCTCAAAATCTTCCCTGAAAATTGTTCAGACTGGTTCTGTAGAAAATCTCTGGACTGCTACAATTTACGATGCTACAACGAAAGAAGTTGTGCGCACATACAAGTGGGAAAAATCAGCTCCTCTTACATTCTCCTGGGATGGTACAAATGAGGAAGATAATCTTGTTGCAGACGGCGTTTATACTTACGAAATTAATTCTACAGATGCGGCCGGAAATAAATCTGAAGCTGCTTCCCTGACAAATATTATTTATTCTGCAGAAAAGCCTGTAATCAATATTGCAATTTCAGGTTCAAAATATTTTTCACCAAACGGCGACGGCAAACAGGATTCTGTAAAACTTGACCTGTCAATTCCAAAGCCTGCATCTAAGGCAAACCGTCTGGTTATGTGGAAGGTTGAGATTCTTGATTCTGCAAAAAAAGTTGTCCGCACCTACACTGAAAGCAACAACACTGATGGAATTACAAGCGTACCTTCTGTAATTGAATTTGACGGTAAGGGAGATGATTCTTCACTGGTAACACAAACTGCAGGTCAGTACACTGCAAAGGTAAGTGCCAGATATTTGAATGGCTATGAACCTGCTGCTGTAGAATCTCCTGTATTTGTTCTTGATAACGTTGTTCCTGAAGCACTGGTTCGTGCAACTGACAGTGTATTTAACGGAAGCTCAAGTCTGGAAATTACACAGCAGATTTCTAAGAAGGAAGAAGACTTTACAGGTGCAAAGAACTGGACTGCAAAAATCGTAAGCACCGGTGGAAAAGTTGTTAAGACCTTTAACTTTGGTGATTCAATTCCTTCATCCGTATACTGGAACGGTACAGATGATTCCGGAAAATTTGCAGAAGATGCTTCTTACTATTATGAACTTTCTGTAACTGAACCTGCCGGTAATTCCGCTGTATTCAAAACATCAAACTTTACTCTTGATACTTCAAAGACTGAACTGATGCTTACAGCACGTCCTGAAGCTTTCAGCCCAAGAATCGGAAAGGCAATTACCTTTACACCTGTTGCAAAGGCTTCAAGCGGAATTGATTCCTATACACTTACTGTACAGAATTCTGCAGGTAAAACTGTAAGAACATTAAGTGGTAATGGAAATCTTCCTGCAACAATCGCCTGGGACGGAAACGATGATTCTTCTACAAGATGTGCTGACGGTACTTACACTGCAACTCTTTCTACTGTAGCAAAGAGTGGAACTAAGGCTGAAACAAAGAGCCGTGAATTTACAATCGATTCAATTCCTCCAACAGTAGAAATTTCAGTGCCATATCTTCTTTTCTCACCAGATGGAATTTCTACAAGACAGACAATTCCTGTAACTGCAACAAGTTCTTCTGAAGCAAAGTGGACTGCTGAAATCAGAAAGTCAGGCAATTCTTCAAATGTTCCTGCGGTTAAGACAATTACCTGGAATAATTCTAAGGTTTCAAATTTTGCCTGGGACGGAACTGACGAAAATGGTAACAAGGCTGCTGACGGAACATATTCAATTACAGTTTCTTCAACAGACGCTGCAGGTAACTCAGGCTCTGCCGTAATTGATGGAATTAAACTTGATAAGCGTGAAACTAAAGTTTACATCACACCGGAACTGGCAGGTATTTCTCCAAACAATGACGGTGTAAAAGATATGCAGCGCTTTACTGTAAAAACTTCCCTGTCTGAAGGAATTTCTTCATGGAATTTTAAAATTGTGGATGAAAAGGGAAATGCTGTAAAGGAATGGAGTGACAAGGACAGCAAGGATCTTCCTGCAATCTTTAACTGGGCAGGTGACCTCCCTGACGGTACTGCTGCAGATGGTACCTATCACGCTGTAATGAAGATTGATTATGAAAAGGGTAACAGCTGTTCAAGTGAATCATCTTCATTTATCTGTACAGCTCTTCCTCCTCAGCTTAATGTTCAGACAAGAACTGCAGATTCTGGTAACTGGTTCTCTCCAGATAATGATGGTGTAGATGATGAACTTTACATCCGCCTTAAGAGAAATAATAATCTTGCAGAACTTAAGAACTGGTCGTTTACAATTTATGACCGCAACAACAATCCATTCTGGAAGACAAGCGGTAAGAACTCAATTACAGAGCGCATCATCTGGGACGGACGCGGTAACAACGGTGAACTGGTTCAGTCTGCTGAAGATTACAAGTACGTATTCGAAGCAGAAGATGTTCTTGGTATGAGCAATTCTGTAGAAGGTGTTATTTCAATTGATATTCTTGTAATCCGTGACGGTGACAAACTGAAGATGCAGGTTCCATCAATCATCTTCCGTTCAGACAATGCAGACTTCCTTACAAGCGGAGAAGTTGATTCTAACGGCAAGAAGGTTGCAAAGGGAATTACAAAGGAACAGAAGGCTAACAATGAAGTAATCCTTAAGCGTATTGCAACTGTTCTTGGCAAGTTCAAAGATTATAAGGTAACTGTTGTTGGTCACGCTAACCGCCTTACAGATAATCCAGATGAAGAAACTGTGGATAATCCAAGTAACTGGGGTCCAGCCCTTATTCCTTTGTCACAGCGTCGTGCTGAATACGTTCGGGACATTCTTGTAAGCTACGGAGTTTCTGCAGACCGTCTGTCTGTTGATGGTAAGGGTGGTACAGAACCTGTTGCTGATACAAAAGACAGAAATGTTAACTGGAAAAACAGACGTGTAGAATTTATTCTTGAAAAATAATTTTTATCTTTTCTGAATAAATAAAGCCTGATCCGGATATCTTTAATTTGAAGTGCACTTCAATTCCGGGTCAGGCCTTTTTTTTACCATTACCTTAGACCTATAAATAAATCTTAATTCCACAAATTAATACAATCTGCTATAATCCTGAATATGAATTCAATTGACTTTTTGAACAAAGAAATTTTTATTCGTTACGGAAATGTACGCCGGACCAGAGGTCCTTTTTTATACACTGAAAAAAATGTTCGCCTTACAGATATGTATCAGGAAAACGGCAGGGCAATACTGGGCTGGGGAGGCTGCAATGGCTTTACTTTCCTGAAGAATGTTCTCTCCAGGGGACAGACAGGTTCTTTTGTAACCCAGCACCTCTATCAACTGGAAAAAGCAGTGAGCACTTTATTAAATTCTTCCCGGGGAATTTTCCTCTTTAACAGTCTTCAGGAAGCCCAGAACTGTTCACAGAAGTTTTTTTCAGAAACTGCAGTTGTGTACAGACCATGGATTCCGGAAAATGAAAAAATCTATCAGGCAGCGGCAGTAATTGTTCAGCCTCCTCTTGCCTGGACTCAGGACCATTTTATTCTTGCCCTTCAGGTGGAACTTCTTGAAAAAAAATCTGATGTGCTGGATTCAATTCCCTGCTGCAGAACAGCACCCTGCATGCTTCAGGCCTATGCCCGTTCAATCTACGATTTGATCAAGGCCCTGCAGGAAAGGGAAGAAAAGGACTGGTTCCTTTACGATCAGGTTTTAAAGCCATACTTTGTACGCACCGGCCCATATTTAAAGAGCAAGGTTCCTGCCTCAGTCTACAGCGATTTTGTAAAGCATTGTCTGGACTGCGGAATTGTAATCAATCCAGATTCTGACGGTTTAAGCATTGTACCTTATTCTGCGGACAAGGGTGTTTTTGAAAAACTCAAGAAAAATCCCTTCACCTTCCAGTCTTAATTTGTCGAAGATTTAGTTATGGAACAGTCACAGTTAATCCTTTATGTAATCAAACTTGCACTGGGAGGAATAGTAGCCTTCCTTGCAATCCTCTTGTGGAGCCGAACCAGAGACGGGGCCTGGATGAGCCTTGTTGCAGGTGCCATTGTTTCTTATGCAGGAATAGTTTATCAGCTCCTGGGGGATTTAGGGATTTTCTTTAAGAAGGATTTGTACATTGGGGGCCTTTCCCTTACCCAGCTCATATTTACTGTTATTCCACCTCTCTTTTACATAATCGCATTTGTCCTTATGCTGATAAGAACCCGTAACAAATGATTGATTTTCTATCAATTCGATAGTTCTGTATCCTGTAATAAAAGATTGAAAATTATAATTTTTTGTTTTAAATTTTGCCACTTTAAAAAATAGTGTTATAATTTTCTTTAAGGGTCTGATTTTCAGACTTACAAAATCTATTTATTATAAGGGGTTTATTATGTCAAAAGAAAAAAGAGGACTTGGTCTCTTCCTTATTCATCTCGCACTGGCTGTGTACTTTGTTCTTCTTGGACTTAGTATGGTTGTTAAGGGATTCCCTTGGCATTCATCAACAATTTCAGCTGCTTTCGGAAGCGATACTCTTGGATTAGTTATGGGTATCCTGCTCCTGGTATGTGGAGTATTCCTTGTAATCCGCTTCTTCTGGAATCCTGGAAAAGTAGATAACATCATCAAACTGATTGTTGTAATCGTTTGGGCTGTAGCTGCTGTAATGGTATTTATGAAGAATGGTTTCAATGTAATTGAACTTGCAAAGGATGTTCTTGTAATTGGCGGACTTCTGGCAATTAAGGACTAATTAAATCTATCTGATATAGAAAAAGGCGCTTGTTTTTACAGGCGCCTTTTGTGTTTTAAATAGCCCAAATGTCGAGTTTTGAAAATCATTGTATTTATCAAAAAACGACTCCTAGTCGTGAAACGTCTTGTCGAAACCTAGGGAACGACGGCGAAGCCGGCAAAATGCACCAGTGGTGCATTTTGAGTGATTCACCGAACAGCTATGCTGTGAAGGCTCCGCTCGCCTGCTTCACGCATTTTGTGCTTGTAATTATAAACGGTTGCCGCTTGCGCGGCAGCACAAAATGAGTGATTTCGCAAGCCGTTTCACTCCTTCGCGCCGTTTTTTGTAAAAGTATTAAGTTTTTAAAACTCGACATTCGGGCTAAATACAATATTTTTCAGGAAAATGGATTTTCTAAGAATCAATCTTCCTGAAAATGCATTCTTTCAAGTCCATAAGTTTTCTGCCAGAGGGGAAGAAGCTGGTCTTCGTAAAAATGATCATCCAGTTTTCTTTTTCCTGCTGTATAACCAATTTTTCTGTCAGCCCTGACTTTTTCTCCGTGAAAATCTGAACCGCCGGTGAAAATGAGGCCCATTTTTTTTGCCAGATCTTCCAGCCTTTCTGCTTCAGCAATCCTTACTCCCGGATGCCAGGCCTCCAGACCCATAACACCTTTTTCTACAATTCCTTCCATGGTTTGTTCCATTTTACCCCAGCTTACGTACATTGAAAGAGGGTGAGCCTGAACCGGAATGCCTCCAGAGTTTTTAATTGCCTGACACGCTTCCTCCAGATCTGCGCCTTCCCGGTCTATGTAGCATGGGCGTCCTTTTGCAAAATACAGGTCAAAGGCCTGCTGCCTCTGCTTTATGTATCCTTTTTCTACCATCATCTGGGCAAAGTGAGGGCGTCCAATATTGTTGGTCTGGAACTTTTCCTTAATTTCTTCATAGGAGATGTTGATTCCTTCTTCCTTTAAGCGGGCAGCCATTTTCCGGTTCCTGTCTTCCCTGGCCTGTTTAAGGAATTTACAGATTTGCTTTAATTCAGGGGAAAGTTTCTGCAGTCCAAGCCCCAGAAGATGGAACTCTCCTGTGGGCCATTGAACGGTTATTTCAATTCCCGGGATAAAAATAAGGCCCTCTTTTTCTGCCTGAGACTGAGCTTCTGATAATCCCAGGGTTGTATCGTGGTCTGTAAGGGCTAATCCCCGTAAATTTTTCGATTTTGCGTATTTTATTAGCTCTGAAGGTGTGAAAGTGCCGTCAGATGCTGTAGAATGAGAATGTAAGTCTATCATTTGAATAGAATAATAGCATATTCTTAAATTTTTTGGTATAATAAGCCGATATTTAAGGAAGTTTATTATATTTACAAGTTTGAGGTATCCCATGCCAAAAGTAATGCAGTTTACAAAAGGGTCCATCATTTTCTTTTCCGGAGACAGAGACGAAAGGATTTTTATCCTTCAGTCAGGTTGTGTTATTCTGTCCAGCATAAAATTAAGTACTGGCGGAACTGTGGCTGAACAGGTACATGTTGGAGAGTTTTTCGGTGTTAAGAGTTCACTGGCCCACATGCCTCGTTATGAAACCGCTCAGGTCCTTACAGACACCCAGGTTGTTGCTCTTACTGTTCAGGAATTTGAACAGATTTTCAGTTCTAAGCAGGAAGTAACCTGGAAGATGCTCAGAGTCTTTTCCAAGAGCTTGAGAGAACTTCACAAACAGACAGAGATTGTTATTCAGAAGGATGATGTTCACGAGATTAATCCTGATGAGGGAATGTTTAAGGTTGCCAGAGGTTTTTATGATGCAGACGACTTCCATTCCTGCGCAGATGTTCTTAAAAAAATCCTCATATTCTATCCAGATACAGCTTATAAAAGTGATATTGCCCGTCTTTTACCGGATGCTCAGGCAAACGAAAGCAGAGCTTCTGCCAAGGGAGACAACGACTATTCTTCTACAGGCATTCCAAGTGGAGCACTTTCTCAGTTCTCCCTTCCAATGTTCGACCGTTTTTCAAAGTCTTACAAAAAGGGTGATGTAATTATCACTGAATATGAGCCCGGAGAAACTTTCTACCTGGTACAGACTGGTGAAGTTCAGGTTGTTAAGTGTATTAATAATTCCATTAAAAACATTGATATTCTCAAACCTGGTGAATTCTTTGGAGAAATGGCTATTCTGGACAATTCTCCTAGAGGTGCTACCTGTGTTGCCAAGGGACCAGTTACTTGTCTTGAATTTAACAAGGCAAACTTTAAAACAGTAGTTACTGGTAATCCTCAGATTGTCATGATGCTGCTTAAGCTTTTCTGCAAGCGTATATACGATCAGCAGCGCAAACTTAAGAATCTTACAATCAAGGATTTAAGTATCCGTGTTGCAGATGTTTTCCTTCTCTTTGATGAAAAGAGTGTTCTTTCCAGCGAACTGAGCAAGAATGTTCAGAAGAGGAAGTTTAATCTTACTGTGAATGATATTGCACAGTGGGCAGGTATTACTCCTGAACAGGCAAGAGATGAATTGAATCGTTACGTAGAACGCCATAAAATTGAAATTTTCGATAACTACATGATTGTAGGCAATATTATGGATATGAAGCGTACTGTAGATTCATATTTTTCTTCCCACGTAAATCGCTAGTTGTTGATTTCTCAAGAATTTTCATACCAGCGGATTATAGGTCTCATTTGATTTCTTTAGTAAGATTTGGTATTATGTCTCATTCATTTTGCCGACTTAGCTCAGTTGGTAGAGCAGGACCCTCGTAAAGTCCAGGTCAACAGTTCGATTCTGTTAGTCGGCTATAGATTTTTGTTTAGTTATTAAGATTTGTGCTCCCACAAATGTGCATTTATCTAAGATGATGTTGTTTTTTATTAGAATACATCTGGATTACTTCGGGCGCAGACGCTGGCGCGTCTGTCTCGTAAAGAGCAGGTCAACAGTTCGATTCTGTTAGTCGGCTTACATATGTTTGTTTTGATTAAGATTTGTGTTTCCACAAATGTGCATTCATCTAAGCACGAATTAATTTTATTAGAATACATCTGCATGGCTTCGGGCGCAGACGCTGGCGCGTCTGTCTCGTAAAGTCCAGGTCAACAGTTCGATTCTGTTAGTCGGCTTACATTATACTTTTTTCTTAAAGCAAATATTCTGAATTTGCATACTTATGTAATGGTTTTTGTGTTATAATGAGTTGATGACTATATTTAGGTAAAACAAACATGGACTCACTAGACAACGATTTTAATGAAACAGAAACCCGGGAATTCATAACAGACGCTCTAAAGTCAAAAGGCTGGAAGCTTAAGCTTAACATGCGTTATGAATATAAAATAACTGATGGTCGAGTTCAGATTGATGAAGACGGTGAGTCTTTCCGTGATGAGGCTTTATTTGCTGATTATCTGCTTTTTGCTCCTAATAACCAGCCGCTTTGTGTTGTTGAAGCTAAACGTGCCAATCAGATTGAAGGCACTGGTATTCAGCAGGCAATCAATTATTGTAATCTTTTAAATGCTCCTTTCGCTGCTTCAAGCAATGGAAAATCTTTTGTGTTTACAAGTCTCTTAAATGGCCATGAAGAAGAGTTCTCTATGGAAGAGTTTCCGACACAAGCAGAACTTTGGCAGAGATTCGTTCAGCTCAAGAAATATACTCCTGAACAGATTGAAATTATCAGCAAAGATTATTACCACGATGCAAACGGAAAAGAACCTCGCTACTACCAGCGTGCTGTAATTGATAAAGTTGTGGAAGCCTATGCCCGTGGCGTAAAACGAATGATGTTCGTTATGGCAACAGGAACTGGAAAAACTTATACAGCATTCCAGATTTTGCACCGTCTTATGCAGACTGCAAATGGCAATAACTTACGAATTCTTTATCTTGCTGACCGTAATGTTTTGATTGATCAGACTATGGATCAGGATTTTAAGCCGTTCGGTAACAAGATGATAAAGATTGAAAACCGTACTGCAAGTACAAGCTACGAAGTCTTTATGAGCCTTTATCAGCAGCTGGTTGAATATAATCTTCCGCCTGGAGCTCCACAGCCATACGAACAGTTTAATAAGAATTACTTTGATGTCATTATGATTGATGAGTGCCACCGTGGCTCAGCAAAAAAGAACTCTGAATGGAGACAGATTCTGGATTACTTTAGCGGTGCTGTTCAAATTGGTATGACTGCAACTCCAAAAGATGACTCAGACAGCGACAATTCAAATATCAGTTATTTTGGAAAGCCTCTTTATACATATTCTCTAAAACAGGGAATTGAAGACGGATTCCTTGCTCCTTACCGTGTAACAAAAGTTCATATCAATGTTGACGGCGGTATGGATATAAGTGAAGAAGATGCGGCTCAGTCTGGAGGAAAACTTGAAGTTGGTCAAACAATAGAAAAGAAAGACCTTGCATTAAAGCTTGGAATTAAAAAGCATTATCTGGTTGCCGCTAAACGAATAACAGACTTTCTTGAAAATATCGGTCCAATGACAAAGACGATTGTTTTCTGTGATGAAGAAATAGATGCGGCTCAGATGCGTTCTGCCCTTATTCATTACAATGAACAACGCCAGGCAGAAAATCAGAACAAGTATATCATGCGAATAACTGCCAGCGACACAGAAGGCAAAAAGCATATCGGGGATTTTATTTCAAAGAATGTTCCGACCCCAACCGTTGTTACTACAAGCCAGCTTCTTTCTACAGGTGTAGATACAAAGGCTGTAGGACTTATTGTCTTGTACCGCAATATTACAAGCATGACTGAATTCAAGCAGATTATTGGCCGCGGTACACGAATCGTAGAAGAAAAGAAATATTACTTTGATATTCTGGACTTCAGAAATGCGAGCGAGTTATTCTTTGACCCGGCATTTGATGGTGACCCGATCCCACCTTCAGGACCAGGAAACAAGAACCGCCCTAAACGAAAAAAGACTGCTAAACCGGAAGCAAAACCGATTATTACAGGCGACGGTCACGAAATTTATATAGACAGTGAAACAAAGATGGTCTTGGATGAACACGGAAAACCAATGACTGTTTCTTATATAGAATTCTCAAAAGAAAAATTAAATACCCTGTATTCAAGCCTTGATGATTTCCTTGCACAGTGGAATCAGGCAGAGCGAAAACAGATTATTGTAGACCAGATGGCAAAAGCTGGGATTAAGATAGATGAATTAATGAATCATTACCCAGAGAAATTCCAAAGCAGAGATATTTTTGATATAATCGTGAACGTTGCTTTCAACGAACCTATGCTATACAGGACAGAAAGGGCAAAACGTATCAAAGAGAAAAACTTCTTGGAAAAGTTTCAGGGGGATGCAAAGCGTGTTCTTGAAGTCCTTATGCAGACTTATGCCGACCAGGGCATTCTTGCCTTTGAAGAAAATGAAGCTCTTAAGAATAACGAGCTCCAGGATTTGGGAACACCAATCTTTATTAAGAGTCTTTTTGGCGGTAAAGAACAGTTCAAAAAAGTTATCCGCGATATAGAAGAAATTCTCTACGCTGCATAAAAAACAGATGCTGAAACAAGTTCAGCATGACAATTTAAGATAAAGGAAAAAGTATGTCATTTTCATGGAAAACTGCACGCAATATAATGAGAAAAGATCAGGGTATTTCAAGTGATGTTCAGAGACTTGAAGAGCTTATATCACTTGTATTCCTGCGTATATATGATGCCCTGGAAGAAGAATGGGAAGATGAAGCCGAAAACGACGGACGCGAATTTAATTCTGCTTTTACAGATGAAAAATATAAATGGCGTAACTGGGCACTTCCAGATTCAAACGGGAAAACACTTACAGGTGATGAACTTCTGACTCTTGTAGATGATCTTTTTAAATACTGTAAAAATGTAAACGTAGAAGGTCTTGAACCTCGTCAGAGAATTATTCGTAAAGTATTTTCTGATTTGAACCAGTACATGAAAAACGGAACAAATCTCCGTGAACTGGTAGATGTAGTAAATGAATTAAACTACCACGATGCAAAACAAAGAAACCTCTTTGGTCAGATTTACGAAGAAATGCTCAAGCTTTTGCAGAGCGCAGGTAGTGCCGGTGAATTCTATACTCCTCGTGCTGTAACAAAGTTCATCGTAGAAATGCTCAATCCTCGCGTTGGAGAGACCTTCGGCGACTTTGCCTGCGGTACTGGAGGATTTCTTACAGCTGCAATCGATTACTTCCATGAACAAAAAAATGTTTCTAATGAAGATGTAAAGAAAATCAACTCTTCAATTTATGGTTTTGAATATAAACCGTTCCCATATCTTTTGTGTAATACAAATCTTCTTGTGCACGGAATTGATACACCACAGATTGAATACGGTTCTGCTTTCTGCAAGCCAATAAACGATTTTGATGAAAAAGAAAAAGTAAATGTAATTGCAATGAATCCTCCTTATGGTGG
>DGUP01000034.1:26591-35734 GCA_002394685.1 Treponema sp. UBA4307 | reverse complement strand
AATTATTCTTTTTACATTCAGTCATATTAAAGAGGATTACTCCTGCGTTTATGAACTTTCTGTTAAAGAAAAGAATTATTTTACCGTAGTGGTCTCTGGCAGCAGCGTATTCTACCTTTGAAACATCAATATTCCAGAGCTTAGTGATATCATCATTGAACATTAAGTCTGCATCAAGATAAAGAAGCTTTTCAGGAATGCTTTCTACCTTGTCTGCAAAAAGTCTGAGCAAAGTGTATGGAGAACAATAGCACTGTTCATTTGGACTTGCAGCAAATTCCTGATCATAAAGATTTCTTACATCGATCTTAATTACTCTGTTTTCTTTGTTATACTGTTTTACTACTTTTTCCAGCTGACCTGCCTGTTCATCTGTCATGGCAAGATAGCGAGGGTCAAGATGACTTACATCCATTGTAAAAATATAGAATGTAAATGGTTCACTGGTCTTTGTTCTTTCAAGAATAGAAAGGCTTGTAAGTAAAACTCCATCAAAGACTTTATCGTTTCCGCAAAATAAAATGTTAATCATTTCCATTCTCCTTCTTAATATATTTTATCATTTCTACATTATTGTTTTTTGCCCTCTCACACATGGCCGCATAACAGCGGTCCCTGAGCCACTTGCGCTGTTCTTTTGCAGATAAATCTTCCGGCGGAAAAAAAGGTCCGTCTATATAAGTTACCAGTCTTGGAGTGCTGGAAAAACGCCTTTTCTGATAAGTGTCTGTATAACAGAAAGTGGGAGCCTTATACTGAACCGGATACCTGAATGACATATCCAGAAAAGGCCTGATTTTTGTATAAAAAGGCCAGATATGTGCTTCAGGATAAATATGAATTACTTTCTTCTGCTGAACCCTTAACTTTATTGTATCCATAAAATTTCTGGTAGCAGGAATATTATCTGGAAGAGGAAGGGCTCCAAGGTATGGAGTTATTTTTCCCAGAAGGGGCATGCTCACATTATTAGGATGAACAATTACAAAAACCTTTTTTGGAAAATTTAAAAGGGTTGGAACAAGTGCATCGGCAATAAAGTGAGTGTGATTTGCAAAAGTAAAATAAGCGGTTTTTCTGTAAGGACGCAAAACCTTTTTGTTTACGATTTTATGATGCCACTTAAGGCTGAGATAAAGCTTTGCCAGGGGAAGAGCCACAATTCTGTACCAGAAAAAGCTTTTCATGGTCCAGCCAAAAGAAGCATTTCCGTAGTCATAAGATTCATCAATTTTTCTAGGCTGAATTGAATCCCCTGCAAATTCATCGTTCAGTTCATCTGAATAATAAATTATTTTGTTTTCCATGATTGCTTTTTCCGTATAGTTTTATTGTTTTCCGGAACAAGTACTATTTTAAGTAAGTGAGAGGAATGCCATAAGTATCTTCATAGCACTTCTTCCACTGCTGATAGTTATTTTCTTTCATCTCTTCAACATTTTCTTTAAGAGACTTGGACTTATCGGCATAGATTGGTTCCAGTACATGAACAGTGTACTCCTGCACAGGGAATCCGTCACCATCAAAAAATTCAGAATCCTTCATGGTGATGAAAACCGGAATGACAGGAACATTGTTTTCTGCTGCAAAACGGAAAGCCCCTGGTGTAAGAGGACGAGGTTTCCTGTAGTTAACCCACATTCCCTGTTCTGCATAAACAATAACCTTTTCTCCCCTTTTAAGTACTGTTTTCAGAGCATGCATAAATTCCTTCATAACGGCAAAACTGGATGCCAGAGGTAAGGTATTGCAGTTCTGAAAAAGAGGAGTATAGATTCCAGGATTTGATGTATAGTTTCCTTCCCGAATAACTCTCCAGAGAAATTTTCTTCCCGGAGTCATACGGAGAGGATTTTTGCTGCATCTGCCAAGATATCTGTCAAATACAATGTCCAGTGCAAAGGAATCTGCCGCATTAAAATGATTACAAGTTACAATTGCTCCCTGTTTCTTAAACTGGGCAAGTTTTTCATCTCCCACTGCACCTTTCAAAATAAACTGATGAGCATCTGAAAGCTGCTCAATCATCTGGAGAACCTTTTTAAAAGTTACTCTTGTCTTGATTTTGTTAATGAGCTTTTTTCTCAGATAATCGCATTCACCAGGCTCCAGAGGTCTTGTAGGAGGATCGTCCTGAACGTCCATTGTCCACAAGCCCTTTCTTTCGTATTCATCAATACGCTCCAGAATTTTTATTCTTTCCGGATTTTTTTCAGGAATATTATTTGTTTCTGCTGCCATAAACAGACCTATGATATACCTGCTTAATGTAACTTACAACAGGAGATTCTGCTACAAAATGACCGAATTTTTTGAAAGTATTGCCTACCTTGTAAGGCATTGAAGATTTACGAACTGTATTCCAGTAGTTGTTTGGATCATCTGCATCACGTCTGGCAACTTCAAGAAGTTTTTTACCACCTTCAGCATCCTTTGCACGCTGGGCATCAGTATAACTCTTCTTAACCTGCATGATTTCATCGTAGAAAGGATTTCCATCAGCATACTTCCAGAAGTCCCATTCATATTCAACGCCATCATTAAGCCATGGCTTCCAGCTCATTTTATAGTGAACGATTTTAAGGTTTGCATCGTTAAAATCAGGATTCTTAAATGCAGTCTTATTCCATCCCAGGTCGAGATAATAAATTCTATCCTTACAGATTACGTTAAGATAGTCCTGGTCCTGGGCAACATAGAACTTGTATTTTGAGAGCATATCAACAAACTGCTCTTCAACATGTTCCTGACGGAATTTTTTTGCATTAATAATCAGGATTCCTGCACCAATATAATCATCAGCAGGAACACCCAGACACTTTTCACTGTAATTGCGGAAAATTGGATCAAGATATACAACTTCCTCAATGGCAGCACCAAGAAGATTGTTTCCAAGAGGCTTGTTGTACATTTCAGAAATATCGCCCTTAACAACAATATCGCAGTCCAGGTAAAGAACCTTGTCGTACTGAGGGAAAAGTGGAGCAATAAAGAAACGGTAATAGGTTTCCTTTGAATAGTAGTCACGCATGTGCAGCATGCCCTGCATCTTGTCCAGTTCTTCAGTTACGTTTATAAAATCAATTGATGCATAATCATAGTCTGCAGTTATTTTTCTTAACTTATCCTTATGATCTTCTGAAACATTTGTTACAAGTACATAAATTTTGTAATCATAATTCTTACTTGCATTTTCAAGCATTGATTTGACTGCAACACCAAGATAAGGTGCATAATTATCATTCACTGCAAAAAAAATTGGAATTATTTCCTTCATAATGTTTAATCCCCTATAATTTTTTAGTTAACCAGATTTTTTATACATGACAATTAATCAAAAAATGTATAATCGTTAAACAGTTAACAATAGATTAGACATAATCCTAAGGAAAAGGTTGCAATATTTTTTGTATTTGGTCAACTACAGACCTTGTATTTTACTTTCCAGGATTTTAAGCTGGTCTTTAAGGCCGAAAGTTTCCTGCAGCTCAGGCAGGCCTCTGGATATTAAGAAGGCTTTTCCGCTGGAAATGTAGTAACAGTAATTCTCTTCACTGGAAGGAACCTGACTGAAGGAATCAGTATAAGTTATTATGCTGTAAAGAAATAGCTCGCTTTTATCTGACAACTTGAAGAGCCGGGCAAAAATATGGCTTTCATCATTCTGGATATCAGCCTTTACAAGACTGCAGCCGTTATACACTGTACTTGTGTATAGTGCATCTCCTTCAAAAGAAAAATTCCAGCTTAAGGTCTGCCCTGATTTTAAATTTCCCGGATTAAAGGAATTTGCTTCTTTAACGGCGCTGTCGATTTTTTTCCTTAAATTAGATAAAGAACTGGATTCACAGGTATTAAGGCTGTCAAAAAGTTCCCTGGTTACAATTCCATCGTTCTTAAAACCATAAAACAGTTGATAATCTTTCAGTGCCTGGGCAGTTTTTTCGTCAAATTCCCCGTCTGTTCCATCTCCCGGACAGAAGCCTAAATTCAGAAGTTTTTCTTCTACAAGTTTTACATCCTCTCCGGTCATAAGAGGACTGGTATACATAAGTCTTCTTTCAAAGGACTGGGCCTGGAGAGGAAAAATAATCAGGCTGGAAATCAAGAAAAATCTCAAAAATCTCTTCATACCTGTAGTTTCGGCAGGATAGAAGAAAAAAATCAGTCTACAGTTACAATGATATGGCCTTTATATGAGCCGGATGTTTTAGAGACAACTTCTCCATTTACGTATATTGTAACTTCTCTGCCTGCAGTTCCCTGAATTGTAGAACCTTCTTCAATGGTCAGACTGCCCAGGTAAGACTCTCCGCTTACATTCCATACAGAGCCTTTGCCGATTGTGGCACTGACTCCCCAGTTTGATTTTGCATTATAAAAGTTACCGTTCAGGCTGCTTTCATTTCCGTCATTGTCCTTGTAAGAAAGGCCTTCTACATTCCACAGGCCGTTGGATCCGTCTGCAAAAACTCCGGTAAAGGTAAAGTTATAGAAAGAAACAGTTATTGTAGAAGAACGCTTGTCCCCTCTGCCTTCAACAAATCTGAAAACATCACCTTCATTCCAGATAATGCCTCTTCCACTGCCGCCGTTAAAGGTCAATGAAGGAGCACTGCCTGCTTCACTTGCAGCCAGATACTTAAAATCAACTGAGTTCTTATTATCATAGGTACAGTTATTTAATTTAAGGTTTACTCCACTGGATTCAAATTCAAATACGGAGCTTACTAAGCCACCGAAACTTGACCCGAAAGTAAGATAAGGAACATCTGAATAATCCCTCTGACCGGTATAGGCAGCAGCGGAATAATTATAGAAAGTATTGTCCAGGACAGAGTTTCTCAGTTCAGTTTCATCCGTGTAAGTTTTGCCGGCAAGTTTTGAAAGGTCAGCATACAGCTTCTTTTTCTTATCCCCGTCAATCTGATAATATTCACAGAGTTTTCCAAAAGTCATTTTTCTGCCGCTCATAATAAACTGCATGAGTTCTGAAGTTGAGCTGGCACTTTCCCAGGCATTTTTTGCAGCAAGGGCTTTTTCACCGTAAACATAATCATTTTTATGGGACAAATCAGAGATAAAAGCTGTTCTGTTAAAAGTACTTGTGGAATCAGGAGTAATTCCACCTCTGTTTCTAAGGGCAATTACACCGCTCACACTTGAATCATTTACCTGATAAGTTCCACCGGAAGCAATTACCAGGCCTGCATCTGCACAGGAAACAAACTGGGAAGAATCAGCAGTAATAATTCCTCCCCCAATTACGTAAGCTCCTGCAGAACGGTTACCATATACTTCCGTAGAAAAGTTTTCTGCTTCCACAAGGCCGTTACCAAAATCGTTTGCAAGAGCAGAGGCCTGACCTACAGCGTAACTACCCTTAATGCCTGTAGTAGAGTCTACGTTTTTAAGGGAAGCATATCCTCCGTAAACAACATCTGCAACGTGATTATTCCATCCCCGCAGATTAAAAGTAGCATTTGTAACATTTACTGCAGCTGTACTGTAAGGAGCCTTATTGCTGCCGGCAAGAGAACCAGTTCCCCCTGCAATAATTCCATTTGCACCGTCACCATCAGCAGTGAATACACTTCTAGTTCCCTTAAGTTTTCCTACATTTATCTGTCCGCCGTCTACTGCATAAAGAAGGGCATTCAGACCCCATTCCATGGTAATTTCTACATTGCAGGAATCAAGTCCCGTAAGATAAGACATTTTTGCCCAGTTTGATTCCGAGGTGGAAATGCCGTTAATGCTGTCTAAATTAACTGAACCATAATTTTTTGCAAAAACCAGGCTTTCTTCTTCCCCGGCTGCAGTAAGAACTGAATGATTTCCATTGATTTTAATTCCGTCTGCGTAAAGTGCGGCAGAAGCAAAAGACAGATAGGCTGGATTTAAACAGGTACGGGCTGTTAAACCATTCAGCTTCTTATTTTTACTTTTAATTGTCACATCGTCATATCTGTAAGTAATTTCGTAAGGGCTGTAGTAGATAACATCAATATCACCATCCTGATCGCTGTCTGTAACTGCCACATACTTGTAATCATCAGATTTAATTGTTGCTGAAGGGAAAGTTCCTGTTAATTCAGATTTTAAAATCTCTTCGCCGGTAACAACATCGTAAGCAAGAGCATTTTCATCAACAGATACAGGTTTACCGTTCAAGTAATAACCGGATACAAAATTAATTTTATCCCCATACTTATTATAAGAAGAATCTGCTGCAATTCTTTCATTCACAGCCATTGCATCCCCGTCAGTAAGGGCAAAAAACTGCTTTGTTAAATCTTCAGCCTTTACAAGACCGGCAAGAGTTTCTGAAATTTCATTAACCTTTTCAACTACAGGATAGTCGTCACCGGTAAAAGTCACAGATTTTCCTTCCCTGACAGCCTGCCCATTATAACTTTGTGCAAGTGCTGCTATGTCATCAAGAGAAAGCCTGCCGTTTACATTCAGGTAAGTAGTTCCGGCGATTGCAGCTTTTGAAGGATTTTTTATTTTAAGGGATATTTTTTCAGTGCCTGAAGAAAGAACAGTTTTTCCACCAGCCTTAAACTGGTTTGAGCCTACAGGAAGATAAAGAGCGGCATTTGCGCTGGACTGAAAGGCCCCCTGGGAAATTTGAACTTTTGGATTTGCAAAGGAAATGACCATTGCTTCGTTCAGGTCATAAAAAGCCCAGTCGGCAACAGTTTCAACTGAATCAGGAACATAAACTTCCAGGATTTCTCCGTGGTGACCGAAAGCATTTCCTCCAATGGCAGTAACAGTTTTTCCACCCAGAACAGAAGGAATGATTACGATAGAATCGCTTTTTCCTGCATAATATGTAATTGTAGATTTATTATTCTGTACGTCAAAGGACCAGAGTCCTTCATTTAATGAAATCTTTTTAGATGTATTTTCATTAAAACATGATGTAAAAAAAAATGTGATTGCAGAAGCTAAAGTTAATGCAATAATATTGCGAAAAAGTTTCATCAGATACCTCAAACTGTAGTTTACTAAAGCTGACTAAAACATTCACCTAGTACTATGTTTTATAACATATTTTTAACTTTTTTTACACAGATATTTGTGTTTTAAATCACAATATGACTACAATTTGAGGAAATAAAATATTTTACAGTTCTGCAATCACTTCAACTTCAACAAGAGCACCCTTTGGAAGAGCGGCTACTTCGAAACAGCTGCGGGCAGGCTTTGAAGTAAAATGCTTTCCATACACTTCGTTGAAAGCAGTGAAGTCGGAAATGTTTTTTAAGAAGCAGGTTGTTTTAACAGCCTTTTCTATTGAAGTACCGGCTTCCTTTAAAACAGCTTCAAGATTTTTGCAAACCTGTTCAGCCTGTTCAGCAATTCCACCTTCCACAAGATTACCTGTTGCAGGATTAATTGGAATCTGTCCTGATGTGAAAACCAGATTACCTGTTTTGATTGCCTGTGAATAAGGTCCAATTGCATCAGGGGCATTTTTTGTAAATACTACATCCATTATAAAAACTCCTTTTTTCCGCAGAATAAGGCGGATTATTTTCTAATTAAACTTCCTGGTAAGAAGCACCAATTCTATTCATTGACTGATAAAAATGAGGGAAACTTACAGAACAGCATTCTGCATTTTTTACCAGAACTTCCTCTCCTTCATCAAGTCCCAGTCCAAGGCAGGAAAGCGCCATGGCAACTCTGTGATCATCATAAGATTCCACCTGTCCTCCATGAAGCTTAAATTCCGGATTTGGACTTCCGTCAGATAAAACTGGTGAATGGCCCTTGATAATCATATAGTCTGGACCGTCTTCTATTTCAGCTCCAAGTTTTGTCAATTCTTCCTTAAGCACCTTGATTCGGTCAGTTTCTTTTCTTCTGCAGACAGCCGCATCTTCCAGAACAGTTTTCCCTTCCGTAAAGCAGGCTGCAACAGCAAGGGCACAAATGGCATCCGGAAAAGGAGAAAGGGCAATATGAAGTTCTTTTTCAGGAAGATTTTCAGTTGTAAGCCTTCCAATTCCATTTCTGGATTTTTTCATGCCGCGAACAGTGATTCTTTCAGCGCTTTTATCCCACTCTATATCTGCACCGATTTTCTGAAGTACGGAAACAATTTCTTCATCCCCCTGAGTTCCGCTGCCATCAATTCCTTCAATAGAAATTTCACTGTTTGAAATAAGGGCTGCTACTAAAGGAAATGCAACCGATTCCCAGTCAGAAGGAATTGTTGTGTCAAAGGCTTTCAGGTCGACTCCCCCGTCAACTTCAATCTGCTTAAAATCCTGGGAAATACGGCATTTAACACCAACTTTCTCAAGCCATTTCTGAGTCATTGTAAGATAGGGAGTTTCTTTTGGATCTGAAAGATTAATATGCAAAGTTCCTTCCATTAAAATTGCGCTCATCATTAAGCCGGAAATATACTGGGAAGAAACAGCCCCTTCAGTTTTAACTGTATTTTTTGCGGATATTGGTCCTTTAATGATAAGAGGACAACCTTTTGAATCCGGGGTGCGGGTTGAAGCTTGAGCCCCCAGCTGATTTAAGGCATCAACTACGTGGTAAACGGGTCTCTTTCTGATAGAAGCATCTCCTGTAAAAACAGACCAGCCGTCAAAGGTTGCTGCAACAGGGGAAAGAAAATAAAGGAGAGAACCAGAGTTACCTACATTAATCACATCATCAGGAAGATGGAGGGATTTTCCGGCCCCCTGAACAATCCACTGATTTCCCGGCTGCCCGTCTTTATCCTTCTGTAAATCCACATCAGCTCCCAGAAGAGGAAGGGCTGCTGCAGTTGAAAGGCAGTCAGCACTTGGCAGAGGATTATTAATATGAGACACTCCTTCTGCAAGAGATGCAAGAAGAAGTGCACGAATCGTATGAGATTTTGAACCTGGAACCCGTATTGAACCAGACAATGTGTTTTTAAAAGCCTTAATAATCATATGGGCTCAGTTTATCACATTACTATTGATAGAATCAATAAGATTTTTCTTTACTTATGAAAAAGACTGGAAATTCTGCTCCTGAAGAACTGATAATTTTGCGGCAGAGCATTACTAGCCCGAATGTCGAGTTTTGAAAATCATTGTATTTAACAAAAAAACGACTCCCAGTCGTGAAACGTCTTGTCGAAA
>DGUP01000034.1:0-26474 GCA_002394685.1 Treponema sp. UBA4307 | reverse complement strand
TTGCCGCTTGCGCGGCAGCACAAAATGAGTGATTTCGCAAGCCGTTTCACTCCTTAGCGCCGTTTTTTGTAAAAGTATTAAGTTTTTAAAACTCGACATGATGAAACTTTAGGATTTATCATGCATTACAAACATTTTAATTCCTTCTGTTGGAAACTTGAGCTTGATGTAACGGACAACCTGGGACACAGATTTTTCTACATCATCCTCTGCATAGGCAGTTATCACAACGTTTGTCTCCGGCCAGGTTGAATCTCCTAATTTGTAGGATGCTTTTCCCCTGCCGTAAGCAAGTGGTGTAACGGTGTAGAAAAAATCCTTTATGCATTCTTCAAGATTTTCTATCAACTCAGAATATACTGACTGGTTTGCAATTATTTCTATTCTAATCATTTTCAGCTCCTGCAGATGAAAGAGGGCCTTCATCATCTTCACTCTTTTCAGCTTTTAAATTTTGAAGTTCTGGAGGAAGGGTCTTCTTTTTTCTGTCTTTATCTTTGCCGTGAAAAATTGAATAGATTACAGGAATAATCAAAAGTGTTACCAGAGTTGAAGAAGTTAATCCTCCAATTACACACAAACCAACCGGTTGAGTCATACTTGCACTGTCATTTCCAAAAAAGGCCATTGGAATCATTGCAAGAATTGTTGTTAATGTTGTCATAAGTACAGGACGTAATCTGCTGGCAGCCGCATCTTCACAAGCTTTAAGAAGAGGGACTCCCCTTCTGAGAAGAAGATTTGTCTGATCAACAAGAATGATTCCGTTATTAACTACAATTCCAATAAGCATTACAACACCTACAAGGGATACCATGCTGAAGGACTGCCCTGTAATTAAGTGAATAAGAACTACACCTACAACAAGGAAAGGCATTGTAAAAAGATTTATGAGAGGATCAAGGAAGCTTTCATATGTTCCGGCCATTACACCAAATACAAGAATAATTGCCAGTAAAATAATCAGTGCAAAAACTTTTGAAGTATCTCTTGTGTTTGACCAGGAACCTTCATAGCTTAAACTTACATCATCCGGAATAATAAGATTGTCACTGATCAGTTCCTTGATTTCATTTTCCACCTGACCTGCATTTAATGTATTGTCTGTAAGGGATGCAGTAAGATGAATGATTCTGGTCTGATCTTCACGGTTGATTGAAACAGGTCCAGTTCCACGAACTACTTCAGCAAGATTTGCTACTGAAACAAGACCGTTTGTTCCCTGAACATAAATCTTTTCAAGGTCTGGAATATCTTCCCTGTCATCATCCGAAAGAAGAACAACTACATCATAGGAGTCACCATTTTTATTGTAAGTAGTTGCAGTATAACCGTTAATGCAGTAATTAATTTCATTGGCAACCTGCATAACTGAAACTCCAAAACTTGCAGCCCGGTCTCTGTCTACTTTTATTTCAACCTGAGGCAATCCATCTTCCATATCAATTTCAGGTTCAGATACAGAAGGAACATTTTCCTTAATAAGTTTCTGAATACTTTTTGCCAGACTTAAGCTTTCATCCAGATTGCTGGAACGGAAAACAATATCAATATCGCTTCCTCCCATCTGCTGCATCATACCATCGTCAAATGTAAATGTTGCATTTGGATAATCTGAAAAGTGACTTCTGAGTTTTGCTTTAACTGTGTCTGCGGAATCAATCTGCTCAGAAGCGTCAGGAAGATAGATTTTAACTGATCCCTTGTACGATGTATCTGTAGAACCTCTGCCTGTTCCAGAACCAACTGATACAACAATATTTTCGTAACCTTCAATTTCCTCTTCTACAATTTTATAAAAACTTGTGAGCAGGGATTCAGTTTCTTCCAGCTTAGTACCAAGAGGAAGTTCTACATTCAATCCTACAGAAGAATCATTATAGTGAGACATATAGGAAATTCTTAAACGACCGGCAAGGACACATGAGAGAGAGAGCAAACCAAAAGCAAGGACCAGTGCAGTAAACCTGTGCTGAAGTACATAATGAAGTGCCTTTCTATATTTTTCTGTCAGCCAGTTAATTCCATTTCCAATTTTTCTGTCACCTGCTGCAAGGAAAGAATTCCGGATTGGCTTTTCTAGTCTGTTTGTAACAGGAAGAAATTTTCCGGCAAGAACAGGAACAAGGAACATTGCCACAAAAAGTGAAGAAAGAATTGCAATAATTATTACTGTCATGAGGGAGCTGAACATTTGTCCCATCATTCCCAGTTGATTTTTAAAAACAAAGAATGGAATGAATACACAAACTGTTGTAAGGTTTCCGGAAATTACAGAAGTAATAACTTCCTGAGTTCCAATTGCAGCAGCAGTCATTGCAGATGTTCCTCTGTTTCGGTACACGTAAATATTTTCAAGAACTACAACAGAAGCATCTACAACCATTCCCAGTCCAAGAATTAAACCGGTCATTGTAATCATATTCATTGTAATTCCCATAACAGCCATAACAGTCAATGTTATTAAAACACAGAATGGAATTGAAACTGCCATTATGAAAGTTGATTTTCCGCTTCGTAAAAAGAGGAAGAGAATTGCAACGGCCAGAATAAATCCTTCAGCAATAGATTTTATTAATTCAGCCATTGTGTCTTTTACAGAAGTTGAATCATCGCTGAGAATTTCTATGGTAATATCTTCCGGCAAAATACTTTCAATCTGCTTTAGTTTTGCTTTAACATTTTTTGCGACGGTTACAGTATTTGAACCGCTGGATTTTTGAATTTGAATGTAGACACCAGGTTTTCCGTTAATATAAACCATGGAAGAAACATCAGCATATCCCATACAGGCAGTACCAATATCCTGGAGTTTTACATCATAGCCGTTATATGTTCCTACAACAGTATTATTTATTTCATCAATTGATTCATATTCTCCTGTTGTACGAACCATATATTTTTTTGTTCCTTCACTTACATTACCGCCGCCCACTTCAATATTATTTGCAGCAAGACTAGAAGCAACAGAAGAAAGTGTAAGGGCATATGCATCCAGACGGTTCATATCAAGTTCAACACGGACAATGCTTTCACGCCCACCACTAACACTGGCCTGAGCTACTCCATCAGCCTGTTCAAGCCTGTCAGAGATTGAATCATCTGCAATTTTTTTCAGTTCTTCTTCTGAACGATTTCCATAAACTGCAAGGGTCATTACCGGCATTGAATCTGAAGAAAACTGGAAAATAGATGGAGTTGAACATGCATCAGGCAAGGCACCTTTTACCATATCCAGTTTGTCACGGATATCATTTACAGCAACATCCATATCAGTTCCATAATTAAATTTTAATTCAATTACAGAGGAACCTTCTGAAGAAGTTGAAGTCATAGATTCAAGATTGTTAACGCTTACAAGACCGCTTTCAAGAATTTGAGTTACGGATTTTTCAACTGTTTCAGGTCCAGCATTTTCATAAGTTGTTGAAACCATTGCAACCGGATTATCCATATCCGGCATAAGGGCAACATTTATATTTCCAAGAGTAAATGCTGCAACAATTGCAATCAGGGCAAAGGCACAAAGTGTAAGTACTGGATGCTGAAGAATTTTTTTAGAAAGACTCATGACAACTCCTTGACTTTAACGCCTTCTGTCAGACTCTGATTTCCACTGACAACAATTTTTTCACCTTCCTGAAGTCCGGAAAGAACTTCAACCATTCCATCAACATTTACGCCCAGTTCAACATTTCGCACGCTTACAGTTGAATCTTCATTAATTACAAAAACATAATTCTGATCATTCTGATTTAAAACGGAATCATAAGGAATTACAATTACATCCTGATGCAGGGTTGTATAAAGTTTTACCTTTGCATACATTCCTGCATTTACTCTTGAATCACTTTCATCGAAGGCAAAATATAATTCTTTTGTACGGGAAGTTTCATCAACAATTGGGGAAACAGAAATTACGTGTGCATGAAAAACTTCACCTTTATAGGCAACTAAAGAAACATCAGCTTTAAGATTTGTTTTTAAAACAGCAATATCTCTTTCTGGTACATTTGCCTTTATCTGCAGAAAATTGATTTCACCTATTGTTGCAACAGCAGTACTACTTGTTACAGAAGTTCCCACTGTTAACGGAAGAGAAGTTATTGTTCCTGAAATAGGTGCGTAAACAGGACTTGACTGATAATAAGAGCCGGGACTTGATGGATCTATTTCTGCAATCTTCTGACCTCTTTTTACTTCAGAACCTAAAGTTACATAAACCTTTATAATTTTTCCACCGATTTCCGGGTATACAGAAATTGTGTTTCCTGCCTGAACATTTCCGTTCATTGTGAGATATTCCTGAAGTTCAGTTTTCTCAACAGTCTGACTGGTAACACTGTAAACAGTTTCATTAGCAGCTCCACCCATTCCAGGTTCCCCTGCAGGTCTTCCCATCATTTTATTTTTTTTAGGAATGAATGCTGCTGCAACAACTATAAGTAAAACACCACAAACTAAAATTATTCTATTTCTGATTTTATTAGATTTCATTTTTCCTTCCTTTTAAATTCCCAGAGTATTTTTAAGTTCCAGGATTCCTTTTATAAGAGTTAACTGCTGACTGTTTAACTGAAGCACAGCATCATTGTAAGAAGCTAAAATTGTCTGGAGAGATGTCAAATCTTTTGTTCCATTCTGATAAGCAGTAAGGGCAAGTTCGTAAGTTTTTTTTGCAAGTTTTACATTGTTCTCGCAGTTACTTAAAGAATCTTGTGCAATTTCAATTGAGTTGATTTTTTCTACGATGCTTGTTTTTAATTCACTTCTTTTTTCTTCAAGCTGAAGTTCATAAGTTTTTATTGTGTCATCAATATCTGCAATTGAATCACTGGCAGCAGATCCAGGAATATAATTATCCAGGGAAATTGAAAAGCCTACGGAAGCTGTAAAAGTATTACTACCCGAACTTCCACTCTGAGAAGCCAGGGAATAATTATAGCTATAAGGGGAAGCAGAAAGTGACAAATTTACAGAAGGAAAATAATATGAAGCCATAGCTTCTTTTCTTGACAGTTCTGCAGATTCAAGCTGATTTTTTATAGTTCTTATTGAAGAAGAATTTTCTATAAGCTCATTCAGATTGTCTGAATCAATTGAATAATCAAGAAGCTGTCTGTAATCTTCCAGAGAACCTTTCAAACTAACACTTTCAATATTTTTTTCAGTCAAGCCAATTTCATTCATAAATTCAATGAGACTTGAACTATAATCGCTCTGAGTATTTTTCAATTCAATCCGGGAACTTTCAAGATTTACCTGACTTGTAAGCAAATCAATTTCAGGCACCAGACCCCGCTGACTTTTTATCTTAATCTGATTGTACTGAGTCTCATAATTTTTAACGGACTCTTCTGCAAGTTTTACCTGAGCCTGTTTGTAAAGAAGTGTATAGAAGGCTTCTCTGATTTCAAGTTCAATTGCTTTAACAGCATCTTCATAATCCAGAAGTCCATTTTCATAATCTGCTTTAAGAGCTTTGAGTTTTGCACCAATACCAAAGTTCAAACTCAGGCCTGCAGAAATTTGTGTGCTTAAGCTTCTACTTCCACTTGATAAATCAGACAAAGGACTGCTTTCGCTGCCTGAAAGTCCGGCAGTAATTGAGGGAAGAAAGTTATTCCATGAGTGATCATATTTTCTTTTGTTCTGATCAAGAAGTATTTTACTTTCTTTTAGGGATGATTGATTTTCAAGTGCCATTTTTACTGCACTTTCTACATCAATAACATAACTTTCCGTTTGAGAGGATTCTACCAGGGATTCTTTAACTGCCTCCTGTGCAAAAAGCATACCTGATAAAAACAAGAGTGACGCAACCATTAAATTCTTGTAATTCATAGTTACTCCTATTAAAACTAGTATTACTGCCTCATGTAGCGCACTACACATTAAATATATTAAAGTGTACAACCTATGTGTAGTATGCTACACTAAAACATTTTGTTATGACGTTAAAAAAAACGTTAATGCGTTTAAATAGGAAGTTATAAAAAATAATTTTGAAACTTATCCACATATGGTTTATATTAAATCTTAGGAAATATTGAGCAGCCTGAACGGACACAAAAACAGAGTTTCCAGGAGACAGTTATGGAAAATGAAAAAAACTTATTTCTTTTGATAAAACGAATTCACGACAAATTTGAACACAGGGGAAACATAGACTGTAAAGCAGCCGGCCTTACAATTCAGCAGTTCCGAATAATCATTTATATAGCAGAACATAACAAACAGAATGTAACTCAAAAAGAACTGGAAACAGAATTCAAAGTTTCTCACCCCACAATTGTTGGCCTGATAAAAAGACTTGAAGAAAAAGAATTTGTAATTACAAAAACAGTTCAGGAAACAAGGCAGCAAAAATATATTAAACTTACACAAAAAGGAAAAAAAGCCCTTAGACATATGGAAGAAAACCAGACCCACGACAAGGAACTTCTTCATACCTGCTTCAATGAAAAAGAATTAAAGAACTTTACTGAATATATGGAAAGACTTTTAAATGCAATAGAATAAAACAAATGCCTGCACTCTAAATGAATGCAGGCATCTTTATTTCAGCAGAATTATTTATTCAATTCCAGATTTCGTTTAATCAGCTCTATTCGCTTTTCAACCTGACCACGGGAAGTAAGGGAATCTTCCGGAGTATTTTTACAGTAATCAATCATACGGTCCACAGTTGATTCAGCAACATGAAGCCTTGTATCACTTGAAGCGTAGTAAATTAAGAGACGGCCGTCATCATCTGTTACAGCACCATTAGTAAACACAACATTGCTTACATCACCTATGCGTTCTTCTCCTTCAGGAGCAATCAAATATCCACCAGGTCTGTAAATAACTTTTGAAGGATCTTCAAGGCTTGTCATAAAAGCATAAATTACATAACGCAGACCAGCCGCAGTATTTCTTACACCATGTGCAATATGGAGCCAGCCTTCTTTTGTTTTAATTGGAGTTGCTCCTGCACCGTTTTTTACTTCCTTGATAGTATGATAAATTTTTTCATCAACAAGATGTTCATCCCCAACAACAGGAATCCCCAGATTATCTGCATAACCTGCACAAATTCCTCCACCGGATCCAGTTTCAATGAATCCATCCTGAGGACGAGTATAGACCATATATTTTCCGTCAACAAATTCCGGATGAAGAACCACATTTCTCTGCTGATTTGATTTTGTAATTAAATCAGGCAGGCGTTCCCAGTTCACAAGATCTTTTGTACGGACAATTCCTGCTGCGGCAGTTGCCATAGAAGTATCGCCTTTTGGAGCAGCAGGATCTTTTCTTTCAGAACAGAAGAAACCATAAATCCATCCATCTTCATGCTGAGTCAGACGCATATCATAAACATTTACGTCAGGATCATCAGTCTGAGGAAGAAGAACAGGCATCCCCTTAAATTCAAAATTATCAATTCCATTGTCACTTTCAGCAACTGCAAAAAATGATTTTCTGTCAGAACCTTCTACCCTTACAACAAGACAATATTTTCCATTCAGCTTAATTGCACCTGCATTAAAAGTTGCATTAATTCCCATTCTTTCCATGAGATAAGGATTAGTTTTTTTGTTTAAGTCATATCTCCATTCAAGAGGAGTATGCTCCGCAGTAAGAACAGGATTTTTATACCTGATAAAAATTCCATTTCCCGGGTAAACAGGTGAATTTGGTTTTCTAATCAAAGCCTGATGTTCTGCCTTCAAGAGAGTCAGTCTGTCTTCAAAATTCTGCATCATCATTTTTTAATCTCCTTGCTGAAAAGAACTTTCGGATTATTATAAAATCTTATAAAGGAATCCAGCATTTCATGTCCTTTAAGCATTTTAATCCTGCCCGCAAATTTTTTAAAGGATTTTATGTAAGGCGTATAATAAGCTCCCCCTGCCCAGAAATTTGCCCAGAGCAGGTAATAGCAGGATTTATATTTTAAACAAATCGAAGCAACTTTTTCGTACCAGTTCATATCATGATTACCATTATTTAAAAGCGCCTTATTGTCAGGATTCATGATACCGGTTTCCGTGTTGGCAAAAAGCTTACCATGTTTTTCAGCGGTCTCGGAAACAATCCTGCACTGTTCTTCAAAAAGGGGCCAGAAAGCATCTCCCTGATCTGGATACTGCTGGTACATGTCAAATCCCAGAAGATCAACGTAATCGTCTCCAGGATAACGGCTTTCATATTCTTCAACAGAATGATATTCACTGCCCGGACTGTAAGCCCAGATTAAATTATGAATATTTTTTTCTTCAGTAAGATACTTGTAGGTATATCGCCACAAGGCAATGAATTCTTCAGGAGTACAACTTTTGCTTCCCCACCAGAACCAGCCGCCGGAATTTTCGTGGAAGGGTCTCCAGATGATTGCAACATTTTTTTTATTTAACTCAGCACAGTAGTCACAGATTAAATCCAGATATTCAGTATAAAGTCCATTCAATTTTTTTCCAGGCATAATATCCCGAACCACAGAGCCCCTCAAATCATTTGGAGTATAACCGAAAAAATTTGTAGACCCGTCTTTCAGTTCCACAGGAAAATCACTATAACCGCCGTTAATTTTTTTTTCAGTTATTTTTTTTGAATGATGATGAAGAGGGGGAAGAGCTGTAATTCCATCCTTCCATTCCTGAACCAGCTGAAAATTAGGCATATGGGCACTTAAAGAAACCAGTGAGCCATTACGAATGCTTTTAAGAGTGAGCTTTACACAGGAAGAAATGCGCTCCTTTCTTGTCCAGTACCAGTGACCGTTTTCAGTTCCCACAAGACAGAGGGCATCAAGACCACAAACGGCAGCATACTCCCCTGTTACGTCATAAGTGTCGGAACAGGAAAAAGGTCTTTTGTGAGGGCCCGCTTTTCTGTGCAAATCATTCTGATGACCATAAAGGATGTAGCCGTCTTCACTTACACCTTTAAGAAAAGCTGCCAGTTTTTTTACAGACAGAACTGCCTGTTTGTCACAAAGTTCAAAAGGAATTTTCTTGATTGAAACCTTTTCTTTCTTTTCCGGAAGAACCTTTGCTTCTACAAAGGTAATACTCTCTTCTTCATGTTTTATGTTGCTTATCATAAAAATATATTAAGCGTATTTTCACATCTTTGTAAACTTAATTTTACTTAATTTTTAATTAACTTTTTTTATTCATTTAATTACATTTTCTTACCCAAAATATTAAAATTTCAGAACTTTTATATCAATTAAGTTTAAAAAAAGCGTTGACAAATCAAGACTTAGAGTGTAACTTTAATTTAAGTTAATTTACTTAATTTTTTACTTAATCCTATAACTTAAATCATCTAACTTAATAAGGAGTTTATTTATATGAGCAAAATTATCAGTGGTGGAAACCTTCCTAACATTCCATGGCAGGACAAACCTGCAGACTGCTGGCTTCCAATCTGGCGCTATTCAGCAAATCCTGTAATCGGACGTAATCCATTTCCTGGAATGGGTCGCATTTACAATTCAGCAGTAATTCCATGGGAAGGAAAGTTCAAGGGTGTATTCCGTTCAGAAGATACATCTGCCCGCCCTTTCCTTTACATTGGTGATTCAGAGGATGGTATTCACTGGGAATTCCAGAGGGAAAAAATTCACATGCACGATCCTGATGGTACACCACATGATCCATTCTATGCATATGATCCACGTTGTGTAAAAGTTGAAGACACATACTACATTCTCTGGTGCGGTGATTTTGACGGTGCTTCTATTGGCGTTGCAACAACAAAGGATTTTAAGGATTTTACCCGTCTGGAAAATCCATTCCTTCCATTTAACCGTAACGCTGTTCTTTTCCCAAAAAAGATTAACAACAAATTCGTAATGCTTTCACGTCCTTCAGATTCAGGACACACTCCATTTGGTGACATTCTTCTTTCACAGTCTCCTGACATGAAGTACTGGGGAGAACACAGACTGGTAATGCAGAAAGGCGGCCAGGGCTGGTGGCAGGGTGTAAAGATTGGCTGTGGTCCAGCTCCAATCGAAATTGAATTTGAAAACCCTGAAGGAAAAAGCGAAAAAGGATGGCTCATGTTCTACCATGGCGTAGCAACAACCTGTAATGGATTTGTATATTCATTCTCTGCAGCAATCCTTGATCATGAAAAGCCTTCAATCGTAAAGTACCGCTGTGGTGATTACATGCTCACTCCAGAACAGCCTTACGAAACAACAGGTTTTGTAGACAATGTATGTTTCCCGGTTGCAGCTCTTACTGATGAAAAAGACGGAAAGATTGCAATTTATTACGGTTGTGCAGATACAGTTGTAGGCCTTTGTTTTACAACTGTTGATGAATGTGTAAAGTTTGTACTTGCCCATAACGAACTTGGTTACTGGGATAAAGATGAAGGACGCTTCTAATAAAGGACTTTCACAGAAAATAAAAACCAAATCAAACTTGAAGGAAGTTACATCATAGTTTATAATGATTCTGGTTTTTAAACCATAGATAATTCCAGGTCTCCTGTTTCCTGGGTTACACAATCTAAGGCACAGAGGTTTTCAGGCAACTTCTGTGCTATTTTTTTTCTCCGGATTTTTTTCAGGATTTTTATGTAAGGAAAAATCTTTTTAAGAACTGGCGGCTTCTTTCATTTTCAGGATTAGTAAAAAATTCCGCAGCACTCTTTTCTTCTATAATCTGACCGTCTTCCATAAAAACAACATAATCTGCAATATCCCGGGCAAAGGCCATTTCATGGGTAACAATTACCATTGTAGTTCCTTCCTCAGCCAGCTGCCTGATACCCCCAAGAACCTCGTCAATAAGTTCAGGATCAAGTGCAGAAGTAGGCTCGTCAAAAAGAATTACATCAGGATTTACAGCAAGGGCCCGGGCAATTCCTACACGCTGCTGCTGCCCTCCTGATAAACTGGAAGGATAAAAAGCAGCCTTGTCTTTCAGTCCCACTTTTTCCAGAGCTTTCAAGGCAATTTCCCTGGCTTGATTTTTAGGAACTTTTCTTGCAATAACAAGACCTTCCATTATATTTTCCAGAGCTGTCTTATTGTTAAAAAGATTATAATTCTGAAAAACAAATGCAGTTTTTTTTCTTATTTCATAAATAGTTTTTTTAGGGATTTTTTTTAAATCCACATGAATATCATCAAAATCCATTTCTCCAGAATCAGCTTTTTCAAGAAGATTCATACAGCGAAGCAGGGTTGTCTTTCCAGCCCCGGAAGGACCTAGAACAGCAACAACACTTCCCTTTTCAACATTAAGGGAGATTCCTTTAAGAATTTCACTTTTTCCAAACGATTTATGAACGTTAGTCAGCTTTAGCACTTAATCCCCCTTCTGGAAATTTTCTTTTCGATTTTTCTGAATACAAATTCCACTGCAAGACAAACTGCAATGTATATTATAAAAACATCAATATATGATTCAACATAATTAAAACCATAAGCCGCCTCTATTTTAGCAACGGCTGTAATTTCTTTTACAGTCATCATAAAAGCCAGTGAAGTATTTTTTATAAGGATGACTGTTAAATTACACAAATTAGGAAGGGCTGAAACAGCTGCCTGGGGAAGAACAATTCTTCTGAAAGCCTGAAAAGAAGTCTCTCCAACAGATAGGGCTGCTTCCACCTGACCCTTGCTTACAGATGAAATTGCAGAACGGAAAACTTCACTTAAGCTGGCGGTAGAATTAATGCCAAAAACAATAAAAGCATAAACAACAGGGTTAATTTCAAAAACATTTACAGACCAGCCGGCCTTTTTTACAATAGCATTCAGCAGACTGGGAACAATACTGTAAACAATAAGAATCTGCAGAACAACAGGAGTGCCCCGGATAAAAGAAACAAAAATCCTGGAGAGAAAATTCAAAACCTTTATCTTATGAATTCTGCAGAGAGCAATTAACAATCCAGGAATAAGTGCAAGGAAAAGAGAAACAAAAGTTATTTCCAGAGTTACAGGAACCGCTTTAAGGCAGAGCCAGAAAGTTTTTATCAGATAAGAAAAATTAAGCTGCAAACTTTCCCCCCCTGCCCTTTGAAAAATGCTTTTCCAGTTTCTGAAAAATCTGTTCCAGCACAAGGGTTATTCCCCAGTAAATTACTGCCAGGGCAATGTATGTTTCCAGGGAATATGCTCCATAGTTCCGGGAAATAATAAGATTCCCCGCTCCCATCATATCAATTAGTCCGATTGTAAAAGCAAGGCTCCCTTCCTTAAAAAGTGCAATCAGGGAATTTGCAAAATTCGGCAGGGCAATTACAAGCCCCTGGGGAATCATAATCCGCAGGGCAGCCTGAAAAGGCCTAAGTCCCACAGAAAGAGCAGCTTCGTACTGAGAGTTTCCCAAAGTGATATATGCCGACCGGATTACTTCAGAAAGACTTGCTGAATAAATCAGTGAAAGAGTAATAATTACATAAATTATTCTGGAAGAAAAATTAAGGTCCAGATTAAAAAGACCAAGGGCAATTTTAGGAATTCCGTAGTAAACAATAAAAAGAAGAACAATGCTGGGAGTACAGCGGATAATGTTAATATAAGTTCTTGCCAGGCCCCTGACAAAAGTATGCCTGCTCTGCCCCTGTACAAAAAGAAGGATTGCAAGGGCCATTCCAAAAAACAAAGTTCCCAGAACGACGGCGAAAGTTACACCCGCATAGGGAATGATTTTCAGAAAACTATACCAGATTTGTACCGGCGAAAAAGGTCTGTTCATTCCCATGCTCCTGTGCAGATTTATTCTGTCACAAAATTAAATACGTTCTCTCCAAAATATTTCTGTGACAGTGCGGCAATTGTACCATTTTCCTTTAATTCTTGCACGGCTTTATCATAGGCTGCTGCAAGTTCCACTTCTTTTTTGTTAAAAAGAGGCCAGGTTGGAATTCCCTTGTAAGGCACATAAGAAAGTTTGTCTGCAAACTGATGATAAGGTCCCTTCTCGTTTACAACATTCTTTTCGTAAGAAAGTTTAAGAACAAAGTAAGCATCGTAGCGGCCTTCAAGAACCCAGAGATAAGAATCAGCAATATCAAAAACATCAGATGGTACAAGTTTAATCTGATTGTCTTTATGGCTGTCATTATATTCCTTGATTACAGAATACTGGGCACTCTGAGGAGAAATAGGAATCAGCTTTCCTGAAAAACGGGCAAAACTTTCCAGGTCCCGGATTTGAGCTTTATTTTCAGAGCGGAAAGCAATTCCAATTACACTTGCCGCAAGAGGATTCTGTGGAATTAAAAATTTCTTTTTACGCTCCTCAGTAATCCAGGCACCTTTTGTTCCTACCTGATATTTTCCAGACTCAGTACCAATAAGCAGTTCTTCATCGCTTACTCCATGGAATTTGAATTCGTACTCAGGCAGAAGCTGATCTACTGCTTTAAGGACAGCAATTTCAAAACCGTCAGCCTGTCCCTTTTCATCAAGATAATCATAAGGAACATTTGTTACAGTATGGGCCACATTAATTACACGGGCCTTATTCTGCTTATTCTTAGACTTTACACTTTTAGCAAAAAAAGGAGATACAGCAAGCACTGTTACAGCTGCAGCCATAATGATTTTTAATTCTCTTTTCATACATCAACCTCCTGAAAAGCAAGTTGATTCAGCCTATATTTTATTACCTACTAAGTCAATAGGTTTTCTATATATATAACTTATATTTGTTATAGCTTTATCCTATAACAAACTCTATCTCCGGCCAAAGGCTTCCAGATTTGCCAGTCCCCTCTTGAACTGAGGAATACGGGCACAGGCAGTTGTATCCCAGCCGCTTCTTTCACCTCTTGCAAGGAAGTGATATGCAACTCCGGCAATCATTGCACCATTGTCACCGCAAAGTTTAAGAGGAGGGAAAATACAGTTAAGCTCCTTGTGTTCAGCCAGCATGGAACGAAGCCTTGAGTTAGCTGCAACTCCGCCGCCGGCAACAATTGTAGTAAGACCAGTATCTTCAACTGCCCTCATCAGACGGCTGATTAAAGTTTTACAGGCGGTTTCCTGGAAAGCTGCTGCAATATTTTCCCTTGTATTTTCAAAGCCCTTCTGCAGGAACATATCCGCCTGATGAATTACAGCAGTCTTTAATCCGCTGAAAGAAACATCATAACGATGATCCCCCTTGTCCAGTTTTGGCATAGGGAAATTAAATGCTTTAGGATTACCCTGCTGGGCAAGTTTATCAATAATCACTCCGCCCGGATAACCTAAATCATAATATTTGGCAACTTTATCAAAAGCTTCACCTACACTGTCATCGATTGTTGTTCCCAGGATTTCAAGCTTATCAAAATCAGTAACCTTTGCAATAATGGAATGACCGCCGGAAACCAGCAGTCCCAGATAAGGATACTGAATGTCGTTTGAAAGATGAGCTGCATACATATGTCCCAGCATATGGTTTACTGCATAAAAAGGCTTACCGCTTGCCCAGGCCAGAGTTTTTCCAAAAGTTAAACCTACAAGAAGAGAACCCATAAGCCCCGGACGGTTTGTTGCAGCAATTGCATCAACCTGATCCAGAGTCATGTCTGCTTCATTAAGAGCCTGCCTTACAACCGGCAAAATCCATTCTGCATGCTTACGGCTGGCAATTTCAGGTACTACGCCCTTGTAAATCTGATGAAAAGGAATCTGTGTTGCCACCACATTACTGATAATCGTTTTACCGTCTTCAACAATGGCACAGGCAGTTTCGTCACAAGAGCTTTCAATTCCCAAAACCTTCATATTAAATACCTTCTATTGAATAAGATTCTTTGCAGCCAGAATCAAAAATTACATTTGCGATGGAAGAGCGAATTTATATCCCTTTGCTATGAGATAAGGATACATATCTCTAAGCAAGTCAGGGAGAATTTTCACAGACTTATCCACGTGGCCAATCATTATAACTTTTCCATTTTTATTTGCAATATCCAGACCTCGATAAATCTGTGCAAGCATTTCTTCCCGGGAAACAATATCATCAATGAAAACATCCCTTTCTTTAATGGACATGCTTCGGCTGGAAGCTGCCTGAGGAGCCTTTGTCTGAACAGTTGTTCTTGAATCAAGGAAGTAAATCTTTCTTTCTTTTGCAACATCAAGAACTGTTCCTATTCTAGACAGATCTTCTGTAATAAGAGAGCCTTCGTGATTATTAAGCCCCTTTACCTCAGGACCAATTTCATCAAGATTTTCCTTAACAAGAGCAGCAATCTCTGCAGAAGTCATGTCAGGAGTGATTGCTCCCGGACCAGGATTAAGTTTAAGGTTTGTAGACTGCATTGGCTGGTGAAGAATCAGTTCCTTTTTATTTGCCCTTACCACGTAAGCCGCATCCTTTGAGTGTGCCAGTTTAGGCAGAACGGCAATTGTAATAGGGAAAGGAAGTGATGCATAAGCCTTAACATTAGCTACATTGTATCCGGCATCATCAATTACAAAAATTAAAGTTGCATTGTTTTTTGCAGGAGGAATTGCATACGGTACAAGACTTTCTGCATTTTTGTTACTGTCCCCTCCTGAAGAAACTGAAGTTTTTGATGAAGAAGGAAGAACAGATGCAGAAGGAGTAAGTTCTACCGCAGAAGTTTTTTTATCCGCAGTTACTGATGCAGCTGCATTATTCACAGACAGATCTGTACTGAGAGGATCTGGCAGTTCGCTGATTGCAAGAGTTTCATTTAAGAGAGACAGTTCATCATTAGTAAGTGAAGATTCTGCTGAATCAGAAGCCTTTGAGTTGTCAGAAGATTTTGAAGTATCAGAGGCCTTAGAATCCACTCTATTTTTTTCAGAATCAGAAGTCTTTGAATTATCAGAAGACTTTTTTCTGTCCAGCTTGTCATTTACTTTTGATTTATCAGTCTTAGCCTTGTCCGTTTTTGGAGAAGCAGAATTATCGGCAGGAATAAGATTATCCTTCTGTTCGATTGCATTTGTAATCTGAGAAGCCTTATCCTCACTTGCCTGAGAAACCTTTCCATTGAGAACGGCAATCATAATCAGGGCAGCGCAGAAAAGAACAATTATGGTACAAAGAACAACTACTGCCTTTGTATTCATTTTTACCTTTCCGCTTTTTGCTTTTGCCTGCAGCAGTCCCTTGTTTGAGAAAAATTTTCCGCCCTTGTTTTTGCTGCCGGAATAATGATTTGTATTCACATTTCCATTTGAAGAAGCAGGAGCAGAAACCCTTTCATTTGCATAGACCGGAGAAGAAGTTTTTACGCTTCCTGTTTTAGAAGGGCTCTTCTTTGCAGCAGAAGTTTTTACGTTTCCAGCTCTTGCTGATGAGTTTTTTGGAGCGGCGGATTTTACAGCTGATGTTCTTGAAACTGATGATTTAGAAGCAGCAGTTTTTGAAGCCGTTGTTTTTGAAGAAGATTTTACTGCTGTTTTTGATGAAGCAGTTTTTGATCCTGCAGATTTAGATGAAGTCTTTGCAGAAGATGATTTTGAAGCAGCTGCTTTTGTTCTTGAAGAACTTGTGCTGCGTTCAGGAGCTCCTCTTGAGGAAACTCCTGTATAGGAAGAAGCTGAAGTCTTCTTTCCTGTTGTTTTAGTCGATTTACCTTTTGAACTAGAATTCTGTTTCATAACTGCATTATTCCACAAAATTCCAGTTTGTTAAAGGCAATCAGGCAATTGCAATAGCAATATCCTTATTCTCTTCAACCTGAAGCTGAATATGCTTAATGGCGCGGATTTCTGCCTGGCGTACTGCTTCAGGGCTAACACCGATAATTCCAGAAATTTCCCGAAGAGTTCTTGTTCTGGTTTCACCTTCAAAATTATAGCGGTACCAGATAACTTCTTTTTCCCTTTCAGGAAGTTCATCAACTAAATCTCTAACAGAACGCTTTGTTTCTTCACGCATTACAAGTCTTTCAGGAGAATATGTTGTATCTGAAATCAGTTCTCCAACAGTTGTAGACTTGTTTGAATCATCAACTTCCTGATCCAGGGAAGATACAGAATAAGCGTATTTAAGTCCAAGCTGAACCTTGCTTTCAGAAATTCCAAGGTAGCGTGAAATCTCTTCAACGCTTGGTTCTTCACCATTTTCCTGGAGCAGGTAAGCTCTTGTATTTCTGATGGTGCGAACCAGTTCTTCCTTTCTTGAAGGAAGGGTAATCATACCAGAGAATTTCTTTACATAACGCAGCATGTACTGTGAAATCCATGGGTATGCATATGATGAAAAACGTGTATTGAATGATCTTTCAAATTTGCTGGCAGCAACCATAAGGCCCATATTTCCTTCCTGAATGAGATCCATTACAGGGATGCCCAGGTTTATGTACTTGTAGGCTGCACTTACAACCAGTCTCAGGTTTGAATTGATTAATTTCTTAAGAGATACCTTACATCCTTCTTTGATCTTAGAAGCAAGAGAAGCTTCTTCTTCTGCAGAAAGCAGTTCATATTTCTGAATATCGTTCAAATAAGAGTTTAAGATGTCCATTTCCATGATTTCACTCCGTTTTAATTATTTCTCAGTAATTATTATTGCAAGTTTTATGCCAACTAACACAATTTTATATAATTTTTTGCAAAATAATACAGGAGCAAAGGTCTTAAATCCTTATGTAATATAGCTTTACCAAATTATACAATTTTTTAATTTTTTTTTGATTTTTTTTTCAAAGGGATTAATGTATACTTTTTTATACAGACAGAAAGTATAAATTTGTCTAAACAATTGAAAAGTGTATACTTTTTTATTCAATTCAAGGATTTTTTTTTAGAAAAATGTATATTTTTTAATACATTTTACAAAAATTTAACGTCTATTTTTTTATACAGTGTTAAGAATTTTATAAAAATTCCATTCAATGCCTTATATTATAATTCAAATCTCTAAAAAAACGCATTTTTTTCAAAAAAAACTGCAAAAATCCTCTTATAAATAGGAGTAAACCTCTCTTTAGATTGAATTTTCTAGTTAAATTCATATAATTGATGTTTATGAAACCAACTTTAATAAAAGATTTATTAACATCTCAACCGGACGGACGCACAGTTACAGTTTGCGGCTGGATCCGCACAAAACGCGATTCTAAGAACCTGGTATTCATTCAGGTTAACGATGGTAGCTGCTTTGCTTCCATTCAGCTCACTTATGACAGAACAAATCCAGCAAATGGCTTAGACGTAAATGCTGTGGAAGAGCAGCTCAAAAAAGCAACAACCGGTGCCTCTGTTAAGGCAGAAGGATTGATTATTCCTTCACCAGCCAGCGGTCAGGCAGTTGAAGTAACTCTTGTAAAGCTGGAAGTTCTTGGAGAATGTCCAACAGATTCTTATCCTCTTCAGAAAAAAAATATGTCCATGGAGTATCTGCGTGAGAACGCCCACCTCCGTGCCAGAACAAATACATTCGGAGCAGTTTTCCGTCTGAGAAACCAGATGGCTACTGCCCTTCACACTTTCTTCCAGGAAAGAGGCTTTGTTTACATTATGGCTCCTGAGATCACCTGTTCTGATGCAGAAGGTGCAGGCGAAATGTTCCAGGTAACAACCCTTTCTCTTGAAAAGATTGCAGAACTGGGTGTTAAAGCAGGCGCTAACGGAATGAAGATTGAAGATGCAACAAAGATTGTTGATTACTCAAAGGACTTCTTTGGTAAAAAGGCAAATCTTACTGTTTCAGGCCAGCTGGAAGCAGAAACTCTTGCAACAGCCCTGAGCCGTGTTTATACATTCGGACCTACATTCCGTGCAGAAAATTCAAACACACCACGCCACCTGGCAGAATTCTGGATGTGCGAACCTGAAATGGCTTTCTTTGATCTTTATGATGATATGGATCTGGAAGAAGAATTCCTTAAGTATATGTTCAACTGGGCTTTAACAAAGTGCCGCGAAGACCTGGAATTCTTTGAAAAGAGAATTCAGCCTGGAACAATTGCTCAGCTGGAACACGTAGTAAATACTCCTTTCAAGAGAATTACATACACAGAAGCTGTTGCTGAACTGGAAAAATACAATGACAAGTTTGAATTCCCAATCAGCTGGGGAAAAGAACTTCAGACAGAACATGAACGCTACCTTACAGAACAGATTTTCAAGTCACCTGTAATGGTTTACAACTATCCAAAGGATGTTAAGGCTTTCTACATGAAACTTAACGAAGACGGAAAGACTGTACGCGCAGTAGACGTTCTGGTTCCAGGACTTGGTGAAATCACTGGTGGTTCTGAACGCGAAGAAAACTACGACAAGCTCCTTAAGGTATGTGAAGAAAGAGGAATGGATATGTCAAACTACCAGTGGTATCTTGACCTGCGCCGCTTTGGTTCAGTTCCACACTCTGGATTTGGTCTGGGCTTTGACAGACTTCTCCGCTATATTACAGGTATGGCTAACATCAGGGATGTTGTTCCTTATCCACGTGCACCAAAACTTGCAGATTTCTAAAAATCTACATTTGTAAATATCCGTTAACGCTAGCAATCGTTTATAATCATAAGCAATTGACTAGCGTTAACTATTACTGGACATTTTTTTATCATCAGAAAATAATTTTAAAAGTAATACAGGCAGTATGAGTGAAAAAAGAAAAAAGCCGGTTATAAACAAACCTCTCAAAAATATCCGAAAGATGGGCAACATTACATTCAGATCCTTCTCTCAGGCTATTTATCTGACGACGGTCTTTTTCACAGACAACGGTTTAATATCTTATGCCTCTTCCTGCGCTTTTGGATTTCTCTTCAGCTTTATCCCGGTAGTTTTTTTGATTTTTGCAATTGTTGTACGTATTCTGCATACATCTCCTGAAGCAGTAACTGAACTTCTGGCAAAAACAGGCATCTTTGACAAAGCCTTCAATATAGAATCAATGGTTGACAGTCTGCTCAACGTTTCAAAGATTACTTCCGTAGAAATTGTAATGATCATTACAATCTTTTTTATGGCAAGAAGATTTTTTGCTTCGTCCATGGCTTCCCTGCGGACAATCTTTAAGGAAAAAGTTGAAGTACAGCCTTTACTGCAGCAGGGTATTATTTTAATTGGGGAAGCAATCTTCATTATTTCTGCAGCCTTTTTAATCATCTTTATTTCTGTCTTGAGAACAGTTCGGGCTCAACCGGTTTTTGCAGATCTTCTTACGAAATTTCCAATCATCACCAGTAACCTTTCTACTATAATCGTAAATGGAGTACCTGTAGTTTTCATTTTTGCAGTTGTATTTTTCTTCTATAAACAAGGCTCAAGGTCCAAGCCTCCCCTTCTGCCTACAATGTTTTCTGCGGGACTTTGTACACTGGTCTTCTGGTCATTCCAGAAACTCATGCGGTATTTCATCAACATAAACAATTACAACTTTGTTTACGGAGCTCTTTCTACAATCATTGTTCTTCTTCTTGAAGTGTGGTTCTTCTTTTTGTTTTTCCTTTACTTTGCAGAGTTTCTTTTTGTTTACCAGTATTTTGATACCCTGCTTTTATCTGAACTTTACGTTTTACCTGAAAGAGATGATACAAGACTCATTCCTACAATGAAGCGCATTCTCTTTATAACTCCAACCTCCCTCATTTCAAAAAAGGGCTCAACGGTTTCCTTTAAGAAAGATGAATTCATTTATTTTCAGGGGGATAAAGAGGATTATGTCTACTACATAATTAAAGGTTCTGTTTTAATAATGCAGCCAAACAATGTGGAATACGAAGACACTGGAGATTTTTTCGGAGAGCAGGCCTGTCTCTTAAACAGTTCCCGCAAGGAAGAAGCAAAAGCAGTTACTGATGTTCAGCTTCTTAGAATTGATAAGGAAACTTTTTATGAACTGATTGATAAAAACCTTAAGGTATCCCAAAAGGCTCTTTCAAAAATCAGTTCTTATTTTTCAAAAATTTATGGACGTATAAACGATAATTTATTATAATCCGCGCGTTGTGAACTGACGCTTATTCAGTTCAAGTGGAGTTTCTATATGGCAAAATATATTTTCATTACTGGTGGTGTTGTTAGTGGTTTGGGAAAAGGAATTGCAGCCGCTTCCCTTGGTTTAATTTTAAAAAGCCGCGGAATGAAAGTTATCAATCAAAAATTTGACCCATATCTTAACATTGATCCGGGAACAATGAACCCTATTCAGCACGGGGAAGTTTTTGTTACTGATGATGGAGCAGAAACAGACCTTGACCTTGGACATTACGAACGTTTTACTGATGCAGTTCTTTCACAATCTTCAAACACTACTGCAGGAAGAGTATACCTTTCTGTCCTTAATAATGAGCGTGAAGGAAAATATCACGGAGGCACTGTTCAGGTAATTCCAAATGTTACGGAAGAAATCAAAAGAAGAATGCTTCTTTCTACAAAGGAACAGAATCCGGATATTATCATTACTGAAATCGGCGGAACTGTAGGCGATATTGAATCCCTTCCATTTATTGAATGTATCCGTGAACTTAAATACGAAGTTGGGGAAGAAAACTGCTGCTACATTCACCTTACCCTTATTCCTTATCTTAAAAAGGCCGGTGAACTTAAGACAAAACCTACCCAGCATTCGGTTAAGGAACTGCAGGAACTTGGTATTCAGCCGGACATTCTTATGCTGAGAACAGAAGTTGATATAAATCAGGCAACCTGTGAAAAGCTGGCCCAATTCTGCAATGTTGATGTAGACTGCGTAATCCAGAACAAGAATGCTAAATCAATTTACGAAGTTCCTCTTACACTGGAAGAAGAAGGGCTGGGAAATGCAGTTTGCAAAATCCTCCATATTGAAGGAAAGGAAACACATCTTGAAGAATGGGCTCAGATGGTTCACACTTTTGAAAATCCAAAGCGTAAAGTTAATATTGCTCTGGTTGGAAAATATGTTGAACTCCACGACGCTTATCTTTCAGTAGTAGAAAGCCTGACACATGGCGGTATTGCTAATGAAGCAGAAGTTGTAATTGACTGGATTGATTCAGAAAATATTACAGATGATAAGAGTGCTGAGGAAAAACTGAAAAACGCTGACGGAATAATTGTGCCGGGAGGATTTGGCAGCCGTGGAATTGAAGGTATGATTCTTGCTGCAAAATATGCCCGTACACATAAGGTTCCATATCTGGGAATCTGTCTGGGAATGCAGATTCTTGTAATTGAATACGCAAGAAATGTTCTTGGCTGGACAGATGCTCATTCTACAGAAATTAATCCGGAAACAAGTCATCCTGTTATTGACTTAATGCCTGACCAGAACGGGAAAATTCTTGGTGGTACCCTGCGTCTTGGAAAATTCCAGTGTCAGGTTACTCCAGGAACCTTAACGGAAAAGGCATACGGCCAGCCTGTTATCTGGGAACGCCACCGCCACAGATATGAATTTAACAATAAGTACCGTGAGGAGCTTAAGGCCGGAGGCTTGATTATTGCAGGGATAAATCCAGAAAGAGATTTAGTTGAAGTCTGCGAAGTACCGGATCATCCCTGGATGGTTGCGGGTCAGTTCCATCCTGAATTTAAGAGCCGTCCAAACAAGGCAGGCCCTCTTTTCAGGGATTTTATAAAAGCATCTTGTGAAAATAAAAAATAAAATTGTGCCATGGGTTCCTTGTGTTCTCATGGCAATTTTTTTTATTTTATATTAAACTTATTCAAATTTTTTAAGGAGTATTGAATTTATGGAACGTGAAAAAATTGTAGTTCTTGATTTTGGAAGCCAGTACGCTCATCTTATTGCAAAGAGATTCCGTATGATGGGTTACTACTCAGAAATTGCCCTTCCTTCTGCTGACACAGATAGTCTTAAAGGTGCAAAGGGTATTGTTTTGAGTGGAGGTCCTGCCTCTGTTTACGATAAGGATGTTCCTGAATTCAATTCTGATATTTTAAAACTTAATGTACCGATTTTAGGTCTTTGCTACGGTCATCAGCTTATGGCAAAAAGTTACGGCGGAACAGTGGGAAAAGCTGATGTGGGAGAATTTGGAATTGCAGAACTTGTAAAAAATGAAGCCGGCAAATCTTCCCCTCTTCTTGAAGGAGTAAATTCTTCTACCCAGGTCTGGATGAGTCATCAGGACGGCGTTCTTTCTTTAGGTCCAGGATTTGAAGTAATCGGCAGCACAAAAGATTGTCCTTTTGCAGCTGTTCAGAATCTTGAACTTATGCGCTTTTCACTTCAGTGCCACTGTGAAGTTAAGGATACTCCTGAAGGAAATAAAATTTTTCAGAACTTTGCCAGCATTTGTAAGATGCAGAAAAACTGGGATGAAGATACAGTTCTGAATCATATTCTTGAGAGCATTAAAAAGGATGCAGGAGATAAAAATGTTCTTCTCTTCCTTAGTGGCGGAGTTGATTCAACTGTTGCCTTTGCCCTTCTTAATAAAGCACTTGGTCAGGACAGAGTTCTTGGTCTCCATATTGACAACGGCTTTATGCGCAAAAATGAAAGTGCAAATGTAGAAAAAGCATACAAGGCACATGGATTTAATAATTTTATTGTTGAAGATGCCAGCGAAAGTTTTCTTAAGGCCGTTTACCATCTTACTGATCCACAGAAAAAAAGAATGGCAGTTGGAGAAAACTTTATTAAGGTAAGGGATGAAGTTGTTGCCAGACAGAAACTTGATGAATCAAAATGGATGCTGGCACAGGGTACCCTTTATCCGGATATTATTGAATCTGGTGGAACAAAAAATTCTCATGTAATCAAAACCCATCATAACCGTGTTGAAGGAATTCAAAAACTTATTGCACAGGGGCTTATCATTGAACCTCTTAAAGATTTGTACAAGGATGAAGTCCGTTCCATCGGCAAAAAAATTGGTCTTTCTGATGAACTTATAATGCGCCATCCATTCCCGGGACCTGGCTTAAGCATTAATGTTCTCTGCACAGATGGAAGTTTCTCTGAAAAAGACAAAGAGGAATTTGAAAAGGCAAAAACTGAAGCAGAAAACATTAAGCTGAATATGTTCTGCGAAAACTGTTCTAAGGATTTAAAGAAGACTGTTATTCCTGTTCGATCAGTTGGTGTTCAGGGAGATTTCAGAACCTACAGATTCCCATGTGTTCTTACTTTTGCAGGGGAAGAAAAAGGCTTTTTCCATTTACCAAAAAAGTGGGAAAAACTTGAACAGGCTTCCAGTCAGATTACAAACTCTTCAAGTTACATTAACAGAACAATTATCAAACTCTGGCAAAATGAAAATTTGAAGGATGAAGATTTTTCTTTGCAGGAAGGCTACTGTGACAAAGGCCGTCTTGATCAGCTGAGAGAATGTGACAACATTATGATTCAGGCTCTTCACAAAAGCGGATGGTATTCAAAAATCTTCCAGCATCTGACAATTACGATTCCTTATGCTTCACAAAAGGATCACACTTCTATTGTGCTTCGTCCTGTATGTTCAGAAGATGTAATGACAGCACGTTTTGCCTGGCTGGACACAGATCTTCTTCATCAGGTTGTTGAGGATATTTCAAAACTGGGATTTGTTGATGCCGTTTATTACGACTTGAGCAACAAACCTCCTGCAACATTTGGCTGGGAGTAATAAAAAACAATGATTTCTTCCCTGATTTTTATTCGGGGAAGAAATTAATTTTGGTTAAACAATGGAACCTTTTTATTTTGAAAAATTCAATTCAACTCACGGAAAAAAAATTTCTGAAATTTTAAACTCTCTCTGGGGATTTGGAAACAATATAAAGCACCAGAAAACTGCAGATAAATTCGGCAGGGCTTATTTATATTACTGCCTGTCACATTCAGATTATGCCTGGACACTCTGTTCTGGAAAAGAAATTATTGGAATAACTGCCTGGCGTGAACTATCAAAAAACAAAATCAAATCATCAGACAAAATTTCTTTTGTTAAAAAAAACATATATTTTCTAAAAGCATTTTTTAATGCACTTCCAATTTTTTTTGTCAAAGATTTCACATATCAGGTTAAAGCCTGGAAAACTTTTTTTAAGGAATGTAATCTTCAGGAAAAAGAACTCCCTTGTACTTTTGATTCCGAACTAATTCTTTTTGTAAACGATTCAAAAGTCAGAGGTCAGGGCACTGGAAAACTAATGATGGAATTCTACAAAGAAAAACTTAAATCCCATCATCTTGAAACTTTTTTTCTTCACACAGATACAGAATGTAATTACGGCTTTTATGACAGAGCAGGCCTGAAGCGAAAACTCACAAAAGTTGTAAACGAAAAGAATGGTTCACTTCAGGACAGATGGGAGATATTCATTTATGCAAATAAATAAAATCAGTTTTAAGAATTATTCCTGAATGTCAACGGGTTGACTGCTTGCTACTGATTCAACGTTTTCATCAAGAACAAGTTTAATATATTCAATGAATTCTTCCAGTGAAGGACATTTGCTAAAGCCCTGAATGGTTGAGTGAACTTTTGTATCAAATTCATTCACGCCTAAAAAATATGGAGTTCCAAAATCCTTTGTTATAAAATCGTATTCAATATTAATTGATTTAATTGGATTTTCATCTTTGTATACATAACAAGTCAAAGGATAATAATATTCTCCTGACATATCGATTTTTTCAAAAATGTAAAGGTTAAGACCTTCATATTCAAAATCATAAATCTGGAAGTATTTTTCTTTAAGGATTTCTGGATCAGCAGAATTTTTCCATATATTTCTAAGCTGTTTTTTATATTTTTCAGCCTGCTTGTAATCACCACTCATTGTGAGAATATAAATCATAAACGAAGTCATTGTGTAAGAGTCAGGTTCTTTCTTTAAATATTTTTTGATATAAGTTTTAGCCTCATCATATTTTTTCATTTCAAAAAGAACATAGGAAAGCTGACTGAGAGAATTACTGTCTTTTACAAGCTGATAATATTTATATGAATATTCATATGCTGCTTCTAAATTTCCAAGATCTTCGTAAATATATACAAGCATTGAATAAGCAACAGGATTTTTTGAATCAAGTTTTATTAATTGTTCGTACCAGTACCTTGCTTCTTCATTCTTACCATCTAAAAGATATGAATAAGCAAGGTAGCTGCCTGCATCATAAAAATCTGGATCCATTTCAAAAGCGAGTTTAAAATAATGCTGAGCTTCTTCATTATTACTTAAAAGATAATTACTTAAACCGAGATAAAAATTATCTGAAACAGAATATGCTTCTTCATTTTTTTCCTGGATTTTAATAATTAAATTTTCATAATCCTGCTGATTAAGCATTGTTTCATATTCATCAACAGTGTATTTCTGTTCTTTTGCAAAAAGCATGAATGTTGAAAACAATAATACAAATAAGAGCGTAATTTTTTTCATAATTTTATCCTTTATTTTATAGTTTAAATAGCCCGAATGTCGAGTTTTAAAAACTTAATATTTTACAAAAAACGGCGCGAAGGAGTGAAACGGCTTGCGAAATCACTCATTTTGTGCTGCCGCGCAAGCGGCAACCGTTTATAATTACAAGCACAAAATGCGTGAAGCAGGCGAGCGGTGCCTTCACAGCATAGCTGTTCGGTGAATC
>DGUP01000065.1 GCA_002394685.1 Treponema sp. UBA4307 | reverse complement strand
TTGCCGCTTGCGCGGCAGCACAAAATGAGTGTTTCGCAAGCCGTTTCACTCCTTCGCGTCGTTTTTTGTAAAAGTATTAAGTTTTTAAAACTCCACATTCGGGCTTTCCAGATAAACTGTTGTCTTTAATAAAAAATTTTTTTATCCTTAAGGGACTATAAGCAGGAGAAAAGATGATTCAGATTTTTGGTACTAACAAAAACTTTGATTGTAAAAAAGCTCAGATGTGGTTTAAGGAAAGAAGAATCCCTTTCCAGTTTATTGATTTGAAGGAAAAAGAAATGAGTGCAGGTGAGTTTGAATCTGTTCTTCAGGTAATGATTCGTCAGACTGGAAGCAGGGAAGCCGCCCTGGAACAGATGACTGATAAAAAAAATAAAGACTATTCCTCAATCGCCTGGTTAGACGAAAGCGAAAAAGCCTCTAAACTTTTTGAAAATCAGCAGTTACTTGTTCAGCCGGTTTGCCGTAACGGAAAAGATAAGGCAAGCGTGGGCTTAAACACAAAAGTGTGGGAGACCTGGAAATAAAAGATCCCCCTGCAGAAAAATTATTTTCTCTTTAACAGTTCCATGCAGCAGCGTCCATTGTGATAGGAAGTCTTCCAGTTACCGCCCTTAAGTTCTTTGGCAACAGGCTTTCCATCCCTTGTAACACTGGCAAACCATTCTCCGTAGCTTTTGTCTTTCTGGTAAGTTTTTACCCATTCCCAGATTCTTTCAACTGCCCTGCTGTATTTTTCATCCCCTGTAAGCTGCCAGGCATTGTAGAAACCATTAATTGCTTCTGCCTGATTCCACCATACTCTGGTAGTATCTCTTTTTCCATTTAACATTGTATTGTCAAAGGCTCCGGTTTCCTGGTCAAATCCTTCGTTGTAAGAAATCTCTGCAATCTTAAGGGCCGGAGCCTTTACCTTTTTCATGAGGCTTTCATTCTGCAGAACTTCAGCCGCTTCCCAAAGCAGCCAGCTTGCTTCAATGTCATGGCCGTAGGAAATTTCATCAGGTCCAATCTGCTGCCACTTATCATTAAAATAAAGATCCAGGTGGAAATCCTTTTTGTTTAAGATTTTTTCAAGATGAACCTTTACCAGACTGCTTAATGATTTTCCCACTGCTTTTAAAAGATTTTTATTCTCCGGATAAACAACAGGCAGATTTCTGTACAAATTGGTGTAGGCTTCCATAACGTGAAGATTTGTATTCATGGATTTAGCACAGTCAATATCTTTTGCAGAAAGACTTGTTTCCTTTGTAAAAGACCAGTCTCTGTTCAGGGCTTCTGCATATCCCCCCAGCTCCTTGTCCAGGGCATACTTTTCAAGAAGATTATAAATTGAAAGGCATTCAGACATAATATTTTCTGCACACAGCTGAGATTTTCTTAATTCCTTTACGGCGCAGGCATATTCGCTTAAGGCATAGCAGGCAAAGGCTTCACCGTAAATCTGCTTTCTTGCAAGTTCCGCTCTGCCGTCCTGTTTAACAGACCAGTAAACTCCGCCGTAGTAAGGATCCCTGAAATCCTTCATCATATATGCGTAGGCATAGTCTGCCATGTCCAGATAACTTTTATCTTTCAAAAGACGGGCTGCCTGTGAATAAGACCAGAGATAGCGGCTGACCATTACAATACTGCGCCAGGCTTTAGCATTTCCCTTATTTGAATTATCAATGGCTCCGTAAAAACCATTTGACTTGGGATCTTTTGAATATTGCTCCCAGTAAGGAAGAATGTTTTTTGTAAGTTCCTCTCTCAGTTCCGAATAAATTTTTTTGTTCATTGCTGTCCTCTATAAAGAAAAGTTTATAAAAAAATGCCACTGAGAAAATTTTCCCAGTGACCTGTATCTGCCATAAATTTTTTTCAGTTTCAGTTGATTTTTTTTACTGAATCCCGGAGAAGAATTTTTCCTCCCACAACAGTATGTCCATGATTGTAAGGCTGGCCTGTAATTTTCTTAAGCAGAAGTTCAACGCAGGCTCTTGCAGTACTGTTTGGATCAACAGCCACTGTGGTAAGGGCAGGGGAACTTGGACCTGTGGAAACAAAGTTATCAAATCCAACAACTGAAATATCCTCAGGAACTCTGAAGCCATTTTGATTTAATTCCTTGATTACTTTTACTGCACAGTCATCACAGTTGCAGACAAAAGCGGTAGGCATATTGTCCAGAGGAAGTTCAATTGACTTATTAAATCCTTTTGAATCCCGGTCATTGATTATTTCGTTAAAGTGAACGGATAAACCATTTTCCAGCATGGCCTTCATAAATCCCATGAAACGGTCAGAAATACTTGTAGTTGCATTAAAATTTCCTACATAGCGGATTTTTTTGTGGCCCTGGGAAATAAGATATTCCGTCATAAGATATTCAGAATAGAAGTTATCTGTTGTAACTGAATCTGTATCTTCGTCAGAAATATAAAAATCTAAAAATACAAATTTGGAATATTTTTTTGTAATGAAGTGGGCGTAGTCATTTGAAACCTGGCCCAGGAAAATTACTCCATCAACTTTCTTATCCTGAATCATGTGAGGAATAGTAAGATCAAATTCATCTTTATCTTCCAGCTGCTCCATTATTGTGTAATAACCATTGGATAAGAGTTCTTTTGAAAGTGCATTGTAAAGATTCCAGTAAAAGGATGTGGCCCTTTCAAAAAAGCGGGTGGGAATTACAATACCAATGTTTCCTGTTGAAGTATCCCCTTTTGCGCCTGACTGATGGGAACTCTTCTGCTTGTAGCCCATCTCCTGAGCAACCTGCTTAATCTTTTCCCTGAGCTCGTCACCTACACCTTCTTTATCTGCAATTGCTTTAGAAACAGTTACGGTACTTACACCAAGCTTTTCTGCAATGTCAGACAGTCTTACTTTACGTGAATTTTCCATAGATTAAGATTACCACGTGTTACTTAATTAAACAAGTTTTTTAAGTAAAAATAGGCTAAATTAAATGCTCGAATATGGAATTTCAGACAATTATATGGAAAATATTGCTATTTTTTCACATTTGTAGCATTATTCCGCAATAAATTAACTAATGTTTCGGGGTTTTTTATGATTAAGCCTGAGTTAATAAACTCTCTTAAGCACTATTCCTTAAAAACTTTCCTTGCAGATTTTTCTTCAGGAATTATTGTAGGAATTGTAGCTCTCCCTCTGGCCATAGCTTTTGCAATCGCCTCTGGTGTTAGTCCTGAGGCTGGTCTTTTTACAGCAATTGTAGCCGGCCTTTGTATTTCAGTTTTTGGTGGAAGTAAAGTTCAGATTGGTGGACCAACCGGAGCTTTTGCCGTTATTGTTTATGGAGTTGTAGAACAGTTTGGCCTTTCAGGTCTGGCAACTGCAACAATCATGGCAGGTGTAATCCTTATTCTTCTTGGAATTTTCAAGATGGGAGGATTAATCAAGTTTATTCCATATACAATCATCACAGGTTTTACTGCAGGAATTGCGGTAACAATTTTTGCCGGTCAGATTGGTGACTTCCTGGGGTTAAATATTTCTGTTTTCCCTGAAGGATTTGAAAAAATGCCGGGTACCTTTGTTGGAAAAATTCAAACATATGCTCTGAATATTACTCATATCAACTGGTACAGTTTTATTATGGCAGCCCTTTGTCTTATTGTGATTTTTGTCTGGCCTCACTTTGGAAAAAAAGTTACTTCAAAAGTGCCTGCTTCACTGGTTGTAATTCTTCTTGCAACACTGGCAAGCGTACTTCTTTCAAAATATGCAGGTCTTACAACAGATACAATCGGAAGCCGTTACGGAGAAATTCCTTCAAAGCTCCCTGCACCGAAACTTCCGGATTTTCACATTCAGACAATCGTAAAGCTTTTCCCTACTTCAATTTCAATTGCAGTGCTGGCCGCAATCGAGTCACTTCTTTCTGCGGTTGTTGCTGATGGTATGACAGGTTCCAAGCATGATTCAAATACAGAACTTGTTGCCCAGGGAATTGCAAATATTGCTTCTCCTTTATTCGGTGGAATTCCTGCTACCGGTGCAATTGCCAGAACTGCAACCAACATCAAGAACGGAGGAAAAACTCCTGTTGCCGGAATTGTGCACGCCCTTACACTTCTTTTGATTATGCTCCTGCTGGGTAAATATGTGGTTTACATTCCAATGTGTGCCCTTGCAGCCGTACTTGTTTCCGTTTCATGGAACATGGCCGGTTTCCCTGCAATCCGTGCACTGACAAAGGGACAGAAGTCAGACTTCTTTGTATTCCTTGCAACATTCCTTATTACAATATTCGTTGACCTGACTGTAGCAATTGCTGTAGGTCTTGGACTTGCTGCCTTCTTCTTTATCAAGAAAATGATTGATTTGTCTGAAGTTCAGAACAGTCGTGAAAGCCTTACAGGTGGAATTGAAAAAACTCACAACGATGTTCAGGAAGCTGCCCTTAATATTCCTGAAGGCGTTATGGTTTATGAAATTGAAGGACCTCTTTTCTTTGGAACTGTAAGAAAATTTGAAATGGCTGTTGATAAAGCCTACGTTGATTACAAAGTTCTGGTTCTCCGCATGCGCAAAATGATTTATCTTGATGCAGGTGGAATTCGTGCCCTGGAGCAGGCAAAGCAGCTGTGCGATAAAAAGGGAGTTAAGATTGTCCTTTCCGGCATTCACACTCAGCCTTACCTTCTCTGCGAAAAAACCGGAATGGCAGATAAACTGGGCCGGGAAAATATTTGTGAAAATATTGATCTGGCTCTGGCCCGCGCCCGTGAACTGCTGGAAGAAAGTAAGAATTTAAAGCAGCCTGTAAAGGCCTGAGATTTTATAGTTAAATCTTAAAACAAAAATATACCCGTCTGGGCAAAGAAATTTTTTCTTTATCCCGGACGGGTATTTTTTATATTATTTCCGTGTACTGGAAATGAATATGTTTTATATTCTCTAATTGTTTTCTGAATAGCTTTCTTCCACCATGGCTTCAATCAGCTCAGGGAAATACCAGCTGCTGTTTCTGCGGTTATAATATCCATGGCATTCACCTGAGTTGATGTTGCCGCCGTTTGCAACTGTTGAATTGTTATCCCAGAGAACAACAGGAATACCTGCTGACTTAGCAAGGCCAAAATAGTAGTGAGCCCACTTGATTCTTTCCTGGGTATTATTTTTGTCAGAAGCAGAAGCTTCTCCCATTACAACTCCGATTCCCTTGTCAATGTAGTTTGCCTTGAGGTAAGAGAAAAGTTCATCCAGCTGTTTCTGGTCATCTTCATCAAAAGTTGTATCTTTTGAATCACTCATGGCAAAGTTGTATGGGGAGTAAGCGTGGGTAGACAAAATTAATCTGTCTGATACTGAATCTTGTGGAAGTGTGTACTGAGAAAGCATTGCACTTGCTGCCCCTGATCCTGCATAACCTGGAACCATCACAAAACGGTCTGCATTTTTTCCACCTGCTGCGCGGATTGTACTGATTGCTGCTTCTTCATATTCAGTAATTACGTCCATAACTTTTTTTTCAGTAGACCACCATTCGTTGCCTGTAAGTTCTCCTGAAATGTCACGAGGTTCGTTAAGCACTTCAAATACAAGATGATTGTCATAGTCTGCAAAGGTTTCTGCAATCTGAGCCCATACTGAACTGATATAAAGCTTTGACTGTTCCTTGATTTTTTCATTGTAAGAAAGTGCGAAACCGTAGTTAGCCTTCATCTGAGAAATTGAAAGATTGTCGTGATGAATATTGATGATAACGCACATGTCTTCTTCAATTGCCCAGTCCACAATCTGCTTAACACGAGCCATCCATTTAGGATCGATTGTAAGAGTCTTTCCTTTTACAATGTGATTATGCCAGCTGACAGGAACACGGATTGTCTTAAAGCCTGCAGCCCTTACATCCTTAATCATCTGCTGTGTAGTTTTTGGCTGCCCCCAGATTGTTTCTGTTGTTAAACCGCTGTTTGTTTTTGAACCTAAATTTGCAGCGTCCAAAGTGTTTCCCAGATTCCAGCCCAGACCCATATTTGCAGCCTGTTCCAGGGATGTTCTTCCCGGTACAAAGCCTTCGTTCCTTGAGTCTGCAGCAGCTGAAGAAAGCAGGGCGGCTCCCATAAGAAGAGGGAGAATAGTTTTTAGAAGTTTCTTCATCTTAGTTTCCTTATAAATCTTAAAGTGTAGGGCTTGTTGGTTTTGCCCTTGTAAGTTGATTATAACAAAACTCTACTTTAGATTAATTCTTTACTCTACTAGAAAAAAATAACTTTTTTTATTTGATTTATTTTAAAATTTTCAAAGTCTAAAAGGAGGATGTATTTAAGAAAAGAATATAAAAAAAAAGATTTCATAGCCCTTTTATTTGTAAAGAGGTATGAAATCTTTTTAATAGAAACCTGTTTAATGTATTCTGCTTAGTTTATGTTAGCCTGAAAGTAAATGCCTGTTACAGGTTCGTCTTTACCAGTTTGACCAGAAATTGTAAGCCCGCTTGATCTCCAGTCGGAAGCATCATCTGCTGTAAGAACATAGTAAAGTTCAGTTCCAGAAACAGAAATGATAACTCCGCTTGCAATGCCATTTATTATTGTTCCTGAATTATAATCTTTTGACCAGTCACCATTTGTAAGTCTTAAAGTTGCTTTACTTGCAGAGAATGTTATTTTAAGAATAGAGCCTTCTTTTGCTGCTGAAAAATAACTTGCGTCTGGTTTATATTCACTACCTCAGCTCAAAACTTTTTCTTCTGTGGAGATTGTTGTTGCCTTACTTTCATCCCATCCGATACTGTCTACTGTTGGTTGTATATATTCTGGAATTGAATATCCTGTTACGCCGACAGTATTCATCATTGCTTCTATAATGGTTGGGAAGAACCATTTACATGCATTGCGGTTAAAATATCCGTGGCATTCACCTTTATCAATGTCTCCACCATTTGCAACAGTTGACATATTGTCCCAGAGAACTACAGGTATTTTAATGGCAGTTGCTTTAGCGTAGTAATCCTTTGCCCACTTAACTCTTTCTGCTGTATTGTTTTTGTCAGAAGCAGAAGCTTCTCCCATTACAACACCAATTCCCTTAGAAATATAGTTTGTATTTAAGTAATCAAAAATACTTGTAAGGGAAGAAGCATCCTCAGAATCAAAAGTTGTATCAGTTGAATCGGACATAGCAAAATCGTATGGAGAATAAGCGTGTGTAGAAAGAATAAGTTTATCTTCTGCTGAATCTGTTGGTAATGTGTATGCATCAAGGGTAACTTGCATAGTTCCACTGGCGGCATAACTTGGTACCATGATATAGCGCAGAGCATTGTTTCCACCAGTTGCACGGATAGCATTAATACAAGTATTTTCATAATCTGTGATGATGTCACAGTATGTTTTTGCAGTTGTTGAATCTGAAATATACCATTCATCGCTTGTACCAACTGCACGAGGTTCGTTCAATACTTCAAAAATAAGCTTTTCATCATAAGCATTGTTAAAAGTTGTAGCAATTTGAGTCCAAACTTTGTTAAGATATGACTTCGATTTTGTTTGTAAATCTGAATTTGTTGTAGAGAGAGCATAGCCATAAGTAGTTGACTCACTTAAGTCTGTTTCAGAATAATTATCATGATGAACGTTTAAAATAACGTACATATCATCCGCAATAGCCCAATCAACAATTTCTTTAACTCGATTCATCCAATCTGAGTTAATGGTGTAAGATGAAGTAACATGTGTACTCCAGCTTACAGGAATACGAATAGTCTTAAAGCCTGCAGCCGCAACTGCATCAATCATCGCTTTTGTTGTTTTTGGCATTCCCCAACCGGTTTCTGTAGGAGCATCCAGTGTGTTTCCAAGATTCCAGCCGATAACAAGTTTTTCTACAAATTCAACTGATGTACCTTCTATGTTGATCTTTTTTTCTGTATCATTATGATCAAAGTTACACGAGGTGAAGAGGCTTATAGCCAAAGCAAAAGCCGAGAGTTTTAGAAGAGTCTTTTTCATTAGTTTCTCCCATAAAAAAGTTTCGAAGAATGTATCAATTTTATATGCTATCCTGTATTGCAACGAGGAAGTGCTGTATAAAATCAATAACAGATAAATTCTACGGATAAAATCCCCAAAAAAAAGGCTCAGCTCTACTTTTATGTAGCCCCTGAACCTTTTCTTATTAAGGTAAATTTAACCGACATAGGAAATATGGTCTACAGTAATAATTTATGTTTTTCCCTTGAAAATTTTAAGAAATTTAAAAGTTATAAATTTCCGTTATCAGGTCTGGGGAAAAATTTTGTTCAGCTTTAACAAAAGGCAAAACAAGGTGAGCCCGACTGTAGCGGTGGCCGGAGGCCAGTGCGGAGCACCGAGGGTGACTGAGCCGCGGAACGGAGGTAATGAATACAGCCTTTTCTTAAGCTTAAGCAGGCAGCTTACGGCTGGTTCAAGTGCGGAAGAGGGAAGAGCTAAAAGCATTGAATAACTTGGAAAAACCAATATAATAGTAGTAATTTTTGCATAAGAGGTTTGAAATGATTGTTAATAGGGAAGAACTTGAAGAATTGCAGGGCGTTACACAGAAAAAACTGCAGGAACTTTCAAAAAATGGCAGTGCAGATTTTTCGGAAAAGTTTGTCCTTCAAAATCTTGATTCAAACATAACCCTGGTGCTCAACAGTGATAAAGGCGAACTTATTGAATTAGGTTCAAGAGATAAAATCATTAAGGATGCCCTTCTTGAATACAGGGCTGACATTGCAAAAATCCACAGTGAAATTGCCTTTGCCGGTGAACTTTCCTTCTACGCTTCCCAGTCTCTTGTTATGCTGGAAAATATGATTCAGGCTCTTCCTGATGATGAAATCAATTTAAAGAACAATCTTGCGGCAGAAATTTCCCTGCTGGAACCTTCCATTAAAAAAATGATTGCTTTTGCAAAAAACGATAAAACTCTTTCAAAATACAGAAAAAAGGATTTGTGTCAGGAAATTAATCCGGATTTTAAGAAACCTTTTATTTCTGCGGATGAAGGCAAGGCTGAGGCTAAAAAGACAGCAGTAAAAACTTCTACTAAAACTGCTTCTAAGGCTCCTGCAAAAAAATCTTCTGCAAAAAGCACTACTGTAAAAAAGACTGCAGGTAAAAGTTCTGCCTCAGCTTCTGGAAAAAGCAGCGGGGCAAAAGCAACTGCTAGATCTTCAAAGACAAAAAAATAAAGTATAATTCCACAACGGGGTAAAAAAGTTATGGCAGATATAAAGTATTATTCTTTGGATGAGATAAAAAATCTTCATGTGTATGGACGCTCTCCTTTCACCCAGCAGGATAATGGTTCTGCCCTTGTTCTCTTCTGGACAGCCAGCGGTTTTTCTGTGGAATCTCGCTGCGGAGAATTATGGGCCCAGATTGAAGCAGATTATTCTGTTTATGAACCCTGGCTTTCTGTATGGATAAATGGATGTCAGGTCAGTCGCTTTATGCTTCTGCCGGGAAAAAATAATTACTGTCTTTTCCGGGGCCTGTCTCAGGAAAAAATAAATCACTTTGCCCTTTTAAAAGAAACTCAGGCTATGAGTTCTGATGAAAAGCATATGGTTCTGATTAACAGCCTTGGAGTTCCTTTATCCTTTGCGGAAAAAAAATCTTCCGATGAAATTTTTTTACCTCAGAAAGAAAAGAAATTAAAAATTGAATTTGTGGGGGATTCCATTACAACTGGAGAAGGTCTGGCCGGTGGTGTGAACGAGCAGGACTGGATTAGCGGCTGGATGGCAACCAGAGATTCCTATGCCCTTAATACTGCAAAAAATCTTAATGCAGATTTCAGAATTCTTTCTCAGTCAGGCTGGGGAATCTGCTGTGGCTGGGACAACGATATAAATTGTGCCCTTCCTCCAAAGTATGAATTTGAAGCAGGTCTTCTCTGGGGAGAAAGAAATGAAAAACTTGGAGCCGGCAAAAAGCATGATTTTTCAAAATGGCAGCCGGATTTCATTGTAGTAAATCTTGGAACCAATGACTGGGGTGCCTTTAATTCTCCGGAGAAAAACGGCTTTAAGCTTCATCTTGATCAGGAGAAACTGCCAAAAAAAATTCCAGCTCAAAAAGATTCTGAATATCTTCGTGAAAAAATCTGGGACTTCCTTGGCACCTTGAGAAAGAATAATCCTCAGGCATCAATTGTCTGGGCTTACGGAATGTGTGGTCCCGAGTTAGGTGATTATTTACGGCAGTTTGTTGAAGAATATGCCCGGAAGAATGATGATGGAAAAATTTCTTTTCTGCTGCTTCCTTCAATGTCAGAAGAAACTGAGGAAGAAAAAGGTTCCCGCAGTCATCCTGGTCCTGGCACTCACAAAAGAGCCTGCCAGCTTTTAACTAAAAAAATTCAGGAATTAATGAAATGAGCCAGACCGAAAGAATTCTTTTTCTGGATAAAAAAATGCAGCCGCCTTCAAGAGGAGTTACAGCCCTTGAAGCTGCAGAACATTTTGAAGTTTCTACAAGACAAATCAAGCGGGATATTGAATATCTTCGTAACAGATTCAATGCGCCCGTAATCTATGATAAAGCCCTTCGCCTTTACCGCTATGAAGAAGAGTTCACTGATTTAAAATTTGCAAATCAGGGCCTTATACTCAGCTATCTTTCGATTCAATCTTTTGTAAAAAATAAGCAGTATTTTCCTCTGTTTGAAGACAGTGTTCTTGACCAGATTATGAATGAAGTTCCCCGGGATTATCTGGATGTAAGTTCTAAAATTACTTACCAGCTGCCTACTGTGGAAAATATCCGGCCTGAATATTTTGAATGTATCTGCTCCAGCGTCAGGGACAGAATTTGCCTTGATGTAGAATATGAAAATGTAAAAGGCGACCGTTCCCGCAGACTGGTAGAAACAGAACAGCTCATTAATTACAGCGGTGCCTGGTACATTGTTGCTTTTGACAGAAAAAATGAAGCTGTTAGAACTTTTAATGTTTCCAGAATCACCAGCCTTTCCCTCAGTAAGGAAAAGTTTTCACAGCATGGATCTGAATATGAAAAGGAATTGAGGGATTTTCTTAACAGCGGTTTTGGAATCTTCCACGGAAAATCCTCTCAAATAGTAAAAGTTGAATTTACCGGAGAGGCAGCCCGTATCGTAAAAACTCAGACCTGGCATGAAAAGCAGGTAATGGAAATCTCAGAAAATCTTCCGGGGCAGGAATGCCTTACTCTGGAATTTCCCGCCGCCAACTTTACTGAACTTGTGGGAAAAATCCTTTCCTTTGGTAAAAAAGCCCGGCCTCTGGAACCTCCGGAATTAGTTGATCTTTGGAAAGAAGAAATCCTTGGAATGAAAAAAATGTTTGATTAATTTTTTCATAAAAAGTATCTTCTATCAATAAATAATCTAAGGTATAATCACCCCGTGAAACAAGTTAAAACATTAGAAAGACTGGATAAAATTCTTGCAAACTCAGGATTCGGTTCTAGAAAAGATGTGCGCCATTTAATCCGCTCAAAAGTGGTTTCTGTAAATGGTCAGATTGTCACGGATTTTGACGCCCACATAAATGTTAATGAAGATCAGATTGCTGTAAATTCGGTTCCCCTTTCAATAAAAGAAAATATCTATATCATGATGAATAAAGCTGCCGGTTATGTTTGTTCTACCAGGGGCGGCATGCATCCTACTGTTTACGATCTGCTGGGGGAGGAATGCCAGAAAAAATATCTGGGCGGAGATGTAAATACAATCGGACGTCTGGATCTGGATACTGAAGGTCTTTTGATTTTTACCAGTGACGGTGACCTGAATCACCGCCTTACATCTCCAAAGTGGAATATTCCAAAAACATATTTTGTTCGCCTGGCAGAAAGGGTTTCTGAAAAAGAACGCTCTTACTACGTTTCGGAACTTGCTAAAGGAATGCATATTCCTGCAGAAGATAAAGCAGAAGCCGCAGACTGTCTTCCTGCTGAATGCAGCTGGGGTACAGTTTCAGAAGACGGCAGCTGTAACGAGGCCTACCTCACTGTTTATGAAGGTAAGTTTCATGAAGTGAAAAGACTTTTTGCTGCTTTAGGAAACACTGTTACTTATTTAAAAAGAGTAAGCATCAATAAGCTTAAACTTGATGAAAGTCTGGCTCCCGGTGAGTACAAGGAACTGACTGATGAAGAAATTAAACTGCTGGATGTTCAGGAAGACGTTCAGGAGTAAAAAATAATTTTTTATTAAAAAGCATTCCTGTTTAGAGGATTGGAGGATTATATGCTTTCTGATATTGAAATTGCGCAGAAGAACCAGATGGAAGACATTACAAAGGTTGCTGCAAAAATCGGTCTGGCCCCAGAATCACTTGATTTGTATGGTTCCAGCAAAGCCAAGCTTACTTTTAAGGAACTTAACCGTCTTCAAAAAATTGCGGCTGATCCTGCTAAAAGGGGTAAGCTTATTCTTGTTACAGCAATGACTCCGACTGCCGCTGGTGAAGGAAAATCAACTGTAACAATTGCTTTAGGTGACGGCTTGAATAAACTGGGCAAAAAAACAGTGATTGCCCTCCGTGAACCTTCTCTGGGACCTTGCTTTGGAATTAAGGGCGGTGCCTGTGGTGGAGGTTACGCTCAGGTTGTTCCAATGGAAGATATTAATCTCCACTTTACAGGAGACATCCATGCAATTACCGCTGCCAACAATTTAATGGCAGCATTAATTGATAATCATCTTCAGCAGGGAAATGAACTGAATATAGATCCAAGAACTGTTTCCTGGAAGCGTTGTGTGGATTTAAATGACCGTGCCCTAAGAAATGTAATCATCGGTCTGGGCGGAAGAATTGACGGTGTTCCAAGAGAAAGTCACTTCCAGATTTCCGTTGCCTCTGAAATTATGGCAATCGTCTGCCTTTCAAAAAATATCTCTGAACTTAAAGAAAGAATTTCAAATATTACAATCGGTCAGAATTATGCAAAACAGGATGTTAAGTTTGGACAGCTGAATTGTACTGGTGCCATTGCCGCACTTCTTAAAGATGCCATCCGTCCAAATCTGGTACAGACACTGGAAAAGAATCCTGCTTTTGTACACGGTGGTCCTTTTGCAAATATTGCCCACGGCTGTAATTCAATCAATGCAACTTTATGTGCTCTTGCCACCGGTGACTATGTAGTTACAGAAGCCGGCTTTGCTGCAGATTTAGGTGCAGAAAAATTCCTGGATATAAAATGCCGCATGAATGGTCTTGCTCCAAACGCAGTTGTAATTGTTGCAACAATTCGTGCCCTTAAAATGCATGGGGGGCTGGCAAAAAATGAGCTGGGTAGTGAAAATCTTCAGGCCCTTAAAAAAGGATTTGCAAATCTTCGTGCTCACATTGAAAACGTAAAAAAATTTGGACTTCCTGTTCTGGTTGCCGTTAACAAATTTGTTTCAGATACTGAAGGAGAAATTCAGTTGCTGGAAAAACTTACATCAGAAGCCGGCTCTGAAGCAATTCTTTGTGAAGGCTGGGAAAAGGGCGGTGAAGGAACAAAAGCTCTTGCTCAGAGAGTTGCCGCTGTTGCAGAAGAAAAGTCTGATTTTAAAAACATATATCCTCTTGAAGCTTCCCTTAAGGAAAAAATTGAAATCCTTGCAAAGGAAATTTATCACGCTTCATCTGTAGAATTTGAAAGCAAAGCCCTGAAAAAACTTAAGCAGTATCAGGATGAAGGTTATGGAAAACTTCCTGTATGCATGGCAAAAACTCAGAACTCAATCAGCCATGACAAGTCACTCTTAGGAGATCCTAGAGATTATGCCTTCCCTGTTCGTGACGTTCAGCTTTATTCAGGAGCAGGTTTTGTTGTTGCCTTTGCAGGTGACATTGTGGATATGCCTGGACTTCCAAAAGCTCCTAGTGCCCTGAATATTGATGTTGATGATGAAGGAAAAATTTCCGGACTCTTCTAATCATATTTTGATTTCCGAATATAATAATCCGCAGTTTCTGTCCTTTAATCCGAAGGCTCAGGCTGCGGATTTTTTTTGTTGTTTTTACTGTTTTTGTCCCTTTTTGCTTCTTGCGCTTTTTGTGCCTCTTGTGCCGATATTTGATATTTCTGACGTTTTTTTTACACGGAGTTTTTTCTGATTTTACATTTCCCCTTCCCGGTTGTAGAATATCCATATTACAGGAGAACAATTATTATGAAAAAGTTTTCAGCAGGCGGCAAAGTAACTGCAGTAACCGCCCTTTTAACAGTCCTTTCTTTATCCTTTCTGTCATGTTCAAATTTTAAACCTTTTGACAGAAAAGATACCGGCCCGAAAATTTATCTTATGACCGGAGTCAATCAGTTTGAAAATGGTGATTTTTCCATGGGGGACACTCACTGGGGAACCTATTTTCAGCAGGGAGGAAGTTGTGAAGTTAATTATTCCGGCAATCAGGCAAAAATTGAAATAAAAAGAACCGGTGGTGCAGAGTACGGCGTTCAGTTTTTTTATGATGGAATCAGGCTTTATCATGACGGCCAGTACACCTTTGCATTTACAGCCAGTTCTTCAGCACCAAAAGGCTGCGAAGCCCGCATTCAGCTGAACGGAGGAGATTACCACGCCTACGCTATAGATGTAGTTCAGTTCACTCCGGAAGAAAAGCGCTATGAAATTAATTTTACAATGACTGAAGATTCAGATGTTGCTCCAAGAGTTGCATTCAATCTGGGCAAAATTCCTGAATATGATCAGAATGACGGCAAGTGTACCGTAATCATAAAAGACGTTTCCCTGGTTTTAAACAATACAATTGCAGAAGCAGAAAAAGGAAATGGTGGTGCAGATGTTGTCCGTGTAAATCAGGTGGGATTTGCTCCTGATGAGAAAAAAATTGCCTACGTAAAGGTTCAGAAAAACGGACTTAAATTTCAGCTGCTTGATCAAAATAAAAATGTTGTATATGAAGGCAAACTGGGAAAAGCAGTTCGTGATGAAATGGCATGGGAATATGTTGCCCCTGCTGATTTCTCACAGTTCAACGAACCTGGCACTTATACTGTAAGAGTAGGGGATTCAGAATCATTTCCATTTAAAATAACTCCTTCACCTTATAAAGACCTTATGGCAGATCTTCTTCGTTACTATTATCTGGCCCGCTGTGGTACAGAAGTAAAAGATGATGTGTTCGGACATCCTGCCTGCCATACCCAGCCATCTACAAATATGTCCCGCACATATGAAAAAGACACACTTGGAGGCTGGCATGATGCTGGAGATTATGGCCGTTATGTAGTCCCTGCAGCAAAAGCCGTAGTAGATCTTCTTTTGAGCAGCAGCGGTTATGAAAATTCCGGATCAGTAATGAAACTTCTTGATGAAGTAATGTACGAACTTGAATGGATGCTTAAAATGCAGAAAGAAGACGGCACCGTAATTCACAAAGTAACCTGTTCTAAATTCCCTCCATTTCAGATGCCGGAAGAAGAACAGAAAAATCTTTACCTCTCAGAAACAACCCGTACTGCCACCGCTGATTTTGCAGGAGCCCTTGCCTTTGCATCCCTCTTTTACGAAAGTGATGACTACGATATAAAAGAGGTTATGCTGGATGCAGCCGTAAAAGCCTGGAACTCAATGCAGAATGGAGGAATCCCTTTCAAAAAGTTCAAAAATGCCGCTTCAATTGATACCGGAGAATATACTGACAACTCATCAATTGACGAAGAATACTTTGCCGCCGCCGCCCTTGCCGTAAGCTGTAAAAATAAAGAATACGGAAAAGCCGCCTGGACTCTTCGCCAGCAGGCCCCTTCAGATCCGGAACACGCCTGGCAGGAACAGTTCGGCTGGGAACAGATGGAAGGTTACGGAGACTTTTTCATCATAATGAATCCAGAATACTTCCCGGAAGAACTGGTCGCTCAGGTAAAAAAAGCAGTAATTGACGCCGCAAAAAAATATCAGGCCAACGCAAAAAAATCCGGCTTCCGTCAGGCACAGGCAAAAGTAGGCTGGGGCAGCAACATGGAAGCAATGAACATCACAATCCTTCTCTATCTTGCCGCCCAGATTGAAAAAAATCCCGCTTACCTGGAACTGGCAAAAAATCAGGTAGACTACGTTTTAGGAGCAAACCCAATGAGCCGCTGCTACGTAACAGGTTACGGAAGCAACCCTCCGCAGCACCCTCACCACCGCCCGTCAATCGCAAAAAATCAGCCTCAGCCGGGAATGCTGGTGGGCGGCCCGGATCAGGAACTGGAAGACGAGTTCGCTGTAAATCTGGTATCCGACAAACCCCCGCTCCAGTGTTACGTGGACAATTACCAGAGCTTCTCAACCAACGAAGTAACCATTTACTGGAATTCTCCTCTTTTCCTCGCCCTGAACCTGCTCTATAAATAATTTTTTTTATTAATCATGTTTCGCCTCTGCATCCCATGCAGGGGCTTTTTTTCTCCATACCATGAACCACATCCTATTACCTCCGTTCCGCGGCTCGGTCACCCTCGGTGCTCCGCACTGGCCTCCGGCCACCGCTCCAGTCGGGCTCACCGCATTCGGCCTATTTCGTAAGAAATTAAATATGCTACCGGAATAAAAAAGTTTTCGAAAAACCGGAGGCTCG
>DGUP01000055.1 GCA_002394685.1 Treponema sp. UBA4307 | reverse complement strand
ACATTCTGACCGTAACTTGTTCTGAAGTAAAGGCGGCCAATGGCACGAACACCATCCTGAGGCATATTTGCAATGCCAAGGTCGAAAAGTGTCTTTTCCCCTTCTTCATAAATCTTCTGCTGAATTTCCCTTGTAACCTTCTGAACGATTTCCTCGATGCGGGCAGGGTGGATACGTCCATCTGTAATAAGGCGTTCCAGTGCCACACGTGCAATTTCCTTGCGGACAGGATCGAAACAGCTGATTACAACTGCTTCAGGTGTATCATCAATAATGATGTCTACGCCTGTAAGGGTTTCCAGGGTACGGATATTGCGGCCTTCGCGACCAATAATACGACCCTTCATTTCATCGCTTGGAAGGGAAACTGTAGCAACTGTTACATCGCTTGTAGTTTCTGTGGAAAGGCGCTGCATTGCCGTAATAAGAACATCACGGGCTTTCTTTTCAGCGGCAACCTGTGCTTCCTGATCGATTTTGTTAAGAAGAACCTGGGCATCATGGCGGGCTTCATTTTCAAGATTTTTGATAATGAGGGCCTTTGCCTGTTCTGCAGTCAAGCCTGAAATGTGTTCAAGTTCTGTACGGAGCTCCTCTTCTTTTTCAGCGGTCTGTGCTTCCCTCTTGTCGAGAGCTGCATTACGCTCCTGAAGTTCCTTTTCACGCTTTTCAATTTCAAGGTTTTTCTGTTCTACTAATTCTTCTTTTTTCTGAACTCTGCTTTCGTACTGCTGTACTTCTTTGCGGCGTTCTCTGTTCTCGAGCTCCTGTTGTTTACGCTCTTGGTTGAGTTCTTCCTTTGCCTGATAGCGAGCCTCTTTTTTTATAGCCTCTGCTTCATTTTGAGCATCTTGTTTAACGCGTGCGGCTTTTTGTTCCGCAGCGGAAAGTTGAAATCTGGCATAAATCCAGCGAATAGTCCATCCAACAACGATTCCTGCAACAGGGAGAACTATCAATAACCACCAATTATTCATATTATTCTCCTAGTATAAGAATTCGTTTTATACTAATATATAAATATTGAAAAGTCAAATTAAAAAGCCCTTTTTTACTATATAATGTACAGAAAAAAAGGGCTCTTTTAGGTTATTTTAACAAAAAATTAGTTATTTTTTAAGCAACTTTTATTGCAATTTTCTTAGGCTGTTCTTCCGGACGACGGGCAATCTTAATGCTTAAAACACCGTTTACGAAAGATGCCTCTGCATTTGAACTGTCTGCATCCCTTGGAAGGGTAAAGCTTCTCTTAAAGCTGAACGGGGCTCTTTCCCTGATGAGGAAAACTTCCCTGTTCTTTTCTTCAGTTTTTTCTTCAGATTTCTCTTCAGATTTTTCTTCCTTCTGAACTGAAGCAACTGTTAATGTATTTTCCTTGATGCTGATGTCAATATCATCCTGAGTCATACCAGGCAAGTCAATCTGAAACTGGTAGTTATCTTTTGTCTGCTTTACGTCAACTTTAGGCATTGAGCCTGTGCCTCTTCCACATGAAATGTCAAAAGCCAGTCCGTCATTAAAAAGTGTGTTAAAAAGTGATAATTCGTTCATTTTGTGCCTCCGTGGGATCTTTGTTTTTTTTCAGGCTTTCTTTTTGCCTTACGCTTAATATTAAGCAAGTTATGTGCCAAGTTAAATAAAAAATCTAAAAATCATCATTTTTTTTCAGAAAAGTGAAAAACAATAAAAAAAATTGAAAAATTCCCCTGAAATCATCCGGATAAAGAAAAGAAAACACAATCTTTTTCCGTTTTTAATTAGCAGGAGGCCCTTGTGAAAGAAAAAATGACTCACTGGGTCAAAATGTCCCTTTTAACTGCGTCAAAATGATACAAAACTTTCTCCCGCTGCAGAATACTGGGATAAAATTTGTCATAATCCTTAAAAAAAATGAAGAAATTAGATTTAATAATTGTAAAAAAAATATTATCTTTAATGTTATGACTGCCACTCAGGAAATTTTAGTAAACAACTTCCTCAGATCCTTTACGGATATTTTTACTTTAAAGGATGCTGTAAAAATTTTTGATGCTATTGGCATTCATTGTTCAGAGAGGGAATGCGAAAAGCTTTTAATTCAGAATCCTCTGGTTTTTGCTTTGAAAAATCATCAGTTTATAACCAGGGCCGGAACTTTTTCACATGAAGTGTTCAGCATTAAACCTACAGCCAGGGAAGTTGAAAAAGGTGTTGTGGTAATTGGAAGCCGCTGCATGCCTTTCATTGATTCCAACATTCTGACAAGCGCACTGGAATTCAGGATTGAAGGTCAGCTGGTTCCTAAAAAGGCTGCTCTTTTCAGTTCAGATTTTGCCATAGATGCCTATCAGCTTTATGGAGAAGAGTATGCGCCCCAGTTCATTGCTTCTGATCCTGCAAACGAGTCCCTTCATCTGGAAGAAAGAGATTATCTCCTGCCGGCTCAGGTTTATATGACTGGCCTGGATGTGGATTTTCTCAGTACAAACTTTGGTTTTGAAAAAGGAGACCGGCTGCTCTGCTGCATTGATGACTGGAGTGAAGGTCACCTGAATATGATGGTCCTTCATGAACATCAGTGGCTTTTTACAAATAATGAAGTTACCGAAGAAAGAATCAACTGGTTCAACAATCTTGAAAAACTTATGCTGGAGTCTTTTGATCAGAACGGCCCGTGTGGCAGCATTGAGGAACAGTTTGCCAATGTATTCTGCCAGAACCTTTCAAGTCTGTGTATTTCCAGTTGCGGTTCCATTGAAGAATTTTTAACCTATCACAACAGAAAAGTTGCCTTTGAATCCTTTGGTGTAGAAAGCCGGCTCTGGCGCAAGGGGGAAGAAATTCCTGCTGTAGGCAAATGGAATAAGATTGATTTATCAGCCGTAAAAAAATCTTCAGGAAGGCGGGGAGAAGGACGTCCTTTTGCATACGAAACCCCTCCTTATGTCCTGGATCTTTTTATAAGGGATATGCTTTTCCGCCGCAGTGAAAATCTTAATGACATAGTTGCCCTCTATTATCCTAAGGAATACAAGCCTGAACCTAGAGAGGAAAGGGACTTATTATTGCACTTGAAGTCGAGAAATACTATAATCAAAAAGACTTATAACTGGTTTAAGGATCAGCCCTGGGGGCATGTGAGAAGACAGACTCTGGAGCTTTATACCAGGGTTAATTATCTTCTCCTGCAGATTGATAAGGCTGGAGATGTGCTTGAGTATCTTCCTCAGCACGAGATAATTGTTCTTTCTCAGATTTATTCTAATCTGCTTAAAATGCTTCAGTGGATTTGTGATGAAGTTTATGAGTATTGTTCAATGGACAATGCCCTGGATACCGTTGAAGGAATGAAGTGGAATTTTGAAGAAATCGAGGGAAGTATAAAAAAAGGGCTGCGGGACTGCCAGCTTAAAAAATTTAAGGTCTATTAAAAAAAAAGGATGTGTAAAATGGGAGATGTGTTTGAAATCTGTTCACTGATTGAAAAAGGTGGAGTTTTTACTGATGTGGAAGGACAGAATTCTGAAGAGGTGTATAAGAACCTTACAGAACAGCTTAATCTTCCTGCCTATCTGAATAAAAAAGATCTGGCTGATGAACTGCAGGCCCGGGAAAATGTACTGAGTACTGCTGTAGGAAACGGAATTGCCATTCCTCATCCAAGAAGACCAATGCTGGAAAGTGAAGCTGATCAGAGGATTTTTGTCTGTTTTCCTAAATCACCACTGGATATGAATGGTCCTGATAATAAAAATGTGTATGTTATGTTTGTGATTCTTTCTAATTCTTCAAAGGCTCACCTGGCTGTTCTTTCCGGACTGGCAAAGGCTATTAAATCAACAGAATTTCAGCACTTCCTTCAGGGAAAACCATCTAAGGATGAACTTGTTGCTGCATTTAAAAGGTATTCTGAATAGGAATGCTTTTGATATATAAGCCACCTGTGAAATGAACGGGCGGCTATTATTTTTTATTTTTTACCCTATTTAAAGGAGTTTTTTATGGACAAACAGGGAATTGAGGCTGTTGCAAAATCAATCCGCAGTCTTTCAATGGATGCAATTCAGAAGGCAAAGTCAGGTCACCCGGGACTTCCTCTTGGTGCTGCAGAAGTTGCTGCTGTTTTATACGGCGAAATCATGAAGCACAATCCTGCAGACTCAGCATGGAAGGATAGAGATCGTTTTGTTCTTTCTGCAGGACATGGTTCAATGCTTCTTTACAGCATCCTTCATCTGGCCGGATACAAGGTTTCAATGGATGACATTAAGAACTTCCGTCAGGTTGGATCAAAGTGTCCTGGTCACCCGGAGCGTCTGATTACTGATGGTGTTGAATGTACATCAGGTCCTTTAGGACAGGGTATTGCTGCTGCTGTAGGTATGGCTGTTGCTGAAACAATGCTGGCAGCCCGCTTTAATACATCAAAGCACACAATCGTTGATCACTACACATATGCCCTGGTAGGTGAAGGTTGTCTTGAGGAAGGTGTTTCTTCTGAAGCTTCATCTCTTGCAGGTCACCTTAAGCTGGGCAAGCTGATTGTTTTCTACGATGAAAATAAGATTTCAATTGACGGAAGTACAGATATTACTTTCACAGAAGATATTGAAAAGCGCTACCTGGCATATGGATGGCAGGTTCTCAGAGGCAGCATGTACAATATTGGTGAAATTGCTGATCTTGTTGAAACTGCAAAGCGCGATGAATCAAAGCCTACACTCATCATCCTTCACTCTGTAATTGGTAAGGGTGCTCCAAAAGAGAATACTGCTGATGTTCACGGTGCTCCTCTTGGTGAAGATGGATGTAAGGAAGCTAAAAAGAATCTTGGTCTTCCTGAAAATGAAAACTTCTATGTTGTTCCAGAAGCATACAAATATTTTGAAGGCCGCCGCGTAGAATTTGCAAAGGCTGAAGAAAACTGGAAGAAGGAATTTGAAGAATGGTCTGCTGAAAATCCTGACCTGCGCAAAAAGTGGGATGCTTACTGGAATGGTGAACAGACTGCTGATGCTGCTGCTCCTTCATATAATGTTGGAGACTGTCTTGCAACCCGTGACGCTTCCGGCAAGAGCCTTAACTGTATGGCTGACCGCTATGAATGGCTTGTTGGTGGTTCTGCTGACTTACAGGGTCCAAATAAGACAAAGGTTAAGAATGATGATGGAACTTATACTCCAGAAAATCGTAAGGGCCGCACTATTGAATATGGTATCCGCGAATTTGCAATGAGCCAGGTTATGAGCGGTATTAACCTTCATGGAGGATTGAGAGCATTTGGTGCTACATTCCTGGTATTCTCTGATTATTTCCGCGCTTCTCTCCGTGTTGCTGCCCTCAGTGAACTGCCAAACATTTATGTACTTACCCACGATTCAATCTACGTAGGTGAAGATGGTCCAACCCACCAGCCTATCGAAACACTTGCTTCTCTCCGCTGCATTCCTAATGTTCAGGTACTTCGTCCGGGCGATGCAGAAGAATCTCAGGTTGCATGGGAAATGGCACTTGCAAGCAAAGATCATCCTGTATGTATGGCATTCACAAGACAGGGAATCGGTGTTTATGCAAAGGCTGATTCTAACTGGAAGGAAAATGCAAAGAAATATGGTGCATATGTAGTACAGGAAGGTTCTGCTTCTCCAGATATTACAATTCTTGCAACAGGTTCAGAAGTTGAAATGTCCCTTAAGGCAGCAGCTCTTGTTGCTGATAAAAAGATCCGCGTTGTTTCTGTTCTTGACAAGACAATGTTTGACAATCTTTCTGAAGAAGAACAGAAAAAGATTATGGGCGATGCAAAGCGTACTGTAGTTGCAGAAGCCGGATGCCGTCAGGGTTGGGAAGGTTATGCTAAAAAGGCTGATATCTTCACAATTAACCGCTTTGGTGAATCTGGTCCTGCTGCTAAGGTTGCAGAATTCTTTAACTTTACACCAGCTGGCCTGGCAGAAGTTTTAAAGAAGTAAAGCTTTCCTAAATAAATGACGGGGCATTCTGTTTTAGAGTGCCCCGTTTTTTTTGTCAGAAAGAAATAATTTCTTCAAATACGCTCAGGGCGTACTGATCTGTCATTCCGCTGATGTATTCGATTATGCATTTTTCGAAACTTGCAGGATCATCAACATCAAAAACTTCTCTTGTCTGGTAGTGAAGGGTAGTTTTACGGTCTTCGTCCCCTTTTGGCTTATAGTTTGTATATTTTATGAGCCAGTCTACAAAGGTTTCAGAAAGTTTTGGAGCGTATTTAAGGCAGCGGTCCATAGTTCCGTTTTGTGCATAGACCTGGGTCTGAATTAAGGTTCTGTAAATCGTTCCTAAAACATTTTCTGCATACTTTTTAAATTCAACAAGGCGCCAGTGATTATAAATATTGGCAAAACAAAATTTCTTTAATTCCACAATAAAATTAAAATATGGATCAGAAAAAGAAATTCCCTTTTCCGGACTGGAATTTTCACAGAGATCTACAATCATATCATTTATAAGAACTGTAGTGTTTACTGCAATTCCTGAGCGGTGAACCGGGGCTGGTTTTTCCGGGGGCAGCCTCTTCTTTATTGTTTCCCAGCCTAAGGTACTGCCTACAATTTCCCTCAGCTGTCTGTAGCAGCCCATGTCTATTATGTGGTAAGCTCCGGCGTCTTCAATATCCCTTCCAAGAAAAGCGATTTTATCTGAAACTTTAACAACACAGCCTTCCCAGGTGTAAGGTGAAACCAGTCCAGGCCGTCTGATGTCATAAAGGTTCATGGCCTCTTCCCTTGGTTTAAGTCCCTGCTGATCAATTTCACCGCAGTGGCAGATAAGGCCGTCCCTTACTCCATAAGTTAAATCCAGGGTACATTCATTTCCTTCCGGGTCGGGAAGAGTTTCTATGTAATCTGCAAAGAAAAGACTGTTTCTTTCATGCCAGAATTTTTTTGGATAATTTTTTGCATCATTATCTTTTTTTATCAGTGCATTAAGAATTTCTTCTCCAGTGTGTCCAAAAGGTGCGTGACCTATATCGTGGCCGATTGCAATTGCATCAGTAAGTTCTCTGTTAAGTCCAAGGTATTTTGCAATAGTTGTGCTGACACTTGCTACATGAGTAACGTGTTCAATTCTTGTACAGATGTGATCGTTGTGCGGAGCATAAAAAACCTGGGTTTTGTGCTTCATTCGCCGGTAAGCCTGGCAGTGGAGAAGTCTTGTATAATCTCTTTCAAAATCTGAGCGGATAGAATTTCCTCTTTTGTAAAGAGAATTTTCTCTGCTTACAGCCTGCTCAAAATTGGGATTGTTTTCATCCATTCTTACATTTATAAAAGAATCTTTCATAATGAAAATATTAGACTTACTTCTTTTTTTTTACAAGTTCATTTATAGTTGAATCAGAGAGGAATTTTCATATGACCACTGATGATAAAAAGAAATGTCTCCGGCAGAAGGTCAAAGCTCTTCTGAAAAAATTAAGTCTGTCAGAAAGAATGTTCCAGTCCCGCTGTATTGAAAATTATTTGTATGAACAGGATTTCTACAGAAATGCAGATTTAATCCTTACCTATCTTCCTGCAGAATCAGAAGTAAATCTGCTGAGTTTAATTCCCAGGTCCTTTATTGACCGGAAAAAAATTGCTGTACCGCGGGTTGAAAAAAATTCCAGCAATATGGATTTTTATTTTATTGATGGTAGTGATGAAAATTTTCTTGAGAACCAGTGTCATTCCGGGGCATTTAACATTATTGAGCCTGATGAAAAGCGGCCTGTTTTTAATATTGAGGCTTCAGAAGATTTTACTCCGGAAAATATTCTTGTACTTGTTCCCGGTCTGGCTTTTTCAAAAAAAGGAGAAAGGCTGGGGCACGGAAAAGCCTATTATGATACCTATCTTGAAAGGTTAAAAAAATTCTGTATCAAAAAAGGAACCTCCCTTACAATCTGCGGTGTCTGTTTTGACTGTCAGCTGCTTGAAGAGGTTCCTTGTGATTATAGGGATTTTCTGATGGATAAAGTTTTAGCCCCCTGTCTTTTATAAAAACTATTTTGCATCCTTTGAATACACTTCGTAAGTAGGAGTGTCGGGAAAATATTTGTCAGCAATTTGAATCATTTTTTCCAGACTGGCCTCTTCTACAAGCAGATAGTCATTTAAGTAAAGGGCTCCGTTTCCTGTAATTAATCCCTGCTGAATAAGCTGGGCTGTTCCTTCATTTGACTGTGTTCTGGAAAGAGCTTTCAGTTCCCATCTTGTAATGATGTTTTCCAGCAGCTGACTCTGGTATGGAGGAAGCTTTGATAAATCAATTTCTTCATCAACCTTTGTGAGATTAAGTGAAAAGTCTTCATAAGGAAGAGGGTTGCCGTCTCCATCCAGATATTTTTCCGGATTTTCCTGTCTGTCTAAATTATATTCGGTTTGCTTTTTTAAGGCTTCTTCTTCTTCCTTTGCCCTGACAGCCTTTTGTTTTTCAACATTTTTATTGTGGCTTAAAGCGTCCTTAATTTCTTTTTCCCGATTTTTTGTAAGTTGATTTTCAGTTTTTAAATCTTCCTTCATTTCCCGGACTGCTTTTTTGTAGGCTTTTAAAAATTCTCCGCTGTACAAAATTGCAGGAGTTTTTATGCAGGCCAGAGGTACAGTATTTGTTGCTTCAACTACAAAAGTTCCTGCCTGACCGCTAAGCTTCTGATTCATTCTGTTTCTGAGTTCGTAAAGAAGGGCATTGAATATTTCCCTGCTTGCATCATCTGCCGGTGCAGAAATCCAGAACTGAACAGGATCCTTAAACTCTGTTGTTGGAACAAGAATTGGAACTGTGTCACCTGCCATTTCTGCCGGTATATCTGTGCTGTAGGTGTGCTTAATTGTAATTCTGTCGGTTTTAGATTTTATTGCAGGTTTAATAAGTTTTGTATTTTTTTTGCCAGCTTTACCTTTTAAAAGAGTAAAGTTTTTTTCACAGATGGTTCGGGCATCTTCGGAATCTATATCACCAACAATTACCAGGGAATAATTTGAACTGTTAATTAACTGGGCATATGCATCGCAGAGAGTTTGAAATGTTGTTCCGCTTAAGATTGGTGTGGCAATGTCATAATTTTTTTCCAGTCCTGTTCCCTTGTAGAGAACTTTCAGGGCAGCCTGTGACATTTGAAAATCCATATCACTGATTTTTGTATTCCACTGGCCGTAAAGTTCATACATAACTCTGTCCGCTGTAGAAGGAAAAATATCCCCGTAAATAACTGCATTTACAAAAGCTGTCAGGGCATTGTCCAGATCTTCTTTAAGGCAGGAAATTGTAATGTAAGATTTAAGGTCTGTGGTCCAACTTTTTATTTCTGTTTCTCCCTTGAATTTATTTTCTGCCTTAAGTTTATTGATTTCAGTCTGGAGATTTACAGAAAGATAATTCACTATAACAGTCCGCTGGTAATGTTCCTTTGCCGGGGACGCTGCTTCACCTCCGTCAATGCAGATAGAAATAAGTATTCCCTGACTTTTAGGATTGCTTTTTATTACAAGAGGAATACCATTATTTAAAGTGAACGACTGAATCTGCTTAGAGTTTACTTCATAAAAAGACTGAGCCGGTTTTTTATTTAAGACTTCACTGTCTTCTTCCAGGGCAAGGTCTTTTTCTTCTGCAAGTGTAAGGTTTTCATCTTTAAGGGCCTTTTGCAAAACAAGCTGATCCCTGTACCAGGAAGCGTTTTTCCGCGTTACAGTTTCAAAGCCGTTTGCTTTATATGCATCTTTATCTGCTTCATAATTTTTTGTATTCAGGAGAACAAAAATAAAAGGTTCTTCTGCCTGTACTTTCCTGTATATTTCTGCAGCAGACTGATTTTTAATTTCTTTCTGCAAAGCTTCAAAGTGACTGTAAAAAACTTCTGAATCCAGTTCCGGGTGAAGGGCCCAGTAATCGGCAATAAATTCCATTCCTCCAACTGCTGAACCTGATCTGGTTTTGTAACGGGAAGAAATTTCATTCTGTGCCTGGGCAAGGGACTGGGGCGAAAGAGATGCTGCGGCTTTTGCGTTATTTACAAAGTGCATTACCTGTTCTGCCGTAGAAGGCAAAACTTTTGGTTTAGGTCCCATGGTAAAGGAGTAAGGCTTTTCCAGCAGTGCCTGTAAAATAAGACGGGAAGATTCACTCTGCTGAACACTGGCCGAAGTGAGGTAATCGTAGCTTCTTAAACCAACAACCGGATCTCCTATTTCATATTCTATATATGTTGAACTTGAACTGTTGAATCCTGCACTTAAAATATCTGCCTGACTCATTGAAAGAGACGTGTACTGAACAACCAGCTGTGTAAAGTCTGGAGAAAAAGAATCATCTATTATTACAAAACGTCTTTGTGTACTATCTGAATTTTTATTTTCATTGGAGTTGATTTTTATCTGTTGAGAATAATAATCCTTCCAGGAAGAAAAAGTTTCCAGGGCAAGATTATAAACTCTTTCGTGACTTATGTTTCCGCTGATGAAAAGGGCGCAGTTCTGAGGAATATAATATTTTTTTGTAATTTCAGAAATAATGGTTCTTACTTCAGATGTAGTCTTTCCTGAAAAAAGTGCAGGGTAAATCCCTGTGTCGTGTTTCCATGGGGCAGCTGCAAAAACTCTGGAATCAATTGCGCTGTTAATTAATCCAGTTGTACTTTTTTCTTTTTCCAGTACATCTTTTTTCATCTGACTGTAGCAGGAAGAAATAAGTTTATCTGAAAAAGATGGATGAATTGCAGTTTCCGATACCGCTTTAAAAAAAGTTTTCAGGGCTGAAGGGGGAATTGTTGCCGAATAAGTTGAACTTTCCTGGTTTGTTGAATATTTCAGTTCAACTGTGTCAAAAAAATCCTTATAGTCAGCCTTCATCTGCCTGGCGAAAAGTTCTGTATAAAGGGGGAAGAATCCTGCCGTTCCAGGAGTTTGTGATGAAAAGCCTGCTCTGGACATAAATTCTGCATGGAGAAGGGCACTGGAAGAATCTTCCCTCACAAAGATTGTCATTCCGTTTGAAAGGGTAATTATATGAAGATTAGAATATTCATTTTCCGGACTGGTAAGGGACGCAGCTCCTGCCGTAGAGAGAAAAAAGCTGAATGAAAGAGAAAGCAAAACTAACTTTAATGAAAGCTTCTTTTTAAATAATTCGAGTTTCATATTAAAAATATATCATATTGAATCCTAAAAAAAAACATCTTATAATTTGAAACATGCCTAAAGTAAATCTTTTATCTGAAAAAACAGGAGGGGCTGTAATTGACCCTTCTTTAATAGAAAATAAACGTCATCTTACACCAAAAGAAATTTATACTCTGATTCAGAATAGAAATACATCTTCTGATCCTTCCTGGCAGAATATCTGGGTCAGCGATCGTGAAGGTGAATTTTGTGTTGACCAGATTATCCAGAGTGATTTTAACGGATTTGTAATTCTTGGAGTTATTCGTCCGGCTACACTTAAATACCATGATCTGGAACTTAAGACAGGAATCTACAGATCATCTCTATACGATGTTGTAACAGGAGATGACTGTGTTATCAATAATGTTTCCTATATTCAGAATTACCGCCTGCAGGACAGGGTAATGCTTTTTAATATTCAGGAAATCTCCTGCACAAAACATTCCAAATTTGGAGCAGGTATTCTAAAGGAAGGAGAACCTGAAAAAAACAGAATCTGGATTGGGGTTGGAAATGAAAACGGAGAAAGAGCTGTTCTTCCTTTTAAGGATATGATTCCGGCAGATGCTTTCCTCTGGTCCCGCTACAGAGAAGACCATAAACTTATGGGACGTTTCATTGAACTGACAGAATACGGAAATGATAAAAAACTGAACACATACGGTGTAATTGAACACGATGCTGTGGTTAAAAATACAACCCTCATCAAAGATGCCTGGATCGGATCCTGCGCCTACATCAAGGGAGCCTTCAAGTTAAAGAATATTACCATTCTTTCAAATGAAGATTCTGTTTCTCAGGTTGGAGAAGGTGTTGAACTTGTAAACGGAATTATGGGTCAGGGCAGCAGAGCCTTTTATCAGGCTGTAGCCGTAAGATTTGTAATCGGTAAAAACTGCCAGATTAAATACGGTGCCCGCCTCTTGAATTCCGTACTGGGGGATAACTCTACTGTATCCTGCTGTGAACTTTTAAACAATCTGATTTTTCCCTTCCACGAGCAGCATCACAATTCATCCTTCCTTATTGCAGCTACCCTTATGGGGCAGACAAACATTGCTTCTGCTGCTACCATCGGATCTAATCATAACTCCCGTTCCCCTGATGGTGAAATGATTGCAGGGCGTGGTTTCTGGCCGGGACTCTGCTCTGATTTCAAGTACGATTCCCGCTTTGCATCTTTTGTTCTTGTAAGCAAGGGAAGTTATCAGAATGAACTGAACATCACTTATCCTTTCTCCCTTATTGCAACCAGCAATGAAGATAAAGCAGTGCATATAATTCCAGCCTACTGGTTCCTTTACAATATGTTTGCCATTGTAAGAAACAAGTACAAGTTTGCTTCAAGAGACAAGCGTATTGAAAAAGTTCAGCACATTGAAACAAATCCTTTTGCTCCTGATACAATGGAAGAAGTAATTCCTGCCCTTGAAAGAATAATTGAATTAACAAAACGTTTTCTTCTTCTTGAAGAAAGCGAGAGAATTCCTTTTATAGAGCATGACGACAATCCGGAACTTACTGAAAAAATCCACAGACAGATTCTTGTTGCTTCAACAGAAAAAGAAAAATCTCAGCTGGCAAAAGATTTTATTCATCAGAATGTGGGAGCAAAAATAATTCTAAAAGATGACCGCTCTCAAAAAAGATACGGCGCACTTGTTTATAAAGCAGTACAAGGCTATAAAGAATACCGCAGGGTTTTAAAATATTTTGCAGTTCAGTGTTTAATTGACTGGGCTTCCATGAATAATCTGGAATCTCTCTCTGAGGAAAATGTAAAGACAATATACAGTCTTCCTCTTTATTCAAAGTGGATTAATGCCGGCGGTCAGGTTATTCCTGAAGATAAAGTGATGGAACTTTTTGACAGAATTAAAAATGGGGCTATAAACAACTGGCAGCAGGTTCATGATTTCTATGACGAATGCGACAGCCATTATGTGGAGAATAAGGCCCGCTATGCTTTCTATATTCTGGAATATCTGTATTCAAAACCGATTCAGAATTTTACCTGTGAAGATTATGACGACATTACAAACGATGTAGCATATGTTTCACTCAATATGCTGGAGTCTTCCATTTCCAGTCGTGAAAAAGATTATACTGATTTCTTTAGAAGTACAACTTTCCGCAATGCTGAAGAAAAGGAAGCTGTTCTTGGAAGAATTCAGGATTCGTCTTTCCTTAAAGAATTAAAGATTGCTACAGACGAATTTGATGAAAAACTGTCAAAGATTTTTGTTCTTCTCAGATAGTTTTGTTTGAAGGGTTCCTTGTCCAGTCTTCCCTGGTGTGGAGCCCTTGTTTTTTGCTGCAGTAAAAACAATATTCCAGAAAAGATTTTTCATAGGGAATAAAACTTTCTTCAGGATTTTTGCATTTAAGCATTTCCAGAACTTTTTCTTTTGATGCCCACATTACCTTTTGAACTTCATCCTTTTGAAGATTCAGTTTCCCAGGTTCCATGTCCAGGTGAAGAACGTAAAAGTCTTCAAAGCCCTTTGGAAAGGAAATTGAAATTGCAGCCGGTACAGAAGTAAAATCGTAAGTCAACCCAAGCTCTTCCTTTAATTCTCGGGACGCTCCTTCTTGTGAAGTTTCTCCAGCCTGTACGTGACCTGCACAGGAAATGTCCCAGAGATTTGTCCAGGTAGTTTTTTCTTTTGACCTCTGCTGGATTAAAAGTTCTCCTTTTGAATTGAAAATCAGAACACCGACTACCAGACGGTAAGAGCCTTCCGGTATTTTTTCTCCTGAGCCTCTTACAATTTTTGATCCTGTTTTTTTTCTGCTGCAGGTATACAAATCAAATTCTTCCATATTAATCCCAGTCTTTATTGCGAAATTTTTTTTATCATTTTATTTTACTGTTTGCTTAAGGTCAAATTCTTAAAAGCAGGGGGGCTTGAAAATTTATGGCTGAAAGTGGTAAAGTCTTTTTCAGCGGATGGGCACCTACCGTCACAACAGGCCAAACTTATTACAGGAGTTTTAAATGTTTTCATACATTTGGCCGCTGGCGCTGGTTATTGTGTCCAACCTTGTTTACCAGATTTGCGCAAAATCAATTCCTTCCGGCCTTAATCCATTTGCATCATTAACAATATCGTATCTGCTTGCTGCTTTTATTTCATTTCTTTTCTATTTTCTTCTTAACAAAGATTCAAATATTTTTGCTGAATATCGTAAACTCAACTGGTCATCATTTCTTCTTGGACTATCTTTGCTGGGAATGGAACTGGGCTGGATTTATGCATTTAAAGCGGGATGGGAAATTTCTACAGCTCAGATAATTCAAAGTGCCATTCTGGGCAGTCTTCTTTTACTTGTTGGTATTATCTTTTTCAAGGAAAAAGTCAGCTGGAATAAATTTCTTGGAATTGCCATCTGTCTTGTGGGACTGGTTGTAATCAATATCAAGATTGAATAAAAAATGCAGCAAATAACTTAGGATAAGCATTCTATTTTCCGTTAACGAGAATAGTCAATATAAGTTTATTAATATGTAAATTTCTTAACAATAGATGAAAAAATGCTTGACAATTTATAACAAAAAGTTATTCTGTAAATATAATTAAAAATAATTAAGTAAGGTTTTTCATATGAGTTGTTGCATCAAAAAAACGTCATTCATTCATTCATTCATTCATTTTATCTGATTTATTCATTTTTGACCCCGGATGCAAATATGTTCTATTGGAATTTAGAAATTTTACATATACGGAGGATTAAAATGAAAATTTCACGAATTGGCATTGTAGCGGTTTTATCGACGGCAATGATTTTTGGCTTTGCTTCCTGCGACCCGAATGTAAGCGGTGGTGGCACTGGAGGCGGAGGAACCTACCATTTCCACAGCACGGTAACTTACCTTGCGGAAGGGACAGACGGAAGTGCCGGAACAGAGGCAACATACTGTACCTTTGGCGACTGGCCGCAGACCATTAAGGCAGGAAGCGTAACAGTTGATGAAACAAAGAGCGTAACAATGGGATACATGACCTACTATTTGGGAAGCGACGGCAATTATTACGCAAAATGCAAGGAGAACGGTTACCCTTACACCAATGGCAAAACCTACAGCAACGGCTACAGAGTTAGTGAGGCGAGCGCGAACTTTGAAAGATACTTCAAGGTGGAGCCGATTAAGTGGCGTGTCTTAAACCCGAGCGCAGACGGAAACAAGATTCTTCTTGCGGAAAGCATTTTGACCGCAAATGTGGCTTACTATGACTATTCCGATGTAAACCGCACCATAGGTGGAGAAACTGTTTATCCAAACAACTACGAGCACTCAAAAATCAGGGCATACCTTAACGGTTTAAGCTATGCGGTAAAAGCAACTGATTCAGCTGAGCAGACAACGGACAGCACCTACAAGGGAAAAGGCTTCTTGCAAACAGCATTTACCGCAAGGGCACAGAGACTTATTGCCACAACAACAGTGGACAACTCTGCGGCAAGCACAAATCCAGCCTCAAATGCAAGCCAGTGGAACAGCGGAACGAACGAAAATGCCTGCGAAGACACAAGCGATAAAATCTTTTTACTGAGCGAAAAGGAAGCAACAACAACAGATTACAGATTTACGGTATACGACCAGCGTGGTAAAGGAAACAGCCGCATAAGAGCGACTACGGACTATGCAAAGGCAAACTACGCATACCAGGGAGTTGAAGACGACGGCTACGGCTTCGGCGGCAATTGGTGGCTGCGCTCGCCCGACTATAGATATAGTAAAAACGCGTACTTAATCGAAGATACTGGCATAGCCATTTCCTACGACAGTGTTGAACTTAATTGCTTAGGAGTAGTTCCCGCTTTGTCAATTTCCCAAGAAAACTGACTGTAATACTCTTACGAAGTAAAATCTGTAACAATGCGAAGAAGAGGTGCTTTGTGCCCTTCGCATTGTTACACAAAATAAAAAAATACTTTATTGTCCAGCGGATGGGCACCTACCGTCACAACAGGCTAAACTTATTACAGGAGTTTAAAATGTTTTCATACATTTGGCCGCTGGCGCTGGTTGTAATCAATATCAAGATTGAATAAAAAATGCAGTAAATAACTTAGGATAAGCATTCTATTTTCCGTTAACGGGAATAGTCAATATAAGTTTCTACTGTGAATAATTCTTAACAACAGACAAAATCGCTTACGAATTAGTTAATAAATAAGGTATTAAGAAAAGGTCTTGACATTTTATAAAAAAAAGTTATATTTACGTTCCCCAAAAAAGAAGAAAAAGTTATAGGTTTTACTTATTATAGAAAACAATTGTATATTGGTTTATTTTGAATCTTTCTGGAGAAAACAATGAAGCGTATTATATCTGTTTTATTAGTAATGATGAGTGTGTCTATGCTTTATGCTAAAGATGCAACATACTCTGTATTTAAGAAGTATTTTGACCCTAAAGCTGACTGTTACGAATTCAATGCAAGAAATCCATTTTTTGCAGGAAAATTTTACATCAAGAATCTAAAATAGTTTAAGAATAAAATAATTAAGGAAACTTATGAAAATTATATCCTTGATGAAAAGGGCTTAAAATCTTATTCAGACTCTTATACCAGGGATGTGTCATATAAATATTACTTCTTTGATTCGGAAGGAAGAATAAGTGATGTGTATTATATAAATGTTGCAGATAATAATTATATTGCTTATAAAAGCCATGAAAATTATTCCTGTAATAAAACAGACTACTTAATTGTGGAGAAAGATTTAAAACGGAATAAAACTGTCACTGAAAAAGGTAGTCTGAAGATAACTGATAAAACATTGATTTGTACTTTTTTTGAAAATAATCCAATTACTGAATATGAATTTAGTAAAAATCAACTTTTAAGAAGGAATCCGGATTATAATAATTCAATAAAAACATATAAACTTACTTTTAATGATAATACAAATATTTACGAATATTCGATGTATTGGAAAGGATATGAGAATGTAAGTTTTATTACAGAGTATGATCGTTGCTGTGTTGTAAAAGAAAGCAAAATTATTCCAGATGGTTCTGAAACACAAATCTATGAAAGTACAGGTCCTGAAACTGGTGTAATTGTATTTGCAAAAGAAGGAAAAGAAAAAGAAATCCATAAAGAGTATGTAAGAAAATTCAATTCATCAGGATTTCTGGAATATGAAGAAATAAAACCTTACGGAAAAACAGAAGGAGAATATTCTATAAGAAGAATAGAAATTCTTTCCGAGAAGGATGATTTCTTTAACGAATATTTTTAATCTACTTGGAGATAAAAATGAAGAGAAAACTTTTAAATTTGGTTTTGTGTTTTACATTATTAAGCACATGTCTTTTTGCAGAAACTTACAGTCTTTTTGTAAAAGATGGTAAGTATGGACTTATTAACCAGGACAGAAAAATTGTAGTACCTGCTGAATATGATTGGATTTCAGTAAATGACAATTCTGTAATTGCTAATAAGAATCATGTTACCTATATATATAATTCTTCGCTAAAATTACTGTTCCAGGATTCGTGGTTAAACTATACTTTCTATTCTGAGAATGAAATACTAATCAAAGCTTCAAAAGACCAGCTCTTGAATTTAGAAACAGGGGTTATGACACCATTTCAAAGGGATGATAGATATTTAATAGAATTTGGTTATAGAGATGGTACAGGTTTAGTTTGGGAAAAGAATAGCGTTGGATGTTTATACAGTATAGTTGATAGAAAAGGAAACGTTCTATTAAAAGATATAGATCAGGCAACTTCATTTTATAAAGACGGATTCATTGCAGTTATTTTAAAGGACGGAAGATCTGGCTTTGTGAATAAAAAAGGAAAGCTTGTTATTGAAACTACTTTCTATATTGATCCAGAGGATATAGGTCCAAGAAAAGAACCTGTAATCGGATATGCCTTCAATGAAAATTATGCCCTGGTAAAAAATAAAGATAAGAAATGGATACAGTTCGATAAAAAAGGCAGGTCAAAAGAGCTCCCGATAAGTATAGAACCTGTAGATCCTTATTATGAAAATGGACTAGTTCTCATTAGAGACAAAAGGACAAAAAAATTCGGCTATATGAATCCAAAATTTGAGATTGTTATTCCATGTCAATTTGATGGAGCTCGTAGATTTGTTGGAAACTATGCAGTAGTTGTTTTTAGAGATAAAGAAGCCATAATCGACAAAGAAGGAAATGTTTATTTATCGAAAGATTTAAAATCTATGTCTTACAATTTCTTTTAACGATATTTATAAGACATGAAGTTAGTATAAGGACAGGCTACAGGCTTTTCAGGGAGGAAAAATGAAAAAAAACATCTTACTAATTATTGTATTCTTTATTGCACAAGTTGTGTTTTCTAATCCGAATTACAAAGATGGAAATGGAACTATTATTGCATCGTTTGAAGAAGATGGAGTTAAAACAACTATCCGTAAATGTCTCATCAACAATATAAAAATTGGTGACTTGCTGGAAGAAAATAATCGGACTATATACAAAGAGTATACTTTCAAAAATAGTATAGGAAAATTAAAGGATAATGATAGTATTAATGTTTTAGAAGTTATAACAATTGAATATTTCAATAAACCTAAAGACAGATGGGGAAATCTTCCTGGTCAGTTATGGTTCAAAATTCAACTGGAGAATTCTGTAGGTTATATCTGTACAAGCTCTGATTCCTTAGGAGAATATACGGATCCATATTATGAAAACCGATATGAAATACTGGAAGAAATTCAAACATCAAAAAAATGGACTGTTCGTAAAATAAGCCAGAGAATCTCAGTATGGGAAAGACTAAACGTAAGAGATAAACCGGGACTTGATGGCAAAAAAGTTTTTCTTCTACATAATTTTGAGGAAGGCACTCGTTCTCCGCAAGAAAATTTCGATATAGTAGCTATTACAGAGGAAACAGAAACAATAGACGGATTAACAGATCACTGGTTGAAAATTGAATATGATGATGGAAAATTCGGCTGGATATTTGGAGGCTATGTATCTGTAGAACGAGGAGGCCCTAAATACTACATTCCTGAAAATATTGTAATCTCTGATTTATCTTGGTATTAAAGAAAACTTAGAAAAATTCATTTACAGGCAGCAAGCCATTACCAGGAAATCAGTCTTGACATATATTCACTTTCAATGTATAAATATGCATATGAATAAGAAATCACTCGTACTACTACTACTAACTTCTCTCTTGTAAACCCGAAGAAAGGTGCTGGAAGATGTATAGTATTAGCTATAAGGTATGATTGATTGAAAGAAAGCCTTAAGGTTTTCAAAATAAATCAAACTTGCAAATTACAGACCCCTTGCTTCGGCAGCGGGTCTTTTTTTATTTGCAGATACAAAAAAGTGTTTGCAGACAGTTTGCTGTCAGTTAACTGAAAAGTTCCCGCATAGAAAAGTGTCTGCATGGTCAAAGGAGAAAAAAAAATGTCAGTAATGAATCCAAATGGAAAGTATGCACCAATTCCTTCAATTCCTCTGGAAAAGAGAACCTGGCCTTCAAGGAGAATTACCAGGGCTCCTGTCTGGTGTTCAGTTGATCTTCGTGATGGTAACCAGGCCCTGATTAATCCAATGGGCGTAGAGGTCAAACTTGCCTTTTTTGACCTGCTGGTTAAGATTGGTTTTAAGGAAATTGAAGTAGGTTTTCCTGCAGCCAGCGATACTGAATATGAATATATCCGTCGCCTTATAACAGAAAATCACATTCCTGAAGATGTAACAATTCAGGTCCTCTGTCAGGCTCGTGAAGCTCTGGTTAAGAAAACAATGGAAGCAATAAAGGGTGCCCCTCACGTTATATTCCATATTTACAATTCTACTTCTCCTGCCCAGCGTAAATACACTTTTAACAAATCAAAGGAAGAAATCAAGCAGATTGCCATTGACGGTGTCCGCTGCATCAAGAGCTGCATGTCTGCTGAAGACTTAAAGAGAATCCGCCTGGAATATTCTCCTGAAAGCTATTCAATGACAGAAATAGATTATGCTATTGAAATTTGTGAGGCTGTTAAGGCTGAATGGGGAGCTTCTCCTGAAAACAAAATCATTATGAATCTGCCTACAACGGTGGAATGCTACACCCCGAATGTTTATGCTGATTCAATCGAATACTTTGCCCAGCACATCTCTGATCGTGAGAATGTAATTATTTCAACTCACTGCCACAATGACCGTGGTACTGGCGTTGCTTCTGCAGAACTTGGACTTTTGGCAGGAGCTGACCGTGTTGAAGGCTGTCTCTTTGGAAATGGTGAAAGAACCGGTAACCTTGATATTGTTAATGTTGCCCTGAATATGTTTGCAGAAGGGGTGGATCCTGAACTTGACTTCCGCAACATTGAAGAGATAAGGGCTGAATATGAAAAGTTTACCGGAATGGAAGTTGGTCCCCGCGTTCCTTATGCAGGAGAATTGGTTTTCACTGCTTTCTCCGGAAGTCACCAGGATGCAATCAGAAAGGGGATGGCTGCAAGAACTGCAATGGATAAAAATGCTCTCTGGGATGTTCCATATCTTTATATTGACCCACATGATATTGGCCGTCAGTATGAGGGAATTATCAGAATCAACTCTCAGTCTGGAAAGGGGGGAGCTGCCTTTATTCTGGAACAGGATTATGGTATCTCTCTTCCAAAGGCTATGCATCCTGCTCTGGGGCTGGTGGTTAAAAATGAAGCTGATCGTCAGCAGAGGGAACTTCAGGCCAAAGAAATTTATGATATCTTTGTAAAGAACTGGATTGAAAATCGTTCAAACCTCAATGTTCTGGATCTTAATGAAACAAATATTGAAGGTGCTCAGGAAGCCCAGTCTTCTGCCGTTCGTGCTGTGGTAGAATGGAAGGGAGAAAAGCTGTCTATTGGTGAAAAGGGAAATGGTCCAATCGATGCCTTTGTTAATGCCCTTACAAGTACACCTGCTCCACGCTTTAATGTAACTTCTTTCCATGAACATTCAATTGGTACTGGACGGGATACCTCTGCCATTGCCTACATTCAGATTACCTGTGAAGACGGCAATCAGTACTGGGGTGCAGGAAAATCTACAAGTATCGGTCGGGCTGGTATTAACGCCGTAGTTTCTGCCCTGAATCAGATTCCACAGGCTTAATTTTACGAAATAATCTTTGTAAAAAAGCAGGGCTGCCCTGATCAGTAACACTGGTCCGGACAGCCCTTTTTGTGGAGTAAAAAGCACTGTTGTGCAAATAAAACCTCCGCCCATACAACGTAAGAGCAGAGGCCAAAGGAGAGGAGGATGCAGAAACTGATACGTTAGTTGTGCAGGCGTATCTAAAAACTGCGTTAATTGCTCTTGCAATATACCTGTATAACAAAGGGGGAAACTGAAGGTTACAAAAAATCTTTAATTTTTTTTGTTTTTTTATGATTTTTTTTGTGAAATTTCAGGCAGATTTTTGTAATATTTGTCAAAATTATAATAAAATCTTATTGATTATAATTTTACGGGGAATAAGCCTTTCTGCGTTAGGGGCTGTAAGACCGCTCTTTAGAGCGTTCTGGACTGAGGAAGTGAAACGGACGAAGGGAAGAATGGAGCGAAGCGGAAGTCTGAAAGACCCGACCTTAGCGGTCGCCCCTCCTAGCGCTAACGCATTTTTTCCTAAACCATTTTCTACAAACACAAATAATTTCACTGCTTAATTAAGCCTTTTTATTTTCCCGCCCACACGCCCTTTAAAGTTCTTTTAACCTTTTACAAATCTTTCAAATAATTCACAAAAAAACTGATTTCATGGTATAATAATTATATCTTCATAAACGGAGGTAGAAATATGCTTGCAGTAAACGGTTATTATGACGGCAATGTTTGTCTGATCGAAGAAAGTGTTTCCAAAAAACCTCAGAAAGTTATAATCACATTTTTAGATGATTTTGTACAAAAAAAAGAAAACTCTTCAACAAAGGAAGAAAAACTTCAGGCGTTAAAAGATATTCAAAGTTCTTATGATTCTGCTGTTAACGAAGCTTTTGGCCTTTGGAAAAATCATGACAATTCAATTTCTGTTGATGATTATGTCCGCAATATGAGAAAGGGGCGTCAGTTTGATATTCGATAGCGATGTTCTTATCTGGTTCTTCAGAGGAAATGAAAATGCCAAAAAGATAGTACGCGTGAACATACCCTTTTCAATTTCTGCTGTTTCTTATATGGAATTGCTTCAAGGTGCATTAAATAAGCAGGAACTTTTGGGTATAAAGAAATTTTTGGAAAAATCAGAAACGAAAATAATCCCCATGAACGAAGAAATCACACATCGTGCAATGGAATATGTAGAAAGTTATGCCCTTAGTGATTCCATGGAACTAGCTGATGCACTTATTGCCGCCACTGCCATTGAAAATGATGAAACTCTTTGTACTGCAAACGGCAAACATTATAAGTGCCTTCCAAATTTGAAAATGGATTTGTTTAAGGTTGAATAAGACACATAAAAAATGAGAATCTTAAACGAAGACATACTGGAAGAAAATGGTCTCAGAATGGAATTTGCCAGGTGGACGAATTCAAAAAACACAAATTACAGGGAACTTGCTGACGAAATTCATGATAATCAGATTGAAAAGAAAGATGAGATAATTCCGATTTTTGTTCCTAAACAAGGGAAAGAAGAATACATCAAAATATTAAGGCGAACAAATCTTCTGGTAAGCCTTTTGATTGCGAACCAACTTTTTGTAAAGGGAATGAAATTTGATGGCAGCTATCATCAGGAAGGAAAATATGGATGCCCCCTTTTTAAGGTGAATGACCTCGGTGTTTTAAAATGGTCCTGTTCATCAAGATACTGGGGAGAGATAATGTCCAGTGCTGGATACGGCTATGCCTATGATGAATGGGCATGGCAGAGTCCAGAAGAGCCTGTTACACCAGATATAGTAGAAGAGGAAGGTCTGCTGATAGAGTGATAAAACAAATGGCGGTGCTTTATATTCCGAAGTTGAATAAAATCGATTGAAGATTTTTATTCCGCATATTTTTCAAGGACATAAGACCTACCTTTTGCATTATACACTGAAGCGATTTTAAACAACAGTTCTAAATCCTCGCAGTCATATTCAATATGAATATATTTTTCCCCATTTTCAAATTGCTTCACACTGTAGTTTTCCAATTCACAGCAAGGAGCTATATCACAAATGTCTTTCATATCTGCAAGATAAATCAAATTCATGCTGACATCAAAAAACTCTTTGCAGGCATCGACCGTTTTTGAATACTCTTTCGAATTTGTGATGTATTTTGAAAAAATATAGTAAGCGGTTGGCAATTCAGAATCATAAAATGTTACGCCTGCTTTATTGGTATTTTTGTTGTCTGTCATAAAAAGGCATAAAATGCAGCCTTCGTCATCGCTGAGTTCTATTAGTTCAAAAGACTGACCATATACTCCTGTACGATATAATGTTTTTGTTGCAAAATCTTGTGCAGAAAGAGCCGCAGAAGATAAAAGTGCAAATAGTACTACTATAAGAATTTTTGCGTTTTTCATTTTCATTATGATACCTCCAAAAATTATTCATACACTACAAACGCCGCCCAATAGTATGGATGGCTATACTCATCACTATTGCGGAATTCATTTTTCACTTTGCGATATGCTTCTGAATATGACATTCCGCCTTTAACTTTCTTATACATTCGTGACATGAATTCAGCCGTCGCTTCATCATCAACGCTCCAGAGGGTTACACCGACATTTCTAGAACCAGCAACCATAAAAGCACGAGACAGTCCGACCATACCTTCACCCTTTTTGATTTCTCCTAGTCCTGTCTGACAGGCAGAGAGGCAGACCATCTGTGCACTCAGATTTAAGGTTGCAGCTTCTCCGATTGTCAGATAACCGTCATCGTCGGATTCAGTAAGTTTTCCCGAAACTTCTGAAAAAAGGACACTGGACATTTCGCTTAAATCCGGATCAAAATATCCGTGACAGGCAAAATGCACAGTTGCATATTTTGAAAGCAAGCCATCTTTTGACATTTTTTTTAATGTTGTCTCGCTCGCCATTTTTTGGGATTCTACCTGTGCCTTGGGAAATATTGCTTTTTGCAGTGTTTCAAGCTCAACAATTGTTCCAGGTAAATCATGCCAGTTCAGTTTTTTCTGCTCAAAATATTGTTTGGAGCCTTCATTTTTTAGAATATTCTGCAAATCTTCCACAGACAGATTTGTTTGTCTTTCAACAGCTGTAAAACCTCTGTCTTTTCCGCGATTTCCTTTTCCCCTCAATGTCTGATTGTGTTCTTCCTCGGAAAGGGATTTGTCGTACCATGCACCACCGAACAGCAAGGCATCAGTTGAACTGGATTTTACTTTATCAGCAATCATACTTACAGAAACGGAAGGAGATACTCCTATTGAGTATTTCTTACCGAAGTCAGCTGAATCAGAATCTTCTCGCAATATGTCAAACGGCAAAAACGATAAATTTCCGTCTGGAACAATAAGCACATCCTTTACGCCTTTAATATATGGCAAAACAGGTTGAATAAGTTTTTCATATAGTTCATTTCTCTGCATTTCAAAAGTTACTTCGGACTTTATAGGGCGGTGCGTTATCGCTTTCCGCAAAGAACTGATTGCAGAATTGTAATCATAAGATGAATCCAGAGGAACCGCTGTGATTTTTTTGTTCGTAACTACAAGACAGTAGGACGAGAATTTTATTTCATCGGCACATTTTCGTGTATTTTGTTCTTTTAAAATTTCGCAGTCATCAAGAATTTCTGAATTCCACATCACATATTCAAGAATCGCGCGATTTTTACCGCACCACTTCTGAGCGTCCTTCACCTTTGCCGTCTGCGGATTGCGGAGCAGGGCATAGGATGGAAGTCGCTTTGCGATTTTGTCATCGAGTTTTGAAAGCTCATTTTCAGCCGCAGAAATAGTTTTTTCTGCCTGTGACATTCTTTCAGAATCACGTTCATTTATACTCAAATTGCTTTGCGCTTCTATTTCTTTTCTTGCAATAGATATTTGCGCTGTAAGTTCCTTTATCTGTTCGCGTTCAGAATTTGTTACGCCATCAAGGGATAAAGCTCGCTCAAGTCCAATCTGGTCAAGAAATCCACGGCTACGGAGCATTTCTGAATATTCAAAAGCCTTTGTTGGATTGTTGTTCTTTGCCTCAAAGTCAACAGCGTAATAATAAATAGGAAGAATTTCTTTTAGAATATCAGATTTTTTTGATGCCATATCAAGACGAGCGCGTTCCGTTGTGTCTGTTGCAAGAGAAATCATTTCTTGGAAAAAATCTGTTTCATTTGAAAAAGATTTCAGCCCGGCGGTTATATAAAAAGCTCTCATCGCGCTATTTATTGTGCTATCGTAAAATACCGTGTTCCTCCGCAATTCAAAACTTTTTCTAAAACATTCAGCAGATTTTTTTATATTCTGAAAATTAGGATTGTTATATAGAGCTCCAAGCGAATAATAAGCGGTCGCTTCTGTTCCTGTATAACCTAGCGCATGAGCCCGTTTACAAACTTCGGTTTGAAAGTATTCAGCCTTTTCATAATCATCAAGACAGAAATACGCGGTTGCAATACTACCACATACGGATAATATTTCTTCTGTGTCTTCCATTTGCAATTCAATATATAAATCCAATGATTTTTTATAAAACGATAAAGCTATTTCATATTCTTTTTTTAAGCCGTAAATCAGCCCCATCGAATGATACAAATCTGCCATTCCAGGTGTTTTTTCGCCCCAATACTTCTTACTTGTTTCCATAGACTTTTGGCAGTAAAAAATGGCATTTTCATAATCACCTTTATTACTGTAGACTTCACTTATACTTGACAGAACATTTGCTAAATTTTGATGCGAATTCTTTTCATAATAGTCTTTGACTTTCAGAAGAATTGCAAGGGCACGAGAATCATCCCCCTGTAAGGCATAGCATTTTTCTATTTCCGCTAAATAAACTGCAATGGATGCTGGATTATTCTCTCCATAGTTCTCATCAAAAATTGCAATGGCCTTGTATCCATAATTCAGCGACTGATTTATATTTGTGGTTTGCTTGAAATAGTCTGCAAAACTTTGGTATAAATATGCAAAATTTATATTATTTGCCTGTAATAACGAATTATAAATCTCTTCAGCTTTTTGTAAATTCTCAAAGGCATTTGTATAATTTTTTGTAGCAGTATAAGCCTCAGCTAAATCTATTAAGCTTTCTGCAAATTCCAAAGAATTCTCACCTAACGCAAATTGTCTTATTTCTGCAGCTTTTGTAAATTTTTGGATTGATTCATTAAAATTGCCACATTGAAAATCCATGTAGCCGACATTTCTGTATGCATTAGATGTTTTTATATGCATGTCGCCATAAATTTTTAAATTTATTGAAAGTTCCTTTTTAAAATATGTTAGAGCATTTTTAAATTCGCCAATAGCCTCGTAAACATTGCCTATTTCTAGGGCGGTATCTGAGGCAAACTTTGCTGCATTGTCTTTTGTTTCTGTTATTGATTTGTTTGACTGTATTTTTGACGATTCAAAAACTTCCAAAGCCTTTTTCAAGTTATAAATTGCTTTATTGTATTCTCCGATTTTTGCGTAACATACTCCAATTAAGTAATAATCATTACCTATGTAAATATGATTTATACCATAAATTGATTTATCATCCGGCAAATTCTTTTCATAGTAAGTAACAGCATTTATATAATCACCGTTGTCAAAATAATCGTTTGCTATTTGAAAAGTTGATTTTGAATTTTGAGAAAATACGAAGGTATGAGCGATAAAAAGGAAAAATGCAGATATAAAAATAGATTTCCTAGATTTCATGGTTTTCTCCAAATTTTAATGAACTTGAATCATATTAAGTTCGTCATTTTGGTTGTTGATAATTTCTATGTTTTTATTTCCTTGCTGAAATAAGAAAATCAGAGTTATGAATATAACTATGAGAATTACAGGTGCTAAAGATAAAAATATGTTTGCAGAATTTTTTATCAAGTAATAAATGATACCTCCACATACGCAAAGAGAAAGAATTAATATCAACGTGCTTGCCCACATATTTATTTTTGTTACAGAAAAATCAAATTCTTCTGTCGGTTTCCAGCGGCTTCCAGTAGTTTTAGGGTTCAAAAACACATCATACAATGGTCCAATTTCACTTTTTTCAAGCAAAGAAACATGATTTTCCCAATTATTCTGCCAAAACTTTGAGCCTTTGTTCACCATGTGCCACGCAACAGAAAAGAAAAATCCCAATCCCGACAGCGCAGAAATCACAGGAACAAAAAATGAATACTTAACAGAACAATCTACATATTTACATAGGACTGCAAACAATGCTGTGTAAATAATGGTAATGAATGCCCAAAAGAATCCTGTCCGTTTCCAATACAATTCAATTTCAAATTTTCTAATATCAAGGGCTTCCTTTAATGCGCGAGAACGCATCCGCTCCGTTTCAGAAGGTTTATCATTTGGAAAAAGATTGAGATATTCTTCTTTTTTTGTCACATGTTTTGCATTTCGCTTTTTCTTGTTCATAACAGCCTCTATAAGAAATCAGCCTTGCAGTTATATGAACCACAAGGCTGAAAATATGAAGTTTTAATTAGTGTACAACTCAAACCAAGAGCAATATCTTGAGTTATTTACAACAACAATATGAAAGTTTCCATCCCATCTAGGAACAAAACTACACCATGCGCTTGAACTATACGAGGTGTCTTTATCAATGAGATTCCAGTTTGAATCGTAAATATACAAGTCAAGGTCTGCACCATCCATAGAATAGATATCTACTTCAGCATATCTTCCAGCTACAAATCCGACATTATAGTATGAAGTTCTGCTCTTACCGTAAACATAACTGAAATCATATTTTGGTCCGCCGAAAGCACCTCGAGTTCCTGCCTTTACCAATTTTTCAACTGTCTTTGCATAAGCAAGCAATGTCTTGTCCTTTCCTGCAAGTTTTTTACCGTCAGCAAGCAACTGTTCTGCGGTGTACTGTTTCTTTTCTGACTGAGATTCCTTTGCACCAGATTCATCTTGGGTTGCTTTTGTTTTCATTTCCTGTTTTGGAATTTGTGCAAGGATTTCTGCAGCACAAAGTAATGATGATGCAGAACCATTTTTGTAGCCGTATTCTGCAAGCTGGAATGCAGTTTGAATTGAAGCCATTTCTTCTGAAACTGGAGCCTTCAATTCTTCCTTCGCCTCAATCGCAGGTTGTTTTTCTGCCTGAGCAAAGACAGAAGTTGCAAGTAACGCGCCAACTAAAAACAAGCCGATTTTTTTCATTTTCATGGGAATTCTCCTTAAATTTGATTTTTATGTAAAAAGATTTCTAAAAATCCTTTTATTACCGTATTAATGGAATAATATCAGTCCAATAAGAATCTGAATCCTTATCATAATTGTTTATAACGACATAAGGATATGCCGGGTCTCTTGTTATCAATGCAACACTTAAATCACAGTTTCTCTGTTTCATCAGAGCCTTAACAGAAGATGCCAAATCCTTGTTTGGATTTACTCGTCGCATGTGGTCAAAGTCAATTACATATCCCATTGATTCAATCCATGCAGGAACATATCTATCTATGATGGATTTTCCATAGCCGTCGTGGTATGTGTATGTGTCGTAAAGCCAATAATGGATTTTTTCCCCTAAAACTAAAGCCCATCCATCTTGCTCTTTGTAAGATTCAGCCACATCGAAAAAACATTTTCCGTTTAGTGTTATTCCTGAATCCCAATGCCATCCGCCACTTTCTATTGGTGGTTCTTCTGCAAATAAAGCAAAAGTCATAAATAAAAAAGACAGAATTAACAATTTCTTTTTCATAAATCCTCTCCAAGAAACTCATTCTAAGTACAAAAAGTAAAAACTATTTTTACTCATAATACAAATTAAACCTATTTAGAATAAGTTACAAGGCATTTTGCTTATTTTACATAAGTTCAAAAATTGAAATTATCAATGCAAAATATACTTAACTCATGGAATCACAAGAATTAAGGGAAACATTAAGTCAAAATCTCAAGAAATATCGGAAAATAAAGGGCTGGTCACAGTTTGAACTGGCAGAAAAGGCAGAAATTTCAGAGCAAACGGTTAACTCGATAGAAGGTTTACGGCTTTGGCCTAGCGATAAGACTTTGGCAAAAATTGCGAATGTACTTGAAGTTGAAATGTACCGTCTTTTTGTTCCTCAAAAACTAACATTACAATCTGAGGCGATTTCTGAATTGAAACATGCCGTTGTAAAAACTGTAGAAAATCTTGTCCATAATACTTTAAGCGATTGGGAAAATCAGTAAGATAAGAACAGAAAAAATTCCCCACTTGCCCGAAAAAGTGATTTCTAAGGAGAATTCTTTTTAGAGTTTGCCTTTTTTACGGCCCTTTATACCCCCCTTACAACCCCTTTGCCCAGTCTTTTATTTTCTGCTCAGATTTTGCGGTATCGCTGCGGCTTAGAATAAGCATGTTACTGCTGACGGTGGCCTTTGGTTCTGCGGCGGCGACCTGGCCCCACGGGACAGGGAACGCCCTTGAAAAAAAATCTCTTATTTCTGACTTTAATAAATCTTGAAAGGGCAGTCTAATATCGATATAGTAGAAGGACAAATCTTATTTCTATATATAGAGGACAAATATATGTCAGATGTTAGAGTACGTTATGCTCCATCTCCAACTGGTATGCAGCACATTGGTGGAGTTCGTACAGCACTTTTTAACTATCTCTTTGCCCGTTCACAGGGTGGAAAATTCATTCTTCGTCTTGAAGACACAGACCGTACACGCTACGATGAAAAATACGTAAAAAATCTTTACGACACAATGGCCTGGCTTGGTATTGACTGGGATGAAGGCGGTGAAAAGGGTGGTGAATACGGCCCTTATGTTCAGAGTGAACGTTTTGAACTTTACAAAAAATATGCTCAGGAACTGGTAGAAAAGGGTGAAGCTTATTACTGTTTCTGTGATGCTGAGCGCCTGGAAAGAATCCGCAAAATTCAGACTGAAAATAAACTTCCTCCTGGATATGACCGCAACTGCCGTCACCTTACACCAGAAGAAGTAAAGGCAAATCTTGATGCAGGTAAGCCTTATGTAATCCGTCTTAAGGTGCCTCTTGAGGGTGAAACAAAATTCCATGATCATCTTCTTGGAGATATTGTATGGAAGAATGAAGATATTTCTCCTGATCCAGTACTTCTTAAGTCAGACGGATTCCCTACATATCACCTTGCAAACATTGTGGATGACCACATGATGCACATTTCTCACGTTATGCGTGCTCAGGAATGGATTCCTTCTACTCCTCTCCACGTGCAGATGTATCGTTCCTTTGGATGGGAGCATCCGGAATTCTGCCATCTTCCAATGGTTAACGGTTCAGACGGTAAGAAACTTTCTAAGCGTCATGGTTCTACATCCCTTAATGAATTCCGTGCCAGAGGATATCTGCCTCAGGCTATTGTAAACTATGTAGCTCTGCTGGGCTGTTCTTATGAAGACGGCCGTGACATGTATACTCTTGAAGAACTTGCAAAGAATTTCAAGCTGGAACACCTGAACAAGGCTCCTGCTGTATTCGACTATAAAAAGCTGGAATGGTATAACGGCCAGTACATCCGTATGCTCACAGACGAAGAGCTTTATAAGTGGACTCTTCCATTTATTACTGGTACTGGTGACGCAACACTGGAAATCAATCCTGACAATCCTCAGCCAAAGCCAAAGGTTGGTCCTGAATATTCAGGTCTTGCCCTGGGTGAAGACGGAGAACCTGTTTGTGTTGATGCTTCAATGAACATGTCCAGCGCAGACGTTAAGAAAAAGCTTCTTGAACTTATGCCTCTTATTAAGGAAAGACTTCACTTCCTTACAGATGCAGCTGAAATGGTTCACTTCCTCTTTACAGAACCTGCTCTTCCTCCAAAAGAAGAGATTGTTCCAAAGAGACTGGATGAAGCAAAGACAAAGGAAGTTCTGGAAAAGTCAAAGGACTTTATTAAACAGCTTCCTTCACTTGATCACGAAGCTTCTGAAAATCTGGCAAAGACTATGGCTGAAGAACTGGGTGTTAAACTGGGAGATTTCATGATGCCTATTCGTATGGCAGTAACTGGAAGCCGCGTTTCTCCACCACTTATTGGTTCAATTCTGATTCTTGGTGTAGAAAAGAGTATTGAACGGGTTGAAAGGACACTTAAAGCATTCTAATGCACAAAGCTCTTAAATGGAGACCGCTTGTAATTAGAGCGGTCTTCTTTTGTTTAACAGTAACGATTCTTACTCAATGCAAGGCTCCTGAAAAGCCTACGGTAGTGCTGGGGCTGGATGATTACAGGGAAAGCCATGAAGAGAACTTTCAGAATGCCCTCCTGCTTGCGGAAGAAGTTCAGGAGCTGCTGAAAAAAAATCATTTCAGAAATCCTGGTTTTGCAACCGCCATCGTTTTTCCTGAACTGATGCGCTATTCTCAGTTAAGGGACCGGATTGAAACTGCCGCAACAAGTATGCTCTATTCTTCCGGAACATCTTTTTTGAACTGTTCTATAGGCTATTGCCAGATGAAGCCTCTCTTTCTTGTTGATATTGAAAAGCGAATTGCGGCATCTCCAGAATTAAAGCTTAAATATTCCGTAATTGATTTCGGGGGAATGTCTGATAACTTTGAAGTAAGGCGGGCCAGAGTTCAAAGGGCAAGGGATATTAGCAGTCAGATTTTTTATCTGGAAGCTTTCATTGATATTGCCATGGAAAAATATGATTTGTCAGGCAAAGATCAGCTTTACTGCTTAAAGATTCTTTCCACCCTATATAATCTGGGAGTAGGTTACAGTCTGGAATCTATGGAAGAAATTTCAAATCTCCCTTCTTTTCCAAACGGACTGGGGCATTCCAGGTCCAGGTGGTCTTATTCCAGAATAGCTCTGGATTACTATCAGAACATTTATAATAAATCCACAGAAAGCCGGGATAAGGGCGTTCAGCTCACAGAATAAAATATCTTCTGTATATTTACAAAATCTATTGCAAGAATCCTGGATAAATCACTATAATTATGCAAATTAACTCAAAAGGAGTGTATAAAAATGCAATTTATTGACGGTGGAGTAACAGCTCCTCAAGGTTTTACTGCAAATGGTATTCTTTGCAGAATCAAGTCAAGCCGCACTACAAATGATACGGCATTAATCTATTCAGAAAAACTCTGTAATGCAGCAGGCGTTTTTACACAGAACCGAGTTAAGGCAGAAGCTGTAAAATACACCATGAAGCATATTGCTGACGGAAAGATGCAGGCAGTTATTGCAAACTCTGGAAATGCAAACTGCTGTACCGGTCAGCAGGGGGCAGAGGTTGCCCGCAGAATGGCAGAACTTGCTGCTGGTGAATTAAATATTTCTCCTGACAATGTTGTTGTTTGTTCTACAGGGGTCATTGGAGCACAGCTTCCAGTTGAAAAAATTGAAGCAAAAATTCATGAGTTAAAGGAAGGCTTAAGCAAAAAGGGGCACGAAGAGGCTCGTATTGCTATTATGACTACAGATACTCACTACAAGGAATGCGCCGTAGAAACTACAATCGGTGGAAAGACTGTTCGTATTGGTGCAATGTGCAAGGGGTCCGGAATGATTCACATTAATCTGGGAACCATGCTGGCCTTTATGACTACAGACTGTGCCATTTCTTCACAGATGCTGGAAAAGGCTCTCCGTTCAAGCATTCAGGGTACATACAACTGTGTTTCTGTAGATGGAGACACCTCAACAAATGATACTCTTACGATTCTGGCAAACGGAATGGCAGGTAACCAGGAAATTTCTGCTGAAGGTCCTGACTTTGATGCCTTCCTTGAAGCTTTGAATGTAATCAACACTGTAATGGCAAAAAAGATTGCTGCTGACGGTGAAGGTGCTACAAGATTAATTGAATGTAACGTAAAAGGAGCTAAGGATGTTGAAACAGCCCGTGGTCTGGCAAAGGCCGTAATTTCATCATCCCTTGTAAAGGCTGCAATGTACGGGGCAGATGCAAACTTTGGCCGTTTCCTTTGTGCAATGGGGTATTCCGGCTATGACTTTAATCCTGAAAAGGTAAACATCTGGTTTACAAGCAGAAAGGGTGTTAAGAGATATTTTGATTCAAATCAGCCTTTTGAAGTTCATGGCGAAAACAGCATTAAGGTATACGAAAATGGTGTTCCCCTGGAATTTGATGAAGATAAGGCTAAGGAAGTTTTAACGGAAGAAGCTGTTGAAATTCTTGTTCAGTGTGGTGACGGCCAGGCTTGCGGAACTGCATGGGGCTGTGATCTTACATATGATTATGTAAAAATCAACGGTGACTATCGTACATAATTTTACAGGCGGTAAAAAAATGAGTGAAGAAAATTTTGAAGATAAATCAGATCCAAGACTTAACAATCAGCAGTGGTCAGATGTACTGGTTCAGGCCCTTCCATATTTTAAACACTGGGTTGGAAAAACTGTTGTAGTTAAATACGGTGGAAATGCAATGCTTAACGAAGAACTTAAGTCTGACGTAATGGAAGATATTGTTCTTCTGAGCACAATCGGAATAAAGGTTGTACTGGTTCACGGCGGTGGTCCTGAAATTAACCATATGCTGGAAAAAATCGGTAAAGAAAGTAAGTTCGTAAACGGCCTGCGCTATACTGATAAAGAAACCATGGAAATTGTAGAAATGGTTCTTGCAGGTAAACTTAACAAGGATATTGTAGGTCTGCTGCTGCAGAAAGGTGGCCGGGCTGTTGGACTCAGCGGTGTTGACTCAGGTTTGCTTAAGGCAAAAAAAATTGATAAGGACGGAGCAGATCTTGGTTTTGTAGGAAGCGTTACTCAGGTAAATCCTGAAGTAATTCAGTCTCTCTTAAACCAGAATTTTATTCCTGTAGTTTCAACTGTGGCAGTTGGGGAAGACGGGGATATGAATCTCTACAATATAAATGCAGATACTGCTGCTGCTAAAATAGCCGTTGCCCTTGGTGCTGAAAAGTTTGTTCAGCTTACAAATGTTCCGGGGGTTCTTAAGGATATTAATGATCCTCACAGCCTGCTTCAGAGAATTCATATAAGTGATGTTGATGGGCTTATTAAGGACGGCACAATAGCCGGGGGAATGATTCCAAAGATTGAATGCTGTATGCTGGCCAGGGAAGGGGGTGTTCCAAGAACCCATATAATCGACGGCCGTGTACCACATTCCCTTCTGATAGAAATGTTCTCAGATCGTGGTATTGGTACTATGATTTACTGATTTTTACTGATAATCTTGTATTAGGAGAATGTTATGGGAAGCAAATATGTTTTAAATAATTACGGCTCATTTGATGTAACATTAAAGAAAGGCAAGGGGGCACTTTGCTACGATATTAATGGAAAAAAATATATAGATTTTCTTTCGGGAATTGCAGTTAACTGTCTGGGACACAATTATCCTCCTCTGGTTAAGGCTATTGCTGATCAGGCAAAAAAGCAGATTCACATTTCAAATTACTATACCAGTGACATTGGAGCTGCATATGCAGAAGCCCTTCTGAAGGCTACAGGTTTTGACGGAGTTTTCTTTGGAAACTCTGGTGCTGAAGCTAATGAAGCTGCAATCAAACTTGCCCGTAAGTACGGATATCTTAAAAATGGAAAAAAGAGACGTACAATTGTAAGTCTTTTACAGGGCTTTCACGGAAGAACAATCAACTCTCTCACTGCCACTGGTCAGGACAGATTTCATCCGGACTGTTTTGGACCATATCCTGACGGTTTTAAGTACATTCCTGCAAATGATTACAAGGCACTTAAAACTGCCTTTGATGAAACAACTGCTGCCTTTATGGTTGAATGTGTTCAGTGTGAAGGTGGAGTAATTCCTCTGGATCCTGAATGGGTTCGGGAAGCTGCTGAACTTGCAAGAAAGGCTGGTGCTATTGTTATTGCAGATGAAGTTCAGACTGGTATGGGCAGAACAGGTTCTCTTCTTGCTAACGAGCAGTTCCAGTTTAATCCGGAAGTTGTAACTCTTGCCAAGGGAATTGCCGGTGGTGTTCCAATGGGCGCCTGTCTTTACCGTGGAGCTGCAGATGTTTTTGAAGCAGGTGACCATCAGTCTACTTTTGGTGGAAATCCTCTGGCCTGTGCCGCAGCAAATGTTGTTCTTAAAGAATTGACTGCTCCGGACTTCCTTGCTCACGTTACAGAAAAAGGTGAACATATGAGGGAAGTAATCAGATCATGGAATCTTCCTGTGATTAAGGATGTACGCGGTCTTGGTCTTATTACCGGTATTCAGGTAGGACTTGATCCTGTTGAAGTTGAAAAGAAGCTGCTGGATAAGGGGCTTCTTACTTGTACGGCAGGTTCTGATGTGGTAAGGCTTCTTCCTCCATTGAATATTCCTAACAAGTTGATTGATCAGGGCCTGGATATCATCAGATCTGTTCTTGCAAATTAGTATTGTCTTTAGTATCATTGGCACATGCATAAAAAATTTGTCATTGCAGGATTTGTAATTGCCATTGCTGCAATTGCTACGATTGTATTCCTGCGTTATTACAGACAGAATAATGATACAATGTCTAATACAAAGGTTTCCGCTGAAAATCATTCTTCCCGTAGAGAAGAATCTACCGGGGAGATGGTTTCTTACGGCGGAGACGAACCTTTAACAACTCTCATTCCACTGGAAAATGATGAAACTCTGGTTGCAGTTCTTAATGAAAGTCTGGACGGAGGTTCATATCATGATGAAATTCTGGATCAGATTGCTGCTGTTAAGACAAGTTCAGAATCCCCTATAACCCTTTTGATTGGTTATTACAATCCTGAAACTGAAAGTTATGGAAGGGATGCTGAGATCCAGACTGATATTAATCAGGTAAGTACTTTTTCTTATTACACTTCAGATTTAACCGGCAGTCACAAAACTTGTGTTATTTACGAAGGAATTAATGAAGCCGGTTTAACTGAGCTTTCCGTCTGGCATGTAAGAAAAATTGGTGACCGGGCAGAAACTGAACAGATTCACAAATTTGAATCAAATGACATTATCTACATTCAGGAAACAGATCGTTCCTACACTTATCATATGGATACAACAGACGGTTCTTCTTATCCGGTTTACGTTTATTCCATGGAAGGTGACGGCCGCATGAAGGATCAGGTTGTTACAGTTTATTTGTGGGATAAGGATTTACAGGATTTTGTAGTTTCTGACGTTAAACGCACCTCTGCTGCCTCACTTGCAAGCAGGGAACTTTCTTTTGTTCAGGGGGGAAGTATAGAGTCCTATGCAAATTATCTGAATGGCCTCTGGAAACTGAATGTACCCGGCTCAAAAAAAGAGTATTACATCTTTTTTGATTACGATGAAAAAACAATTGTTTTCTATTGCGATGATACTCAGGAAATTTACGAGTGGGGACAAAATTACCTTCGCTATAGTGGAATCTATATTTCAACTGTAAACTCTGAAATTGCAAACCTTCGCCGCCGCATTGACATCAGCCTTAAGGGAGTTGATTCAATTCAGGTCCGCCTTATGGATGATGTGCGTATGATTATTTCTGAAAGTACGGAATGGGACGGAGAATATAAAAAGCAGGATGTAAAGGAATACTACAATACAAACTCCCTGAAAAAAACTGAAGATTATGTTCAGGAATACATCAGGGAACTGGAAAAAGGCCCTTCATGGAGAGGATCTGATGGTTCTGTCATAACTTTTGCTGATGGAAAATATACCAGTCTTGCTACTGACGGTGTTGAAAGTTCTGGTTTCTACACAAAACTTCAGTTCCTTGACATGCCTTTTATTCAGTTCAGGTCACCGGATAATGCTACCTGGCTGAATGGTACATATCTTCTTTCCTTTGCAGAAATTGTTGGACTGAATAAGAATAATTCCATTATTTTGCAGCCTTACCGCTTAAGTCCGGACAAAGCTATGGTTGCGGATGAACGTCCTCTTATTTTGAATAGAATTCAGGATGAAGAAAATAACTGACAGGAACTTCCTTTAAAATAGAAAGAGCCCCATTCCGTAAGGTCTGGGGCTTTTGTTTTAATCCATTTTATTAGCGGATAATGCGGACATTGTCTACATAGAAACTGCCGCCTGGATTTTCGTCACATACGTCGATAATGCAGCATGCAATCTGTTCAGCATCTGAGATACCGTTTTTAGTAAAGTCAAATGCTACATTGTGAACGATTGAACCTGCTGGAATTTCAACAACATCTGTGCTTGACCATGCCCAGGCAATACCGTCCTGAACATTGCCCTTCAGGTACATTGTAAAATCATTTGGATTATATACATCAACAACCAGGTATTTTACATCTGTCCAGTCTGTTTCAATTAATGAATTTGTATAGAAAGAAGCCTGCTTTGAAGTTTCTGCTGTTGCAATATCAAAGGTCCACTTTGCTGAAGTTGTTCCTTCTGTTGCCCAGTCTTCTGTTGTTTCTGCATCCAGTGAAAGGTTATGTGAACCCCACTGATCCCATGCGTCACCAACAGAGAGCCAGAAGTTTCCTTCTTCAAATCCATCCAGAAGAACAACATCTCCTGAAGGTAATTCGTTTGTAACTACCTGTGCCTTTATCTTAGACTTCTTCTTGGATTTCTTTGCAGCAAATGCTGATGTTCCAAGTAAAAGAAATGATGTACAAAGTGCTGTAAAAATTAAAAGGCTTTTTTTCATAAAAATATCTCCTGTTAATTATTTTACGAGGCGAATGTTGTCAACGTAAATTGGGCCATCATTCTCCTGGAAGAGACAGAAAGCCATACGGTGTACTGCTGTTGGATTTGGAATCTTAAGGTCTGCAAGATTGAATGTTACGTTCTTGTTAACACCAGCACCAAGGGACTGAGCTGCAGACTGACACCATGTCCAGTCTGTGTCCTGAATTACCAGTACAAAGTCAATTGCCTTTCCAGTAGGGTTGTTAATATCAAGAACAACCTGCTTGTATTCTGTAAAGTCTACAATTGCCAGAGCGTCACAGTAGAATGTAGCCTTATCTCCAGCATTTGCTGCATTTGCAGGATTAGATGCTGAATAATCCAGAAGAAGTGATGTTGAGCCTTCTGATGCCCACTTTGTGTATTCGCCTACATCAATTGATGTATCTCCATTGCCCCATGAATCTGCTACTGCAAGCCAGTAAACCCCTTCTTCTGCACCGTCAAGAAGGTCTACAGTGCCGGTTGGATCTGGATTTACAATTGGAGCTGGTGCTTCAGCCTTCTTAGACTTTTTTTCCTTTTTAGGTTTAGCAAAAGCAGCTGAGCTAACTAAAAGTGCAACAGCGGTTGCTGCAAAAATGACTTTTGTAATTTTCTTCATGATTTCAATTCCTCCTGAAAAATCATATTTTCTATAAAATTATCATATCATGAAGTAATCAAAATGCAAGAAAAATTAAATTTAAAATTAAAAAAGCGAAAAAATGTAAAGTTATAAACCACTTAAAAATAACATTTAATTAATGATATTAACTTAAAAAATTAGTTAATTTTGCTAAATTCTCCTTGCTAAATTCAGTCGAGTGACTTATCATAGACATACTAGTGAGGTCTTTACGCTATATGAAAAGAAAAAAGATAGCCGTTTTTGTAACATTAGCAGCTTTACTCTCCCAGACTTTGTGTGCACAGCAGGGGGTTGAAAAGCAGGTTATAAGATGGTCCCGTGGCAGCTCTATTAATGAATATCTCGAAAAATATAGCAGCGCTACTTATCCGGAGAAGTCAGTAAAAATCGATGCACTTTCCTATATAAGTGCTTCTTCAGATGCCAGAATCAGGAATCTTGAAGAATTTGAGGGAAAAGAGGATGTTCTCTACTGGACTGATGAAGCCGGTTCAGTAACATGGCCTTTTTCTATAGAAGAAAGTGGTCTTTACGGACTCACCCTTGAATATTTTGCCCTTCCCAATAAGGGAATGGAAATTGAATTTGAAGTCCGCATTGACGGTGAACTTCCTAATGATGATTTTCAGGCAGTACGATTTGCCCGTGTATGGAAGGATTCTGCTCCTATCGGTATGGACAAAAACGGAAACCAGATTGTATCTGACGAAGAAGAAGTTCCTCAGTGGCAGGTAAGGGACTTTGTTGATACTCAGGGTTTTTTTAATAAAGTTCTTCCATTCTATGTTGATGCAGGAAATCATACCCTGACTCTGGAACTTAAAAGAGAAGCAATCGCAATTAAGAGTATTACTGTAGGCAACCATAAAGCAAATATTAAATATTCTGAACTTTCAAAGGATTATCCTGAATCTTCTTCACAGAAGAAAACTATAGTAAAGGTTCAGGGTGAACATGCTTTGTTAAAATCTGATTCTGTACTGATTCCTACAGGTGACCGTATTGATGCTGCAACTGAACCAAGTTCTCCATCAAAGATTCGCCTTAATACAATCGGCGGTAATTCAACCTGGAAACTGCCTGGCCAGTGGCTGGAATGGGAAATTGAAATTCCGGAAGACGGACTTTATCAGCTCTTTATTAAAGCAAGACAGAATGTTCAGCGTGGTATGGCTGCAACACGTAAAATCTACATTGATGGTAAAGTTCCATGTGAGGAATTTGAAAATGTGGAATTTGCATATAACCTTCAGTGGGGACAGTTTGTAGTTTCTGATAAGGAAGGAAATCCCTGCTACATTAATCTGAAGAAGGGTAAGCACAGAGTACGCATGGAATCTACTTTAGGCCGTCTTACTCCAATTCTTACTGCTGTAGATGACCTTACATATGAATGTAATACTCTCCGCCGCCGCTTTATTATGATTATGGGCAGCGAACCTGACCTTTACCGCGACTATCAGCTGGAAAAAGAAATTCCTGGCCTGATTGAAAAACTGAATGAGCTTTCTGTAAGATTTGAAGCAGAGGCTGAAGAGTTTGAACGTATTACTGGTCAGAAGGGTACTGAAGCTCAGACTCTCCGCATTATGGTTGATCAGCTTGACCGTTTTGCAAAGCAGCCTGAATATATTCCAAACCGTCAGTCTTCTTTCAGAGACAATATTGCAAACCTTTCAACCTGGATTCTGGAAAGAAAGGAAACTCCTCTTGAAATTGACTACCTTGGTTTTGCTTCTAAAGGTGCAAAACTTCCTAAAGCAAGGGCCAACTGGTTCCAGCAGAGATGGATGGGAATCCGCTCTTTCTTTGCATCTTTCGTTGAAGATTATACAAGTATTGGCGGCAAGGAAAGCGGAGCCATTACCGTATGGATTTCTTCAGGCCGTGACCAGGCTCAGATTCTCCGCAACCTGATTACAAATGACTTTACTCCAAAAACAGGAATAAATGTAAACCTTTCTCTGGTTCAGGGAACAATTATTGAAGCTACAATGGCAGGTCGTGGTCCTGATATTGCAATTCAGACTTCTCGCGGACAGCCTGTAAATCTTGCAGCCAGAAATGCCCTTTATGATTTAAGTACTTTCTCTGATTATGAAGAAGTAATTAAGCGTTTCAGACCGGGGGCAATGACTCCTTATGAGTACAGGGGCGGGGCATATGCTCTTCCTCTTACCCAGGATTTCCACATGATGTTCTACCGTACGGATATTTTTGAGGAACTGGGAATTGAACCTCCTCAGACCTGGGATGAACTTTATAAAATTATTCCGACACTGCAGAGAAATAATATGCAGGTTGGTCTTCCATATCAGGCAACTGATGGTATTGATTTGATTGATGCAGGTATGGGTAGCCGTAACCTTTTCCCGACACTTCTTGCACAGCATGGGGGAAACTTCTACAAGAATGATAACCGGGAAACAGGTCTTCTTGATCCTGAAGCCTATGCCGCTTTTAAGCAGTGGACAGACTTCTATTCAGCATACGGTTTTACCCTTAAGTTTGATTTCTATAACCGTTTCCGTTCTGGAGAAATGCCTTTAGGTATCAGCTCTTATGGTTTGTACAATACACTTACTGCTGCGGCTCCTGAAATCAGAAATATGTGGAAGATGGTTCCTATTCCTGGAACTTTAATGGAAGATGGAACAATCAACCGTCAGGAATCTGCTTCAGGAAGTGCAATCGTTATGTTCAAAAAAATAAAGAATCCTGATGCAGGCTGGGAATTCTTAAAGTGGTGGACTTCTTCTGACATTCAGCTTAAATATGCAAATCAGCTGGAAACCCTGCTTGGTACTGCAGCCCGTCTTGGTACTGCTAACGTTGACACCTTCTACAGAATGGGCTGGTCAAAGGCTGAACAGGAACTTCTTGAAAGTCAGTGGATACACGTTAAGGAAATCCCTGAAGTTCCTGGAGGCTACTATACAATCCGTATGATTGATATTGCATTCACAAAGGTTTACTACAATAACCAGAATGCCCGCGCTACTTTGAACAAGTACTGCGACATGATTAATGAAGAAATTCTTCGTAAGAGAAAGGAGCTCGGCATAGATGACTAATACAAAAAAGTCTCCGGAACTGGAAACAGTTCTGGTTAAGAAAAAGAAAAAAGCTCACTGGGAGACTCGTTCAAGTTACATGATGATGGCACCATTTATGGTATTGTTTTTCATCTTTACGATTCTTCCGATTCTTTCATCAATTGCGTTAAGTTTTACCAGCTTTGACATGCTGCAGAAACCTCGCTTTGTAGGTTTCTCAAACTATATCCGTCTGCTTCTGGATGATCAGATCTTTTTAACTGTATTGAAGAACACTCTTGTATTTGCCTTTATTACAGGTCCTATTTCTTATGTTCTGTCATTCCTGCTGGCATGGATGATAAATGAATATAAACCTCTTGCCCGTTCAATCTGGACTTTGATTTTCTATGCTCCTACACTGGCAGGAAATATCTTCTTTATCTGGACTGTAATTTTTTCAGGTGACTACTATGGATTCTTAAATGCCTGGCTCATGAAGTTCGGATTCATCAAGGAACCAATTGACTGGATTGGAAACAGCGAATATGTACTGGGTGTTCTGCTTTGTGTACAGATCTGGCTTTCTTTCGGTGCAGGCTTCCTTTCATTTATTGCCGGTTTCCAGAGTATTGATAATTCTCTTTATGAGGCCGGACGTATTGACGGTGTAAAAAACCGCTGGCAGGAACTCTGGTACATTACAATTCCTTCAATGGCTCCACAGCTTATGTTCGGTGCCGTAATGCAGATTTCAGGTTCCTTTGGTGTTTCTGAAGTTATTAAACAGGTCGGCGGCTTCCCAACAAGAGGTTATGCCGGAGATACAATTGGTACGTATATCATAGACTACGGTACTGTCCGTTTTGAAATGGGTTACGCTTGTACTTTAAGTGTTGTCCTGTTCCTGATTATGATTCTTACAAATAGCGTTATCACAAAATTGCTGAGGAAGAACTTAAATGACTAGTACTAAGACAAATAATATTGAAAAGCTTCCGGTTACTGCCCTGCAGGGAAATAGGGCCGGACTTACAAAAGAAGAAAGAAAATTAAGACGCCGTCACTTCTGGTATCGTGGAGCAAAAAAAGCTAACCGTTCCAGAGCGGTTGATATTCTCCTTGCTATATTCCTCCTGCTTCTGGGTGCATTCATGATTCTCCCGATCTGGTTTGCGGTAGTAAATGCCTTTAAGCCGATTGAAGAAATCTTAATTTTCCCTCCTCGTCTTTATGTAGCTCATCCAACTCTGAATAACTTTGTACAGTTATCTCAGATTCTGGAGAATATGTGGGTTCCTTTCAGTCGTTATCTTTTTAACTCTGTACTTGTAACTGTCTTAGCAACAGGTGGCAACGTAATTTGTGCAAGTCTTGCGGCTTATCCTCTTGCCAAGCACAACTTTCCAGGTAAAAAGGTAATTTCTAAAATCATCGTTATGGCACTGCTTTTTACAACACAGGTTTTGTATATTCCTCAGTACATCATCAGTGCAAAACTTCATTTGATTAATACTTACTGGTCCCTGATTTTCCCTGTAGTTCAGATGACAATGGGACTTTATCTCATGCAGCAGTTCATGGGTCAGATTCCAAGTTCACTTCTTGAAGCTGCACGAATTGACGGAGCCGGAGAATTCAGAATCTGGTGGAAGATTGTTATGCCAAGCGTAAAGCCTGCCTGGTTAACAGTTATCATTTTTGCTTTCCAGAACATCTGGAACAATAACGGTAACCTTTACATCTACAATGAAAGCATGAAGGTTCTTCCTTCCATTATGTCTCAGGTACAGGCTGGTGGTCTTGCAAGAACTGGAGCAACTTCAGCCGTTATTCTGGTAATGATGCTTCCACCAATTATTTTATTTACAGCAACACAGCGTCAGGTAATTGAAACTATGACAACATCAGGTATTAAGGAGTAGGGCAATGAAAATAAATTTGAAAAATAAAATTCTTGCTCTTACAGCAACAGCGGTTTTAGGAATTTCTCAGGCAGCAGCTCTCCCGGTTTCGGATGCTGATGTTCCATGGCTTTCCTACACATACGGTATTTGGGGTACATCAGTTCCTGCAAGTCCAATTTACGATGTAGTAAAAGCTGTTGACGGTTTTGATTTAGGACTGGATGAGATGTCTGGTCCGGATGATCTTTGTAAGGATAATGATAATAATATTAACATTCTTGATGTGGGAAAAAAGCGCATCATTAAATTGAATGATAGTCTTGAAGTAATTCAGGTTCTAAATCTTGAAACTGAAAAAATTCTTGCAAGCGGAGTTGAGCTTGTAGATCCTCAGGGAATCTGCTACGACAAGAACGGTTTTCTTTATATTGCAGATAAGGGTGCAGAATGTGTCTGGAAATGTAATCCTGACGGAACCCTCATCCGTAAAATTGTAAAGCCTATTACAGAACTTCTTTCGGAAGAAGAAAAGTTTGCACCAACAAAACTTCTTGTGGACAATCAGGGAATTCTTTATGTTCTTTCTTTTGGTTCATTTGAAGGTGCATATACTTTTGATGAAAACGGAGACTTTCTTGGATTCTTTGGCTCAAATAAAGTAAGTGTAACTTCTCAGCTTCTTCAGGATCGTATCTGGCGTAAACTTTTAACTTCTACCCAGAGAGACAGAATGTCCCGCTATGTTCCAATTGAATATGTTAACTTTACAATTGATGAAAAAGGATTTATTTACACTGTTTCAAACTTTGGTGAACAGGAGCAGGACGGTCAGGTAAAGAAACTGAATCCTCTTTCACAGAATATTCTTTTTGCAGGACAGAAACCAGACCTTCAGTTCTTTGGTGATACAGAAAACACTTATTCAAATCGTGTAGAACGTTCTAATCTTGTAGCCGTAGATGTTGATCCGGAAGGATTCATTTCAGTTCTTGATTCAGAAAGAGGAAGAATTTTCCAGTATGATCAGGACTGTAATCTTCTTGGAATTTTCGGAGGAATTGGAAATCAGACTGGAACTTTCACCAGCCCAACTGATATTATTTCATCCGGAGACAAGATTTTTGTTCTTGATTCAGTAAAGAATAATCTTACAATGTTTAAACTTACTGATTATGGTAAGGCAATTCATCAGGCAACTTACCTTTATGATGAAGGTTTCTTTGAAGAAGCTCTTGTTCCATGGAATGAAGCACTTAAATTTGACAGAACAAATCCACTTACATTAAGAGGAATTGGTCGTGCTTATGAACGTCTTGAACGTTACAAGGAAGCAATGAACTTTTACCGTCAGGCTGATGCTCACAGACGTTACAGTGATTCTTATTACGAATACAGAACTGAAGTTTTGAGAAAACACTTCTCTCTGGTAATGATTGTTCTGATTGTAATTCTTCTTATTCCACTCTGGAAATTTATTTTCCGTAAGATTAAGCCAAAGAAGACTGGACCTGTTAATCATGCTGTATACATAAAGAAATACAGATTCCCATTCTATCTTTGTCTACATCCTTTCAAGGGCTGGGAAGAACTTAAGCACGAAAAGCAGGGCTCTCTCTGGTTTGCAAATGTAATGCTTGCTGCATGGTTCATTCTTTCAATTCTGGAATATCAGTATACAGGATTTGTTTTCAATATGAACCGTCTTGACCGCATGAATATTTTTATTATTCTCGGATCAACTATTGGAGTATTCCTGCTCTGGACTGTATGTAACTGGGGTGTATGTACACTCTTTGATGGTAAGGGTACCTTCAGGGAAATCTGGATTTTTTCTGCCTATTCAAGAATGTCATGGCTCCTTCTTGAAATTCCTATAATCATTCTTACAAGGGTTCTTGTAAGGGAAGAGAGTTTCTGGCTGGGACTTGTTATTTCAATCCAGCAGATATGGAGTATTGTACAGTTGATTCTTGCTGCGAAAGCGGCTCATCAATACACCCTTGGAAAGACAATTGTTTCTACAATTTTTACTATTATAGGTATGATTCTTGTTGTCCTTGTAATCCTTCTGTTTGTATCTCTGTTCACACAGATGTGGTCATTCATTACAACTTTGACTCAGGAAATCTTGATGAGAGTGTAGGGGTAGTAAAATGAAATTAAAGAAATTTATTTTAGCAGTTATAGCTTCACTTGTGATTCTTCCTGCATTCTCTGCAGCGTCAAATTCTGCCTGGTATTCAGAAGCAGATTTGACAGGACAGAAGTTTTACAAGTTTGCAGAAAATGAATATTTACAGCTTTTCTTTGCTGAAGAAAAATCCATACTTGCAGTGAGACAGAAAAATAATGGTTATGTATGGTACTCTGCACCTCTGGACTGGGAAGATGATGACGAAACTTCAGGCTTCGTTTTGAATTCAATTCCTTCTTTCCTTACAGTCAGGTCAAAGGATCAGAATTCTATTTTCAGAAATGCGAATTCCTATACCAATGTATTTTTGCGTAACGGTCTGGAAGTTCTGCAGATAAAAGATGGAATCAGACTTAATCACAATTTTACAGCAGACGGATTTTTTATTCCTCTGGAAATTACTATTGACGGAAATTCTCTTGTGATGACTGTTCCTGTAAATGAAATTTACGAAGATCACGATTCTGAAATTCCGCCGCTTGAAATTCTGGATTTTGAAATAAATCCTTACTTTGGCTGTGCTCCTGAAGATGAAGATGGTTTTATTTTTGTTCCAGATGGAAGTGGTGCCTTAATTAATTTTAATTCTTCAAGTCCATCATTATACAGTCAGTATGTTTATGGAAGGGACAATTCAATTGTTGCAACAAGAAGAAAGAATGTTACCCAGAATGCCTGTCTCCCTGTTTTTGGTTTGAGCAGAAAGGACAGCGCATTTATTGCAGTAATTGAAAGTGGAGAATCCAGGGCAACCATTCAGGCTGATGCAGGACAGCAGTCTGTTTACAATGCGGTTAGCGCCGGCTTTATTGTAAGGGATTTTGATTCTGTATCTTTCCGTGAAAGAACTGGAACTCCACGTGATGTTGTAATTTACGAAAAAACAGATTTTGAAAAATCAGAAGATGTTTATTCTGTACGTTATATTTTTATTGATAAAGAAGATAATTCTCTTGCTGGAATGGCAGCAGCCTATAGAAAATATCTTCAGAAAAACAAGGGCTTTACAACTCAGCCTGATCAGAGTGAACCGGCCCTGACAATTGACTTTATTGGTTCTTCAAATAAGAAAAGAACAATTGCCGGGTTACCAATGAATGTTGGTGTAGCTTATACACCTTTCAGTTCTGTAAAAAGCACTCTGGAAACTCTGAAAGAAAAGGGCCTTTCTAATTTTAATGTTAAATTTGAAGGATGGGTAAAAGGCGGAGTTCTTGGAAAATATCCTTCTTCTCCAAAGCCTCAGTCTCTTCTTGGCGGCAAACGTCAGTTCAGAAAAATGACTGACTATCTTGAAGAAAACAATATTCCATTGTATCTGGGAGTAGACTTTGTTCATCTTTATTCATCAGACTTGTCTCATATCAAGGAACTGACTGCAAACAGAATGATTAACCGTTCACCTGTTAAGGTTCCTGATTACAGAATGTCTACTTATACTGATGAAAAGATTTCTGACAAATATCCTTTCTATATTCTTCGTTCAGAAAAAGTTGAAAAAGATTTTGGAAGATTCTTTAACAGGTTTGAAAGAAAAATTGATTACGCCGGTTTGTCACCAGATTCACTGGGTAATGTTCTTTCAAGCGATTTTGGTCCAAAGGGAATCAGAAGAAATAAAGTTGAAGAAAAATTTGTTTCTATGCTTCAGGAAAGTTCTTATCAGAAAAAAATGATGCTCAGTGCACCATTTGCCTATGCTCTTCCATTTGCATCATATGTAAGCGATTTGCCTTCAAAATCATCCAGGTATGATGTAGAGGATGCAGAAGTTCCATTCTACCAGATGGTTATTAAAGGTTATCTGCCTTTCAGTAATCTTCCTGCAAACAGAAACACAAATATGGAAGAATATAAACTTAAGCTTCTTGAAAGCGGTGCAGACATTTCTTTTGTATGGATTACCCAGAATCCTGATCTTATAAGTGACAGCCGCATGCAGTCATATGTAAATCTTTACAGTCAGGACTGGATTGATGATGCCGCTGCCCTTTATAGAGAAGTTACTGAAGTTAATTCAAAAGTAAAGGGTTGTACAATTGTTGATTATAAAATTGATGGAGATATCCGTTCTTCAACCTATTCAAATGGTATTACAGTCACTGTAAATTATGCAGACGGAAGCTACTCTGTAACTGGAGGAAATGCAGAATGAAAAATGAAGCAATTGAAAATAAGGACATTAATAGAATAGAAAATTCTCTTTCTCCAAGTCAGTCAAATAAGGCTGGAAAAAAGAAACTTTCTAAAACAGGATTAGCCGACAGAAAGAACCGCTGGGGCTGGGTATTTATTGCTCCATGGCTCATAGGTGTAGTTTATTTCTTTCTGCTTCCGCTTTTTAATTCTATCTATTACACACTGACCAAAATTGATATTGGTGCAGAGGGACTTAATTTTGAATGGGTTGGTCTTGAGAACTATATTTCAGCATTCACTGTTGATGCAGAGTTTTCCAGAAATATTGTTTCTTCTATAGGAAACCTTGTTTACTCTGTTCCGATTATTGTTTTCTTCAGTCTTTTTATTGCTCTTATTCTTCATGGGGATTTTAAGGGAAGAACCGCAATGCGTTCAATTTTCTTCCTTCCTGTAATTATTTCTTCAGGTGTTGTAATTACAATCCTCCAGGAAAATGTTCTTGCTGATACAACAAGCGGACAGGCAGCTTCTACAATTTTCCAAACAGGAGTTTTAAATGAAGTTCTGATCAAAGCGGGTATGCCGTCTAAAATCGTAAAAATCCTTACAGATACGGTTGGACAAATCTTCGACTTAACCTGGAAATCCGGTGTTCAAATTCTTTTGATTTTGTCTGCCCTTCACTCAATTCCAGATTCAATGTATGAAGCTGCAAAAATTGAAGGTGCAACAGGCTGGGAAATTTTCTGGAAGATAACTTTTGTCCTTATTTCTCCAACTTTGATTCTGGCCGTCATATATACGATTATTGATTACTTTACAGATTATTCAAATAAGGTAATGCGCATGATTGTATTCTATACAGGTCAAGGTCGTTATGAATATTCTACTACAATTTCAATTTGTTACTTTGTTGTAGTTATGTTCTTCATTTTTTTGGTTAACACAGTACTTAACCGTGCTTCAAATAAAGCTTTGAACTAGGAGATACAGATGAGTGAATTAAGTCAGAAAAAAGCTGCAGAAAAAACTCTTAAAATTATTACCGGAATTTTGCGTACACTCTTTCTCTTAGGAATGACATATGTATTGCTTTATCCAGTATTATTCCTGCTCTCAAATGCTTTCCGTGATCCTGTAGATCGTCTTGATCCGACAGTTATCTGGATTCCTAAAACTTTGACTTTTCAGAATTTTATTCTTGCTGATCAGCTTATTGGTTTTAAGAATTCAATTATTATGACTCTCAAGATTCTTATTCCTTCAGTAATCATTCAGATTTTTGTCTGCCTTATGGTTGCATACGGATTTGCACGCTTTAAGTTTAAGGGAAGAGATGCTCTTTTTGCACTTCTTGTTTTTACAATTGTTGTTCCAACCAGCACCATTATTATCCCTCTTTACGTAAAATTCCACTTCTTTGATTTCTTTGGAATTGGACAGCTGCTCAGACCATTTAATCATGGAAAGGCTGTAAGCATTAACCTGCTTAATACAAGCTGGCCTTTCTATCTTATGAGTCTTACAGGTGTAGGTCTTCGTTCCGGCCTTTACATTTACATGGCACGTCAGTTCTTTAAAGGTATGCCTGTTGAACTGGAAGAGGCTGCATTTGTTGACGGCTGTGGTCCATTCAAGACCTTCCTTAAAATCATGCTTCCAAATGTAGGTTCAATCGTAATTGTAATCACATTGTTCAGCATTGTATGGCACTGGAATGATTACTATCTTTCAGTAATGTTCTTTACAGATGAATATCCTTTGTCTGTAAATGTTACCCTGCTTCAGGACCGCCTGCAGCTTTTAAGTACAAATATGTCTGCTGCAGATATGGCCCTGAGCGAAAACTCAATTCTGGAAGCTTCCTGCTTTGTAGTAATTCTTCCACTGTTGATTTTGTATATTTTCTGCCAGAAGTATTTCACTGAATCAATTACCCGTACAGGTCTGGTTGGATGATGAAAAGGTCAGGCAAATAATATAAAACAAAAAAAAGAGAGGAGTGGTGAGTTTTTCTGTGCAGGCAGGAGAACTCACCTTTTTTTTAAATTATGAAACAATATGCCTGATTTGGTGTTAAAATACTAGAAAAGTAAAAAAAATTGTAAAAAATTCAAAAAATTATAAAAAATTTATTAGGTGAATTTCAGTTTATGTGGTAAAATTAATTAACTTAAAAAGCGAGTTAATTTTTCGCTTAAAAACTGAATTAATGAAGTAAATGACCGGTAAGGCCGGTTGGGATTTATTGATTTTTCTTAGGCTTAATTTAGGAGGAACTAATGAAAAAAATCAAGTTATTAGCTTGTGTTGCAGGTGCATTCATGGCACTTTCTTCAATGGCTTTTGCTGAAGGGGACTGGGATATTAAAGTATTCCGCCCGGCTGTAAATCCACGTGACCATAAAAATGATGTAATGGTACGTGCAGGTGATAAGTATACTGCAGAAACTGGCGGTAAGGTTACTTATATTCTCGGCGACTGGGGAACTGTTGAAAGCCGCGTACTTTCAAATATGGCTGCAGGTGATCCAATCGATGTTGTTTTTGTACGTGATCAGGATTTCCCAAAGTTTAAGGTAAAGGGCTATCTTCAGCCAATTAACGGTTACGTAAATACTTCTATGACTTCAGGTGGTCAGCAGATTTTCAACTTCAATGCTGCTGAACAGGTTTTCAAATATGATGGTAAATACTATGCTGCTTCTCATTTCACATCAAATCACTTCTGGCTTGTTATCTACAACAAAACATTGATGCAGGAAATGGGTATTAAGGAAAGCCAGATGCCTAAGGCTCTTGAAGCTGCAGGACAGTGGGACTGGGAACATATGGCTGCCCTGGCTCGCAAGCTTACAGCAGATACAACTGGTTCTGGTTCAATTGACCGCTGGGGTCTTGGATGCTGGTACACTCGTATTTTTGCTTATATGAATGGTTGTGAATTTACAAAGAAGGATGCAAAGGGTAACCTTACTCTGAACTTCTCTGATCCAAAACTTACAGAAGCTCTTTCATTCCTGGAATCTGCAAAGAAGGCCGGCTGGTATCAGCAGGATAACTCTATCATCCAGGATGGTATTGCAAATCGTACTTGTGCAATGGTTATTGGACGTGAATATGATCCTGCAACAATCACAAGAAAGACTCGCGACCAGCTTGAATATGTAAAGCTTCCACATGGACCATCTGTTAAGGCATGCAAGAATATCTTTGAATGTGATGGTTACGGTATTGGTAATGGTTCTAAAAAACAGAAGGCTGCAGGTAAGTACATTGAATATGCTCTTAAGGAATGGTATGCAGATGATATTAAGAACCGCAGTTCAACATGGCCAAAGGAAATCCTCACAATGTCATCAGAAATGATGAAGAATACATACTATCCAGGTCCTACAGTAGCAGCTCTGGACAGCATGCTTGATGATTTCCTTGGTGAAGTTGTATGGGGTGGAAATTCTCCTGCTTCTGCAATCGAAAAGTATACACCAAAGGCACAGGCTATCCTTACAGATGCTAACACACCTGTTGGAAAACTCACAAAGCTTCCATTCAAGGGTGTAACACAGAACTTCGACAAATTGACAGCTTCTAACCTTAGTACATACATGAAGGCATGGGAAGGAACAAAGACTGCTAAGTTCTCTCTTGCTTCTGGTTCTGCAGCAATCGGTGGTTCTGGAAATTCCCTCAAGCTTGAATTTGATCCTGAAACTGACGGTGACTCAGCATCAATCGTTATTACAGATCCAACAAACCTGGGTATTGTAGGATGGAGAAACTATAAGGTTGAATTTGATGTTAAGGCTGTTGGTAAAGTTGGAAAGGATGCTTCTGTTTACATGCAGGGTTATGCAAATGAACTTTATCAGTACGGATGGATTGAAAAGTCTGTAACTGATAATGCAACAGTTTATCACGTAACTGGAACAATTCAGAATGTTAACCAGAATGGTAGAATCGGTCTTGTAATCGGTGTAAAGAATCTTTCTGGAGTAATCATTGATAATATCAAGATTACAGAAAAATAATTCTTTCTGGATTTAACTTAATTTGATATAAGTGCGCTGCACAGCAAAAAGTGTAGCGCATTTTTTTTAAGAAAATATTTCGCAGGTAATTTCAGGAAAATACAATGATTAAATTGAAAAACTTTATGAAAAAATCCTTTTGTGCAATGGTAATTTGTTTTTCTGCAGGAATTTTTTCTTCCTGTGCTTCAATGGGTAAAACGAAGGAAATTGATTTAAGTAATTCTATTTCAGTTGAAGCTGAAGAAGGTGGCCTTTACGGAGTTGACCAGGCTTCTGAACTGGAAGGTTATTCTGGTCAGGGCTATGTAACTTTTTCTTCTGTGAATGAAGGAAGTCTTCTTGAGTTTAATGTAGATGTAGAAAAAGATGGGGACTATTGTATTTTCCTGAGATTATTTACTGAAATACAGGATAGTGATTTCAGAAGGGCTGTAAGAATGCAGCTGGAAGAAGGAGAAAAAATTATTGCTTCCCAAAGGCTGCCGGAAACTGGACGCTTCAAAAATGTTCAGGTAAATACTGTGGCACATTTGAACAAAGGAAAAAATGTTTTTTATCTTTCATCTTTGTGCGGAGAATTTTCTGTTGATAAAATTTTCTTTGTTGAAGCAAATGAGGATTTGGTTTTGAATACTAAACCTGATCATAAACTGTCAAATCCAAAATCTACAAATAATACTCAGGCTCTCTATGATTATCTTTTGACCTTACCGGGTAATGGAATCTTAAGCGGTCAGCAGATTTACAATCGTTCCCAGCCTGAAATCAAAGTGCTTTATGAAACAACTGGAAAATATCCTGCAGTACTTGGAATCGATTTAATTGATTACTCTCCGTCAAGAGTTAAGCACGGAACAAAAGGCGTAGTTGCTTCAAATGGAATCAAGTGGTGGAAAGAAGGGGGAATCGTTTCTGTCTGCTGGCACTGGAATGCTCCAAACGGCCTTGTAGATAAAAATGAAAAAGATATGCACTGGTATGACGGCTTCAGGCCTTCTGCTACAACTTTTGATTTTGCAACTGCATTAAATAATCCAGACGGTCAGGATTACAAGGATTTAATTCGTGACATTGATACAATTGCAATTCCTCTTAAACAGCTTTCTGATGCAGGTGTTCCACTTCTCTGGAGACCTTTGCATGAAGCAAGCGGCGGCTGGTTCTGGTGGGGAGCAAGTGGCAGTGATTCTTATATTAAACTTTACAGGCTGCTTTATGACCGCCTCACAAATTATCACAAACTTAATAATTTAATCTGGGTGTGGAATGGGCAGGATCCAGAATGGTACCCTGGTGACGATGTGGTAGACATAATCACATATGATTCATATCCGGGGGCAAGAAAATATGTTACCCAGGAAAATATTTTGTCCCAGATTCGTTCTGCCAGTGCTTTACCGAAACTGTATGCCCTTAGTGAAAATGGACCTTTACCTGACGTAAAACAAATTGCGGAAGACAAAATTCCATGGATCTGGTTCTGTACCTGGGATGGAGAATTTACAATTACAAAAAAGAATGAATACAGTGAAGTTCATACAGAAAAATCTGTTCTTCTGGATTTCTATTCAAATCCATATTTGATTACAAGAGACCAGCTTCCAGATATAAATGTTGAAGATAATTAATTCACGGAAAATACTTTTGGAGGAAACATGAAATTAACAAAAATAAAAAAGATTGCACTTGCCCTGGCAGCACTTACAACTTTAACTGCAGCCGGAGCAGGAGCAAAATCTATTGTAAAGGATGCAGCAGAAATGGTTGAAGATGAAAATGCAAGAGTTTTGAATGTTATGGCAAAAATCCGCAGAGGGGAAGAAGTTCACATTGCGGCTTTTGGTGGCTCAATTACTACTGGTTATAATTCCAGTAATCTGAATGAAAAAAGCTGGCGTGCTCTGGTAGGTCAGTGGTGGAAGGAAAAGGCTGCAGAATACGGGGCAGACCTTAAATATCTCCATGAAGGGGTAAGCGGTACGGATTCAGCTTATGGTGCAGCACGTGCACAGTTTCATCTTATTGAAAATAAGGTTGATCTTGTTTTCCTTGAATTTGCAATGAATGACCAGTGGCTTGAAGCTGGAGTAAGAAACAGAAGTTACGAAGGTCTTATCCGCCAGATAGAAAACAACAGCGAAAGTGGAATTTTTGCATTGTTTGTTAACGAAAGAAATTCCCCTCAGCCAAGTCAGCAGAAGGAACAGCAGCCAATCTGTGAATATTATCATATTCCTTTTGTCAGCTGGAAGGATTGCGAAATTAAAGAAAAAGGTGACAGCCTGGACTGGAATTTATATTTTGATGGCACTGAATCAATTCATCCAAATGATGCAGGGCATGGAGAAATTGCTAAGTTTATCATTCAAAAACTTGAATCAATCTGGGCGCTGCTTCCTGAAAATGATGCTGATCTTCCTGAAATCCAGAAAAGTCTTCCTGCTCCTCTTACAGACAGGGGATATGAATTTCTTTCATTCTATAACTGTGACAACTTAAAGCCTGTAAAAAATACAGGCTGGTCAAATGGTAGTCCGGTTCATCCTGAATGGGTTGCACATGGTAATTCATCTGAAGGATGGAGAGCAACAGAGGAAGGTGCAGAAATTGTTTTCAAAGTTAAGGGAACTTCAGTAAATATTCTTTTTGCTGAAAGTGACGGTTTTAGAAACTGTCAGGCCTGGGTAAAATATGGTGGAAAGGAATCAAAGAAATTTACACTCAAGTGTGAAAATTCAATTCGTCAGGGATATCTTGGCTGGTCTAGTAAGGAACTTGTAAAGACTGATAAAGAAACTACTTTTGAAGTTCATATTATCGTTCCAAAGGGCAGGGCAAATTACAAGGGCCGTGAAACTAACATATGCGGAATCATTGTTACCCACGAAGACGCTTCGAAAAAAAAGGATTAGTTCATGAAAAGAATAATTAGTTTTGTTCTGGCTGCCATAACTTTTACCCTTCCGATTATTGCAGAAGATTATTCAAGGCAGATAGATGCAAATCTTCCTAAAATTCAGCCTCTTGCAGAGTATGACTGGAAAGTAACAGGTGATGAAATTACAGATAAGACTTTGACCTTCATTGAAGCTGATGACCCAGGCTTTTATTATTCAGGACGAATTGATTTTTCTGACGTAAAAGCTCCACGATTAATCTGGGAAGGAACAAGTATTTCATTTAAATTTAACGGAACCAGACTTGGGCTGCGTTTTAAGGATTCAAATTCTGCTTTGAGTTATTACAATGTAATAATTGATGATCAGATAATTCTTCTGCAGATGGAGCCTTATGGTGAATATGATTACTTTACTTCAATGAAACTGAAAAAAGGGGAGCACACCTGTACAATCTTTAAAAGAAATGAAGCAGGAGTACAGGATACTTTTTTAGGAATTGATGTAGATGCAGCCGGTTATAAGAAAGCAAGTGGCACAATTTCTCCTCCAAAAATTCCTTCCAGAAAAATTGAGTTTTATGGCGACAGTATAACTGCTGGCGTTTGTGTTGAAACAAGAGGTGAAGATTCATATGAAGCTGACCAGATGGTAACCCACAATGCCTATACTGCATATCCTGCAATTGCCGCACGAAAACTCGGCTGGGAATTAAGTGACCTGGCTGTAGGTGGAACCGGAGTCTGCATTAGCTGGAATGAATTTATAATCAGCAGGTCCTGGAAAAATCTTTACGCAAGAACTGCTTCTCCTCAGTATGATTTTTCAACTGGAAGAAATCCAGATGTTGTTGTTGTAAATCTTGGACAAAATGATTTCGGACTTTCAATGAACAGAAAAGAAAATTTTCCTTCGGATTTTGAAGAAAAGTATTTGCAGCTTCTTAAAGAAATACGAAATCAATATCCGGATGCATGGATTATTTCTGCAACCGGCGGAATGAGCGCTATACAGTCAAGCCGGGAATTAAAATCGGCCATTACAAGTGCGGTTAAAAGAATGGATGATGAAAAGGTTCTGATGTTTACATTCAGGGCCTGGACATATAATCATCCGCGAATTGACACCCATATTAAAATGGCGGATCAGCTTGTTAAGATCATAAATGATAATGTTGTTTTTGAAGACAAGTAAATGACTTATTGACAGTTCTAAAGTCTAAGTTTATTTTTATTTTCATGAGCGTAAAGGAGAAAACAGTAAACTCTTTTTCAAATAATGATACTCTTAGAAAAATTCTTTCTGTTGCAGAAAAAGAATTCCTTAAAAAGGGCTTTCGTGGTTCTTCACTCCGGGAAATTGTTAAAAAGGCCGGAGTGACTACGGGAGCCTTTTATGGTTATTTCAGCAGTAAAGAAGAACTGTTTGATGCCCTTGTTGAAGAACATGTGGAATACATAAAAGGAATCTACGACAAGATCCTGAAAGATTTTAAAAACAATCCTCTGGAAGAACAGATTAAAAATATGGAAAACTATTCCTCTTTAGGAATGAAAACAATGTTTGACTATGTCTGGAACCACAAAAAAGTTTTTCGCCTTGTTTTAAAAAGTGCAGACGGCACAAAATATGAAAACTTTATTCAGGATATTGCAAAAAAAGATATAGACTCAACTGATGAATTTTACTCAATTCTTGAACAGTATGGAAAAAAAGTTGAACGCATAGATCCTCTCATTGAAGAGATGGTTATAACCGGAAGTTTTTCATCTTTCTTTTCACTTTTTTTACGGGACATTCCAAAAGAAGATGCAGAAAGAGGTTTGAATCAGCTATTTAAATTTTATCGTGGCGGCTGGAATTCTCTTATGCATTTTGCTGATTCCTGATTTTTTGTAATTTTTATTCAAAAAACTGCATATATTTGTTGACTAATATAACACTGTTATATAAAATGCTCTTACAGTTAGATATTGCTAACTAAAGCAATGTAATCTGACTCAGGAGTAAAATATGCAAAATAATAAAAAGTCGCCTGTAAAGAAAAGCCTGCCCGGCTGGATTTTATACTTTGCAGGAGAGAAAAAAAATCAGTATCTGATAAGTGTTTTATTTGCCATTATTAGTGTAGCCTGCTGTATTGCACCTTATCTTATAATAGCGAAGATTGTAGGACAGCTGATGTCAGGTATAAAGGACTGGATGCTCTATCTTAAAGAGGCTGGAGTTATTGCCGCATTCTGGCTGGGTAATGTTTTATTTCACGCCATTTCAACCAGCATAAGTCATGTTGCAACATTCAATCTTCTGGGAAATATCAGAAAAAAAATGTGCGATAAACTTACAAGGCTTCCTCTGGGAACAGTTCTGGACATGCCTTCTGGATCATTAAAAAATATAATGATTGACAGAATTGACAGCATGGAAACAGCCCTTGCTCATATTGTTCCTGAATATACTTCAAATATTATTTTGTCAGTTGCACTTATAGTTTATTTATTTGTTTTAGACTGGCGCCTGGCACTTGCAAGTTTTGCAGTTCTTCCTGTGGGATTAATTGCAATGTGCTTTATGTTTAAGGATGGAACGGCACGTTTTAAAAACGCACTGGAAAAAACAAAAATCCTGAATGATACTGCAGTTGAATATATAAATGGAATTGAAGTAATTAAAGCATTCGGAAAATCAAAATCTTCTTACGAACGTTTTGTTAATGCTGCAAAAGAAGGTTCTGCATGTTATGTAGAATGGATGCGGGACTGTATCTGGCCCCATGCCATTGCTACTGTGGTAACTCCAAGTCTTCTTCTTTCTCTTTTACCAATCGGTGGATTTATGTTTTTCAAGGGGATGATAGATGCATCTTTGTTCATTACCGTAATAATTCTTGCAGTCAGCGCAATTCAGCCTTTCATTACTGCATTTTCGTATCATGATGATATTGCAAAAGCTGGAGCGATTTTTGCTGAAGCCGGTCAGATAATGGAACTGCCGGAACTTATTCGTCCTTCAGAAAATAAAATGAATCCGGAAGATAATTCAATTGTTTTGAAAGATGTGCACTTTCAATATTCGGATGAAAAGGAAATCCTTCATGGAATAAATATGTCTTTACCTCAGGGCTCTTACTCTGCTTTTGTTGGTCCAAGCGGCAGCGGTAAATCAACAATAGCCAGATTAATTGCATCTCTCTGGGAAGTGAATTCTGGAAGTATTGAAATTGGGGGCGTAAATATAAAAGATCTTTCCCTTCAGGAGTATAACAATAGAGTGGCCTATGTGAGTCAGGATAATTTTCTTTTTGATATGAGCGTAAGGGATAACATTCGTCTTGGAAAAGAAGGAGCCTCTGATGAAGAAGTTGAAAAGGTTGCAAAAGAAAGCGGTTGTTATGATTTCATAATGTCCCTGGAAAATGGATTTGATACGATAGTTGGTGGAAGTGGAACACATTTAAGTGGCGGTGAAAGACAGAGAATTGCAATTGCCAGGGCTATGATGAAAAATGCACCAATTGTAATTCTTGATGAAGCAACTGCTTATACTGATCCTGAAAATGAAGCGCTTATTCAGAAGTCAGTTTCCAAACTGGTAGCCGGAAAAACACTTATTGTAATTGCCCATAGACTTTCTACTGTTTGCGATGCAGATAAAATTTTCGTAATAAATAATGGACAGATAGATTCTTGTGGTAGTCATAAAGAACTTTTAAAGATGAATGGATTGTATAAAAAAATGTGGGAAGCCCATGTTGAATCCAAGGATGAGTAGGTGAATAAAAATGTTTGAAACATTAGTAAAGTTTTTTAAATTCTGCGATAAAGAAAATCGGAATAAGTTTTACGGATCAATAATAGTTGGAGTTTTTAATTCTCTGTTTATGGCTTTAAGAATTGGGGCTGTTGCAGTAATGCTCCGGGGTGTAATTGGAAATACAGTTGAAGGAAATCCTTTTGATAAAAAAACAATCTGGACTTCCTTAATAATCATGATTATAAGTGTTATTGGTGGAGTAATCACCAGAAAGGTAACTGCAATGTGGCAATGTGAAGGGGGCTACAGAACCTGTGCCAGAAAGAGAATCGAAATTGCTGAACATTTACGCTATCTTCCAATGGGCTACTTTAACAGTAACAGTCTTGGAGAAATAACTTCTGTTACAACAAATACAATGGAAAGTGTTGGAGATGTTGCAACCCGTGCAGTAATGATGGTTTTTCAGGGTCTGCTGGATACAACTTTAATTATTGTCATGCTTTTGTTCTTTGACTGGAGAATTGGACTTATTGGCCTTGCAGGATTCGGCGTATTTGAATTTGTAAATATTTTTATGCGTCTCGCAGTAAAAAATATCTCATCAAAAAAATACAAAGATGATGCTGATGAAATTGGAAAAATCCTTGAATACATTCAGGGAATTGGAGAAGTAAAAGCTTACAATCTTGCAGGTAAACGCAGCAAAGAATTAAATTATGTAATTGAAAAAAGAAAAAAGACTCTTATAAAAATGGAGATGCACTGTATTCCTTTTTCAAACATTCAGTCTCTGGTTGCAAAACTTACTGGAGTTGCAATTCTTTTAGCTTCAATAGGATTTTATTTTGCTGGAAGCATGAATCTTGCAGACTGCAGCACAATGCTTGTTTGTTCATTTATGCTTTTTACTGCTCTTGAATCTGGAGGAAATTATTCTGCTCTTCTCCGTATTATTGATATTGGAGTAACTAAAGCAAATACAATCCTGTCTCTTCCAACAATGGACATTGAAGGTAAAGATATTCAACCGGAAGAAAGAACAATTCAAGCTGACAAAATATCTTTTGCTTATGATCAGAAAAAAATTATTGATGGAATCAGTTTAAAGATTCCTGAAAAAACAATTACTGCAATTGTAGGTCCAAGTGGCGGCGGTAAAACAACATTCTGTCACCTTCTGGCCCGTTTCTGGGATGTAGATTCTGGTACTGTAAAACTGGATGATAAAGATGTAAAGAATTACAGTATGGACAGTCTTATGAAAAACTATAGTTTTGTTTTCCAGAATGTTTATCTTTTTCATGATACTATTGCAAATAATATCCGTTTTGGAAATCCTCAGGCTCCAGTTGAAAAAGTTATTGAAGCTGCAAAAAAAGCCTGCTGTCATGATTTTATCAGCAGACTTCCGGAAGGTTATGATACAATCATTGGTGAGGGTGGAGCATCATTAAGCGGTGGTGAACGGCAGCGTATTTCCATTGCAAGGGCAATAATGAAAGATTCTCCGGTAATTATCCTTGATGAAGCAACAGCCAACGTAGATCCGGAAAACGAAAGAGATTTAATGAATGCAATTAAAGAACTTACAAAAGAAAAGACCGTCATCATGATTGCCCATCGTCTTAAAACTGTAAGGAATGCAGACCAGATTGTAGTAATTGATAAAGGCCGTATTGTAGAAAAGGGTAGCCACAATGAACTTGTTTCCAGAGGAGGAATTTATTCACGATTTATTGATTCCCGAAAGGAAGCGGTAAGCTGGAAAATATAGCGGTATTAAAAATCGGAATCAGAGCGTTAAAGCTTTTATTCCGATAATCCGCATAATTCCAAAATGAAAGAAATCACGTATATCAGCAATGAATTTTACGGCTTCTTTTTTTTGTACTTTATGATCAATCAGTTCCACGAAAGAGTTTATCAGGCTGGATGCAATTACATGTACTGTAAGAGTATCCAGCTTTTTTGATGCATACTTTTTTTTATACATCCAGTTTAAGGTTTGGATACAGTTCTTAGTATATAAATCGCTCATTTCATTGACAAAGTTTTCATGAGTGCTCCCTCCGGATTTTGAAATTAAAAGAGTGAAAGCATCGAAATCTGAATATATATAATCAATGAAATCTGATAAAATCTGGTTTTCTTTTTCTTCGTGTTCTTTTCCCAAAGGGTCTCCATCTTTAAGATGGGCAATAAGACCTGCTGACATAACAACCTTTCTTGTTTCTTCAATGGCATCATCTACCAGTGCACAGAAAAGAGCATCTTTATCCTTAAAATGACGATACATAGCTCCTGTGGTTAAATCTGCATTTGCAGCTATTGTACGCAGAGATGCATTCATAAATCCTTTTTCCAAAAATTCTTTTTTAGCACTATTTAAAATCTTATTTTTTGTATCAATTGAAGAATCTGCCATCAAAGTCCCCTCTATTTAATAATTAAGTAAAAATGCAGACTTTGTCAATAAAAATGATAACAATGTTATTAAATCTACTTGACAAGATAACATTGTTATCATTAAGATAACGCTGTTATCAATAAAGTTAGATATAGGTAACAATATATATTTTAATGGAGTTTTTTATGCAGGTAAAAAATATTAATAAATGGTTTGAAAAGTTCGGACGATTTCAAGTCAAACATCGCTGGGCTTTTATTATTGGCCTCATAATTTTGACAATAGCAGGAAGTCTGGGGCTTTTTCGTCTTAGACTTGATAACGGAGAAGAAGACTGGTTCGACGACTGGGAAACAACAAAAATAAATCAGGATCATTTTGAGAGTATTTTTGGATCAACAGATACTCTTATGGCCCACATTAAAACTGAAAATGTATTCGATCCAGAAGTGCTTAACATGATTGATCAATTGGGAGATGATTTGTTAAACAATGTTCCTTATGCAGACAGTATTACATCATTGATGGAGCTTTCAATCCCACTTGGAACAGAAGAAGGATTTGAAGTAATGAGTCCTTTTGAAAATGGTGTTCCCGAAGATTCTGAAGAACTTGCTGCAAAAAAAGAATTTATATTAAGCCGTGAATCTCTCGTAAATAATCTTGTAAGTCAGGATTGTACTGAAACCTGGCTTATTGTAAAGCTTGAACAGTATACAGAAAGTCTGAATGAAGCAATAGATAAAATTGCTCCACCTGCAATGGCAGTCTTTAATGATCCCAAATATAAATCTGATAAATGGGAAATCAGACCTGCAGGACTTTCTTACACTGAATATGAAGAGGAAAAAGCAATATACAAACAATGCATAAGCCGAATAATTCTGGGATTCATTGTTATGCTCTTTTTTCTGATTGTTTTTATTCGTTCTCTTCGAGGAATCCTTGTACCATCAATAGCAACAATTGGTGCTCTTTGTACAACCCTTGGTTTCTCCGGATGGATGAATATTAAAGGTAATAATACAATGATTCTTGTTACCGTTCTTCTTTCAATGGCTCTTGCCGTAGGATATGCCGTTCATTACATTAACAGTTTCAAAATGCATTTCAGAAGAACTGGAAATAGAAAAGAATCTGTTGTTCTTGGAGTTAGAGATTCTGGCTGGGCTCTTTCTTTTACTGTAATTACAACAATGGCAGGAATGCTTTCATTTCTATCTGCAGGTATAAGACCAATGAGATGGGTTGGGGGAATAACTGCGGCTGCTGTATTTGCCGTATTTCTTTTTGAAATAATTCTTCTTCCATGCCTTTATAGTTTTGGTAAAAATCAGAATCCTGACCCTGATTATGTAAACACTGAAGGTTCAACAAAAGCCGATCTTAATGTAGAAAAAATGGGTAAAGCCATTCTGAATAAAAAATGGATAACAGTGGCCGTAAGTTTTATAGTTATTGCTGCAATGATTCCTGGTCTTTTCAAAATCAAGGTAAACATGAATTATTCCGACATGATGGGCGAACGGACTCCTTACATTAAACGTCTTATGGAAATTACAAGGAGTCAGCTGGGAAGTCAGTACAGTTATGAAGTTCTTGTTGAATATGAGGATGAAGATTCATTAAAGAATCCTGATGTTTTGAAAAAAATGGATCTTCTTGCTGAAAGAATTGGAACTCTCAGTCAGACTAAAGTTTCTAATGGTAAACCACGTGTTTCTTCAGTAACAAAGGTTATCAAGGAAATGAACAGAACATTAAACGAAGATGACCCTGATTTTTATATAATTCCAGATGACCAGGATCTTGTAAGTCAAATTATGTTTTTGTATGAAATATCCGGTGGAAGTGACTTATATGATTATGTAAGTGAAGATTTCAAGGCTGGATATCTTCATGTTGAACTTTGTGGTTATGATGGCGAAGAAATTGTTCAGAATATGGATCAGGTCAAAAAATGGGTTAATGAACTTTTTCCCGATGCATCAAATGCAGGGGTAGTAGGAGAAGTTGTTCAATATGCTCATATGAACGGAAAACTGGTTCGTGGCTCAATTAAATCTATTGGTACATCTCTTATTGTAATTCTTATTCTGTTGATTTTAGCCTTTACATCTCTTCGTACAGGTATAATTGCAATGATTCCAAATGTTGTTCCAATCATAATCATTGGGGGAATAATGGGGTACGCTGGAGTCAACCTTGATATGATTACTGCAATGATAATGCCAATGATTCTGGGAATCGCAGTTGATGATACAATTCATTTTACTAACCACATTAAATATCATTATGAAATTACAGGAGATTATCGTTCTGCTGTTTTAGCATCTTACAGAGAGATTGGAAAAACAATGATAATGACCACTGTAATTTTATGTGCAATGTTCGGAATTTTTCTTACAAGTACCATGACAGTTCTTGTAAATATTGGATGGCTTTCAATTGTGGGATTATCATCCGCCTTGATTGCTGATTACACAGTAACACCAGTGCTTTTATTTATAAGTAAACCATTTCGTAAAAATAAATCAGGAAAAAATCCTGAACAATAAAAGGAGTTTATAATCATGAAAAAAACATTAATTTTTTTAACCGCAATTTTTATTTCGGCAGTTTCAGGTCTTAATGCACAGAATCTTTCAGGCTATGACATTATGAAAAAGGCTGATGAAGTACCTGGACCAAAAACTTCTTCTTCAACTGCAATCCTTACCATTCATTCTAAAAAGGGTTCAGACAGAGTGAGAGAAGTTATAATGAAGTCGAAAGATTATGGAGATGTAAGTAAAGAGGTCATTGTATTTACAACTCCAAAAGACGTTGCTGGAACAGCCTACCTGATGTTTGAATATAAGGAAGATTCAAATGGAAATAAAAAAGATAGTGATAACTGGCTCTATATGCCTGCAATGAAAAAGACACGACGTATTGCTTCCAGTGGAAGTGAAAGTGAAGGCAGCTTTATGGGAACCGATTTTACTTATCAGGATATGGGTGAAAGAAGCCTTAATAAATATAATTACAAACTTTTAGGTGAAGAAAGTGTTGATGGAATTCTCTGCTATAAGATTGAATGTATTAGTAAAACAAATACTGAAAAGGATCCACGTTACATTACCTGGATTTCCAAAAAGGATTTCATTCTTTGCAAAGCAGAATTTTATGACAGACAAAATCAGCTTCACAGAATTCTTACCTGCAGCAACTTTACGGTTATTAAAGGTTATACAACAGCACAGGTTATGAAGATGGAAAATGTTCAGACTGGAACCTGGTCTCTGATTGAAACAAAAAACATTTCCTATGATGCTGAAGATATTGATGATTCTCTCTTTACAGTATCTGCTATTGAAAAAGGAAGAATCCGCTGATGAAAAAAATATTATTTGCTGCATTCTTAACTACAATTATCAGTATAAGTTTGTCAGCTCAAAATGGAATTGATTTTTCCGGGGTCCTTGAAACTAACTGGGCTCTGGCTGCTCCATGGACTGACAATGAATCTTATGCAGGACGTTTTCTTGCAGGTGATACTTCCTTCACAGGCAAGGTAGATGCTTATTATGGAAACTCTTCTGCCTTTGGTCAACTTTCCATTAACTATGATTCTCTGGAAAGTGATATCGCTTTTTCTTTAGATGAACTTTGGATTGATTACACTGATTCTTTCTGGGGCATAAGAATTGGCCGTCAGAAAATAGTTTGGGGAAAATCTGATGGAATAGATATTACAAATGTAATTTGCCCTTCCGATTTATCAACCCTTAGTTCACTTATAAAGGGAGATTCCAAACTTGCTGTAGATGCTGTCTGCCTTTCGCTGAATAAAAATAATTTTTCTTCAGATTTTTTATGGATTCCATTTTTCACTCCGGCTCTTTTACCAGTTTCTCCTGAAGTTTTAGAAAAGCCGGAATATGCAATATGGAACAGCGAATATGGAATAAGATGTTCCTTTTATTTATCAGCTCTGGATATTTCCTTATATGGATTCTATGGCTGGGATGATAATCCTTTTCTTGATTATTCTTTAACATTTGAAGTATCAGGGAACTATAAAAGAATGGGAATGGCAGGTATTGATGCAGCTCTTCCTTTAGGCCCTGTAGTATTTAGAATGGAAACAGCAGTTTTCCCTTTAAGACATTTTCAAAAAAAAGCTGAAACAATCATAACGGAAAAGTCTATTTCTGGAACTTCCACCAGTACAAGTCAGCATAACGAATTCTCAGCTCTTGCTGGAATTGACTGGATGCCGGAAGGATGGACTATTACAGCTCAGTATTATCTTGATTATGTAAACGGGAATCTGGAGAATATTGAAAAAGAAAATTCCTTTTCTCATGGAACTACAGTCAGTCTTTCAAAAAATCTTCTTCATGATACTATTGAAATTAGTTTTTCTGGAATTTTAGAATTTGATTGTTTTGACAGTCTGCTGAATCCTTCAATCAAATACAATCTTTCAGATCAGATTACTTTAAATGCTGGAGCTATAATTTTTCTTCCTGGTCCTCAGAAAGAAGGAAGTTACGGAAAATATAAAGATCTTTCATCCTTTATTCTGAATGCCAGATTTTCGTTCTAGAAGTATAATCCTGAAATCAAATTCCCTATGAGATTTCAGGATTTTTTTTATTTTCAAAAGTATTCCCCGTCTTGTATTAATATTTTCAATGGTTTATTCTTAAAAGGATTGTTATTAGTATGACGGGAGCGTTTTATGAATGTAAAAAAAATTTTAACATCAATCTTTTGTTTTTTACTTCTTACGGCTGCTTATGCATCTCCAAGGAGAGATAAAGAATTAGTGCAGAGTGATTCCTGGGTTTATGATGCCCTTACTTCTCTGGCCATTCAAAATGGAAGAGTTGATTTTTCTGATGATTCGCCATTGACAATCGGTCAGATTAAACTTCTTTTAAGTGAATACAATTATGACAGCCTTAGTCCTTCTTCAAAATATTACTATGATAAAATTATGGACTATATTTCAGATGGAAGCGTTTCTTTTGAGAGCGGATTATTTTCATTTGGACTTGAACCAGAAATAAATCTTGAAGGCTATTATAAAAATAATGATGAATTAAGCTGGGTTTATGACAGATATAGCAGAAAAGAATTTTTAACAGTTCCAGCTTCTTTTAATATAGAAGATTATCTCACAATGGAAATGGATCTGGCCTTTACTCAAAGTGGCGGCTGGTCCCTTCACAATGATAACTATGTAAATATTCCTTTTCCAGTTAATTCTGTTGATGTAAATTTCCCGCGATACGGATATCTTTCAACCGGACTGGACCTGCCGAAAGACTCTCAGATAAATTTCAGAATTGGTCTTGGAGGACAGTCAATCGGCCGCAGCATTAACGGATCTGTAATTTTAAGTCAATATATGACAGGTTCTTCATGGGCAAACCTGGAATTCTTTTCTCCAAATTTCAAGTTCGATATGAATGTTACTCAGTTCAACGTTGACAAGTATATGTATACCCATCGTTTTGATCTCCGCCTCTTTAAGAAAATTCAGTTCGGTGCAATGGAGAGCATTCTTGTTTACGCTCCTCTTGAATTAAGATTCTTAAATCCATTTGGAATTTATCATGGTCTTACACCATGGCTTGATTATTCAGGAAAATCTTATGAAGAAGGTTTTACCTGCGCTTACATGTGTTTTAAACTTGCATATGCTCCATGCCCGTATTTAAGGCTTTACGGACTTTTTGCCCAGGATCAGTTTCAGACAAGTTATGAACTTAAAAACTGGCCTAATGATACTACACCAAATGCAATGGGATTCCAGCTGGGAGCTGAATCAATCATTCCTCTTCCGGAAGGACAGATACATATCTGGGCAGAAGGATATTATGCTCAGCCTTATCTTTACATTAAAGAAGATCCTAACTGGTCTCTTGTAAGAACTTACAGGGAAAATATTGGTGACCAGACAATTTTCTATGAATGGGTAGGAAGTCCTTTTGGCCCGGATACAGTTGCCGGCCAAATCAGTCTGGGATATGAATCACGTACAAACTGGAATGTTAGTTTTGATTATCTCTTTAAGGCTGCAGGCGAATATTCCGGAACTAAAGTTTTTACTGATGCCCTTAACTGGGGTGGTCACGATACTTCTGCTGCGGACGGTGAATGGGTTTATCCTGACAAAACTGAGCAGGGGCTTGAAGAAGCAAAGCGCAGACAGGCACTTGTAACACCAAGCGGTATTCCTGAATATTTAAACAGATTTGCCTTGCGTGGTTCCTATAATTTTAATGATTATCTTTCTCTTACAATGCAGGGGGCCTTTGTCTTTGTATTTAATGCAGATAATGTGTCCGGTAATTTCCAGTGCGGACCAGAGTTTGCCGCATCCCTGTCCTTCGATCTTTCTAAACTTGCAAATCATTTAATTCAAAATAATAAGAATAATAAATCCAATGAAAGTCAATCTTTCAATCAAGAGGAGTTAAACGAAAATGAAGACTAAGTTTTACAAAATTGTTTTTGTTCTGCTTACAGCACTTTTTTCAGCATCCGCATTTGCTCAGATGTCTGTAGATCCAAATCATGATTTTTACAAGGATGCCCAGAAGTGGGAAAGTCAGGGAGTGATTTCTAATCTTCCTCCTGTCAGACCTTATCCTGTGAATGTAATTAAGGAAATCCTTAATACTGTAATAGAGAAGGGGAGCAGCAGTCAGTCCAAAAAGGCACAGGCTTACTGGGAAGAACTTACTGGAAAAGGCTGGCATGTTCAGCTTGATGCAAATGTGAATTATAAAAATTCCAACGGAGATTCATATTTTGGAGTTGACGGTGAACCTGAAGTAAACGGTGACATTGTATTCTTTGATGATTTAGTTGGTATTGGTTACAGACTGGGTTTTGCAGGATATAATAAAACTGCTAAAGAATACATTTCTACCTTCTATCCATGGGCCTCAAATTTTTATAGAGATACTTTGCAGGACCCTGGTGAAATTGGTCCATTATACACTTATCTGGACACAGATGATTTAATTTCTGTTGGCAACACAAGCTATTATGTTCAGGCAGGATTAAGCCGCCTCGGTTTCGGCAGATTCCTGGGGGATGGACTTACCCTTAGTGAAGGCGCATATCATTCGGCAAATATAATTTTTACTCTCCGCAAAGAACGCTGGAATTATACTCAACTTTACAGCGCAATTGGTGCTTCTAAATCTTATGATGGAACAATGCTCCTTCCAAACAAGTATCTGACTTTCCACCAGTTTGAATTTAATATCACTCCAAGAATTTCCCTGGCATATTATGAAAATGTCGTATTTGGAAAACGCTTTGATTTTTCATATTTCCTTCCTGCTCCATACATGGCTCTTCAGGGAATTGGAGGATGCGAAGATAATTTACAGATGGGACTTCTTTTCAATTACAGAATAATTGATGGTCTTTTGTGGTCTACTGATTTGTTTGTTGATGATGTAAACTTCAACGATTTAGTAAAGTTTAATTTTGATACAAAACTTCGTATTGCTGCCAGAACCGGTCTTATTTATTATCCGGAAGATTTCATTATTTCAAAAGTTGCCCTGGATTATACTTTTGTAACTCCATATACTTATTCTCACTGGGATTATTCTGATGATACTGAAAAAACTATCACAGAAAATACTTACAACTATCAGAATTATACAAACAATGGTCTGCCAATTGGTACTTCTCTTCCACCAAATTCTGATCAGGTAAAACTGTCCTTTGATATAAGTCCTGTAAAAAATCTGGACCTGACCTTCAACTTTGCATTTGCCCGTCACGGTAATTCTGCTGAAACCCTTCCTGTAAATGAAGCAATGCGCTACATACTTGCTGAAGAGGGAGTGTATGCAACTGATGGCAGCATTTATGAGCACGTAATGCTTTCAAAAGAAGATGGTAAATGGTCATATCTTCCTTCTGCCTGGAATTCCCTGAACTTCTTAAATCAGGAACATATGATGTATATTTTCCAGGGTGGAGTGGAAGCAAAATATGTTTTAGGCCGCTTTAACTGGGGAAGTGTTTCTGTAATGGCAGGCTATACTGCTGAATATATTAGAAATAAAGGAGTAGATTCAAATCTCTTTACCGGAGGCTTAACCACTTCTGTAGATACAGATGACGATGGTGAAATCGATTATTACACTTATAATGGAGTAGATTATACAAGCGAAGAAGAACTGGTTGCTGCATATAAGGCAGACTGGGTTTCTAACTTTACTAATCAGTTTAACAACTATTTCTACATTGGCCTGCGCTATAAGTGGTAAAAAAATATTCCGGAGGAGACAGGTGCAGACTTGTCCTTATCCGGAATCTGTACTGAAAGGCCTGTTCTGTTAAACAGTTCAGGCCTTCAGAAAATAGTCCCCGTCATGCGGGGGATAAAATCAGCATGCCTTAAAATAAAGCAACTGAGACTGGAAATCGCCCCAGAGTCTTGGTAGCATAAGTCCTGCATTCATCAGTGTTAATCCTGACCAGCAACCCATATCTGTTTTTGCCCCGTTGGAATCTTCCATTATAATATTATACTTTTTCTTTTCATCCAGTCCCTTCAGGTAAACTCTTCTTGAATGAAAGTTAGGATGATTTAAAACCTGCACCAGAGTAAGAAGTGCCTGATTTTTGTCAGAACTTACTACTTCCCAGGCATCCCATTCATGATTTTCTGAATAAGAAGCAACTCTGAAATAATCTCCTGTACGTACAAGTGGATTGTATTTTTTGTACATTTCAATCTGACCAGGAATCAGTGCTCTGTCTTCCGCAGGAATTTTTGTAATATCAAGTTCATATCCGAAAGTTCCGGCCAGGGCAACAAAGCCTCTTGTTCTGAAAGGAGTAACTCTTCCACAGGCATGATTTGGACATGTTGAAACATGGGCACCCATTGCACTGAGAGGGTAAACTAAAGATGTACCTTCCTGAATTTCCAGACGTTCAATTGCATCTGTATCATCTGAACACCAGATCTGTGGAGAATAATAAAGCATGCCTGCATCAAAACGGGCACCTCCACCAGAACAGTTTTCCAGAAGAAGATGAGGGAATTCTTTCGTTAATCTTTCCTGCAGGGCGTAAACTGCCAGTACATAGCGGTGATAAAGTTCTCCCTGGTTTTCTTTATCAAGACAGGCAGAACCTAAATCAGCAAGCTGACGGTTCATATCCCACTTAACATATTCAATGTTTGCAGAGCGAAGAATTGAAGCAATCTGGTTAAAGGTATAATCACAAACTTCCTGCCTGCTCAAATCAAGAACATACTGACAGCGGCAAAGTCCTGCTTTTCTGTCTTTAACCTGAATGGCCCAGTCCGGATGTGCCTTATACAGTTCAGAATCAGGAGAAATCATTTCAGGCTCAAACCAGATTCCGAATTTCATTCCCAGTTTATTAACTTCATCAACAAGGTGCTTTAGACCCCCTTGAATTTTTTCTTCATTAACAAACCAGTCACCTAAAGATGATTCATCATTGTTTCTGTGACCGAACCAGCCGTCATCCATAACCAGCATTTCAATTCCATCTTTACTGGCTTCTCTTGCAATATCCAGAAGTTTTTCCGTGTCAAAATTAAAATATGTTGCTTCCCAGTTGTTAATTAAAATAGGACGCATTTTGTCTTTATATTCACCACGTATTAAATGGTCCCTGGTAATTTTATGGAAATTCTGGGCCATTGAGTTCAAGCCTTTATCTGAATAAACAACAAGGGCTTCCGGTGCAGTAAATGATTCTCCCGGTTTAAGCTGCCATTCAAATCCTTCCGGAGCAATACCCATGCAGGCTCTTACATTTTCAAACTGGTCAAGCTGAGCCAGAGAAATAAAATTTCCAGAATAGATAAAGTTAAATCCGTAAACTTCACCAGAATCGTAATTTGTATTCTTAGATGCAAGGGCAAAGAAAGAATGTTCCTGATGACTGGTTTCCCCTCTTATTGAAGAAGTCATAACTTTACCGTGGAAAAGTGGTGTGCGGTCCAGATGGCGTTCTCTTGCCCAGGAACCGTGAAGACTGATAAAGTCAAAGTTTTTGTTTTCCATATCAAGATTGAGGGAATAAACTTTTGTTAAAGAAAGATTTTCCTTTCCTTCATTTATGATTTTTACGGAGCGGGCGATTACATCAAGACCTTCAAAAATACTGTATGACAAAATTACATGAAGATTTAAAACCGGATCCTGGCAGTGAAGAAGTAGTGTCATAGAATCTTTTTCGTTTCCCCAGGTGTGAGGCAAACCTTCAAGATCAGGTTTTCCCTTTAAGATTTCATGGCTTTTATACTGAAGATTAACTGCGCTCTGGCCCAGGCTGTTTTTTACATTAAGGGCGCTTTCCCTAAAGTCTCCGATTCCACCGCAAGGATATTCAAAGGCAAAAGAATCGTAGAAGGATAGTCTGTCTCTTTCATTCTGGGAAGGAGTTTTCGGATTCTCTTCAATCCTTAAAAGTTTATATAAAAGATCTTCAGCATCCAGTTTTTTTCCATAATGGATGTGACCTGCAAAATTTTCCTTATCAACCAGGCCAATATAGTAACCTGTATTTTCTGTTTCAATTGCAAAGACTCTTGTCTTTTCGTTATATGTAATTTTCATACAGAAATTATAAAGCAGTAGTGAACTTTTATAAAGAAATATTTTAAAGAAATTTACTTAAAATTACTTAAATTCTTTGTTAGCAGGCGCAGGTAAAAAAAAAGGGCCTCTGTTTAACAAAGGCCCGGTAAAATCACTTAAATGAGTGAATGATTATTTCTCTGGAGGAATAGAAACGTTTACGTAGTCAATGATGATAGGTACATCCAGATTAGAATTAATCTTCTTTCCCTGAATGTAAAGGTCAATCATATTGCACTTCTTTACAGGTGCTGATGGTACTTTGAAAGTTCCCTTCTTAGAGCCCAGGTCATATTCAAACTTGCCGAAATCAATCTTGATTGTGTGCCAGCCTGCTCCAATGTCAGAGAAAGTGAATTCCTTAATGCCTTCTCCTGAGAAGAAATACTGTGTCCAGTTAGGATCACGGATTGCAAACTTGAGGGTTGGAACAAATTCTTCTGCATTAGGAAGTGTGAGTTCTTCTGGAATATATACTCTCATTGTTACAACTGCCTGAGAAATATCCTTTGGTTCAGCTCCCTGCTTTGAAATGTTAAAGAGAATGCCATATTTGTCGCTGGAATTGCTCAGTCCCAGGTTAAGTGCAAGGGCTTTATCTCCATCTCCTACATCAATCAATGCAGCCTTTGAAGCTGTGATGTCTTCTGCCCATCTTGCTCCTTCATACTGAACATTGATGTACATGTTGGAAGCATCGTCCATAACATAGCTTTTGTTACCATTCAATGACCATGGTCCCAAAACAGAGTTTGCAAAGGTTGTTCCCTTTTCTCCGTTTTTCAGGCCGGCTGCTTCTGCAAGAGCTTCAGCCGGAACAGCGTCCATTCCCTTCTTTGTTGAAGTGTTAAGGGCACCCTTTGAAGCTGCTGGAGCAGTAGTTGATGCTTTAGCAGTTTCCTTTGTAGTACCACAGCTTGTGAACAATGCTGCAGTTACGAAAGCACAGGTGGCAATAGCCAGAATTTTTTTCATAATATAACTCCTCATATAATAAAAAATTCCTGTATTTCAGGTATAAGAAAATTATATCACTGATTTATTTTAAAGGGAAATTATTTTTAAATTTAGGTAAAAATACTGAAATTTAAGTAAAAAAAAATCCTGCGGGAGAAAAGTCCTTTCTCTTGTAAAAAAGACAGTAATATTCTATAAAATATTTGCGTATTTCAACGGAATCAGGTGCAAGGCCTGAACTGGAAGCGCAACGGTATGACCGGAGAGGAAACTCTTTTCAGAAAAAGTCACTGGGGAACCGGGAAGGCTTTCTGCTCTGTTTTTACAGAGGATCAAGTCCGGAAACATTGGTACGCAGCATTTCCGTATGGATCTGCTATTTTATTTTGGGAATTACGCAACTCTGATTCCCGGAGGATTTATGAAAAATTTACGTTCTAACTCTCTGCTCAAAATTCTGAGCACTCTCTTTGTATGTACAGCTCTGTCTGCTGCATTTATTTCCTGTGATCCGGTTGTTGAATCTGGTTTCTCAACTAAAGCAGAAGCCCTTGCTGCTTTGAATGGAACTTTTGCAGGGTCTTATGAAAGCTACACAATTGATGTAGACAACAGTACTTTCGATGCAGGTTCTTATTCCTATGCAGGCGATAACATGACTATTGATTTTACTTCTGATGATTTCACTGAAGGTTATATCTATATTAAATATACAAGATCTTATGAAACATCCAGTACAGAGCCTGAAGATGTGGACAGCTGGACAGCAGTTTATATCTGGACAAATAATAGCGATAACACTGATGTTAAGTATTCTGAACCTGAAGACTCTTCTAACTATACAAAATCTGTTTCATACTACTACCGCTTTTCATCAGAAGCACCTGATGTAGGTAAGTATTATGCACTTTCATTTAAGGAGCTTTCAACCTCTTCTATCAGCTTGTCTGGTGCCTATAAATATGGTGGTGCTACTTCAACAGAAACTCTTGATGAAGCTAAAAATGAGTTTACCATTGATAATGGCTACTATGCAGGCTATTCAGAACTTGTTAAACAGTAATTAAAAATGCATTTCTTAAAAAGAAGTTCTCTTCTTTTTACTGTACTTCTCTTCTGCGGAATTTTCCTGTCAGCAGAGGAGTATGTTTCTGAATTAGAGGCGGAGCCTTCCCAGACCAGCTCTGATTCAGAATATGAAGTTGATTTGGGCCAGGTTTATACATATCTTGAAAAGCCTGTAGCTGAGCAAAAAATCATAATTACAAAAGAAGAAATTGAAAAATCTCACAGCGAAAATCTTACCTCCCTCTTGCAAAGCCAGGGCATGCAGATTTTAAGTTACGGTGCCTATGGTCTTGAAAGTAAACCCAGTATCCGGGGCTTTACAGACGAAACTGTTCGGGTTGTAATCGACGGAGTCTGTGTAAATAATGCCCAGTACGGAACCTTTGATTTTTCTTCAATTAATCTTAATCAGATTGAAAAGATTGAAATTGTTAAGGGGGGATTTACTGAAGGCATTTCAGATGAAGGTTCTGTTGGAGGAACAATTTACATCACTACAAAAAAGCAGGATGTAAAAAAACATTTTTCTTCAGATACCAGTGCAAAAACATATTTCAATCCTGCCTGGCCTGTTGATACCTTATCCCAGAAGCTGACCTTTTCAAGTCCTGCAGGAGAAAACTCTTTCTTTAAAACTTCAGCCGCATTAACTCTGGCACAGAACCGCTTCCTCTATAAGTCTGACTCAAACCAGTATGTGTATCAGGATAACTCTCAGGTTTGGGATACGGATTTAAGTGCAGCCTTTACACATTTTTACGGAGCAGGTTCTTCAGTTACCGTTTCAGATGCTCTTTATGCGGGAAACAAATACTGCCCCGGGGTTGAACATAATACAAACATTGGACTTCAAAAGGATTATGACAACCGTTTTACAATCAATCTGTTAAATCCTGCAATTGGAAATGCCTTTCGCCTGGAAAATAATTTTGCTTATCTGACAAATATTCGTTTTTACGATGCAGATTCTGAATCTTCCAGTCATTTCGTAAACACAATTACCTGGACAACTTACCTTACATATTTTGCTTCTGATTTTATTAAAGAGAGTGCAGGTTTTACTTTTGACGGTGTTTTCTTAGAATCAACTGATGACGGAAAAGTTAATCAGTTTAACTGGACTTTGAAATCTACAACAAAATTTTTCTTTAATGAAATATTTTCTCTTTCCCTTCCACTGGCAGTAAAATTTCAGGGAGAAAATTTTGCCTTTGTTCCAAAACTTGGGTTAAAGACATCCTTCGCTTCTGGTGATTTTAACTTAGCCCTTTACCGAATGGTGCAGTTTCCAAATATGGACGACCTTTATTGGAGCGGGGCAGGGGCAGTTGGAAATCCTGATCTGGATGTGGAAAATGGCTGGGGAGGAGAAATCAGCTTTAATTCAAAATTACCATTTCTTCCTCTTTCAATATGTATTTTCTCAAACTATTACGATAATAAAATTAAGTGGGGTTATTCAGATGGAATCTGGACAAGTCAAAATGTAGCTTCTGCCTTTTATGCAGGAGTGGATCTGGATATAGAAAAATCTTTTTTTAATGACATTCTTTATTTCAGGTTCAGCGGTGAATATCTTTACAACCGGCTGCTGAACAAAAATGACCCTTATACTTATGGAAAGCGTATAATGTGGACTCCGGATTTCGTAGCCTCTCTGGTAATAAGATTAAATCTGGAAAAGTGGCAGGCTTCTTTAGAAACAAGTTACATGGGAAAACGTTATATTTCAAATCTGAACATTTCTTACATGAAGCCCTACGTACTGATGAATGCTTCTGCTTCCTTTAAGGCTAATGAATGGCTCACTCCTTATGTGAGAATTGAAAATCTTCTTTTCCAGGATTATGAAGCGGTGGAAAATTATCCAATGCCTCTTACTTCTGTAACTCTGGGCTGCTCTATAAAAAAGGACTGGTAAATTTATAATGTTTCTCTTGACAAAAACATTAATCAGACGCATAATCAATTTTATGAAAACATTAATGCAGGTATTCTTTTACTTTTATTTTTATTTTTTCTCACGCGACACAGAAGGTTCCTGCAAAGGTGTATTTCATATAGCATAAAAACTAAATGAAGCAGTTTACAAGGACCTTCTAAAAAGAGGGTCCTTTTTTTTATGCCTTAAAAACTGTATATTAGCAGCCAGACGCTGCCGGAGGATATTTATGATTGTAGTTTTGAAAAAGGGCGTTACAGAAAATCAACTGAAACCTTTTCTTGCAGATGTAAAGAAAAGGGGACTGGATTATCACGTTACAGTTGGTGTAGATCAGAATATTGTTGGCATTTTAGGAGATACTTCAAAAATTGATGCAAATGATTTTCTAGTAAATGATATTGTTGAAAGCGTTGAACGGGTTTCGGCTCCATATAAACTTGCAAGCCGGTCCTTTCATCCTCAAAATACAATTGTTACAATCGGGGCAAATCAGGCTGATGTTACTCCCTGCGTAATTGGTGACAATAAAACAGTTCCCCTGATTGCGGGGCCATGCTCTGTTGAAAATGAAGAGCAGATTGTTGAATGTGCAAAAGCTGTAAAAGCTGCCGGTGCAAGAATCCTTAGGGGCGGTGCATATAAACCTCGTACTTCTCCATACAGTTTTCAGGGGCTGGGACTTGAAGGTCTCAGGCTTCTTTCAATTGCAAAAAAAGAAACAGGTCTTCCAGTCTGTACTGAGCTCATGGCAATTTCTGAACTGCAGTTTTTTGAGGATGTGGATTTGATTCAGGTAGGTGCAAGAAATTTCCAGAACTTTGATTTACTGAAAGAACTTGGTAAATGCGGAAAACCTGTTTTGCTAAAGAGGGGACTTTCCGGTACCATCACAGAACTTCTTATGTCAGCAGAATATATTATGGCTTCTGGAAATGAAAGGGTGATTTTATGCGAGAGGGGAATCCGTTCCTATGACGCCTATACCCGTAACTGTCTTGATCTTTCCGCAGTACCTTACCTGCATAAAGTTTCTCATCTTCCTGTGGTTGTTGATCCAAGTCATGCCTGTGGAATCCGCTGGATGATTCCTGTTCTTTCACAGGCTGCTCTTGCTGCAGGTGCAGATGCTCTGGAAATTGAAGTTCATGTTCAGCCGGAAAAAGCATTAAGTGATGCTTCCCAGCAATTAACACCTGCTGAGTTTACTGCTCTTACTGAAAGACTTGCAAAATATGCTGCTGTAGAAAATAAAACTTTATAGCAGCTGGAATTATATTAAAAAAAACTGGAGGATAGAATGAAGCGTTTAACAGATTTAACTTACGGAATTATTGGTCTTGGTATAATGGGAGGCTCCCTTGCAAAAGCAATCCGTCTTAATATTTTGAGCCGTACAAATTCTACTGGAAGAATATTTGCCTGTAACCGCAGCACAGCCTGTCTTGTTCAGGCGGAAAATGAAGGGGTTGTTGATAAAACCTTTACCACTGATCAGGTTTCACAAATGCTTCCGGAATGTGATGTTGTTTTTGTCTGCCTTTATCCTCACGCAACTCTGGACTTTCTTGAAGTCAACAAAAATAATTTTAAGAGCGGTGCCATTGTAACAGATATTTCCGGCGTTAAAGGTATTTTTGAAAAAAGACTTCCTGAAATTCTCCGGCCAGATGTTGATTTTATTATTGGACATCCAATGGCTGGTGGAGAAAAAGAAGGATATGCAAATTCCAAAGCAGAGTTTTTTATTGGAAGAAATTATATTTTAATTCCTCAGAACTACAATAAAGAAGATGATCTGAACCTGATGAAGCTTCTTATCAACGAGATGGGCTTTACAAGAATAACAATTACAGACTGTGATACCCACGATTATAAAATCGGTTTTACATCTCAGCTTTGTCACGTAATTGCATCTGCCCTGGTTGAAAGTGCAGGTGATGAACAGATTACTGCTTTTGGAGGCGGTTCATTTGAAGATTTAACCCGTATAGCCATGATAAATGCCCCTCTCTGGACCGAACTTTTTATCTCAAACAAAGAAAAATTAACATATCACATAGAAGAATTTGCAAAAAGGATAGACCAATTTAAGAATTTAATACAAAATGAAGACTCTAAGGGCCTGAATGAGCTTCTGGAAGATGTTCGCCAGAAACGAATAAGAATGGGCTCTGTAAAAACCGTTGAAAAGAAAAACAACGGAGATTTATCGAGGTAGTTGATATGAGTAAAGATTTTGAAGTTCTTGACAAGGTCGTTGGACGGGTACCTGATTTCCCAAAACAGGGAATTCTTTTTTATGATATTACAGGTATTCTCCGTCATCCAGCTGAGTTCAAGTACTGTATTGATCGTATGGTTGAAATCTACAAGGATAAAAAAATTGATGCTGTTGCAGGAATTGAATCCCGGGGATTTATATTTGCTGCACCTTTCGCAGAACGTCTTGGAATTCCTTTAATCCTTATCCGCAAAAAGGGAAAACTTCCTGGAAAAACATATTCAGCTTCATACGCCCTGGAATATGGAACTGCAGAAATTGAAGTTCACTGTACAGATATTCAGGAAGGTCAGAATATTCTTCTTGTTGATGATTTAATTGCAACTGGAGGAACTCTTAAGGCTTCAAAAAAACTTGTTGAAATGGGCGGTGCAACAGTTACAGATGTTTTTGGTGTAATCGGACTTCCAATGCTTAATTATGAAAAGTCTCTTGCTCCAATGACTGTCACAACTTTGATAAATTACACTTCAGAAAAAGTCTGATTATTTTAACATTCTTTTAAAAAAAATTGCACTTCAGAACTCTAAGAGAGATCTGAGGTGCTTTTTTATTTTATGACTTAATCGGTGATTTCATTCAAAAACTTTTATTATGGATAAATTATTCTTGCGATATTGAAAATAACAAATATAATATTATTAGTAATTGTGAAATAATGTGAGCTAACGATGGAAGAAATTACATATCATAAGAAGTACGGTCTTTTCAGCAATATTAATTATGTCTTAAAAAATATAAAAAAGGTTTCAAAGCTTTTACTATTTCTTCTACCGGTGGGAGTAGTAATTGCGATTTTTCAAAAGTATTTATGGACCTTCATTACTAAATTTATCATTGACCTTATCACAAGAGATGGGAATTTTAAAAAACTTCTTGTAACTGTTATAATATTTACATTAATTACTGTGCTCTTTTTCTTTCTTCAGACTTGGTATTACAATAAAAAATGGCCTTTATGTATAAAAGTTCGTATGAATCAAATACTTAAGTTAAATATGTTGATGATGAGAATGCCCTTTCAGTTTACTGAAGATCCTGAACTTTTGGATTGTTGTCAAAAAGCCAGAAATGCACTTGGTGGAAACCAACAGGGATTTGAAGGAATGATCCACCAGCTTTTTACATTTGTGGAATTGTCAGGTAGTGTCATTACAGGATTTGTAATCGTTGGAACTCTGAATCCTCTTGTGCTTATTGGCATGACTCTTCTTGCTGTTCTTAATTTCCTTGCTTCAAACTGGGCCAACAGATATACAAAAAAACATTATTGGGATCCTCTTGCAAACTGGTGGCGCAAACACTGGTATATGAACATGAATCTTGGGACTTTTGAATATGCAAAAGATATCCGCATGTTTGGCTTAAAAAACTGGCTTATAGAAAAATTTAAAGAATTAAATAAGGATCGTTATAGAGTTCAGCAAAAAAATTGCCGCTTATGGTTCTGGGTGAGTATTGTTACTTCAATTTTGTGGATTATATTTCAAGCAGCTATCTATTATTATCTAATTCGTAGAGTTTTTTCACATACTATTACAATTGGAAACTTCAGTCTTTACATTGCTTCTTCTGCAACATTTTTTGAATGCATAAGTTCTATGCTGAATTCAATTACAGAACTTCTTCAAAAAAGTCGTGAAATTGATGATATTCGGTCCTTTATGGAGAATGAACACGTTAATCAAGAAATAAATCTAAATAATGCAAATCTTAAAAAGCCTTCTGTTCCAGAATATGATTCCTGGGAATTCACATTTGAAAATGTGAGTTTCAAATATCCTCATTCAAAAAAATATGCTCTTAAAAATTTAAATATTAAAATTAAAGCTGGAGAACGTCTTGCTGTTGTCGGTTTGAATGGCGCAGGAAAATCAACGTTTATCAAACTTCTTCTGAGACTATATAAACCTACAGAAGGAAAAATCTATTTAAATGGCCATGATGTTCAGGAATATGATTTAGACAGTTACTTTTCAATCTTTTCTCCAGTTTTTCAGGAGGTCAATCTTTTTGCATTCAGTCTTGCAGAAAATGTTTCAATGAGATCTATGGAAGAGACTGACAAAAAGAAAGTTGAAGAGTGTATAAAGAGAAGTGATTTTGAAGGAAAGATAGATGCTCTTCCAAAGGGAATAGATACTCAACTTTTAAAAGTTATTTATGATGATGGAACAGATTTATCTGGCGGACAGAGGCAGAAACTGGCCCTGGCACGTGCCTTGTATAAAGCAGCTCCTGTTGTTGTGCTTGATGAACCTACTGCTGCTTTAGATGCCCTTGCCGAAAGTAAATTGTATAATCATTTTGATTCCCTGATTGGTAATAAAACAGCCATTTACATCAGTCATCGTTTAAGTTCCACTCAATTCTGCAACAGTATTGCTATGTTTAAAGAGGGACAGATAATTGAATATGGAACTCATAAATCTCTTATGGCATTGAACAAAGAATATGCAAAGATGTTCAAGGTTCAATCTCGGTATTATCGTGAAGGGGAAGAAAATGCATAAAGAAAAGATTTCCTTAAAAGTAATCAGACATATGCTTTCTGAAACTGCCCGCAATAAGCCTCAATTATTTTTCTGCTATTTTATAAATCTCCTTGTAGAAATAATAAGAAAGATTCAAATCATCATTATTCCAAAATTTATTATTGATGAACTTTTACTTGTTTATAATGGAAGGGGTGGGGCTTCTGAAGAAAGCTTAAAGAAAATCATTTTCTATGTAGCAGTTTTGCTGGGCTTGATGCTCCTCGGAAATCTTCTTCAATCTATAACTGACAGAATTACTTCCTGTGTCCGGGAATGGTTCAACGAATATTTTCAGGTTAAAATCACTGAACAGACAATGAGTCTTGATTTTGAATGTACTGAAGATCCTGAAATCCTCGATCAAATGAATAAGGCCAAAGAAGGAATGGATTGGTATAGTGGAAATGTATGCGGAATTTTGGATCAGTTTTTCAGTATAGTTACAAATGTGATTGTTTTAGCGGGTGTTATTGCTGTTATCTGGAAAACTTCTCCACTTATAATTCCGATTGAAGTTCTTTCACTTGCTGTCATTTCATTCTTTAATAAAAAAATTCGACAAATTGAAATACAAAGCTTCCAGCAACTTTCCAAGGAAAACCGTATTTTCAGTTATTTGTTTTTTGAGATTTCAAATTTTAACTTTGGTAAAGATATAAGACTTTATAATAGTTCAGAACTTTTCAATAAAAGTGCAAACGAACATCTTGATAAGGAGATGAAATCCTGGATAAATCAGGCTGAAGGAAGTAAAAAGCAGCAGTATTCAATTAACATTGTTAATGCTCTTTCTAACGGAGTTTCTTATATTTATATAGGATATCAGGCAATCAGAAAAATAATTACTCTTGGTGATTTTTCTATGGGTATCAGCGCATCAAATACTTTTAGTCAATGTTGTGATAATATAGTAATGGCCATACAGGAAATAATCAAGCGGTCTAATTATGTAAATGAATATCTGAAATATATGGAATATCCTGGAACTATACCATCGGGAGTTGAAAAAGTTAAGGATGTTAAAGGACATGAAATAGAGTTTAGAAATGTTTTCTTTAAATATCCACGGAGCCAGGACTATATTCTGAAAAATATCAATATAAAAATTCCTTCTGGACAGCATCTCGCTGTAGTTGGTCTTAACGGTGCAGGAAAAACAACTTTTATAAAACTTTTGTGCAGACTCTATGATGTTACGGCCGGAGAGATTTTGATTGATGGAATTAATATAAAAGAGTATCAAAAGGATGAATACATAAAACTTATTGCTGTTCTTTTTCAGGATTTTAAGCTTTTTGCCTTTAGTCTTAGGGAAAATATTTCCTTTAATAATAAGACTCCTGATGAAGATATTGACCGTGTTTTAAAACTTGTTGGTCTATATGATGATGCTCAGAAATTACCTGCAAAAAACGATACTTGTCTTTACAAAGAATTTGATAAAGATGGAGTTGATCTTTCCGGTGGTCAGAAACAGAAAACTGCAATCGCCAGAGTTATCTATAAGGATGCTCCGATTGTAATTCTTGATGAGCCTACAGCAGCCCTTGATCCATTTGCAGAAGCAGAAATCTATGAAGGTTTCAATAAAATGGTTAGGGGAAAAACTGCAATTTATATTTCACATCGTCTTTCTTCATGTAAGTTCTGTGATCAGATTGCAGTTTTCAGTGATAACACAATTAAAGAATATGGTAGTCATTCTGAACTTATAAACATAAAAGATGGTATCTATCAAAAAATGTTTACTACACAAGCCAGGCAGTACAGAAAAAACAAACTGGAAAACTAAGAAAGTGATGCCTTTGTAAGGTAAGTAATCTCATCCCATCGGCTCTTCTGAATTAAGTTTTCTTTAACCATCCAGGTTCCGCCTACAGCAAGAACATTTTTTTCTGCTAAATAGGAAGCTTTGTTTTCTTGAGTGATGCCTCCCGTAGGAATAAACTTTACGTCAGGGAAGGGGCCTTTAAATGCTTTTAACATTTTTACTCCGCCCATTATTTCTGCTGGAAAAAATTTAAGCACTTCAAAATTTTCCATAAGTGCCATTTCAATTTCTGTAGCAGTTGCAACCCCAGGAACAAGAGGCAGTCTGTTTTCTTTTGCCCATCTGACTGTTGCCGGATTGAAACCCGGGCTGACCAGAAATTGTGCTCCTGCTTCTTTTGCCTGTAAAGCCATCTGGGAATTAATAACTGTTCCTGCTCCTACCAGAACATGGGGAAAGGCCTCCCTTATGCATTTAATTGCAGAAGCCGCTTCTTTAGTTCTGAATGTTATTTCAGCAATGTTCAATCCTCCATCTACAAGGGCTTTCATAAGAGGGACAGCTTTATTTAAATCTGAAATTTTAATTACAGGTATTATTCTTTCATTTTCAATTTTTTCAAAAACTTCATTCATTTTGTATTCTCCGAAGACAATTCTTTATTTCAATTTTATTTTATAAAAAAACATAATACAAGAAAAAAATTATCCTTAAAGGATTTTCATTCTTTCCAGATAGAAAAATCCATGCAGCTCTCTATTTCATCTTCAATTGAATCATTTAAAATATAAAAGAAATTTAACCCGCTTCTTTTTTCAACTTCATCAACTGAAACTGCATAATCCCAGATACTTCCTTTAATATCCTCATTCGGCATGATAAAAGCTGCTGCTGTATAAAAACTGTTTCCTTCTTCATCTGTGATTTCTGTTAAAAGAACTTTATAATAATATTGTGGAACAGCAACCTTGTTTTCACCGATGCATTCATATTCCCCGGCATTTTTTTCCAGCAGAGGACCTGTTATTACAACAACATAGCCGAAATTATCAGCCCATTTTCTTACTTCTTCCTCAAGTTTTTTCCACATGCCCCGGTTAAATGCAGGAGTTTGAGGACTCATATTGCTTAATAAAAAAGAGTCAGATGCACTTTCAAAACTCCAGGTCATATCTCCAGAAGGTGCCAGATGCCCTCTGTCATAACCTGAATTTTTATAATCGCTTAATTCTGCTGAACCTGTACTGATCTGCGTGTCAGGCCTGAAATTATTAAGACGGCCGGTCACTTTAATTAGTTCTTCCCTGGTAATTGTGTAACTTACCCATTCAGCTTGTTCATAGCTTTCTCTGTAGCAGAGTTGAAATCCACTGTAGGTGTGAACTTCATGATCTTCTGCAAAAGCTTTTTCTGTTCCAGGGCAAAGGGGAATTTCCAGTAAACGTTTTTCAAAAATTTCCCCGTTATTATCCAGTCCCTGAGTTTTTCCAAAGGTTGTACAGCCTGCCAGGGAAAAAACAATTAATATTGAAAAGATTGTACTTTTTGCAATAAGAAAAAAATTTCTTCCATTCAAAATATTGTTCATCATTTTGAGAACTGGATATGCAGCGGGAGTTATTAAATAAAATCAAACTGATTTTATATTTTTAATATTTTTGCCCATATAACTCTGCCATCATCAAGGACCACAAATTCCATTGCATCCCAGCCTACAAAATTTCCTTCTTCATCGTCATATCTGGAATAATTTACATAAACAATTCCGTAGTGAAGATTAACAACAGCCATTGTTGCACTGCCGTAAATATACTGGTCCTTAAAATCATCTGATGTAAGAAGTTCAGTTTTATTATTGTAGATTTTTACATCAAAGGTTGCATCTGACTGATTATATGGAAATCCGCCGCTTGCAGCCATAAGAATAACCATAGCTTCTTCTTCTGAATAAGTAGTATTAATGGAATCCAGATAAACTATGGTGCTTGTTTTTACATTTGTTGCAATGGTTAACCATTTTCCTTCTGCATAAAAAAATGCAGAGCAGAACAAAAAAATAAGTCCCAGTAAAAATAATCTTTTTTTCATTTGTTCTCCTTATAACTACGTGTTAGCAGTCGTGCAGGAGGCACGTCTCCTATTATTAAATATGTGTATTCTTATGATAACATTATCAAAATCTGTTGACAATATAATTCGGAAGAGGGAATGCTGTTATTTTTAAGGCAGTGATTGACAGTTAGAGGTCATACTTTTAAAATAATCTCTACCATGAAAATCTATGAAAATATTAACAGACTTACATCTTATGCCTTGACCACAGGTCTTATTGATAAGGAAGATGTAATTTACACAAAAAACCGCCTTCTTGAACTGTTTCAGCTTGAAGGATTTGAAAATGATGAAGAAGCTTCAGCCCTTCCTCCAGTAGAAGTTACTGATCTTGAAACAATTCTAAGGGAACTGATGGACTGGGCCGGTCAAAATAAAATCTTCGAAGATGAAGGCATTGCCTACCGGGATCTCTTTGATACAAAAATTATGGGTTGCCTCGTTCCACCTCCATCTGTCGTAATCAGCAAATTTAACAGCCTGTATGAAAAAAATCCAAAGGAAGCTACTGACTGGTATTATAAATTTTCACAGGATACAGATTATATCCGCCGCTATAGAGTTTGTAAGGATTTAAAGTGGCAGACAAAAACTGAATATGGTGACATTGATATTACAATAAATCTTTCAAAACCTGAGAAGGATCCAAAAGCTATTGCCGCTGCCCTTAAAGCAAAAAAAGGTGGATATCCTGCCTGCCTGCTTTGTAAGGAAAATGTTGGTTATGCAGGAAGATTAAATCATGCTGCCCGTCAGACCCACCGCATCATTCCTATCACTTTAGGCGGAAAGACATTCGGTCTTCAGTATTCTCCATATGTATATTACAACGAACACTGTATTGTTTTTTCATATGAACATACGCCAATGAAAATCAGCCGTGACACTTTCGTTTACCTGCTGGATTTCATTAAACTTTTCCCTCACTACACTGTTGGAAGCAATGCAGATTTACCTATTGTAGGCGGTTCCATCCTTACTCATAATCACTTCCAGGGAGGAAATTACGAATTTGCCATGGCTCGTGCCCCTGCTGATTCAACCTTTACAGTTAAGGGATTTGAAGATGTTGATTGTGCAATTGTCAAATGGCCTATGAGCGTTATCCGCCTTGATTCAAAATCTCCTGAAAAGATTATTGACCTTTCAGCCAGAATCCTGGATGCATGGAGAGGTTATTCTGATAAGGAAGCATTTATCTTTGCAGAAACAGATGGAAATCCTCATAACACAATTACCCCGATTGCAAGAAAGAGGGGAGACCTTTACGAAATGGATCTTGTTCTTCGTAATAATATTACAACTGAAGAAAATCCTCTTGGAGTTTTCCATCCTCACGCAGAACTTCATCATATCAAGAAAGAAAATATTGGTCTTATTGAAGTTATGGGACTTGCAGTTCTCCCGTCCCGTCTTAAAAAGGAACTTGCAGCCCTCGCTGATGCAATTGTAAACAAAAAGGATCTGGCTTCAGATGCTGAACTTTCAAAGCATGCAGACTGGGTAAAGGAATTCCTTCCAAAGTATCCGGAAGTTAATTCTTCAAATATTGAAAAAATTCTTCAGGATGAAGTGGGAATTGTTTTTGCAAAAGTTCTTGAAGATGCCGGTGTATACAAGCGCACTCCTGAAGGAAAAGCTGCCTTTAACCGCTTTATTGATTCAATCAAAGGTTAAAACAGCTTAATGTAATGGAAATATGGAAAAGAAATGACAGATAAAGAATTTGAATTTACAACTGAAAACATACTTTCTCAAATTCCTCATTTGAATGATCAGGGGATTAATGAATTAACCATTCACGACAGATCCTTTGCATCCAGCAAGCCCTTGATTTTAAAAGTGCTTCAGGCTGTAAAAAAATATAATCCTCAGCTCTTTCTTTCTTTTCCAATTGAAGTATCTTTGATTGATAAAGATATTATAAAATTATGTTCAGAACTGTATACTTCAATAGATATTCCCTTAATCGGAAATGAAAAAAACGGCACCCTGCTTTTTGATAAGAAGCTTTATTCTTCAAAAGCAAAAATGCTTAATGATGAAGGAATCGTTTTTGGTTTTGATGCCCAGTGGGGAAAACAAAAGGGTGATACCTTCAAAGCATTTAGGGACCGGCTGGATTTTGCAGTAAGCCTTTATCCTAATCACATTGATTTCGTTCAGTTTAAGGAAGACCGGGATCCGCCGTCTACAGGAATCTATTCTTCTAAAGACCTGGACTTTTCTCACGGAATTGCCTTTGCCTGCCGTACTTTTTATACAGCAGGAAGAGCTGTACCCTGGATGAACATAGTGCTAAAAGCCCTTAAAATCAGTCCTTCAACTTTCTTTGCGGATTTTGAAGAATGGCAGCAGTGTAATTCCTGTTCCCTTGAAAGCGGTTTTGTTCCTGAAGACAGGCCTTTCCTTGAAATACAAAAAATGCAGCTTCTTTTTTTACAGGAAAAATTTGAAGAAAAACATAAGGAAAATGTGTTTCCTGCAGTTGCTGACCTGGTTCGTCTTAATGGAGCTTTTTCTCTTGTAGCGGAAGAAGGTCAGGAATCTGTAATAGAAACTTCATATAATCCTGATGATCTGCTTTCTCCATATTCTTTTGATATTGTTTCCTTTGTAGAAAACTGTCCTATGGAAAGTTGTCAGGTGAAAGTTTTTGAAGGTGAAGATTCTCCGGATTATAAAATCCTTTAAGTCTACAGTCGCTTTTTTCCATAAAAAAAAGGCACTTCATTACCAATATTCCCATACTTAATGGAAATATAAAATGAAGTGCCTTTCATTATCTGCAGATAAAATTATTTTTCAATTTTATACTTTGCAGTTGTAAGAATATGACCATCTGAATAAATGTCAAACCAGAGTTCTGAGTTAGATGCAATATCAAGTGCAGCATAGAATTCTTCTACATTAGATACTGCTTTACCGTTAACTGCTGTAATTACATCGCCGTTCTGAAGTCTCAGGGCTGCAGCAGGGGTTTTTGCAGTAATGTTTGAAACTACAACTCCCTTAACCTTCTTGTCCAGTTCCAGCTGCTTTCTCAAATCTTCTGTAAGTGGTGAAGCAATAAAGCCTGGCATAAGCTTGCTTGAATCATTTGTAACAGAATCATTTCTTTCTTCGATTTTGACGGTAAGATCAACTTTGTTTTTACCACGCATTACTGTAAATTCTGCGCTTTCTCCTGCCTTAAGCTGTCCAACTTCACGTACCAGCTGATCTGTTGTCTTAATTTTGTGGCCGTTAAGGGCAACAATATAGTCTCCAGCCTGAAGTCCACCCTTCATTGCAGGGCTGCCAAGGAAAACTTCACTTGCGAATGCACCGGTTTCTTTACCTACACCAAGTTCATCTTTGTATTCTGCTGAAACATCAACAAGCTGAACTCCCAGCCATCCGTAGGCAATTTTACCGTTATCAATAAACTGATCAATTGCATTTTTTACGTTGTTGATTGGGATAGAGAAACCTAATCCCTGGCTTCCACCTGACTGTGAAACAATCCATGTATTAATTCCAATAACTTCACCATAAATGTTTACAAGAGGACCACCTGAGTTACCCTGGTTAATTGCTGCATCAGTCTGGATAAAATCTGAAATAGAACCAATGTCTGAACCTGAGCGGCCTGTTGCACTGATAATTCCCTGTGTAACTGAAGCAAAGTATCCCATCGGGCTTCCCAGTGCCAGACAAAGGTCACCAGTCTGAACTGATTCTGAGTCACCTAATGTGGCAATTGCAATAGAATCGTCATCTGATTCAAAAGATACAAGGGCAATATCCATGCGTGCATCGGCACCTACAAGAGTACCTGGAAATTCTCTTTCATCATTAAGCTTTATGGTAATTTTTGACGCATTGCCTGCTACATGATTGTTTGTAACAACGTAGTATTTGTTTCCCTTGTGGCGGACAATAAAACCTGATCCAAGGGATGACTGTTCTCTCTGCTGGGTGCTTCCCTGGTCTCCAAAATCGAATCCCCATTCCTTTAACCATGGGATGTCACCGAAAGGATTGTATGTCTTAACTTCTGTTGTTTCTGTAACATCAACTTCTACAACTGCAGGGAGAACCTGTGAAGAAATACTGCGGAATGTAGACTGAAGTGCCTGTGTAATTTCAAGGGAGTCTTCCGGAATAGATACTGATGGGGTGGAATCAGCAAAAGCTACTTTTGCGGAACCTGCGTTTGCATTACATGCTGTAAGGGCAAGGGCTGCAGCTGATGTAAGGGCAAGGGCTGTAAATGTCAAAAAGTGTTTTTTAATAGAGTTCATTAATAACCTCCAAACTGCCTCTTTTATAAATTTTGCCGGTTTTTCTAAAGGGTATTTCGAAAAAAATCGCCTGGGCAACTTTTCCGAGATTTTTAGATTTTCCTTTTAAGAATATAATATCATTTCTGCATAAAGTGTTACATATTTCTCCATAAAATTAATGTTATGGAAAAATTCTTCAATTAAAGAGAAAATAATAAAGGAAGACCGGGAAAAAAGTTCAGTTTTTCTATCAGACAGGAATAAATATCCCTGTAATCTTCTGAATTCCTTGACTTACCCCTTACAAATTTGGTAATATCTTGCTACACTTATTGTGTATTAGGCTTCTAAGGAACCCGTTACTCCTTAGGGCAAATTTGGAATTAGAGGTTTAAATCATGTACGCTGTTGTTGAATTCAAAGGCAATCAGTACAAGGCAGAAAAGGACGCAGTTCTCCAGGTAGCAAAGATTTCTGACGCTAAGAAGGGAGATCTGGTAACTATCGACACAGTACTTCTCGTAAGTGATGGCGATAAGGTTTCTGTAGGCACACCATATGTACAGGGTGCTAAAGTAACAGTTGAAGTTGGTGATACTGTAAAGGACAAGAAGGTTCTCGTTCTCAAGTATAAATCAAAGAAGGATTACCACCGTTTCATCGGTCATCGTGAGCAGTATACAAACGTTACTGTAAAGGACGTTGTATTAGCTTAACGAATCAGCTATAGGCATCTGATGACTGAGATCCTTCTGGTATGCAGCAAAAATGGTGAGATTGTAAGCCTTGAGGCTAAAGGTCATGCCGGCTTTGCTGAAAAGGGCCGGGATATAGTTTGTGCGGCAGAAACAATGCTTATCCGCACAGCAATTCAGGTTCTTGAAAAAACAGAAGGAATTAAGGTAAATACAGATGCAGCTTCCCGCGGAAGTCTCGCATTCAGCGTGGAAACTGAAGCCGGTTTTAATCAAAAAGACAGGCTTATCTGTACAGCAGATTTTTTAAGGGAAGGATTGAAAAGTCTTTCTCTGGAATATCCTGACCATGTACAGTTGCGGGAGACTATTAAACATTAACAAGAGCAGCCTGGTTTTCCAGGCTTCCGGAGGATAAAATGGGACGTAGTAAAGGTGGTAGCGGTGCAAAGAACGGCCGCGATTCAAACCCAAAAAATTTAGGTGTAAAGAAATACGCTGGTGAATCAATCAAAGCTGGTGGAATCATCGTTAAGCAGCGTGGTACAAAGATTCACCCGGGCAACAATGTTCGTCGTGCCGGTGATGATACTTTGTTTGCAACAGCAGACGGAGTTGTTCAGTTCGGTGAACGCATGAACCGCAAGATTGTTTCTGTAGTTCCTGTTGAAGAAGCTAAGGCTTGAGTTTGAACTATTAAACAATCAGTCAAGTCTAGAAATAGATGAGAACTGTTAATAAATGCCCAGTATGGTTTTACCTGCTGGGTATTTTTTTTGTCAGGATATTTTTCCGGCAATGTGGTATGATAGGCTCAAAAGGCTAAGGATTTTATATGATTCAGTTTGCAGATGAAGCAATAATCAGAGTAATCTCAGGGAAGGGCGGAAATGGATGTATTTCCTTCCGCAGGGAAAAGTATATTCCAAATGGAGGTCCAAGCGGTGGTGATGGTGGCCGCGGTGGTGACGTTATTTTTAAGGTAAAGCGGAATCTGAGAACACTTGCTCATTTAAGATACCATCCTGTGTTTAAGGCACAAAACGGTTCTGATGGTCAGAGCTGGAATAAATATGGCAAAGATGGTGAAGATATTGTAATTCCAGTTCCTCCTGGAACAACTCTCAGGGACAGAGAAACTGGTGAAATCATTCACGATTTTACAATAGAAAGCGAAGATGAAGAATTCAAGTTCCTCATCGGTGGAAACGGCGGCTGGGGCAACGTTCATTTTAAGACAAGTACAAATCAGGCTCCCCGTATTGCAAACAAGGGACAGCCGGGTCAGGAAAGGGAACTTAAAGTTGAACTTTCAGTAATGGCAGATGTTGGTCTTGTAGGATTTCCTAATGCAGGTAAATCCAGTTTGCTGGAATATTTTACAAATGCCCGTCCGAAAATAGCTCCATATCCTTTTACAACAAAAATTCCAAATTTAGGTGTACTTCACGTAGATCAGGAAAGTGATCTGATAATTGCAGATATTCCTGGAATTATTGAAGGAGCTTCTGAAGGTGCAGGTCTTGGAATTCGCTTCCTTAAACATATTTCAAGAACGGCCTGTCTTCTTTTTATGATTGACCTTTCTGATCCAAAGTGTTTCGGGGCTTATGAAAAACTCCTTAATGAACTTGGAAGTTTTGATAAATCTCTTCTGGATAAACCAAGAATCATCCTGTTAAATAAAATTGATCTTGAAGAAGCTGCTGAAAATGTAGACAAAATCCGGGAAGAAATTCTTTCAAAAAATCCTGATGCCCAGGTAATTCCAGTATCTGTAGCAGCAAGGCAGAATATGGACCAGGCAAAAAAAGCTATAATCGAACTTGTTCAGAAAATGAACCGTATGCGCTCTCCTGGAAAAAATCATGCTGAACCTGGAACAGAAGGAATAAATTCTGCAAACAATGGACCTGCTGAAAAGAGTTCTTTCCTTAAAGACAGATCTGTGGACGATTCAATGGAAGAGCAGTTTCCGGGCATGGATTCATCAAAAGGAAGCTGGCTTTGAGAATAGCGGTTCTTGGGGGAAGTTTTAATCCCATTCATACAGGTCACCTTATACTTGCCTCAGATGTTTGTGAAGAACTTCATTATGATAAGGTTTTATTTATTCCTGCCTTAAATCCTCCTCACAAAGATATGAACACTACCGGCAGTCATGATCCTTCTCCAAAGGACCGGCTCCGTATGTGTCAGCTTGCAGTAAAGGGGGACCGTCGTTTTGCAGTGGAAGACTGTGAACTGAAAAGGAGCGGAAAAAGTTATACCTATGACACAATCTGCTTTCTTGAAGAGAAATATAAGGGCCGGCTTGAAGGAAAAATCGGTCTTATTATGGGAGATGATCTTCTTCCGGGGTTCCATCTGTGGCACCGGGCCGCTGAGATTGCAGATAAATGCGATTTGATTCTTGCAGTTCGAAATCATCAGGTGGAAGAAAAGGCTTTTAAAAATCACGCTACAGGCCAGTATTCCAGCCTGGATTTAACAAAACCTTTTGACTGGAAAAAGGACCCTCTTTTAGCAGATGGAAGGCGGCTGGAAAATCCAGTTGTAACTGTCAGTTCAACACAAATCAGGGCAATGGCTTCCAGGGGGCAGAGTGTAGACTACCTTGTTCCGGGAAGAGTTTTTAAGTATATTAAAAGGCACAATCTGTATTTATAAAAAACGGGTGGAAAAATGGATGTAAAGGATTCTTCCTTTCTGGATAAAATCAGGGAGTATGAAAAGACTCATCTTGATGCAGAACGATATGCTCACTGTGAAAGGGTTGGGCAGACAGCCAGACTCTTATGCAGAAAATTTGGAATTGATGAAGATGTAGGATATTCAGCCGGTCTTGCACACGACATGTGTAAGAACATGGAGCCTGCAGTTATGCTCACTCTTGCCGCTGCAGACGGATATCCTGTTTCAGAGGAAGAAAAAAACAAACCTTCTCTTCTCCACGGAAGGGCAGCTGCAGTTTTGTTGCGGAATACTTTCCATGTAACTGATGAAGATTATCTTGAAGCTGTAGCCTGGCATACTTATGGAAAAAAATCTCTGAGTGTGCTGGGAAAAATCATTTACTCTGCTGATAAATTTGAACCGGGAAGAAAATACATTACAAAAGAGTTTTATGACGAAATGCTCAGTCTGCCTCTTGATGAACTCTGCATTCGTATTATTAAATACTGCATGGAATTTCTGGAAAAAAAAGGAGCAAAGCCTGCTGCTGAAAGCCTGGAATTTCTTGAAGAACTGGAATCAGGGAGGAAAAACTGATGGCACTTACTAAGGGAGTAAAAAATGTAATTCTCATGGGATCAATGTTATTCATTGTTCTTGTAGTTGCAGTTATTTCCATTATTACACTTCGTACTGATCCTGTGTCTGAAAGTCTGAAGGATGAAAATTCAATTCTTCCTGTTCTCTGGGTTTTATCTGATGATGAAGGAAATGCCCTAACTACAAATGTTCTTCTTTATAGTCCAAAAACAAAAAAGGCGGCCATGTTCTATATTGCAGGAAACACTGGTGCCATTTACGATTCAATCGGACGTACTGACAGAATTGATGCTGTTTACAAGGAAAAGGGTCTTGAAACTTACAATGAAGAAATTGCTGATATTTTAGGAATAAACATTCCCTTTACAATTGATATCAGCCTTTCTCAGTTAGGCGAACTTGTAGACCTTCTGGGTGGAATTAAACTTTTTGTTCCTTCTCCAGTAGATGAAAAGAGTAAAAACGGAGACTTGTGGCTGCTTCCAAGCGGTGCTGTAAACCTTGATGGTGATAAAATTCGAACTTACATGGTTTACCAGTTGCCGGAAGAAAATGAAGAAGAAGCCTTGTCCAGAAGACAAAATATTCTTATTTCAGTAATTGCTGCCCTTAAGGATAATAAATCAACCTTCCTTAACAAAAAGAATTTTAATATTGTTTCTTCAAGGCTTACTACAAATCTGGATAATGATGGACTTATAGTTCTTCTCAATGTAATTACTAATATGGATACTGAAGCCCTGGATCCTTTGTCAATTCAGGGAATTCCGAGAACAGTTGACGGTCAGATCCTTACATTCCCTCTTTATAACGGAGACTTGATTAAGGAAGTTGTTCAGCAGACTGAAGAAGGTCTCTTAACATCACTTCAAAAACTTGCAGTTTCAATTTACAATGGAACTGAAATACAGGGACTTGCCCACAACACAATGATTGTAATGCGTTCAGCAAATTATGATGTAATTTCTACAGGAAACGCTGACAGCACAGGCTATGCCCACACTGTAATCATTGATAACTATGGAAATGAAGAAGGAGCAAAACAAATTGGAAACTTCCTTCACTGCTCATATATAAGAAAAGCCCGCCAGGGAGAAGTTAACGCGGATTCAGATGCAGCCATTGTTGACTTTACAATTATCCTTGGAGAGGATTTTGATGGACGTTATGTAGTAGGAAACTATACTCCTCCAGAAGAGGAATCTGAAGAAGTTGAAGTAAATGGCGGTCAGGCTGCCGGTACGGGAACTTCATCAGAAGATAATGCTACAGAACAAACAGGCTCAGTAGAATCTGATGCAAATTAAAGCTTGGAAAATAACAGGAAATACTATGGCAAAGACAACAGAAGAAAAAGCGCTGGAAATTGCAGCATTACTTGAAGACGGAAAAGGACAGAATGTTACAGTAATCGATGTATCTCAGCTGAACAGCTGGACTGATTATTTTGTTATTGCAACTGTATCAAGTTCAACCCTTTCACAGGGACTTTACAAACTGGTTAAGGATTATATCAAGGATAATGATCTGGAAATCAGACTGACACATTCTAAGTCAAATCAGGGAAACGAATGGAATTCAATTGATTTAGGACCGATTGTTGTTCATCTTATGTCAGAAGATGCAAGGAATTTCTATGAACTTGAAAAATTATGGCATGGAGGAAAAGTTCTTAAATAGGCTTTTCTGATTTGTATCTTAAAAAATAAGGCTGATTCAATTGTCCTGGGGCAATTTAATCAGCCTTTTATGTTTTAGAAATTAAAAAAGTGAACCAAGATCTGCAGGGTCACTGTCTTCTTCAATTTCTTCTTCATCATTGTAGAAGTCATCGTCGAATCCACGGCGTCTGTTATCGTAACCATCTTCAGCTTCCTGATCATCAAACGGCTCATCATAGTCATCATCGTCTGAACTGTTGAAGGCTTCTTCGTAGTCTTCATCCTGCTCATCGAAATCATCATAATCATCTTCGAAATCGTCGTCAGAATAGGAATCATCTGCTCCTAAGTCATCATCATAGGAGAAACCTGCTGATGCAGCGAATTCAAATAAATCATCGTTCATGAGTACATCCTCTTTAAAATTCTATGCTTATAAAGTAAAGAAGAGGCGTATTTTTGTCAACGGTATTTGAAATCTGCAGAGGAGAAAGTTCAATAAAGCAATTGGAATTCATATTGACATTAAATATCCAGAAAAGTATAATGACCAACGTATGCGAGAAAGTGTATCGGTACTTTGTCCTGCGAAAATTAACCTTGGTCTTAAGGTTCTGGACAGGCGCAAAGACGGTTACCATAATTTGCAGAGTATTTTCACAACTGTTCCTCTGTTTGATAAAATGAAGGTTTCAGTTACAGAAAGTCCCGGATGCAAAATTCATTGCAAGGAGATGGTACTTCCTGAAGATAATACTATTTCTCGTGCATACAAAGCTTTCTGCGTGCTGACCGGCATTCAAAAGGGAGTTGAGGTAGAACTTACCAAAGCAATTCCTGCTGGCGGTGGATTGGGGGGCGGCTCAAGTGATGCTTCTTCTTTTTTAAAATCCATTGATAATTTATTTGGTACGCATTTAGGGTTAGCTGATTTAATGCAGTTGTCATCCCTTGTAGGAAGTGATGTATTCTTCTTTACTAAAGCTTTAGTTGAAACAGACAACTATTCAAAGTGTGCAGGTTATACGGCACTTGTAGAGGGCAGAGGTGAAGTTGTAAAGACTATTTCTTACAGAAATGATTTTACTGTTTTACTTTTGTTGCCCGGCACGGAAGTTTCTACAAAAGAAGCTTATGGTGCACTTGATTCATTCAGGGAAAGGAGTAAGGTTTCCTGCTCTGATATGGATTTTCTGGAAGAATGGAAAAAAAGACCTTCTTCATGGCTTTTTAAGAATGATTTTACCGAACCCGTTTGTGAGTTTAAGCCGGATTTGAAAATTGCTCTTGAAAAATTAAAGGCCACGGAAGCGGATTTTACAGACATGAGCGGTTCAGGTTCAACACTTTTTGCTGTTTATGAAGACAGTGAAAAAGCGATTCGTGCTCAGAAAAGCCTGTCTGAACAATATAAATCACTGGTTCTACATCAGTAATTAATTTCTAGTTTTCATGCTAAATCGGAGGAAGTTTATGGAAATTACAGAAACACGCATCAGAAAAGTTGAAAGCGAAGGTAAGCTTAAGGCTTATGTAACAGTAACTTTTGACAATGAATTTGTTGTTCACAATGTGAAAATCATTGAAGGCAAAACAGGCTTGTTTATTGCAATGCCTAGCCGTAAAACAACTAACGGGGAATACAAGGATGTAGCTCATCCAATCAGCCCTGAATTCAGAAATGCATTACAGGACAAGATTTTGTCTGAATATGCTGCTGGGCATGTTGAAACTGGTACTGATAGCGCTGAAGACTAAGCGTTTTTAGTATATCAATTTTGGGACGTCGTCAAGTGGTAAGACAATGGCTTTTGGTGCCATCATTCCGCTGGTTCGAATCCAGCCGTCCCAGTTAACAAAATAATTAAGGAGTAAACACATGGAACAGTTCGTTATTAATGCAACTACACGTAAGGAATCTGGTAAAGTTGCTGCAAAGAAACTGCGCGCTGCAGGTCACATTCCTGCTGTTGCATACAATGAAAAGGGCGAATCAATTATGCTCGATGTTGATGCAGTAGAATTCTCAAAGGCATGGAGATCAATCACAAAGACAACTCTGGTAAACCTCAAGATCGATGGAAAGGATAATCTTGCTTATATTAAGGATACTGAATATGACATCAAGACAGATTCAAGCCTTCACGCAGATTTCCACATTGTATCTGGAACAAAGCCTGTAACTGCAGTATTTAAGATTCGCTACTCAGGTACTCCAGCTGGTGTTCTTAAGGGTGGCTTTATGGTAAAGCACATTCCTGATGTAAAGGTAAAAGCTCTTCCAAAGGATATGCCAGAATTCATTACTGCTGATGTTTCAAAGCTTGAAATCGGTGGAAAGTTCACAGTTGCAGATCTTAATCTTGGTGACAAGGTTACAGTTCTTACAAAGGCTGAATCTCTCATCGTTTCAATTGCACCACCAAAGAAATGATTTTAACCTTCAATTAATTTAATTAATTTTTGAAGAATAGATTCAAATCCCTGTTAACAGCAGGGATTTTTTATTTTATTTTTGTTATATCTGTCGTGATAAATATAAAAATGTTGTATTCTAGTCTATATGTCATTGAGCAGAACTTTTGAAGAAAAGGTTTATTATTCCTTTACAGAATCTGATATTAATCTTAACTCTAAATTAAACCTTGGGCTTGCTGTAAGTGGAGGTGCTGATTCTGTAAGTCTTCTGGTCTCTTTAAAAGAAATCTGCAGTAAATACAAACTTGATGGAGTTAAGTTAAAAGTAATCACTGTAAATCATAATATAAGGCCTAAAGAGGAAACTGAAGGAGATGCGCTTTTTGTTGAAGATTTATGCAGGAAGAAAGCAATTCCTTTTTTTAGATATGATGTGCCCTCTAACGCCATTGCAGAAGAAAGCAGAAAATTAAAAATCGGTACGGAAGCGGCTGCCCGGAAATGGCGCTATAATTTTTTTGAGGATTTTATAGAGAAAGAAAAAATCGATATTCTGTGTCTTGCTCATAATGCAGAAGATTTTGACGAAACCGTTCTCATGCGTTTTTTTCAGGGAAGCAGCAAGCTTTCAGGAATTAAAAAACAGCGGGATCATTTTTTTCGCCCCCTCCTTCAGATTCATAGAAACGAAATTGAAATGTATTTGAAAGAAAAAGGACAGAGCTGGCGTACTGATTTAACTAATTTTGAAAACAATATGTTCCGGAATTCCATAAGGAATTTAGTGGTGCCCCTTCTGGATAAAGAAATAAAAGGCTGGAGAAAGGCTGTAGAACATCTTGCGGGAAACAATGAAGAAGATCAGTCATTTTTAGATTCCCTTGCAGAAAAAGCTTTTGCTGAGCTGGCAGTTCCAGGTCCTGAATATACAATATCCATTAATCTCAAAGGTTTTATGGAACTTGCAGATGTGATAAAAAGGCGCCTGCTTTATAAATGCATATTTTCTCTTGAACTTAAGGAAAGACTTTCCTGGGAATTTGTTGAAGAAATCCTTTTTAGAATCAAAGAAAAGAAGGATTTTTCCATTTCAAGCAAGGAAGTTTTTCTTCAGGTAAAGGAAGGGGAACTTTTTGCTAAAAAAATTATTTCATCTGACAGGGAAAAGGGGGAATTTTCTTCATCAGGTGATTTTTCCCATCCCTGTGAAAGCCATTTCTTTCTCCCAGTAAAAAAATCTGGAGAATATAGGTTAGGAAACTTCCTTATAAATGTAAAATCTGCCGATAATAATATAAGTCTTATGCTTCAAAATGAAGGGCAGAGTCATACGATTGTGCTTGATAAATTAAAAATGCCTTTTGTTATACGTTCTGCAGAAAGCGGGGATCAGGTAAAAATGGCGGATGGCTCTTATAAATCCCTGGCCCGACTGCTGACGGATTTTAAAGCACAGGACAAGAAGTTTAAAATACCTGTAGTGCAGAATATTACAGTACAGGACCAGGAAATTGTTCTTGTGTGGGGTTCAGTACTTGGGGTAAAAAACTGGATTTTATAAATTCTAAAGCAGGCTGCTGAATTAGATTATTAATTCTGAGAATCAGTCATAATTATGGAAGAAAAATGAAAAAAATAAACTTATTAATTACATTAATGCTTTTCACATTTTCATTAACGGTAGTTCAAGCCCTTGAACCTGTTAAAACTGGTAGTCAGCTGGAGGATTCCGTAGCTCTTTCAAACAGACGTTCTGCCCTCCGGTGTTTAACTCTGGCTCAGGATTCTGCCGGCATAAAAAACTGGAACGGGGCAATTTCTCAGGCTTCCCTGGGGCTTGCTTATGATGATTCAATTTCAGACTTGTGGTACATACTTGCTGTTGCAGAAAATTCCAAAGGTAGTGTAAAAGCAGAAGTTCTTCCTCTCGTAAAAAATGCTCTTGAAAAAGAAAACTGGGTTAATTACAACAGGGACGGGGCCCGTATTCTCTATGCAGATTTACTTTGTGATACCGGTTCTTTTTCTCAGGTAGAAGAAATCCTTGATTCCAGACCAAGAGTTTATTCAGCAGATGCAGATTATATCCGGGCAAAGTCTTATTACAGAACAAATACTCCTGAATCTATTAGAAAAGCCAGGGAGATGATTGATTCTGCAAGAAAGATTTATCCGGATGATACAAGATTTCCAATGCTTTTTTTCTATATGGAATCATCTCAGTCACAGAATGAAACTGTTAACCGAATGAAATCTTATTTTATAAAACAGATTGCTCAGTATGTTGAAGCCGCTCCTGATAAAGATGCAGAGCTTGAAATATATGCAGCCTCTTTTGCAGAAGGAATGGACCGTACCCATCTTCTTCAATCCTTTGAAGCAAGAGATTTAAGGCATCCCCTTTATGCCAGAATTGCTATGGAGGATGGTATTCTCAGCCAGAGGGAAGCCCTTCAGTATATCGTTTCCTTTGCAGATTCAGGAATTGATTTTGATATTCTCCTGGATTTTATTATGGAACTTTCTGAGCCGGCCGTTATTCAGGAAGCCGCAGATTATTTTACAGCTTACTCAGGGGTAATTTATCAGGACACTGATGGAGACGGAATTTACAATATGTATGTAAAATATTCCAGAGGACGGCCTCAGACTGTAGGCTACGATCAGAATCAGGATGGATTACAGAACTGGACAGTCCTTTGTGATTTTGGAATGCCTGTTGCAGGACATATGGGCGATTACAGAATGGAATTTACCTGGAGTGAATTTCCATATCTTAAAAACTGTATTTTTAAAGATAAAAATGGTAATGAAGAATTCTCCTTTGATCTTGTAAATGAAAGTTTTGCCTGGGCACCTTTTACTATCAGTCCTCAATATGAAATTTCTGAAGTTATTAATAAAGATTTCTTTTTTCCTCAGCTGACTGTTCAGGGGGAAGAACTTACCAGTGAAAGACTTGTTAAAAATACCAGGGGATTTTCTACACCAGGCAGAGAAAGACAGAATGCTAGAATCTATTATGTTACCCTTGATGGAAAACTTCAGTATGCCCGTTACACAGAAAATGGAAGAATGTACGCACAGGCTACTTTTAAAGATGACTTACCGGTATTAAGGGTTGTAGATTTTGATAATGACGGAATTTTCGAAACCACGGAATTTTATTCTGTAGACGAAACAAGAACAATGGTTCATTCCCTGGATGATGAAAGGTCTATCCTGACAAATATATATGGCCGTCCGTCAAATGCAGCACCTTTCTATCTTCGCCTGATACAAATTGACAGAGATCTTGATACTGTTCCTGATTTTACGGAAGAGTACATTGAAGGAAAAGGAAAAATTTCTTCCTGGGATAATGATAATGATGGTAAATGGGAAGTTCGTTATGTGCGTTACGGCCAGAGTTTTGATGCTGAAGGAAATGAGGAAGCGGTAAAGGAAGATGCCATGTTCTACCAGCCTCAAACAGGAAAACTGGTAACAATCACTTCTTTGAATGGAATTCCTGTTTCTGTAAAGTGTGGGCAGGAAACTTTATCTGTAACTAAAGATCCTTATTACAGTTTATATTGGGTAGGGAATGCTGGAAATACTGCAATGGCAAAAAAGGCATGGCAGACTGCAGCAAAAATGGAGCAGGGCTTAAGTACCATTATTATGAGCGATGACAAAAAATCCAGAATGCTTGTAGTAAAAATCGGGGATAAAATTTTCGGAAATATTATTCAGTAGTAAGGAAAACATAAAATGTTTTGTAATATAAAAAAGCTTTGTATTTATGGTCTGATTTTAACTTTTATAGGAAATTGTTTTCTATCCTGCCGCAGTATTCCAGGGCCTGATAAAAATCAGGTTTTTAAGGAAATAGATTATACTGAAGCAGATATTGTTTCTGAAGAAATAAAAAGAATTGAAAATTTTAAGGAAAAGGATTTATTAAAAGCTTTATGGCGTGCCTGGCTCCTTAATGATAATGTTAAAGATAATTCTCTTGTACAGGAATGCTATAATGAATGCATTAATCAGGCTGTTGAACAGTATAATCAGGCTGTTGAAGAAAAAGACTATGTTCAAGCCCGCCGCATTTATACTTCATTAAAAAATACTTCTTATTCTGGAACAGCTGACCTTTCTGTTACAGAAAAGCAGCTTAACGAATCAATTGTAAAAAGTATATCCGCCTTAACTACCAATTCAAAAAAAGATTCTACAATAGCTCAATGCATGAAAGGTACTGTAACTATCCTTGTGGACAGAGGTATTAGAATTGAGAAGGGGGTAGGATATTCTGATATGGTTCTGGGAAGCGGCTTCTTTATTTCAAAAGATGGTTATCTTGTTACAAATCACCATGTAATTGAAAGCTGCGTTGATCCTTCTTATGAGGGATATGCCCGTCTTTATATTAAACTTTCAGAAGATGGCGAAACCCGCATTCCTGCTAAAGTTATTGGCTGGGATTCAATTCTGGACCTGGCACTTTTAAAAGTTGAAATAGATGCTCCATTTTATTTTGAACTGGGCTCAAGTGATGATTTGAATGTTGGAGACAAGGTTTATGCAATCGGGTCTCCTCTTGGCCTTGAAAGTACTTTAACCAGTGGTATTATTTCTTCAACAGACAGAGACCTTAATATGAGTGCAAAGGTTTTTCAGCTTGATGCTGCGGTTAATTCAGGAAACTCCGGCGGTCCTCTGATTGATCAAAAGGGCAGGGTTCAGGCTATTGTTTTTGCAGGAGTTCAGAATTATCAGGGACTGAACTTTGCAATTCCTGTTGAGTATTTGAAAAATGATTTACCTTTCCTTTATGCAGGCGGAAAAAAGATTCATTCCTGGATTGGAGCATATGGTAAAACAAAAAGACTGCCCGGCTCAGGTTCAAAAAATGAAGGTATAATCGTAAATTATGTTCAGCCTGGTTCTCCAGCTTTTCTTGCTGGTATCAGGGAAAACGATACAATCCTGAAACTAAATGATAAAACGATTTACTCTCTTGATCAGCTTCACACTGATTATATTCAGCTGGCAGCAGGAACTATTGTAAAAATCACATATGTAAATTCCCTGGGAGAAGAAAAAGAAGTTCCTGTTTATCTGGAAGAAAGACCGGATACTCCAGGTAATTCTGTTTTTACTCACGACATAATTACTTCTTCACTTTATCCGATTATTGGAGTGAAACTTACTAATGTCTCTGTAGAGAATAAAAATCTTTACTTGATTACAGATGTATTAAAAAATTCTGTTGCAGATCAGAGCGGATTTGTTGTAGGTGATACCGTTCAAATTCTTAATGCTGAAGTTTCAAAAGATAAATCTGCCATTTACATTGAACTTTATGCTAAAAAGAGAATGCATGGAAATATTGACATGGGAATTGGAATGCAGGCTCCCCTGGATAGTCCAAACTATTTTTAAATTCAAATTTCCTCTATATTTTTACTCTAAAAATCTGATATACTCTTAATACAAAACAAGATATACCTTAAGGATTTTTTTATGACAGAAATGAAATATAAGCGCAACTTTTGTATTACTGCGCACATTGATCACGGTAAATCAACTCTTGCAGATCGTCTTATCCAAAAAGCAAAAATAATTGAAGACCGTCAGATGATGAATCAAATTCTGGATAATATGGACATTGAAAGAGAAAGAGGAATTACAATAAAAAGTCAGGCGGTAACAATTCCTTATCATGCAAAAGATGGTCATGATTATGAACTTAATTTTGTTGACACTCCTGGACATGTAGACTTTTCATATGAAGTTTCCAGAGCTATTGCTTCCTGCGAGGGAGCTCTTCTGTTAATTGATGCCACACAGGGGGTTGAAAGCCAGACTGTTTCCAATATGTACCTGGCACTTGAACAGGATTTAACAATTGTTCCTGTAATTAACAAAATCGATCTTGCCAGTGCTGATATTCCAAGTGTTAAACATCAGATTGATCATGATCTCGGACTTGACCCTGATGATGCTCAGTTGGTTTCTGCAAAAACAGGGGAAGGCATTGATGATCTTCTTGAAGCAATCGTAACTAAATTCCCTGCACCAGAAGGAGACCCTGAAGCTCCTCTCCAGGCATTGATTTTTGACTGTCACTATGACGAATACAGAGGGGTTATTGTTCATATCCGTGTAAAGAACGGCCGTATCAAGGAAGGTGACACTCTCCGCCTTATGAGCAACGGTGAAGAATACAAAGTTGAGCAGGTAGGAATTTTTAAGATTAACTATGAACGTACAGGTGTTCTGGAAGCGGGTGATGTTGGATATATTATTTCCGGAATTAAAACTGTATCTGACGTGAGGGTTGGTGATACTGTTACAACTGCTGCAAATCCTGCCTCTGAAGCTCTGGCAGGTTTCAAGGAAGTAAAGCCTGTTGTATTCTCATCAATTTATCCTATTGATTCAAATGATTATGAAGAATTGAAAGAATCAATGGAAAAACTTAAATTGAATGATGCTTCACTTGTGTATGAAAAAGATAATTCCCTGGCTCTGGGAAATGGATTCCGCTGCGGTTTTCTTGGACTTCTCCATCTTGAAATTATTCAGGAAAGACTGGAAAGAGATTTTGACCAGGTTGTAATTTTCACGGCACCAAGTGTCCGCTACCGCTTAAAGCAGCCTGGTAAAGACTGGCAGTTTGTAGATAATCCTGCTGATTTCCCTGATGGAAAAATTGAAGCTTCTGAAGAACCATATATTAAAGCCAGCATAATTACTCCAAGTGAATATCTTGGTTCAATTATGGAACTGTGCCGGCTCAAACGTGGCGTTCAAAAAGATATGCAGTATCTTGATGAAAAACGTGTTGAACTTACATATGAAATGCCTCTTGCAGAAGTTCTATTCGATTTTTATGACAAGTTAAAATCTTACAGCAGAGGATATGCAAGTTTTGACTATGAAGTAACTGAATATCGTGCTACAGATTTAATTAAGATTGATATTTTAATCAATTCAAAACCTGTAGATGCTTTAGCTCAGTTATGTTACAGACCAAATGCTGTTGAAAGAGCCAGAGTTGTCTGTGAGCGCTTAAAAGGTGAAATTTCACGACAGCAGTTTAAGATTGCAATTCAAGGTGCTATCGGTGCTCAGGTTATTGCCAGAGAAACTGTTAGTGCTGTAAGAAAAGATGTACTTGCAAAATGTTACGGTGGTGACGTAACCCGTAAGAGAAAACTTCTTGAAAAGCAGAAAGCGGGTAAAAAACGTATGCTGATGGCTGGTAACGTTGAACTTCCACAGAGTGCTTTCCTTGCAGTCTTGAAAGAAAAAGAAGATAACTAAAATTTACTGAATATAAGAAAGGGCTTGTGTCTGGATTTTTATAAAACTGTCCAGCTCAGCCCTTATTCTTTTTAAAAAACTTATTTCCATTTTAAATTCTGTTCCGTCTGGAAAATGAAGGTAGAGATAATCCCTGTTTTTTAAGAGGGCGGAAATTTGTTCTTCCAGACTGAGTTCAGAATTTCGGAAATTGCTTTCATCACCTTTTGTTAAAAGGTCTCTTGCAATTTCTAGTGAAGTCTTTTCCCTTAAAAGGTATTTTTTTATCTTTTCACTTTTTTCTGCAAAGTTTTCCTGAAAAAGATCCTGAGAATTTTCATTTATTTCTTCTGCTGGTGAAAAATCACATTCTAAGAAATCTTTTAAGGACATGTAAGGTAAGCCGTTAGGAAGGCCTGTATCTGCCAGGTCGAAAAGCCTGTTTGCTGCATCTGGTCTTTTACTGTATGCGGAAAAATTTTTACTGTAAGAAAGCAAGGCAGGGGTGGTAATAACATCCGCTCCATTTTTTCCTTTCAAGCGTAGTGTGTTTGTAAATGCAGCTTCATAGTTTTCAATGCTTTTAAAGCGACTGGAGGTCATAAGTTGATTATTATGAGCCGGGCAGCCTTTACCGTGGGTCTTTCCGCAGGAATAGGAAAAATCAAGCCCTATAGTAAAAATCTTTACAGATTTGTCTTTTGCAAGCATAAGTGCTGCTTCTACCGCAAGAAGCCCCACAGAACCTAAAGGTGGAATCACTGTTGAAATCAAACCGTCTTCAATAACCTGATTTAAAAAAGCCGCTTCTGAAAACTTAGAAAGGTAAAGGAGAGGCTGGGCCCCTGTAATTGATGCAATGTCTGGTCTGGCACACAAATCCTGAATTAAATAATGAAACTTTTTCTGACAGCCGATAAATGCTTTTGAAATTACAAATTGACCTTCCATTAAGGCGGCTGCATCAACTTTAATACCCATTTCCAGAAGAGGGGAGAGTGCAGCATCAACTGCTATTACAAAACAGGAGGAGTTAATTTTTTTTATTAATGCTTCTCTGTGCTGGCAATAGAAGATCTTGTCCAGGCTTTCCCCGGCAGCCGCTATAAATATGGGTTTATCTATTGTATGGGCAAGAGAATTAAGCTGACTTGAAGAAGTAAGTTTTGGAAGATTCAGAAAAAAATTTTTTGAATAAAGCTTGCCGAATTTCTGTAGAGTAATTCTGTTTTTCCAGAACCTTTCAGGAATTTCTTCTGCTGCCCTGCTGATTGTATCATATAGTTTCCGGTTAAACTGGACTCCTGCACTAAAATCCAGGGGAATTACTCTTTTTAGGAATTTCTTCTCAACTTCCTTTCGTAAAAAATCATCAAATTCCTGTAAATGATTAATTGAATAAAAATGAATATCATTAGAAAAATTTTGTGTTTTCAGAAGTTCTCTGGAAAATTCATAAAGTTCCGGATCTGCTTCAAAAGCACAGATAATACAATTATTTCCAAGTTTCTGGATAAGTTCCTGACATCCATACCAGAGGGCGGGAGATTGAATTAGAAATACGGTACCGTCTAATACCTTCAGATTTTTTACAAGTTCCTTTACTGCTTTATCAGGGGAGTACTTTGAATAGAGAAATCTTCCCTGATACTGAAGGGTATTTAAAACAGATAAGCCCTGTCCACATTGAACCAGGCAGGGCTTATTTAATTCAGTGTTGTTCACTCTGATTAATCAAAAATCCTGTTACTGTACTGAACTGAAACTTGCAGGCATACCAACATACTTAATATATGTTGACCAGAAGTTATTTTCGTGTTTTGGATCCTTATCAAGATTTGTTCTCATGCTTAACTGATCATTTGAAAGGATTGTGCTGCTATATGAAGACTGATCAATGTTTGCCAGGTCTTCAATCTGAATGCCTGTACACTTAAGGACAGCAATGTAAGAACCGATTACAATTGGTTCACTTACCTGATCTACATCAAGAGCAAAAATCTGCTTGAGAACAGCTTCGTCTCTTGAGGCACCAGAAAGAGCACCCTCTGAAGGAGTTACATCAAAGAATGCTGAGTTGCCGTAGTTAACAGGGAATGCTGGAATTTCCTTCTTTTCAACATTTGCAGAAACTGCTGCTTCATCAAATGAAGATACTTTTGCATCTGTAAGGAATTTATTTGCTTTGTTGATAAAGTAATTCTCAATATAACCAGATTCATAAGAAGTAAGGTATGTTCTTACAACCTTGAGAATTTCTGGAACTGAGCTTTCTTCTTCTGAAGCAGGAGCGGCATCAAGTGTAATGTTGAAATCTGCTGCCTTTGCAGGACCATCACCGCGGAAAATTGAATAGCTTGAAGATGTGCTGTATGGCTGCTTTGTTTCAATAACTTCAGACAACTGATCTTTTTCAAGAGCTTTTACAGCTGCAGCATCCTCTTTGGATACGAGAATTTCATTTTCAATAGCATATGCATAGTTGCTTGTAAGCTTACCAAGTGAATCAATGTAAATCTGTGAAGAACGGCTTACAGCATCTTCAAAAGTGATTTCATTAGACTTAAGCTGCTTAAGGGTATTTACTGCAGTATCCCTGCTGTCAAATGTAAGTGCTGAGAGGTCATACTTTGTAAATTTGTCTGCATTGTCCTTTCCATATGCAAGAACTTCTTCTTCAGGTAAATCTGTTGTGCTCCACTGTACCAGGTCAAAAGAATGCTTTTCAGCACCCATTTTAGAGATGAAGTCAAGTTCCTTTGAAGAAATCTTTGAACCGTAGAGAGATTCGCCGTTTACCTTTGTGAATGAGCCGTTAAGGTCATCTGTATAGCGGTTTGCTGTCAGTCCCTTTTCAATAGATTCTCTTGCAGAAGCAAGCTTTGCCTTGTCAGCAGAATTATATGCTTCCTGATCGAAATTACCGTCTGTATTAAGGAATGCATTAATCAGTTCATGATCAACTGCTCTCTTTGATACTGTATAGCCGGTCTTCTTTACCTTTTCAGCATAGGCATAAGATTCAACTGTTTCCTGATATGCCTGCTGAAAAATATAGTCTCTGATATTTGTATTTGTATTAATGTCAATGCCTGCTCTCTGGTACATTTCTGCATAATTGCTGACTTTCTGTGCAAAATCTGAACCAGCTTCCCATGCAATCTTTTTGCCATCATATTTGCCGAATACTGGAGTATTAGCTTCTTCTTTTCTGGAAGAGATAAGCTGAGCGATACTTACAGATCCAACAGGGATAAATACTAAAGCTGAGATTATAAGGATAATCACAGCACCAACGTTTACTTTTCCTTTTTTGCCGTTTTCTTTTGCCATAGGAATGTTCCTTCATTTGTTAAATTATAGTGGTAAGATTTTATCACTGTAAAAAATGGCTGTCAATGTTATGTTACTTTAATAGTAGAAATAATCACTCTTTTCCGGCGAAAAAAGCCCTCTTTAATTGACTAAAGTAAGTTAAATCAATATTATATATGCTCACACTGTCTAGTGTGGATAACTATATCTGAGGTCTTAGAAAATAAGACCTTTTGGAGGAACCAATGGTTAAAATCAGACTTAAGAGGTTTGGTACAAAGAAGCGCCCAGACTACCGTATCGTAGTACAGGACTCACGCAAGCCTCGCGATGGAACAACTATCGAAGAAATTGGTGAATATCACCCAATCGCTTCGGAAGGTCAGACTGTTCTCAACGCAGAAAGAGCAAAGTACTGGCTCGGTGTTGGTGCTCAGCCTACTGCAACCGTTAAGAAGATTCTTAACGTAAACGGCTTGTCTGTTAACGGAAAAGCTATCACAAAATAAACTGTAAAGGAGACAAGTCATGGAAAAAGACCTGATTGAATATATCGCAAAATCATTGGTCGACGATCCAGCTCAAGTCACTGTTACAGAAACCGAAGGTGAACGTGGACCTGTACTTCAGTTAAGCGTTGCTCCGGGTGATATTGGCAAGGTTATTGGCAAGTACGGTCGTATTGCAAAAGCTCTGCGCACTGTTTTGAGCGCTTCCTCTAATAAGGATGGCAAGCGTTACAGCCTGGAAATTCTGGACTGATGACAGAGCAGTTTGTTGTTGGAATTGTCCGCGGAACACATGGAGTAGCGGGCGAGTTTAAGGTAGAAAGCACTTCCGGCGAGTACGAACATTTTGAACGTATGGAAGAAGTGACTTTAACAGATGGAAGTACGAGCAAGGTCTTCAAAGTTGAAGAAGTAGCTCCTGGTACTGGAACTCTGTATATGAAACTGGCAGGGATCAATTCACCTGAAGAAGCTGCAAAATACAACAGGTGGGAGATCGTAGTTCCCCGCAAATACGCACATCCTCTGCAGAAGGGTGAGTGGTACATAGAAGACCTTAAAGGTTTGTCTGTGTTTTATAGTGATGCAGCGGGTGGTACCGCAACGGCAGAAAATACTGTCGGAACAGTCACAAACGTAATGGAAGGCGGATCAGGTTATCTCGTTGAGATTTTGCTGTCCGAGAGCTCTACGCTTTTAGCTGACAACGTTAAGTTTGACAAAAATCACAATCCCAGAAAGGTTTTTGTACCATTCAAGGATCAGTTTATTGGCAAAGTTGATGTAGATGCTAAAATGATGCAGCTGATGCACCTCTGGATTCTGGAGTAACTCCAATGAAATTTACTGTGCTGACCTTGTTTCCCGAAATACCCCGGGCTTTTTTTGAAAGTTCGATCATGGCTAAGGCGGTAGAACGGGGAATTATTGCCTACGATTTGGTTAATATCAGGGATTTTGCCCTGGATAGACACCACACATGTGATGATGCAACCTATGGCGGAGGAGCCGGACAACTTTTGTTACCGGAACCTTTAGGAAAAGCTTTGGATTCAGTTGAAGCTTACAAAAAGACGAAACATGTTATTTATGTTACGCCCAGCGGTAAGCCTTTTACTCAAAAAAAAGCTTTAGAACTTAGTCAGAAAGAAGAGATTGTCTTTGTATGCGGTCGTTACGAAGGTATAGACCAGCGTATAATTGATACTTACGTTGATGAAGAGATTTCCATTGGAGATTATGTAATGTCCAGCGGAGAACTTGCAGCTACTGTAATGGTAGATGCCATTTATCGTCTGGTAGATGGAGTAATCACGGAAGAATCTCTGGACGAAGAAAGTTTTTCTGACGGACTTTTGGAATATCCCCAGTATACAAGGCCAAGTGTATATAAGGGCATGGCTGTACCGGAGGTTTTAACCAGCGGTAACCACGAAGAAATCCGAAAGTGGCGCCTTAGAAAGAGCCTTCAAAAGACACTGCGCAATCGTCCTGATTTGATTGCAAAGGCTAGAGAAAATGGTACTCTTTCCATTGAGGCAGAAAAAATGATCGAAGAACTTACGGACTTTGTTACATACAAAAATGACCGTAAGAAAAGCAGGCAGCTTAGATCTATGAGAGCTAGGGCCGCCCGCAATAACCAGGAGAAATAGAATGGATCTTATTAAGACTATTGAAGAACAGCAGAAGAAAGAAAATGCTTTGACTTTCCAGGTAGGCGATACAGTTAAGGTTCACTTCGAAATTATCGAAGGTAAAACAAAGCGTATCCAGATCTACGAAGGTCTCGTTCTCTGCATCAAGAATAGCGGTGCTCGTAAGACATTCACTGTACGTAAGGAAAGCTACGGTGTAGGTGTTGAACGTGTATTCCCAGTAAACAGCCCACGTGTACTTAAGGTTGAAATTGTTCGCCCAGGTAAAGTACGCCGCTCAAAGATTTACTACGTACGTGAAAAGGTTGGTAAGGCTGCCAAGATTAAGGAACTTATCGGACCTAAGGCAAACGCACGTGTTGCAGCTTCAAGAGCAGCAGCAAAAGCAGCTGATCAGCAGGAAGCAAACCTTAAGAGCGAAATTAAGGACGAACTTGCAGCAGCAGAAGCAGCAAAGAAAGCAAAATAATTTGCTGACAGGCTGAGTCTGAATTGCAGAAAACCGGATTCTTTTTCAGAGTCCGGTTTTTTTTATTTAAAATCGTTTATATACGATAAAATGACCTTGTAAATCCCTCAAATCCTCTTTATAAAATATGTATGGCAGGACCAGAGATTCATTTTATTCAGACTCAAAATCTTACTCAGGGAACCTATTCCAGTTCGCTGGAAAATGGAAGCCGTGTTTTTGTAAGGGTTCTGGAAGATTTAGGGGGAGGAAAATATCAGGTTTCTTTTGGAGGAAACCGTTTTAATGTGAGCAGTAAGAATGTACTGCTTCCGGGACAGAGTTTTAAGGCTCAGATTCTTTTACAGAAAGAAGCTGTAACCCTCATACCTGAAAACAGGGAAAATCTGGCTGCTGAGTCCACTGTAAAAAATACTTCACTTCTGGAACAGGAATTATTTTCCCTTGGATTGGGCAATGACGGGATAACATTAAAACTTCTCCAGTTTATGCAGCAGTCCGGCCTTAAGATCGATAAAAGTATTATGAACCGGGCCGCTCTCCTGGCTAAGAAATTTCCTGGAAAAGAAAAAAAAGCCGCTGAAATTGCAGCCCTCCTTCTTGAAAAAGGAATAGATGGGGATGAAAACACCATTCAGGCTCTTTTATCTCTTTTAGATTTTGAGGATAGGGGGGATTTTTCTGGAAATGAAGGGGATAAAAATAATCCGGCAGAAAGTACGTCTTTTGAACAATCCTTTCTTGCCAGACTTTTTCCTGAAGAATCAAGTCAGAATTTTAAGAAAAATAAGCCCGGTCTCTTAACTCTTGTAAATCAGATTAAAAATGGCAGGCATCACTGGTGTTTTTTGCCTTTTACCTGGCAGCCGGATTTAATGGATTCAAAGAATAAAGATGAATTCAGGGGAATACTGCGGATTTTAATTGATTCAGATTTAAATCAAACAGAAAAAATTGAAATTAGTGTAAAAATTAATTTGAAAAAATATGATTTTGTATTATATTATAATGCAGGCAAGGTAAAGGAAGTTCGGTTCTGTACATTACCGCCGCTTTTGTCCCAGAATATTTCACATGAGGAAAGACGGCTTGGAGAATTGCTTCGTTCCGGCATGAACCTGGCAGATTCTGTGCCAGTAACCTATTCCACCTCTGCTTTTATAGAAGGCCTTTGTGCAGCAGATGAATACCCCAGGGGTGTTAACTGTCAGGCCTGATTTTTTGTCATCTTAATATGGATAAAGTAAATAAAGCTGTAGCGTTAAAATATCCCAAAGACGCTGATGCTCCCTTCATTACTGCAAAGGAAAGTGGTTTTCTGGCAGCCAGAATGCTGGAAATTGCTGAAGATAATAATATCCCTGTCGTAAAGGATCCTGAACTTGTAAATGTACTTTCTTTGTCCAGTGTAGGGCAGTGTATTCCAGAGGAAACCTGGATGGCAGTGGCGTCAATATTTGCTTATATAACAAAAGCTGAAGGATGGAAGAATAAAAATGAGTCTTCTTAATAAAATCAATTGTAACAGAATCAAGGAAGGGGTTGCCTTTACAGATGATGTTTACTTTGATGATGGAGAAAATCTTTTTCTCGTAAAGAATAAGGCCGCCAAACCTTATCACGTGGCCTGTCTTACAAGGTGGAATGTTCCCTATCTGCTCTCTGGTGGTCATGAAACAGATACTGCAAGAATGGCAACTGTCGGTCATAAAAAGGACCGTGTTGAATTTGAAAACGTTAATCTGGGGGACTTTGGGGTCACCAATGATGATGAAGACGAGTATTTAACATCTTCTCCAGCGCAGAGTAGTTTTAATTCTGCAACTTCTACTTCTTCTGACGATGATATTGAAGAACTGGAAGAACTTGAGGAACTGGAAGAAGTTTAATCATTATGAAGCCTTTGCATCTTGCAGGGGCTTTTTTTTTATCCTTCTGAACATATTTTCGGGAAAATCTGAGTAATTAAAGTAATGCTTTAATTACACGCCCCTTCTCTTTGTTTATAATAGCCTTTATGTATAAAAAAAGTATTTCTACTCATGATAAAGGTCTTGCCGGGGAAAGCAGGGCATGTTCTTACCTCATTGACAATGGTTATCAGATTATTGATAGAAACTTCAGGATAAGGGAAGGTGAAATTGACATAATTGCCTGGCAGAAAGTGGAAAAAAGACCTTTTCTGGTATTTGTAGAGGTTAAAAGTCTCCCTGGAGGAGATGTTGATACTCTTGCCGTTGAATTAAATGAAAGAAAAAGACAAAAGATTGTGAAAACTGCTAAATGTTACCTTAAAAAACATCGAGAATATAGTAACGAGTACATCAGATTTGATGTGCTTGCTTTGGATGTTCCGGGGCTGGAACCTGTTCATCACATTATTAATGCTTTTGTGGAGTAAATAATGCCGGGTTCAAAGACAACAGTTACAAAATCTATGCTGTCAAGGGATGAAATTGTGGGATGCAGCATGGAGGGTGGGGTTTCTCCGCGAATATTAGAATTACAGCGTAAAATCCGGGACGAAAGTTATCTGGAGTATGCCATTGACAGAATCGCAGTGATTATGAGCAGGCATATTGTTGATAATAAAAGCGTAACAGGTAATACTGCTGATTTTTTAACGATGTAAGGGCTAATGCTCTGGTGGGAAAACTTATCTATTTTTGGAAGACCTTCTGATTATTCAGGGGGTCTTTTTTTTTAATTTTTTTTCGTTTTTTTTAAATTTGACCTTGACATAAATCCTGAAATATAGGATAGTAGTGTCAGCTTGTAAATAAGCTGATAAACTCTCTCCGATGTCGAGGAAACTCGACGGTAGAGGCACCGGATGATGTTATTGTCTGGTGTCTCTATTTGTTTTAAAATCACACTTCACACTTCAATCAATAATCTACAAACTTTGCAGCAAAAGTGTTTATTTAGCCCGAATGTCGAGTTTTGAAAATTATTGTATTTATCAAAAAA
>DGUP01000044.1 GCA_002394685.1 Treponema sp. UBA4307 | reverse complement strand
TTTGCTATGTCGGTTCATTCAATAATTGATCTGGAATGTGATCTTAATCAGCTTAAAAATGCTAATAACGATACAGGAAAAGGCATTGATAAAAATATGATGAAAAACTTCATCAGTGAGTTCTGCAGGCTCTATGGAGTAAAAGGAGTAAAAACAAATGGAAAGAAATAATTCCTCTGTAAGTTTGAGATACTGGTTATTAATCTCTGGTATTTTGAATGCAGTTTTTTATTTGCTTCATGATTGTATTGGCGCAAGATTTTATCCGGGTTATAACTGGATGGCACAGGCGGTGAGTGATCTGACCGCGACCGATGCGCCTTCACGTTTAATAGCTTCAGAACTTACAAAAATTCACGGAATCTTTTCGTGTGTAGCATGTACATTAATCTGTATTTCTGCAAAAGATTTGTGGAAGGAAGCCTCAGAAAAAATCCTTCGTCTGGGGCTATATCTTTTTGTAGCAATGAACTGGATTTCTGCCATAGGTTACAGTCTTTTCCCCTTGACTGGCAGCGGTTATGACGGAAGCTTTCAGTCTTTTGTTCATGTATATGTAATTACGGTTCTTGTAGTTCTGCTTTCAATTGTATCTTTGATTTTGATTGCTGTGGGCGGATTCAAGAGTGGTAATAAAGTTCTGGCCTGGTGCGCAGTTGAAGCATTCCTTCTGATGTTTTTGGGGGCAGCAGGAAGTGCAGCTGTTCCGAAAGCATATTTTGGAATTGTTGAAAGATTCAGTACTTATAGTGCTGTATGTTTTACAGCAGTGATTGCAGTAATTGCGTTTTTTAAGTTTGGAAAGAGTATTACCCAGGAGAAATAGGTGAAAAAGAATTTTGTTTTCAAGAGAATTGTTTTACTGATTTTAATTCAGATGTAGAATTCTACTCTAAAACCAAAAATTCTACCAATTCCTACGAGAAGTCGGGTGACAATGCTAAAATCCTGTCCTATACTTATCATCAAGAGGTAGTGATGGACGCACAAAAAACTGGAAAACTGATTAATTTTTTAAGGTCGAAAAAAGGGATAACTCAAAAGGAGCTTGCAACCCTTATCAACGTGAGCGACAAGGCGGTGAGTAAGTGGGAACGTGGAGACGGCTGCCCGGATGTTGGAACTTTACCTGCTCTGGCGGAGGCACTTGGAACTGATGTAGATTCTCTTTTTAAGGGAGAACTTAAGGAAGTGTCTGAAAAAAGTAGGATTCTAACAGAAGAAGAACTAAAGGCCGAAATTGCAAAAATGGAAGCGAACGGGACTCTTGAAAAAAAACAGGACAACACAAGCCTTTTGAAAAACCCTTTTGCTCGTATTCGAATTTATGATTTTAAGCGTCCAAGTTTATTCAGTAAATCTGAACTTCGAAAAATTGCCAACATTTTTGATATGCTTTGCGAAAAATTTCGTAATGAGCTTGCCGGTAATAGAAGTGATTTGCTTGGAATAAATGTATGTTATGTTGATGAACTAACAAACGAAGAGTTTCTCCGCACTCTGCCTCAGAGAACTTTTTTCTATACTTATGATTATAACAATACTGGTTTTGCGATTGAGGTTGACCCGCAGCTTGGAAAAGTTTTACTCAAGCAAGACTTAAAAAAATATCCCGAACTTACCCAGAGCGACAGTGACTGCCTTAAACTTGCATATATAGACAAATTGTCTAAGATGATTCAGGAACTGATCTTTTCGAATACCGATAAATCAACTGAGTGGGAAGATTTTGAAAAAACTTTTACAAAAGATTTGAATACTCTTTTACCATGGTCTGCAGGTCAGAATCCAGGAGAAATGTGTGTACTTGTAACACTTGCACTGACCAGCGATGTCTACACGGGTATGATAAATATTCAGTTCAATTCTTCTTATTTTTTAAGGCTCTGTCGCAAATCTGGTTTCTTTGGAAAAGATAATCCTCAGCTGGAAAATCTTACTGATATAAAAGCACGCCCACGCGAAAACAATATACTTGTGGAATTTGGCCGCTTTGTTTCTGGTTCTGTAAAGCTTGAGCCAGGCACAATTCTTATGAGCGATAAACAATTTGGCACACCTTTGAATGTTATTGTTGAAAACCAGATTCGTTTTGGTGGAGAGGCTGTAGTTGTAGACGAAAATTTTGGTGTCAGGATTATAGAAGTAAATCAGGGAGATCCTGTTTGTTATGATGAAGAACACTACATCGCCTTGAGGCTTGGTTCTACATATCTTTCAAAAGAAGATATAGCACGACTTGATGAAGAATTTGTTCTGCAGCTGGACAGTCAGCCTGGTAAACCGATAGCAATTATTCAGGACGGAAAATGCCTTGCTCGCGGTGAAGTTGTAATTGTTGATGATACCTTTGGTGTGAGAATTATAGATTGATTTTTTTTTACGATTTTTCTGATTTTTTGCCAACCTTTTTCCAAATCCCCGCACTATATAAGCAAACCGGTTTTTAGTAAAATGGAATAGCGATGGAAAAAGAAAAGTCTGACAAGTTAATAGTAAAATTTTCTTCTAAGGTGTATGGCTTTGCTGTAAAAAAATCATTTTCGTATGATGAAGCAGAAGATCTTTCGGGCGAGATGCTGAAGGAGCTTTATCTTTCTATGCTGCACGCAGAGGATATTGTAAATCCTGAAGGCTATGTCTGGAGAATCTGCCAGCATGTTTACGCAAAGTATGTAAATCAGAAAAAACTGCAAAAGGGTCTTTCCCTTGATGGAATTGAGCTTGCATATTTTGAACAGTATGACTTTGGAGAAAGTGAAGAAGAAATCAAAAAACTCCGTAAGGAGATTGGATTTTTGACTTCCAGCCGTCGTGAAATTGTCTATTCCTTTTATTACGAAGGTAAGTCTATTGTTCAAATTTCAAAAGAACTTGGGCTGCCTGCCGGTACCGTAAAGTGGCACTTAAACAAAGCTCGTAATGATTTAAAGGAAGGATTTACTATGGAAAGAAAAATTGGAAGTCTTGGATTATCGCCTGTAAAGGCAGTTGGAATCACTCATAACGGATGTCCTGGAAGTAAGGGCGGTCCTGAATATTATCTGGGTGATAAGATCAATCTGAATATTGTTTACAGCGTTTATGAAAATCCAAAAACAATGGAAGAGATTGCAGAAGATTTGGGAATGACGCCTGTTTTTCTAGAAGACCGGATTGCAATGCTGCTTGCAAACGGATTTCTTGTTGAAACAAAAGGTAAGCGTTATACAACCTATGTTAAGTTTACTCCAAAAGAGTTCTCTCTTGAAGCGTGGGTAAATGGAGTGAGGATGCAGCAGAAGGTTGCAAATATCCTTGCCGAAAACTATGTGCCTCAGGTTCGTGCTGCACTTGCGGGTCTGGAAATTGGAAAAGACATTTATATTCCGGGAGGAAACCGGGAGCTTTTTGAAGCAGCTGCAATTTTCTATGCAATTTATTCAAAATGTAGTGTTCATATTGATAAAGATATTTCTAAGCACAGAATCAAAACTTTAGATGGAGCTGATTATCTGGTAACCGTTGAGCTTCCATGTGAGATTGTTGATCCAGATTATAAATGTGAATTTGATATTTCTGAACTTGAAAGAAAATATAAAGCCTGTGGAGTAATGACAAGAGATTCTCAGAAATATCCGTGTTTGTATTCCTGGTCTATTGATTCAAGATTTGACAGTCGTAAAGGTGCCTGGCAGAGCAATTTGAATTCGGATTATGAAAGCCTTTATGAAATAATGACTGGCTCAATCACAGAATCAAAAGCAACTTCGGACAAGTTTAAGAGACTTCGTGACCGTGGCTTTCTTACAAAAGACGGCAAAATCAACATAATGATTGTAAAAAGCAGCTGGGATGATTTTTCAAAATTGATTCCAGGGCCAGATAAAAGTCTTCTTGATGAATTTGCAAAATTTGCATTGGAGCAGGCGATGATTCAGGCAAAGCAGTATCCGTCACAGATTCAGGATAGATTTGTTTACGACTTTATGGATTGTGCAATCGGACATAATGTTGCAATGATGGTTCTTGATGAGCTTTATGATAATGGAACTTTCCGAGCCTTGAACGAACAGGAAAAAGTCACTGCTAATCTTTTTATGTTTGCGGATAAATTGCCGGACTAAAAGACCTTTGCATTTACAACGGGGTGGTAAGGTGTAAATGCATTACTGGGATTTTTGTGAAGTGCATTTCTCACGTAGCGGCGGAGATTACAATTCCCGACAAGAGCTGCAAGCTGAGAATAAGTTGCAACTTTTCCGCAAAGATCCCAGATTAATTCATGATCTGTTTTGTTTGCCGGCTCACGATCTCCGTTTTTTATGAACAAGTTCCGCATTGGGATTTTCAAGCAGTTCCTTTTTGTATCTGCGAATAGTTTTTCGCTTCTCCTCGACCGGATTAGGAATTGTGGAGAGAAGTTTCATATGTATGATCTTATAAGAGATGTATAAAGGAAATTATTTCAAAAGCCCTTTCACTGTATCACCGTGACGCTTTTCATCATTCTTTACGCTTTCAACTTCGGGGAACTTTTCGGCTACCGGGGATGAGTACGGCATCCAGTTCTCCCTGCTGAGATTTAAGCAGGACTTTCATATCTTTTTTGCTGATTTCCATAAAAATAAAGTCAGAATTATTAAAATTGCACTATTAACTTCTTATAAATGTTTTGTCCTGTTCAGGAATTTTCTCATCAGAAATAAAACGTTCAATTGTCATATGAAGGTCGTACTTTTCACGGATCTCAGCAATTGTTTTCATCATTGGAGTGGCGTGGTGTAAATCAATTGCATCTTGATTTTCCCATGAGTCGATTAAGAGAATTGTTTCGCTGTCATCTTCTCTACCGTCTGTTTCCTGGCAAAAGGGCAGGTAATATTCGTAGCGAAGGTTGCCTTTTTCAGCACGAATTTTTTCAACGGTTCCGCTTTCAATCATTTCCCGGGCAAAAGCTTTAGCTGCTCCCTTTTTTCCTGTGTAACGAAGGTTTACTGTGATTGCCATTTTTGATTCCTTTTTAAGATTGTTGCCACTAAGTGGGAAATTGTTGCAAATAGTATGATAATTGAAATATAGTCCAGTGCAAAAAGAATATAACCCCGTTCAAGGTCAAAAAAGAAAAACTGCTGCTGCAAAACAAGATATCGCCAGATTCCACCGACTATAAAAGCATAAAGACCGTAAAGGCAGGTTAGGGTAAGTAGAATACGGAAGATGATTTTTCTGGTTTTAGTCTGAAGCTTGGGATTTTCATTTGAACTGTCTTTTCCAGTATTCATTTTTTGTTTTATCTTATTTGTAATCATTCCAACGTGGAGGCCGATATGAAGCGACATAAAAAGATAATACCAGTGACTGGCAAGCAGGTGTGCAATGCGGGCAAAACCCAGTCCACCCTGAATATTTAAAAAAGTAAAGATGTGATTTGAGAGAATAATCCCGCTTATCATAAGGAAGATTGTAAAAATCAAAATGAAGCAGTTTATGACAGTCTGCATAACGCGATAGGGATTGTATTTTCCGCGGAAGATTGCCCCATACCAGCGGTGGTTCAAAATAATGTGGATGGCCCACAGAACAAATAGTCCTACGCCTAATATTTCGTGAACAAGGTCTGCCGGAAACAGATAGTTTCCTCCCATGAGGATGATGGAGAGGATGGTCATTGTAATGTCAATACTCATTCTTAAGCGTTCTTTTTGTTTCATTATTTTTCCTTATTTGAGTAAACCTTCAACATATTTTTTTATGTCGGATCCAGAGCCGCGGGTAAAATCTTTTCCACCCTTGAAGTTTACTCCTTTTGCAAACTTTGCAAGGTCAATTCCACTGCGACCAAGACCGCTTCCACCGCTGGTACAAAGAGTAATCAATTTTTTGCCTGACCAGTTCTGGCTTTCTACAAAAGTATAAACGATTTTTGGAGCATAAGACCACCAGATTGGGTAGCAGAGAATTACGGTGTCGTAACCTGATATATCTATTTTATTCGCCATGGCAGGACGGCTTTTCGGATCATTACATTCGATTGTTGTCAGGGATTTTTTGTCGTGCCAGTTTAAGTCTTCGTCGGTATATTTGTGAACGGGCTGGAT
>DGUP01000075.1 GCA_002394685.1 Treponema sp. UBA4307 | reverse complement strand
AAAACTCGACATTCGGGCTATTTATCAAGAATGATGATTTCAACTCTTCTGTTTCGGGCCATGCCTTCCCTGTTAGGGGTGCCGTCTGCATTGTAGTTGTCTGCAACTGGCTGTGTAGAACCCATGCCCTGGGTAAATATGTGGTACTTGTCCTTTACCCCCAGTTTAATCAGGAAGTTTGCTACAGATTCAGCCCTGTGCTCTGAAAGAATTCTTCTGCTTGCTTCAGTGCCTGAAAGGGCAGTGTGTCCTACAACCAGAATATCGTTGTTTGGATAAAGCTCAAGAATTTTTGCAATTTTCTGCAGCTTAAGTTTTTCGCTGTCCAGAAGAATTGCGCTTTCAGCTTTAAACTGAATGTTTTCAAGGGCAATGGTCAATCCTTTTTCTCCCCTGGTTACAGTTACGTTATCAAGTCCCATGTCCTGAATTTTATTCTGTACATCATCAACATTTTTTTCTGTAGATGTGCGGACTAAATCTGCAACTTCTGCGTGGGCTGTTCCTGTAAACTCATATACAGTTCCGTAGGCGCTTTCCATGATAATCCTGAACTTTTCTGTGTAGTGATCAATCATACCTCTCTCATTGTCGAAGTAAATATCTTCATCACTAAAACCCATCATCATAACCGGATAGTCGTTGTAGTAAGGCTGGGGATTTGTTCTTTCTGGAGTTTCTGTATACAGATTGTAGGTGCAGCGGATAAGGTGAAGTTTTTTGCCGTTTTCAGTTACCGTTCCCTTATAGGTGTAATTTGCAGTGAATGGTACCAGGTATGGCTTTTTCATTCCAAAAGTCTGTCTTAAGTCGTGAGCTTCGTGGCCGTCTGCTGTCCAGCTGTCTCCTGGTTTAACAGCCTTGTCCGGGAAAAATGGTACATCTCTTACAGTAGGCATAAAATATTCGTCACCAATTGTATATTTTCCCTGAGCATCTTTTTCAAAAACTGAGTGATATTCTTCCCCCCAGCTGAAGGTTTTTCCTGTATCAACTCCCACAGATTCTTCTGTTGTCATAAAAGTTGCATCGTGGAGTCCGCTGTTATTACTTGCAGAGGTAACTGTTGCTGAAACCCGGTTTATGATACGGGCTTTGTGATCCAGTCTTGAATTTACGTAAACATCTTCTTCAACTGTGGAAAGAATTCTGTAACTGTCGTCCTTTTGATATTTGTATTCAAGTTTAACAGGTCCTGATTTTGTATTTACCTTTGCCGCAGAAGATGTCTGTGCAAAAGCGCTGCAGCCGGCGGTTAACAGAAACAGGGCTGTAAGAAGCTTAAAATTAAATCTCTTCATAAATTACCTCTTGAGAATAAAAATACCTTTTCTATTATCGGTTTTTATTCCTTATGCATTAAGAACATTTTTATGGTAGGATTGTTTCATTCTATTTTGTGGGAGCTGATTATGAATGAAGTTGCTGAAGAACTACTTGTTCCGGATGGATCAGGTAATTTTTTACTAAAGAATTTTTTTGGAGAAATAAAAGGTTTTTTTGAAGGAAGTCCTTTATTTCTTATACTTTTTATTTTATTCACAATGGTTGTCCTGGTTTTAGTTTTCTTTTCAGGCAGGTGGATTCAAAAACTTGTGGATAAAAAGATGATTTCTGAGGAAAGAAGGGACGCTGTAAAAAGGAGCCGCTCTGTTCTGGGCGGACAGTTTTCTGAACAGCTGGCTCCATATCTTCCTAATTTCCCCTGTAATCCGGGCGATGTACGTTTTGTGGGTAAGCCTGTGGATTATGTTGCTTTTCCTGGAAGCGCTCAGGGGGAGAAGGTTAACGAAGTTCTCTTTATTGAGGTAAAAACCGGAGAATCTGCTTTAAGCCAGAGGGAGCGGGAAATAAAAGAAGCGGTCCTTAACGGCAGGGTAAGATACGTGGAATACCACATAAATACGTAATTTAATTGTTATTCTTCAGGTTTTACAAAAATATGTTTCTCTTCTTCAAGGGAAACTACTGCTGAAATATCTCCGCTTAAAAGTTTGTCGCAGGTTTCTTTTGGCATTGGTTTCCCCTTGAGAAATCCCTGGATATTTTTACAGTTAATCTGTTTAAGGATGTTTAACTGTTCTTCCGTTTCAACACCTTCCGCAATTGTATCAAGACCCATTTTTGACACCATGGAAACAATGCTTTCTGTAATGTGGGCTTCAGTGCCGGTTTTGTTATTGATGTTGGAAATAAAACTCTTGTCGATTTTAAGGGTTGTAAGCGGAAGAATCTGCAGGTAACGGAGAGAGGAATAGCCTGTTCCAAAATCATCCAGGGAAATGCCTGAGCCCAGTTCCTTTATTTCGTTAAGCTTATGCACAGCCGCTTCTACATCATGAATGAGAATGCCTTCCGTAATTTCAACTTCCAGGTGAGCAGGATTAATTTTATGGCGCAGAAGTTTTTCCTTGAATTTACTGAGAAAATCTTCTTTTGCAAACTGAACAGGGGAAACGTTTATGCTTAAAATACCATCGAAACCGTATTTCTTTTCCCATTCCTCCAGAGTATCCATTCCCTTTTCCATTACCCAGTCCCCGATTGGAATAACCAGGTTTGATTCTTCTGCAAGAGGAATAAATTCTTCCGGACTAATCCAGCCTAAATCTTTGTCGTACCAGCGGATGAGTGCTTCAAAACCCCGGAGCTCATTAGTAGCCGCATCGAACTGAGGCTGAAAGTAAAGCTGAAAAAGGTTGTTGTCCATGGCTTTAGTCATTTTACTTTCAATGTTAACCTTGGAAATAAACTTTTCCTGCATCACCTGTTTAAATAGTTTGATGGAATTTTTTCCAGTTTTTTTAGCTTCAGATTTTGCCATGTCTGCAAAGGTGTGAAGGTCCCCTGCATTTTTTGAATCTTCAGGATAAATTACAATTCCACCGGAAATATATATGTCTTTTTCATTCAGCCTTTTCTTTAAGTCTTCCGTAAGGGTGATGATCTGATTTCTGTCAGTCAGATTCTGCTTAAGGAGGATAAAATCGTCCCCGTTCATCCTGTAGGCCGTTGTATCCTGATTTTCCATCCTGCGCAATTCCCGGGCAATGGTCTGCAAAACATGATCCCCTGCATTTGCTCCCTGGGCATCATTTATAACTTTTATGTTGTCCACATCAAAAAGAACTACAGCAAATTTCCAGTTCTTTTCATCGGCAATACGGGCTGCATCCATAACATGAGTTTTGTAGAGAAAGCGGTTATTTAAGTTTGTAAGGGCGTCGTGGTATGCTGCAGAACGAAGCTGACTGTTTAACATTTCAATGCTGTTCAGCCTGCGTTTTAATTCATTTCTGCTCAGATTCAAGTCCCGGGCCAGCTGCTCAAGCCGGAGATTCTGCTTTTTAATAAAAAGATCTTTTTCTTTTAAGCCGCTAATATCTTCCAGCAGGAGTAGAAGTTTGTTGTTTTCCAGCAGGGAAAAGCGGACCTTAAAAAAAGTTTTCACTGGTGAAAAAAAGCACTCTTTTTCTGTAGAAGTTTTCCTTTCCAGACACAGGGTTGCAGTTTCTTTCCAGTTCCATTCTGAGTCAAAAAAACTGCTGAAAACAGATATATCCTGATCTACCGGAATTAAATTCTGTGTAGTCTGAATAAAGCACTTATTTAAATATTCTATTTTAAAATTTGAATTATCTTCCAGAGCAATCACACAGACTGCAGCCTGAAGATTTTCCAAAATTTGAAAAAAATCTAAGTTAGCTGCACTACTTTTCATAATAATTTAATGATAAACCGGTTTGCGCTTAAAGTAAAATTTTTTTTGATTTTGTTTATAGAAACGAAAAATAATATAAAAAGAAAAAGCGCCCTCTGTAAAAGAAGGCGCTTTATGTAAAGGAAAATCCTTTTATCAGGTATTAAAAACTACTGAATACGGATTGTTTCCCAGCGGTCTACGAACTTAAGCAGATCTTCACCTACATCATTCTTGAGAACACAGTTATCCATCATTTCAGCCTGATACATAGGTGTTTCTGTTGTAAATTCAGCTGCAGGCAGGTTTACGTAGCAAGGGAAATGGAAGAAATCCAGGAACTTTGCATAGTTTTCCGGTCTGTGGATAAAGTTGATGAATTCCATTGCCAGGTCATAGTGCTTTGCACCCTTAAGGATACACATGCTGTCCAGGTAACATGGGCCGCCTTCTTCAGGAATAAAGAAGTCAACGTTATCCCATTTGCTTTCTTCAATTTCACCAAAAATAACTTCGGCATAACCCTGACAGAGCCAGAAATCGCCCTGTGAGAATGACTTACCAAAGCCTTCTGCATCGAATTTTGCAAGATTTGGCTTCCACTGTTCGTTAATCAGTTTTGTTGCTGCATCCAGTTCTGCTTCATCAGTTGAGTTTACGCTGTAACCCAGGTGAACAAGAGCATCGCCCATAACTTCGCGCATATCATCCATCATGGAAGCGTGGCCTGCAAAGCGCTTGTCTGCAAAAATGCCCCAGTCTCTGGCATAATCTGTTGTATTGATTTTTGTTTTATTTACAGAAATACCTGCTGCTCCCAGATAGTATGGAACTGCATATTCCATTGTCGGGTCATAAGTAGCCTTTTCCAGAACAGCCGGATTAATATTTCCTGCATTTGTCAGTTTTGAGTGATCAAGCTTCTGCAGCATACCCTGTTCAATCATGATTGAAACATAATCCTGTGAAGGAACAACAATGTCGTAACCCTTTGCGCCGCCAACGATCTTTGTGTACATTTCTTCGTTGCTTGCATAAGAGTCAACGTTAACCTTGCAGTTGAATTCTTTTTCAAAAGCTGCAATTACATCATCTGGAGTGTAATAAGTCCAGTTGTAAAGGTTGAGAACTCTTTCGCTGCTATTGCCTGAGCTCTTAGAGCAGGAAGCAAATCCAAATACAGCTGCAAATGCTGCAGCTGCCAGTGTAACTTTTGTGATTTTTTTCATTTTTGAAAAATCTCCTCTAGATCACAAAATCTATTACAAAATAACACCTCCGGCCGCTTTAACAAAACGCTTTTACCGGAAATGTTTTATTACCATGTGTGGGGAAAATACCAGGGCAGGGAACTTTCCTTTACCCTGGTTTCAAGAAATAATCGCCTTATCAATAGGCTTAAATTAATGACTTGCGGCAAAAGACTTAAGGAACTTTCTGCCGGCAACAGTGATTAAACAGATAGCCAGAATCAAAATAAATGAAAGAGAATTGATTACAGGGCTAACTCCAAAACGAATCATTGAGTTTACGTAAAGAGGAAGGGTTGTGCTTCCCGGACCGCTGACCATGAATGTGATTACATAATCTTCCAGAGAAAGGGTAATGCTCATAACAAAACCTGAAATAATTCCCGGCAGAATTGCAGGAATTATAACCTTAAAGAGAGTCTGAACTTCATTTGCTCCCAGGTCGTGGCTTGCTTCAATAATAGAATAATCAAATTCATCAACACGGGCACCAACCATAAGGTAAACAAAAGGCAGACAGAAGGTTGTGTGAGCAATAAAGATTGTAAATAATCCCAATGGCAGCTTTACAAAATTAAAGAAGATAAGAAGGGAAAGACCCATAATAACTTCCGGCAGAACCATTGGGAGGAAACTTACAGACTGAATGTATTTCTTTCCCCAGAATTTGTACCAGCTGTTTCCAATTGCGGCCATTGTTCCCAGAATAGTTGCAACAAGACTTGAAGTTATTGCAATAATAAAACTGTTTAACAGTGACTGCCAGAGAGGGCGGCTTTCAAAGAAAAGCTTCTGGTACCAGACCAGTGAGAAATTTGTAAAAGTTGTATCCTTTGACTCATTGAAAGAGAAAAAGATGATTACAAAAAGCGGAATAAAGAGGAATGCAAGAACCAGTGCAAGCATTGTCTTTGAGAAAGAGAAAGCCGGCTGATGTTTCTTCCAGTTCCTTTTTGCGTGGCGGTTCGGTTCTGTAGGATGGGTAGCATTTTTTCTTCTAAAGAGAATTACAAATGGGTTTTTCATTATTTGTTACCTCCGTTAGAAGCTGCAGATTTAAGGCCATCCTTAGCTGAAGAAATTTCTTTTGTAATAAGGGAACCTGCAATAGCTTCAGTTGAATCTTCCTTGTTTGAAACAGCATTTTCCTTAGCCTGTTTACGGTTTGAAGACAGCATGATAAGAATTCCTGCCATTGAAATAAGGGTAAGAATAAGTGAGAAGGCTGCTGCAAGAGGCCAGTTACGGGTTTTCTGTACCTGGTCAACAATGATGTTTCCAATCATGTAACTGTCCATGCCACCAACAAGGTTTGGAACTACATAAGAACCGAAAATCGGAATAAATGTAAAAATCAATGCTGATGTAATTCCACTTCTGATTCCAGGAAGAAGAATTTTGAAAACAGACTGAGGCTTTGTTGCTCCCAGGTCACGGGCTGCTTCCAGAAGGCTGAAGTCAAAACGGTCAACAGCAGTAAATACTGGAAGAATAGCATATGGAAGCTGCATGTAAATGCTTACAAGAACAACAGCTCCCTTTGTATTCATGAATTTTCCGGCCTTAAAAACAGCACTTTCATTTCCGGTGATTTTGCACCAGAGTCTGAAAACAGCTGCTCCAAACTGATTGAGAAGACCGTTTTCTCCAAGAATTGTAATCCAGGCAAAAATACGGATAAGGCTGTTTGTAAGGAAAGGAACAATTACCAGAATCAAAAGAAGAGTCTGATGCTTGCTTCTTGCCATTGCATATCCGCATGGAAGGGCCAGGAGGATTGTAATTGCAGTAGAAATAAGTGTCATCAGCAGGGTACGGAGGAAAACCATTCCGTAGGTTGGTGTAAAAAGCTGCTGATAGGCCTTAAGTGAAAACTGAGGAAGAACACTTCCGTAAATATTTCTCTTAAGGAAAGAGTAAACTACAATTATAAGCAGAGGTACTACAAAGAAAAGAGAAAACCATATTCCCATAGGCCAGGAATAAACTGGTCCAGGGTTAGGTTTCTTATATTTTGCTGCATGAGCCTTTGAAGCAAGCTTCAACTGAAAACTTTGCTTTGGCGGCTTAACTTCCTTTTCAGAAGCATCATTAGTTTTTTTATCCATCTAAAAATCCTCAATAAAAATTGATAGAAAAAATAATTAAAATCTTTCAATTACTTGTTGATGTCTTCAACAATGTAACCGTCTTCTGCAGACCAGGAAATGTAAACTGTATCTTTCCAGGCAATTTCCGGACCGTCATCAAGATAGTTCATGTGCTGCTTGAATACTTTTACGATTGTGCCGTTTTCAAGACGAACATAGAACTTTGACTGGAAACCGGTGTATACAGGTTCTTCTACAATACCCTTGAATACGTTAATGTCCTTGCGGCCTTTAACGTCAGGAATCTGGGTAGTAATACGGATTTTTTCAGGACGGATTGTAAAGGCTACTTTCTGTCCTTCATCTGTATGTTCATAGTCGGTTACGAGGATATTTTTATCTTCTTCTTTTGTCTGCAGAGTATCCCCTGGAAGAGGAGTCTGAATTCCCAGAGCAGGGGTGTGGAGTGTAACATTGTACTCTGTTCCCGTCTTTCCCTGGTAAGAATCACACTTTACTACTGTAGATTCAAAAAGATTTGTTTCACCAATAAACTGGGCAACGAACTGAGTTGCTGGATTTTCATAAATCTCAAATGGAGTACCAACCTGGAGAACGTGTCCGGAATTCATAACTGCAATTCTGTCAGAAACTGCAAGAGCTTCACTTTGATCGTGAGTTACATAGATGAATGTAATGCCGATTTTATCGTGAAGGGCATCCAGATCCAGAAGCAGGCTCGATCTCAGCTTAGCATCCAGGGCTGAAAGAGGTTCGTCCAGCAAAAGTACCTTTGGTTCATTAATGAGGGCACGGGCGATTGCAACACGCTGTCTCTGACCTCCGGAAAGCTGGTTTGGTTTTTTGTGCATGTGCTGATCCAGCTGAACCAGTTTGAGATATTTCTTTACCTTTTCATCAATTTCACTTTTGCTGAGTTTCTTCAGTTTAAGAGGAAAAGCAACGTTGTCATATACGGACAGGTGTGGGAAGAGTGCATAACTCTGGAAAACCGTGTTGCTGTGTCTTTTGTTTGCCGGATATGGAATAACATTTACATCATCAAATAAAACGGCACCTTCATCAGGAAACTCGAATCCTGCAATGATTCTAAGCAGTGTTGTTTTACCGCAGCCAGAAGGTCCAAGCAGGGAAAAGAATTCACCCTGTTTGATTGTAAAGTTGATGTCGTCAAGAGCGATGAAATCACCGAATCTTTTAGAGACATGATCAATAGAAACTGTACTTCCGTTCACTTATCGTACGTTCTCCTCAAAAAATTATTGTATATGTTTTTTGTAATATCAACTTAATAAGTCAAAAAGTCAATAAATTAAAGGCAAATAATAGGCAATTATTTTAAAATTTTTTTTTTAGAAACTGTCACGTTATTCTGTCACATTGTTATGGAAATGTTTTTATTTTCAGGCAATCTGCTTTGACAAAAGATTTGAGGTGAATATAATTCTTCCCAATGAATAAAGGTCTTTTGCGAACTGTTCTCCGTACAACTTCTCCTGTCTTTTTTGGCTACCTGGCACTAGGAATCGCCTTTGGAATGGTAACTGTTAATTCCGGTTATGACTGGTGGCTGGCCCCCTTAACTGGCCTGCTGATGTATACTGGTACAGGTCAATTTTTCGGTATTGCGCTATTTGCTGCCGGTGCCGGTCTGGTAGAAATCCTTACAGCTGAATTTTTACTCAGTATAAGACATTTTTTTTACGGACTTTCCCTGATAGGAAAATATAAAGACGCCGGACGGTATAAGTTTTACCTTATGTATGCCAATACTGATGAAACTTTTGCTCTGATAACTACTACTTCAGTCCCAGATGGAACAGATGCCTCTCTTTTTTACTTTCTTATTTCTTTATTTGATCATTTTTACTGGATTTTTGGATCTGTTCTGGGAAGTCTTGCCTACAGTTTGCTGGAGCATTATCAGTTAGCCCAATATCTTCAGGGGGTAGATTTTGCCCTTACCGCACTTTTTGTTGTTCTGGTGATTGAACAGTTAAAAAAGCCGGGTAATTTGCTTCCTTGTATTACAGGAGCTGCAGCTGCCCTTGTAACCGTCATTCTTTATAAAACTGGCCTGTTTAATTCTTCAAATATTATATGGGTATCAATTTGTACAGGATTAGGAATTATGCTTTTAATAAAAGGCCCTGTTTTTTGGAGAAAAGAAAATGTCTGAAGCTCTACCTGTTTCCCTGGTTCTTATTGCGGTCTGTCTTTCCGGCTTGATTATTCTTGCTACACGGATACTTCCGTTTTTAATTTTTTCCAAAGGAAAGGTCCCTCTGCTTGTCAGATTTATAGAACAGTATGCCCCTGCCCTTATTATGGCAATATTGTTTATTTATTGTCTTAAGGATATTGATTTATCTTCGGTTACCCATGGAATTGAATACTTTATTGCGATTGCTGCAGTTGTCGGTCTTCATCTGGCCTTTAAAAATGCCATGGTCAGTATTTTTGGAGGAACTGCATTTTTTATTCTTCTTTCCAGGCTTCTTCCTCTGATTTTTGCTTAGGACGTTAACAGTTTTTTTCTGATATTTAAATGTTTAATTGATAAAAATCCATTTTAGTGGGATAATATAAGTGATTTTTTAAACTGAAAAAATAAAAAAAGTATCCTAAGGAGGATCAGATGGTTGCTTTAATTATTGGCGTTTTGCTTATTGCTTTTTGTGTTTTTGCCTGCCTGCCTGCTGGAATGGGTCTGGGCTGGAGTGCAGATGTAATTAATTTCTTAAAGGGATTTGCTCCTTTTATTGCTGCATTTATAGGTCTTGTAGCTGTTTTGATTGGAATTGCTGATATGAAGGATAAAAGGGAAGCAAAAAGAGAAGAACAGCTTGCTGCAAAGGCTGAAAAAGAAGCTAAATCAGAGTAATCAATTGACTAAAACCTCTAAAATATGATACATTTTGCTACCCCGTATATAAACTACAGACAAATGCTCATTGTCTGTTGACATTCAATGCTTGATGCAAAGTGGCGAATGTAAATTATAACGTTTTGATGCTGAGTAGACAGAGGCTTTTTTACATTGTGGTCTCTTAGTCTAAATAGTCCAGCATCTAAAGAAAGGTAAATACATGAAAACTATTTTTGCTAAACCAGCTGAAGTAAAGAACGATTGGTACATTATCGACGCTTCAGGAAAGACATTGGGTCGCGTAGCTGCAAAGGCTGCCAGCGTACTTCGTGGTAAGAACAAGCCTTCTTACACTCCTAACTCACTTTGTGGTGACTTTGTTGTAATCATCAACGCAGACAAAATCGAAGTTTCAGGCAACAAGCATGAAGATATGCTTTACCGCCACTACACAGGCTTCGTTCGTGGTCTCCGCTCTTATTCATTCGATGAACTCCTTGCTAAGCACCCAACAGATCCTCTTAAGAGAACAATCGAAGGTATGCTTCCACACAACCGTCTTGGTAGAAAGATGGCTGAAATGTGTAAGATTTATGCAGGTGCAGATCATCCACATGCTGCACAGAATCCAAAGCCACTTGATGTTGAGTAATCAAGAGTTATAGCGAATACTAAAGGACGAAATAGTAATTATGGAAAAGAATATTGCAATCGGTACAGGTAGAAGAAAGACAGCTGTAGCTCGTGTATTCTTACGCGAAGGCTCAGGTAAGATCGTTGTTAACGGAAAGGATGTTAAGGACTACTTCACAACTGAAGAACAGGTAAAAGTAGTTATGCAGCCTCTTCTCGTAACATCAAATGACAACAAGTTTGATATCCTTATCAACGTTGTTGGTGGTGGTCTTAACGGACAGGCATCAGCTTGTCTCCACGGACTTTCACGCGCTCTTACACAGGTAGATCCAAACTGCCACACAGCTCTTAAGGCTAACGGTTATCTTACACGTGATTCACGCATGGTTGAACGTAAGAAGTACGGTCAGCGTGGTGCTCGTAGAAGATTCCAGTTCTCAAAGCGTTAATTTGCATATACTTGGAATACAGCAGACTTTGCCAGGTGTTTACGAAATTACACCGGATGCAGGGTCTGCATTTTTTTTTCGAAGTTCTTACCTTCAGGAAATAAGCGGAGAGCTGCTGGACGAAATGGCCCGCTTAACAGGTCAGTTTCGGCTGGATTCAGGTCCTGTTGATATAAGTTCAGCTTCTGAAAAGGTTTTAGCTTTACTTGATCAAAGTGAAGATCCTGACATGCAGGGAATATTCCTTAATGATCAGGCCAGTAAAGACTTTTCTCATGCAAGGAAGTGCTTTGAATGTGAAAAAGCCGCAATGAATTATCTTGCCAGGGCTGAACAGAATCGTTTTTCTCTTACCCAGAAACTGCTTAAGAAGGGGTTTGAAAAAGAGCCGGTAAATGATGCTCTGGATTATCTTGAAAGCATATCCTACCTGGATGATTTCAGATTTGCCTGTGCCTGGCTTCGTTCCCGTTCAATTGATCATTATGAGGGCAGGGTAAGACAAACTGGAGAACTGCTTAGCAGGGGAATTTCCCGGGACGATACAAAGGCTGCGGTAGAAGAGTTTTATAAAAGTCACAGTGAAGAAGAGATTTGTCGCTTAGCCTATAACAAGTTAAGAAAAGTAAAATCAGATGAAGAAAAGATAAAAACTGCTTTAATCAGGCAGGGCTTTTCTTTTTCTCTTATAAAAAAAATTATTATAAAAGAGTAGTTAAAAATCTCCAAATTTGTTACTATTTAGGTGTAGAGCAATGAAGAAAACAGACGAAAGAAAGAATAAATCAGTTGTTTACTCGGCATTGGAAGCAGCGAACCTTTGTGGTGTTGTTAATCAGACTGCAATCAACTGGATTCGGGCCGGTCACTTAAAAGCTTTTACAACTCCTGGCGGTCAGTTTAGAATTTACCCTGAAGATCTGGCTGAATTTATGGAAAGTCGTGATATTCATATTCCTCAGGAATTGCAGGAAGTACTGGATTCTCGGAAATCTGTAAGTACAACAAATGCAATTCTCATTGTTGATGATGATAAAGCCTTTAATGACATTACAACAAAATATCTGATGAAGAACCTGCCTGAGGCTAAAATTTACCAGGCCTTTGACGGTTTTGAAGCAGGAAGTCTTTTCTTTAAAACAAGACCTGATTACGTAATCCTGGACTTAAATCTTCCGGGAGTTGATGGAATTGAAGTCTGCCGCAAGATACGTGAAGAAGATAAAAATAAGAAGACAGAAGTTATAATTATTACAGCGATGCAGGATGAGGAAAGCGAAGCAAGATGCCGTGCTCTGGGGGTTGCCCGCTATATCCGTAAACCTGTAAGCCTGCCGGAACTTCTGGAAGTAATAAATACAATATAAACTAAAAAGAGCCTGATTTTACGTCAGGCTTTTTTTTATTTTCCTTCATTGTATTCTTCAAGAAGCTGGGAATAATATTTAGGCTCAATATCTTCCTTACATAAACCGGCTTTTTCAATAAGTTGATTTAATTTTAAGTGAAGGGCTTCCAGTAATTCCTGATTTTGTGAAGGAGAAAGAATCTCTATTTCCAGAAAGTCTCCTAATGGAGGAACTTTGCATAATTCAAAGCAGGCAGTAAGATTTTTTACACCGCATATTTCTTCCAGTTCCAGAGTCCAGTCAACAACTTCCTTGTGTTTCTGTATAAAAATACTGTAGCCGCTGTCAGTTAAAAATGCTTCAAGTGCCTGTGGGTTTTCAAGGCCGCTTTCCTTTTCATCATTCACTTCGATTAAGCTGCCATTCTGGTCAAGATGCTGTTTCTTCTTTTTGTAAGTAATAAAATAGGAGGTTGAATTTTCTCTTGTTTCTTTACGGATTCTGATTTTTCTTTTATCTTCCTTTGTCAGTGCCCAGTAGGAATCATCCCTTGTAAGTGCCCCCTGATATTTACAAAATGTGTTTAACTTTTCAATGAGTTTTTCACGGTCTTTGACTCTTGCCTTTATTTCGATTTCATTCATGCCATAATTATAATATTTTTTTTTGAATAAGTAACTAGTCCGAATGTCGAGTTTTGAAAATCAACGAATTTATCAAAAAAAACAGCTCCCAGTCATGAAAACAACTTATCGAAACCGCAGGCTCGCCTGCTACACGTATTTTGTGCTTGTAATTATTTACGTTTGCCGCTACCGCGGCAGCACAAAATAAGTGTTTTCGTAAGTTGTTTTCACTCCTTTGCGCCGTTTTTTTTGTAATGTTAGCCACTTTTCAAAACTCGACATTCGGGCTAATTACTAATTCGTAAGCAATTTTGTCCAAGGAATTC
>DGUP01000006.1 GCA_002394685.1 Treponema sp. UBA4307 | reverse complement strand
TCCGGGAAAGTCTTGTCCTTGCCCTTAAAAAAGAATGTCCTGTTTTTGATTTTTTGCAGGCGTCGACAGGAGACGAGTCAAAAGAGATTCTTGTAAAAAATGATGACTGCAGGATGATTGTTTTAGACCTGCAGGTTGGAAAGGAAAACGGCCTTTTTATTTTAAGTGAGCTCAGGGCTGTAAGGCCTGAAATTAAAACTCTTGTCTGCTCTGCTTTTTCCGAGCCGTTGACGGTTGAAAACGCAATCAGCGCTAAAGTTCAGGGCTATATTACAAAAACATCTGACCTTTCGGAAATTGCCCTTGCGGTAAAAATGGTTGCTTCCGGAAAAGAATATTTTTGTACGGAAGCCCTTAATGTAATGAAGGCAAATGTAAACGCTTCACAAATTGCAAGCGGACTCCTTGATTCGCCTGACCGGACTACAAGACTTTTTGCAAGCTACAAAAAACTTTCTCCAAAGGAAAAAGAGATTTTTGGGCTTTTGGCACAAGGTTTTTCCGTCTCTAAAATTGCCCAAAAACTTGGAAAATCCATAAAGACCGTAGAAAATCAGCGGACGGCAATTTATGAAAAAATGGAGCTTCACGGAATGGGAGATCTTGCTGAAGGAGCCAGGATGCTGGGGTATTACTGATTCAGCCAGTGGTTGATTTACTGAATAAAACTCTCCCATGGCTGCTCTTTTAATTTTCCGTTTGAAAAAAAAAAGACTGTAATTTTATCGTCAAAAATTTTTCCGAAAGCGTGAAGTTTTCCTTTGCTGCACATTCTAAGATGATTTTGTAAAAAGCTTTCATCGTCTATGAGAATTCCAAAATGTGCATTTTCAGAATTTTCTGCAAATTTCGCCATTTTCAAGAGTTCTCCGAAAATTTTATGAAGTCCATTGTATTTATCTGGGGAGTTAAAACTTTTTGCCTCAATAAACCAGTCTGTTCCCTTTAAGTCAGTATATTGAACATCAGCTTTTGTATTACTGCGGCAGTTAAAGTTATTATGAGAATCAGCTTTTATATCTTTAATTTTTACCTCTTTGAAGGAATCTATAAGTTTCTGTTCCCACGATTTATTCTTAGCTTTCATAAGATATTACCTCACAAAAAAAATGACAACCTTTTCTTTTTAAACTTCTATACATTTTATCTTTTTACTACTGTAAAACCCCCACCCAACCAACACTTTATTTCAATATCTTCGTTTCCAACTACTACCGAAGTTATATTACCTTCATAATATATTCCATTTTCATGAGTTGAACTTTCTGTAAGCTCAAGTGATAATTGTTCTGTTTCTTCTGTCATGTATATAACTGTTGGCAATTCTACTTCTGTACCTTCTTTCAGGTTTTTATAATCAGGTGAACTGTTCAAAAGGTCTGCAACTGGTTGCTGTACAGGCTCTTTTGCAACAAAAGTAATTGAATAAGTTGGTTCTTCAGGGTTACTTGGCTGACTGCCTGATGTTGAATCACTTGACGGATTTGCACAAGAGAAAAGTACAAAAACCATTACCAAAATACTTAAAATCTTAAAAATCTTCTTCATTTATATCTCCTCACTTTGACTTACAAAAGCTGAATCTTCTTCCGTTTTTTTATTTTTGATACATAATTTTACTCTTCCATGAAAGTTTTTGTCTTGAAGTCATTAATTCAAAGCACCTGGGATTTTTTCCCAAAAGTAACAACAAATTTAACAATAAATAATTTGTAATATATAATACAAATAGTTACTGGAGGTGGCATAAAGAAGAGCTTGCACGTCTTGACGGTCCTGTCCGTAACATGTTTTATTTTGGGAATAAAAAGTGAAAAGGAAAATGCATTATGAGTTTTATAAATTTTTCAGGTGTTTTTACTGTATACGAAGGAACAAAGCTTATTGAAAGCGGCGCTTATGGTTTCGCAGACAAAAATTTCCGCATAAAGAACAACAAGAACTTTTGCTACGGCACAGCTTCTGGCACAAAAGGCTTTACGGCTGTTTCAATTCTGACTCTTGCAGCAGAAAATAAACTCAATCTTGATGACTGCGTGAAAAAACTATTAAACGCAAAAGCAGAAAAATACGGGCCCCTCGATTGGCTTTCTGAAGAAGTGACGGTGCGCAGCCTTTTGAACCACACTTCAGGCGTTCCGGATTATTTTGACGAAGATTATGTAGAAGATTTTGAAGAAGCTCTGTGCGGAAATGCAAACTATCACTATGAAAAGCCGGAAGACTTTTTTCCTTTGATTGAAAATATGTGGAAAAAACAAGAGGCACCCTACTCTTCTGCCGGAACTTTCAAGTATTCTAACGGCGGCTTTGTACTTCTTGCAGCTGTTGCGGAGACTGTCTCTGGTATGAGTTTTCCGTCATTTGTAAAGCAGCATGTTTTTACAAAGTTTAATATGAATAGCACAGGATTTTATAGGCTTGATGAAACGCCGCCTGAGGGAATTGTATGCGCAACAGGTTATCAGCAAAACGGCCGCAGCAACATTTACGGAGTTCCAGTAATCGGAGGTGGAGACGGTGGCGCCTTCACTACACTTGCGGACATGGCTCAGTTCTGGAATAACCTTGATCCTGACTTGAATCCGGAAAGCACACTTTCACCCCTTGTTGAAAAAGCCTGGTCTCCTTGCGTCGAAGGTGATGACGGACTTTACGGGCTTGGCTTCTGGCTGCGTAAAGAGAACCCGAACATCGTATTTCTTGAAGGTTTTGATCCAGGCCTTCAGTTTTTCAGTTTCTATAATCGTGTCACAAAGCGCTCGCTTACAATCTGCCTTAACGACGAACAGTCAAACTGCAGGGAAGTCTTTGAAAAATACTTTGAACAGGTTCAGTAATACTATAGCGACAGGTCACTGGCCTGCTTTTTTAAGGAAGGAAAAATGAAAAAAGGCTTATTAATTATCTTTTTACCTCTTTTTCTCATTAGTTGTGCAAGCATAAAATCGATTACATTTTTAGATATAATCCCTGATGATAATACGAATGCTGTTATTTTTTTGAAAGATCGCCGCCTGGGAAATTATAATAAACAGGAATATTATTACCTTGATGACATTGATGAAATCAGAAGTATTTTTTCTGAATGGAAAGACCTGAAAAAAATACCTGTTTTTCCCCGTTATTTTGATTCCGGCTTTTCATGCGATTTTGATTTTTATCTGATTATTGACGGAAAAGTTCAGTCTTGCCCAATAGATGGAATTTCCCCTGACAGTGAATTGATAGAAATAAACCGTCAGGGTTATGAATTTAACATTGAATATTGGGAAAAGCTCCAATCAAAACTTAAACCTGCAAAAAAAGAAGAAGTTATAATCTGTAAAAATGCAATTGAATATAGAAAAATATTAGATGAAAAGCAAAAAGATAAACGCTATCTTTTCTCAGAAATTAATTTCTCATATGCAGAACAATCGATACCGGAAAAATATGACGGGTATTTTTATATCACGACAAATAATTCTTCATTTTCAAGTATCGAAAGCAAAATTTCAAAAGCATATCCTGATGCAGACTTTAGAATCGGAAGACAACTCGGTGGAGGTTTGTTTAGATCCTGTGATTTTCAAATTTATGCTTCCAAAGAATTTTACGAAGAATTTAATTTATATTCCAAAAACGAATATACAGAATTTAAAGATATAAAATTAACTGTATATTTAAAAGAATAAGGAATTTTTTTAATCGATTCAAGTTCGATGAAAAATCTATATTAAACTTTAGGGCTATGCAGGTAGCAGTAGTAAGCGGCTTGACAACGCTCTAATCAAAGGAAAGAAAATGCCACACGTAGAAATCAAATGTTTTCCAGGAAGAACAAATAATCAGAAGAAATTGTGTGCTGAAAAAATTTCAGAAGTAATCGCTGAAACATTGGGATGTAAAACTTCAAGCGTTTCAGTAGCAATTAAGGATATCCCGGAAGAAAAATGGAAAGAAGAAGTCTGGGACAAATCAATTATTAAAGAAAAAGAATTCTTATATAAAGATCCAGGATATACATGTACCTGAAAATCTTATAAAATCAAAGTGTCAGGGCATAACAAAAGTTCGTAGCCGGCACTTGGTCAAGCTCGCTGCGGTAGGACCAGTTGTTATGCTCACACCTGCACTGTGTGTCTGGAGGAAACATGAATTTCAATTCAATAATAAAAGAGTTCTCCCAATGAAATACTAATGATGTAATCTGGCAAATGACACCGCTTAGAACAAATATTGTTTTCTTAAAAGAATTAGAGGCAAGTATTGATTAAGGAATATTTTCATGTAACAATAATGTCCAGCAACCATGAAGTCAATCTTCCTGCGGAACAAACCGTTATTATGCGTACAGCCTCAACAGGGCTTTATTGAAGGAGAATAAAATTGAAAAGAATATTATTACTTATTGCTGCACTTTTTATATCAATAAATTTATTTGCCAATGAAAAATATTTTGAAGGTAAATATTTTTTTACAAACACGAGATTAAAACTCCGTGAAAATTCCAATCTTTCTTCCAAAGTAATTACTGTTCTGGATAATGAGGCATGTGTTTTATTTCTTGAGGAAGGAATTTCTGCCACAATAGATGACATAGATGACAACTGGGTAAAAGTAAAGACAATCCCTCAGGAAGGAAAAAATGATAAGTCTGTTGAAGGATGGGTTTTCGGCGGTTATCTGATATCCGGTAAAGAAGCACCGGTTCTTTCTGATGAAAATAATTTATATCTTATTACAGAATCCTGGTTTGATTATGATAAAAGAGGCGGAAGTACATACAGTTATTATTGCTTAAAAAATAATAATTCATATGCAAAATTATTCAGTTATTCAACAGAATGGTCTGGTCCAAATTATGAAACAAGGTGTTACACTTCTTACAAAATATCAAATGATAAGAAAATTCTTTATCTTGGTTTCCGAATGCTTAATGACGGTCCATACGGAGTGAAAATCTATAGAATTGATTTATCAAATATTGAAAAATCAGGACTTTCTATCTCTTACGATGAGATAAAAGGAAATGAACAAATCATTAAAAATAATGTAAAACTCTGTATTTCATACAGTGAAGGATATGATGGTAAATATGAAAGGAAGCCTAAACAATCTTATAAGATATATAAGGAAGCAGATTTTAATTCAGAAATCGTCAGCACAATATCAACAGAGGATAAGTTGATTTTATATTTTGGATTTATAATGGGAAAAGAAAAAGAAATTCTTTTCCAGGAAGGAAAAGAAGGTTTCTGGGTTCAATGCAGAATATCTGATAATAGTTCTGACACTTATTACTGGACTTGGATAGAATAGTAAATCACATAACAAAACATATGGCTTCTGCGTACTGGATTTCTTCAAAAGTTGTTCATTATAAATCTTTCATGATGAGATCTCGGTTGATAAATTTATTATAACTTATCTGACTGAAAAGAAAGTTGGAGATGAACTGGAAACTCATGTTTTAATTTCGGCAACTTGTGTTTTTGATTATTTCTTTTTTGACTGCTATCATTTGTCTTAAGTTTTTCATGCACCCTTATCAGTTTATTTTGAGCAAATTAAACTACATTTATGGTTTTAACTCAAATTTAATCAGGGAATCCAGGTAGCCTTGTTTGATCTCAGATTTCTAATCCAATTAATTGCATAATCATATTCTCTCTTTCCGGTCATAATCCAGAGAATCTGTTTATGAAGCCTCAGTTTTGGAACATCTGCATTTCCATCAGTAAATATAATCAGTCCCTGGTATTGAGGATGAGACTCGTAATAATCTATAGCACACTGAAAATCCGTACCACCTCGTCCTATGATTTTTATTGATCTAGCTGGCCCCTTAAATTCAAGTTCCTGCTTTATCTCTGTATCAAAGGCCAGTACATGAATTTTCTGTATTCCATAACTGAAAAAACGGTTAATGATTGAAAGAAAGTTTTTCAAGTCTTCACTATCAATTGAACTGCTCACATCTACTGCAACCAAGAGACGAGTCTCAGGTTCAAAAACACTTCCCATATACTCAAAACCATAGCGTCGGTTCGGCTTCATGCGGCTAAGTTTTCTATTCTGATTATTAATGCTTGCACGGAACTGAGAAAGAATTCGGCGGTAGTCCACTGGTATTTTCAGAGATGCTGTAATTGTTTCATGAAATTTCCCGCTTATACTGCCCCACTGGTTTCCCTTCATTGCTTTCTGAATCTGATGATTTACAAATTCTATCATTTCATAATCCTGGCCCCAGAGTTCTGAAGCATCAGCAGCTGCCTCATAATCCCAGATTTCGTTTTCTTTAAGAACCGGCATCAGTTGATTCTTGCCATCATTTTCCATGGCTTCAAAATCCGGACAAATATAATAAAGTTTCTTGTAATATTCTTCATAGCTCAAACCCGGCTTCAGATTATAATAAGCCGCATCTTTTATCATCTTATTATGAAAGCAGTGCTCATTAAGAGTCACATCACTTGCTGTGGTAAGTGCACATTGGTTTATATTTTGTGGAAGACGCTGATATGGATGCTTAAGAAGAATTCGCATAACTTCATTCTTAAGCCCCTGCTCAATATCCAGAGCAGACTTATCTTTGAGAAGTTCCGGATTATATTCAATTCGCCGTTTTCCAGTTCTGAATCTGCATTTCATTTTACTGTTCGCTTCAAGTTTATGTGTGCAGTAAACATTGAAAAGAAGTGGTTCATAAAGAAACCATTCATCAATAACACTGCTGATTATTTCTTTTACAGACATAATTCCTCCACCTACCTTATTTTATCTGCGCAACAAACTGTATAATCTTTGAGTAAAGGTCCGGACATTTTTCAATGATAAAAAGCAGTGCATTAGGATACATAGGTCCGCTTAACATATTCCCGAAGTGTGCCATAGCTTCACGAAGTTTATTTGATTCAAGGAAATTGAAATATAAAGTAAGATTCTCTGCCATGACAACTTTATCATCATCAGAATATTTATCACTTTCCAGATAAACAAAAACTGCATCATTGATTGACGCAAACTGTGGCGTGTTATATGAATTAAGTTTCTGCTTAGTAATCTCGTAATTTCCAAGCAGCAGTTCCTTTGCAGTAAGAAGATGATTTTTGTCCAGATGCTCAAAGAATTTGTTTGCAGCAGCGTCTCCTATAATTCCTGCAATAATACTTTTATAACTCTCTTTCAGGATATCTTTCTCAGTGATGATTTCAGAAACTCTTACCCATGCACGACGATCAGGAGTTTTTTCAAGATTATCAAGATCCTCCACCGGTATCTGATTATCCAAAGCTTTAGGATTTTCAGAAATGTAGGATGTAATACGCTGATCTACTCCGTTCTTACTGGCCCACATAAGCCAGTCCTGAACACTAGGAACAAACTCATATATGTTAAAGCGGGAAACAAGAGCCGGGTCCAGATCTGTAAGTTGATATTCCTCCCCAATGTTTATCGCGGAAATAATGCGGCTTCCTGCAGGAAGTGAACGGCCGGCAAGTTTACGGTTCAGGGCAAGGTCCATAATTGTCTGCAGTACTTCAGGCCGAGCACGATTTAATTCATCCAGGAACAGAACAATCGGGCTATCGTCTGTGGGAAACCAGTAAGGAGGCAGGAAGTCTGTGTGTCCGGTCTCTTCATTCTTATGAGGAATACCAATCAAATCTCCCGGATCACTCATCTGCCCCAGAAACAGAGAGACAACTTTGCAGCCCCTGGAAGAAAAAAATGTTTCAAGAATCTGAGATTTACCGATACCGTGTTTTCCCATAAGCATTATATTCTGAGTTGCCGGAGTTTCTTCCAGAATATTTAATAACATATTTTCATCAATTCTTACTGACATAAAATTATTCCTCCAGTCCATATATAAATCATTTCGTTTAATTCAGTGCAGGCTTCATTTTTCTTGTTTACAGCTGCAATTTAATCATATGTAACTATCATGTAATGAGATTTCAAAAAGTTTTTTCAAATTCCTCTGGGACGAAAATCGTATAAAAAAGTTTTTCAGGATAACTAAAATTCAACTTTCAGTTGAATGCTTTTTTTTTTAGATATAGTAATAAAAAATTAGCATAGAAGGAGATTAATTTATGGGAAAACAAAAATTTCCGGTATGGGAATTTAATGACTACAAAGATGGATTATCAATCACTGTTCAAAATATTTATATTAATGATATGTATGGCAGGGAAGATTTTTTTGGTGATTCTCTGGATTATAAAGATTTTGCAGATGAGTTCTTCTACAGCTGCGGAAGTATGGAAAATGTACACAGAGTTGTGTGAAGTTGTAAAAGAATTGTATGGAGAATAAAAGTAATTTCTAAATCATCCTGCAAATAGCTAAAACTTGCTTATAGAAAGAAACTGTAATATAATTCTATTTATGAGAAATCCCTTTTTCTCTTTAAAGGAATTCTGTTCCCGGCTGTTTACTCAGACAACACCGCTGGAAAAAAGAATCTCCTATGCCATGGTTTTAATTGCCATGGTTGGAGAGTTTTTTGGTTTCATTGAGTCTCTTGTACTTCATCTTACTCTGGCTGCAATTCTTTTACCGCTTTTGTCTTTCATCATTCATATTGGCCTTTTGCTCTGGGGTATGAAAATATCGCGGACGGACTTATTTGCTTTTTTTGCCATTTCAATCACCTCAATGATTATTTTTCCTGCAATGTTCTTTGCAAATGCTGGTTTACAAGGTGGAATGCCGTTTTATTTTTTACTTTCTCTGGTATGTACTGCCCTTGCACTGAAAGGTAAAAAGCGTATTATCCTTTTTATTTTGACAATGCTTGAGTACTCTGGATTATTTTTATGTTTTTATTTTTTTCCACAGATTTTCATTGGTATGTCAAAACAGGATGCTTTTATTGATCAGCTTTGCAGCATGATTATATCCTCAGGAATTCTTTTTGCTTTTTCCTGTGCTGTATCCAATCAGACAATGAGGGACAGGGAAACAATCAAAAAACTTTCACAGGAATATGAAAAACAGGCAAATACAGATGAACTTACAGGTCTTTTTAACAGACGATATTTTAACAGCTTTCTTAAACTGGCAATAAGAACTTTAGGAGATTCTGAAAACCTTCATCTTGCAATGTTCGATATTGATAATTTTAAATCTGTAAATGACCGTTACGGACACCCTTTTGGAGATACCGTACTTAAACAGTTTTCGGAAATCCTTAAAAAATCAGAAGAATTTGGATCAACAGTGTGCCGTTATGGAGGAGAAGAATTTTTAATTCTGATTCCTGGCAAAGACCGCAAACAGGCTCTTTCAATAGTTGAAAATATTTTGGAAGAAACCCGTACAAATATAAAAGTTGGAGATAGTTTTATAACTGTAAGTGCAGGTTTTATTACATGCAAGGAAGAAATGTCCTACGATCTTCTTCTGGAAGAAGTTGATAAAAAGCTTTACAAGGCAAAATGCACAGGAAAAAATAAAGTAGTATCTTAATTAATTATTCATAAATAAAAAAAGAGCAGTGCCCCCTCCCACAGGTACACTGCTCTTAAACAGAAGATTTTTCTTCCATTTTTTTTGTCATTCAGTTTTCGCTGAACCCAGGCAATCCCAATATGCCTTATTTTTAATTCCATTCCAGTAATTACCACTCCCGGAACTTTTTAAGTATTCTCACTTTTTTTACTGTTTATTTTCAAGAATTGCTTTCCAGCCTGCATTTCTAAAAAGATTTATATGTTTCATATATTCCTTTGCTTTTATCAGACTATAATCTTTTTCCACTATTTCATAAAAATCTAAGTAAAGATTCTTACATGTCCTGTGAATTAAGAAATAATCCTGAAACTTTTCATTTTCTTTTTTTAATCTCTGCTTCATATTTTTTTCTTCAATTGAAGTCAAAGTTTCTATAAATGCTTCGTATTCACTTCCTCTTGATTTACAGAATATCAACTTAAAAACTTTGTAATTTGAATAAATAAAGTTTAATATGATATTAATTCTTTGTTCATCATTCATTGCAGGGTTTAAGGTAATTAAATTACATAATTCACTGGCAGTATCTTTAACCAGAATATCAAACAAGCCTGCTTTATCCCCAAAACGGGTATAAATTGTATGAGTACTTACTCCGCTATCAGATGCAATTTTCCTTAAGCTTGCCTTTTCATATCCCTTTTCCAGAAACTCACTTGCTGCTTTTTCTAAAAGTAAATCTGTGGTTCCAACTACCAAGTGTTTCAAACTTTTACCCTGTTGTTTTACTTATTCTAATCAAGTTTTAAGTAACTTAGTTACTGTAACTTTGTTACGGTAACCTTGTTATTTAATAGTAATTCAGCTTATTTCACTTGTCAAGTTTTAAATAAAAAAAAACGACCAGATACTTTGCAATGTTGAAGTACACTTTATGTATCCAGTCGTTTATTATTATCAATAATAGATTTTTTTAGTTTTTATTCATTTTCTCAAGCATCAATTTTTCGTAACTTTCCTGCTTTTGAATATGTTCCGCTGAAAGTTTTTCTTTCATCTGATTCCATTCCTTTCCGTGAAGAGGATAGAACCACATTGCTAAAAATGATAAAGCCAGTAAAATGCCCGTTATGAAAAGCCAGCAGAAAAAGAATCCATTTTTTACACTTTCACTTTGAGACAGCCAGTCTGTTGCACCGTTTGCAGTATTAAGTGTAGGAATAAATCCGAAAGCAGCCATCATTACTGGAAAAACTGAGGTTGCTATTGACTGTGCAGGTTTTGTTATGAGGGAATTAATTCCAGCGTATACCCCTTCCCGCCTGCTTCCATTATCAATTTCATCTTTATCCATCACATCACCATTTATCATCGGAACAACATACAATCCTCCTGCCAGACCTGCACCACTACAGAAAAAGGTAAATACTGTGACAATAAAGTATCTTCCCAAAAAAGCCCCTGTAAGACAACCTGCTGCCATAAGTCCTACTGCGATCAGAATACTTGTTCTAGTTCCCCATTTAACAGTCATTTTATAAAAGACAATCATTGCAATTATAAGACCTGCTGCTATTGAACCATAAAGGATATACATAGAACTTCCACCAGGCCAGCCATTAATGGTAACATTTTCATTTGCCCATAAACCAGATAAATAAGTAAGTCCTACCATAAGTGCATTCTGAGCATAGATTACCGTCCATGATACTACCTCAAAAAGAAGAAATGATTTATTTTTGAAACACAACTTAAGCCCTTCAAAAAATTTAGGCTGCTCTTCCTGTTGAATATAAGTATTTTCTTTATAAAAAAATGTTGAAATGAAAACAATTGCTCCACAGACTAATCCTTCCCCAGCCATTACGGTAACAAACATCTGATAATTTTCTTTTATCATTTTATCAAGCATGGAATTTAAAATCATTGGAGCTCCATAGCTCAAAACTGAAAAGATTATATTGAACAAAAATATTTTATTTCGGGCTTTATTTGTAACAGCCATTTCGTATGGCATTACATAAATTGCAGAAGCGATTGCGGTATAAACTATATCATAAAGAAAAAGGCCGGTTAATTCCTGAAAGAATAAAAAAAGCTGATTGTTTTTGTCAGGAAAAGTAATCCACATTAAAGCATAAAAAAGAGCCATAACAGGTGAACCGTATCTAATCCAGGGACGACGTCTTCCTAATTTTGAATGAGTTCTGTCTGCAAGGAAACCATATATCGGATCATTTAATGCGTTCCATATTCCGAATAAAACCCAGACAATTGTATTAAATCTGGCATCAAGCCCCATCTTATTAACAAATAAATACTGAAATGCCGCTCCTTCTGCAAAGGCGCAGAGAATTCCTGTTGCAGAATTTGCACAGGCCAGCCAGGCAGCAGAACTTGTTTTTACAAATTCTTCTTTTGAGTCAATTTTGTTTTCCATACTTTTACATCCTTAAATTAAATGTCCGCTAAAAAAGAACTGACAGCATTTTTATAGCGCACAGGATCTTTGATAATACTCTCCGAATGATTTGCATTGTCAAACAGAATAATATTTTTTTTAGATGGAATATTTTGAAATATTTTTTCTGCATGCTCAGGTGGAATAAAATCATCCATTGCACCATGAATAATTAGGACAGGACATTTTATATTTTTTGCTGCTTCTGCAGGTTTGATTTTGTTTAATCTGTAATGCTGGAAAACAAAAAGATATACAGCACAAATTTTTAAAAGAAAGTGAGACAGATGCATAAGGTTTAGTTTATATTTTAAGAGTTCGGTTAAATCCGCATATGCACAATCAGAAATAATGAAATCAATTTTATCATTATACCTTGCACTTAAAAGAACTGTAGCAGCACCAAGGGATTCACCATGAAGTCCTATATGAATATCTGAACCATATCGTCTGTATGAATGCTGGATTATTTCATGAAGATCGCGGCTTTCTTTTGCTCCCATTGTTACTGCTTTATGTTTATTATCCCCGTGACTTCTTTCATCATAAATAATGCAGTTGTATCCCAGACTGTGAAAAACTTTTGCATATTTCAAGCTGCCTTCTTTATCCCAGGTATAACCATGTGCAATGATCACAAATTTTTTACTATTGTGATATGGTATAAAATCTGCATGAATTAAATAACCATCACTCATTGTAATGATATAAGGTTTACGTTCATAGTTTTCAATTTCAATATCAATCAAACCTTTTTCTACATCACAACGGTGAGTAAATTCTTTTGTAAATCTTTTTGGATAAGACAGCATTATGCAAAGAACTGCAGAAATAATTAAAAGAGCTAATACTGATAAAGACAGAATAACTGCCATAACTATCAGTATGATAGAAGATACAGACATAAAAACTAAAACCTTTTTTAATTGATTTTCTCCGATAAATTTATTTTATGTCAGTAAATAATACTTGTCAAAATTTTTTTATGAAAAATATGTAAGTATTTAAAAAAAGAAAATCTGTTACTATCACACTGATAATAACAGATTTATAAAAGTTAAGAAATTAAATTATAAAAAGGAGATTATAAAATTTTTCCATTTACACTAACTTGACCCTGACAATTTTCTCCCTTAATCAGTTTAGATTCTTTACAGATAACTTTAATTGAAGAATCTTTTTCTTCAGCCTGGAGAATTCCTTCAAGATTCATTTCAGATGTAGTGAGAGTTATTGTACCTCCGTTAGAACCTGTCCTACCCCAGTGCTGAGAATCATTTTCTTCACACAAGATAAATACATCTTTTGATGAATATGATTTGCTTTCACTTCCAGAACAGAAATTACAATTATCAACTGTTACAATTGCATTTGTATTTGTAACATAGAACATTGCTTCCTGTTTATCAGCAAACTGATTTATGAAAGTACAGTTTTTAAGTTCAACATTTCCGTCTCCTTCAGAAGAATCTCCTGAGAATGACTGATAAATCATTATGCAGCCCTGACCTTGTCTTGCTCCAGTAAATGTGGAATCAGAAACTTTAACATTGTTTAATCCTTCTACCACAATTGTCTGAGCACTTTCAGATTTACCATTTACTCCCGCTACAGTAATTGATCCTGTTGAATAAATACAAGGTGAATCATTTGCACTTGTTTTCAGATTATTATTTTTTCCAAGAAGAACAATGCTGCCACCTCCCCTGTCTGTTGCAAGGGCGGCAGAATTATTTCCCTGAGTAGAAATATTCACATTACCGTCCAGACATTTTACAGAACCATTGTATGAAGCAAACAAACCTCTGGAACCTCTTCTGGAATTCTTAATTATAATTCCATTTTGAATTTCAATTTCGGCACTATCTGTTGCGAATACTGCATTTCCATGGATTGCATCAGTTTGAATAGTAAGATCTTTAAGGACAGCTTTTGTATTTTTTCCTACTGCTACAATTACATCATTAATTCCATAAAAATTATATGCATCGCCTCCAAGCTTATGCTCATCACCGTCACCTTTTTTCAAAACAGTAACTCCATTAAGAGTTAAAGAACCACCGTTAATAACAAGAAAAGCAATTTCATTTTCTGAATCAACAGTAACAGTACCATTTTCAAAATCAGATGCAGTAAATGTTTTATTTTCACCATCAATCAAATACTTTGTATGATAAGTTACAGTAACACCTTCTGCTTTCTTGAATGTATAAGTAATGGATTTTGCATTTTCATCAGAACATTCAGCATTATAAGTTTGAGCAGAAAAAGGTTTTCCCATTCCTCCAGGACCGCCAGGACCACCTGCTCCTCCGGGACCACCCATTCCGTCTGGAGGCATCTGTCCAGGTTTTCCTTCAGGAGGCTGACCTCCAGGCATTTTTCCATTCTGTGGCCTCTGATTGTCAGGACCTTTATTACTCTGAATAAACTCATCATTCTCCGGACCAGAAATTACATCTTTTGTTCTGCATGATGTAATGAACAGTGCAGCTGCTATAGTAACTGCTGATGTAATAAGAATTGTTTTTTTCATTTTGCACCTCTGAGTAGAATCATTTATTTAGAAGATATATTCAGACAGTTTTTGAATCATTAGAAAACTTTAAGAAATGCATAAAATCAATGTTATATAACAATAGAATAATCCAGAAAAAAAAATCCCTCCACATTTAAAGTGAAGGGATTGAAAAAAATTAAATTAATTATAAATTGAAACTGCCTATAAGATTTCCAAGACTGTTCAATGAACTCTGGTTATTATCTGAATCCTGAAGAACTTTTTCCATTGCATCTGAAATTAACTGAACGCTGTCTGTCATTCCCATCATAAGTTCTTTAATCTTTCCTGTAGATTGATTCAGAAGTTTCATTTCTTTTACAATCTGTTCACCGCCAGCAAGCATTTCCATAGAACCATCTTTAACATTATTTGTAGAATCACTAATCTGCTTCATTGCATCAAGGACCTGCTGATTTCCCTGGGACTGTTCATCCATAGCATTCTTAATAATATTTTCCTGCTCCTGAACTGTTTGTGACAGTTTATAAATTACATCGAATTTCTCCTGAACTTCTTTTGTCCTCAGAGAAACAGATTCAATGGAAGCAGAAAGAGCCTTAAGGTTCTCACCAATATTTTTACCCTGATGACTTGACTGTTCTGCCAGTTTACGAATTTCATCTGCAACAACAGCAAATCCCTTTCCGGCTTCACCAGCGTGAGCAGATTCAATTGCTGCATTCATTGCAAGAAGGTTTGTCTGACTGGCAATTGTCTGAATGATTGAAGAAGCTTCCATCAAAGCAGCGGACTGTTCAATAATTTCCTGAGAAGTATCTACTGCAGATTTAACGCTGTTGCGACCTTCATCCGAAGCTTTTCCAAGGAGAGAAACTGCTTCAGAGTTTTTGTCAAGAATGTTTGTCATACTTTGAATATTTGCAACCATTTCATCTACAGCAGAAGAAGAGGAATCTACACTCTCAGCCTGTGCTTCTACACTGCTGTTCAAATTTTTGATTGTCTGCATAATCTGATTTGCAGATGCATCAGCTTCAACAACACCTGCTGCCTGACTATTAACAGAATCCCCAATCATTTGAATTCCACTGGTTATATTTGTAATGCTTTTGGAAACATTCTCCATATTTTTTGAAAGGCTTCCTGCATTTATATTTGAATCTTCAATTGATTGCTTAAAACCAAGAAGAACCTGACGCGTACTATCAGAAAAAGAATTTAAATCGTTTACAACTTCACCTAATTCACAACGAATATTAACTGGAAGTTTTTCCATTGTATAATCTCTTTTTGAAAGAGAATGGGAAAGAGAGTTGATGGAATTCATATTAATCTTTACATCATTTATATTGCAGTAAAAATCAACTACATCCATAATGATTGCAATTGCAACAAAAGGAAAAGTTCGTCCTATAAAAGTTATATTTGAAAGCTGTCTGTTTCCTGGAATAAAGAACATACAGGTTATCATAAATGTCAGTCCCAGCAAACCAAATACGGCAGAAACAACTGTACGACTTACAAGTCCCATTGTCTTGTATTCTTTCTTATAAGGAAGCCAGGACAACCTCTTTTCAATACTCTGCATAAATAAAATATATGCAAATAGAGAAAAGACAAAAGTGATTCCCAGCATAAGGGTAATTTCATAGAGGAAAGGAGATTCATTTCCAAAAGCAGCATATTGCAGTCCTCTTTGCTTATATCTTACTGTATACATTATTGGAGCCACAATTGACAATAAGACAGGAAATGCGATTGAAACTTTTTCAAATAACATAACATATTTGTTTGTTTTTTTTACAGATTCTTCGCTTCCGTCAAATGCTTCCATCTTTTTCTTATAAAGAAAAAAAGTAATAATAGGAAGAAAGATCTGAAGAAAAAGCAGAGGATACAGGGCAGGATCATTTAAAGTTATGGACATTTCCTCTCGATTGATTGCACCCATTCCCATTGCAACAAATCCATAACATAAAGAAGGAACAAAATATGTTAAAGCTAAATAAAATAAAGTTTTATATGATACTTTAACCTTATTAAAATCCTTGATGTCTTTTGTATTCATAATTACCTCTCCCAGTTTTTTGAATAATAATCATTGAGACATTAAATTTTAAAACATTAAATATTTAGAAGCAGCGATAAAATAAGTAGACCTATTGTATGATTATAACATAATATCGATAAAAAAATAGAAAGACTAAAATTTTATGCAGTTTCCATTTGTTATATAACAATATTTTTATATTTTTTCCTATTCTACAGTGAAATTAATACTCTCACTTTCCTGACCAAATTGTACGGTAAGATTGTGTCTTCCCAGTTCAACAGGAATTTCAAAACTGAAAGGTCTTTCAACTGTAAATTCTTCATCGTCATAAAAGACTTTCAAAACTTTCTCATTAACATCCAGACCCCCAATTACCTCAACCTGAATTTTTTCTTCCTGGCCGTTTCCACTTTCATACTTGTAAAAGATTCCACCATCCTTAGGTGAAAGAATTTTCAATGGAGAAGAATTATAATCTAATGTTCCGGCAAAGTTTTCACTTGAAAACCATTTTTGAAACTCTGCAGGATATATAGTAATTGTTTTCCCATCTTCATTTCTGTGATGCCAGCTGCATTCATCAAATTTATTCTCATCCACATCTTTTTCCAGAATATATTCCCATATTGTATTAGGACAATTTTCTCCGGCCTTCATTCCTGAAAGGGAACAAATTTTTTCTCTAACATAACCAACAGGCTTTTTAAACTCTTCAAAATTATACTCTGTTACAAAATCCAGGACTTTTTTTGCAACATATGCAGGAAGGGAGGAACCTGTTTTTCCCACTACAGTATTTCCATTAAAATTCCCCATCCATACACCAATTGTATAGGAAGGCGTAGAACCTAATGCAACAATATTCTGATACTGATTTGCAGTTCCGGTTTTAAACATTGAAGGATATTTTGTTTCAAAAGTCTGAGTAAAACCAAATCCAGAAACCCGTGCAGATTTATCACTTAAAATATCTGCAATAATACGGGCTGTATTTCTGGAATATATTCTTTTCTGGCCGGGAAGAAGTTTTTCTACCTGATCAATGATATCATCATCAGCATAAAAATCTTCATCATATTCAATTTCATTTTCTTTTACTGCCAGATTTTTTTCATCAGAATTTATTTTCAAAACAAGAGGTTTGTAGATTCCATCATTTGCAAAAACTGAAAATGCATTTGTTAATTCTTCAAGAGTCACTTCTCCGGCTCCAAGGGCCAGTCCCAGATCTGCTCTAAGACCATCATTTAGCAGAGAGTTAAAACCTAAATCCAGAAGTTTATGGTAATAAGGTTCCACACCTATTTTATCAAGAAGATAAACTGCAGGAACATTTAAACTTGAGGCCAGCGCCATACGGCTTCTTACAGGACCGTTAAAGCGATTATTAAAGTTTAAGGGAAAATAAATTTTGTCAGAACCAAACTCTAATGGAATGTCAGGAAGAATTGTATTAGGCTTAATTAATCCTTCATCCATTGCCATAGCATAGAGGAAAGGCTTCATACTGCTGCCCATCTGATTGGGAACTTTTACACCGTCAATCTGACCGGAATACTCTTCATCAAACCAGTCATTACTTCCAACCCAGGCCAAAACATTACCTGAAGAATTTTCAATAAGAAGAAGAGCGGCATTGTTAATGCGGGCCCCCTTAATATTTTCCAGGGCAGACTTCAATTCAAATTCTGCAAACTTTTGTATCTGCAAATCCACTGTAAGTTTTATTTTTGTATTTTTTTCCTCTTTTAATATTTCATTTACAAGATGAGGAAAATGAAAAGGCCATTTTTTTTCTTCGGCAAGTTCAGCGGCAAGAAGAAATGCATCTTCATTCCATTCAATTTTTTTTCTGGATTCCTTATAAAGTTTCCATGCTGCATTTCCATTTTCTTCAGGATTAATTGCAGGATTATAAAGCCCAGGTCTTCTTGGAATTACTGCAAGACAATACATTTCTGCCAGATTAAGCTCTGTTAATTCTTTGTCAAAAAAATATTTCGCAGCAGAAGTAAAACCTTCCACATTATTACCAAAAGGAAGGTTGTTCATATAAAGCTCAAGAATTTGTTTTTTTGAAAGCCTGGCTTCCAGACGAAAAGCATTTAGAGTATCTTTTATTTTTGCAGTAAAATTTCTTTCTGGAGAAGGAGAAATCATTCTTGCCAGCTGCATTGAAATTGTAGAAGCCCCGCTTACCCTTCTACGGTTTGTAAGATTCTGAAAAAAAGCCCTGACAACAGCAAAAAAATCCAGTCCTGAATGAAAATAAAAATTTTCATCTTCTGCTTTCAGGGCAGCCTTTACCAGCTCATCAGGAATATTTTTAAGTGGAGTATATTCCCTTCTTATACCTCCATCAACAGAAGTCACTTGCAGCAGCTCATTATTTCTATCATAAAATGACCGGCTGTATTCATGACTTTTAAATCTGTTAAATGCAGGAAAGGGAGAAAACTTAAAAAGGGTAAAAATGGTAACTGCACAAAGTACAAAACTTCCTGCAGTTACCAGTAATTTTTTTAACTTATTCAATTTGCTTTAGTTGATTATATAAATATAACCATTGGTATTACCGAATACTTCAGGTTCATACATACAGTCAATTTTCACAGGAGTTACAGGGTAAATTCCATTATGAGCTGCACGGAACGAGAACCTTACAGTTGTACTCTGAGGAACATAATTCCAGAAATAATCAACTTCATTATCATAAATAACCTTATTACTGTAATAATCATACCAGTCGTACCAGTATTCATATTCTCCATTATTGTCATTAAGTTTGGCGGTTGGATTTGCATCAGAACCGGAAGTAACAAAAGTTGAATTCAGAATTTCTGCTCCTGAAGGAACCGGAACTCTAAGAGCCGCATAACTATAACTCTTATCAGTTTCATATGTAACTTCCATTACATAAGTTCTGCCGCTCTTAAGTTTCATAATCAAACCATTCTTTTCAGGCTTAACTTCTTCTTCTGTATCAATGTCATACACTCTTGTTTTAACCTTAAATCCCTGGTTACGTTCATTTTGAATTTCATCAGGAAGTGCATAGGTCATTGAAGTTGTATAGTAAAGAGTACCTTTTCCCTTGACCTTAAAGTTCAAATCAAGAGTTTCATCCCTTGGTAAATTCTTAAGGACATTTCCAGACAGTTCTTCTGTTTTTGAAACAGGCTTTGCATCAACGCCCTTGAACTTAGCAGACATGATTTCCTTGTTCATTAAATCAATGCTTGCGGTAAAGTCGGTTGCATCAAGATTACGCTGCTTTATAACAGTCCACATTGCTTCAAGAACCTTAGCCGTAGAAATTGTACTGTGCCAGTAACCGGAATAAGACCTTTCGTTAAGCAGTCTGTAAATAAGTCTGTCAGCCATCTGGTCAGTTGGATTTACTCTTACAAGAAGTTCCAGCATTGTTGCCAGTTCCCCTGTATAGTTATAGTACCAGCTGTAATAATTTCTGTATGGATGAGTAATATCCACAGAACGAAGAGTTGGTCTCATGTAAGCCTTAATCTGTTCAGCACATTTATAGGCATTTGTTTTTGCATCTTCTCCGGAATGATAAGACCATGCAAGTCCAAGATAAGCTCTTGTTTCAAGATCCCTTACATCCTCACGGGTCATTGACCTGAGGATATCATCCATGCGGGAATCTCCAAGCAGAGCAAATACATAACATGCCATTGCCTTCAAATCATCATAATAGTAATAATCTGAATTTGTAAGCTGCTTAACACTATAGTAAATATAATTCTTAAGGGCATTAATATTAATCGGGAAGTCCCTGCTCTTGTAGTCACGCTGCATTGCAAGTCCATAAATTAAGGCAATACGCAATGAAACATATTCATCGGATTTCTGACCTCTATCCGGCCAGTAAGGGAAACCACCATCCGAATTCTGCTGCTTTACCCAGTCCTTAAAGAAGTGCTTAACACACTTTCTCACATTTTTCACTTCAGAATTCATGTCGAAGACATCAATGTAATCTTCAAATATAACCAGAGGAAGTACACGGCTGGACTGCTGTTCCATACATCCATGAGGATATTCAAAGAGATAATTTACAGATGTAGAAAGTGCTCCCAGATGGGTTGCATCCAGTGTAAAGGAAATGTTTCCTACACCATCTTCTGCAAAGGAAGGAATTATAATCTGTTCCTTTTGAGATGCAGATTTTTCACTATATTCAGTCTGACCTGTCATAGAAACAGTTTCTGTAAAGTAAGTTTTTTCTATCTTAACTTTCGAAACCATCTTTTCTGAAAGGGCAGCACATTTTGTAGTATAAACAAATTCCACATTTCCCTTTTCTTCTGCTGCAACATTAAAGTAAACAACAGAACTTGCACCGCTGGCAACGTGAATTGTCTTTGTGCCCACATCATCAAGAACAGCTTTACCAATGTTAGAGGTAATACCCATTTCTTCATCATCAGGATCATTTTCTGACGGGTTACGGATTTCCATTGATACAGTAATATCGTGTCCTACAGTATCCAGATTTGTTACCAGTACACCACACTGTGCAGTATCCCTGACTCTGAGACGTCTTGGCTGAACTGCCTGAACATTGATTACATTCCGAACTACAAACTCATCTTCCTGAAGTGCCAGCAGATCTCCCTTTACACCAAAAGCAGTCATGCGGAAGGTTGAAAGATTAGACGGCACCTTAAAGGTAAAGCTGACCTTTCCGTTCTTATCAGTGATTAATTCAGGTTCAAAGAAAGCTGTTGCCCTGAAATCATTGCGGATATCATCTTCACCCTTTTCACTTGAGTCACCGCCCTGAAGATTCTTTATGCTGTAAGTTACAGGATCCATAAGGTAATCACGGCTGTCTCCTCCTGAAACGCGGAGAGGGAAAGAATTGCTGTCGTAGAAATATGAAATTGGATCAGGAACATGATAGTTAATCAAATCCAGAACCGCTCTGTCCGCAGCCATTGCCGTAAGTTCTGCACCTTCAACAGGCTTGCCTCCCTTGAGGGCAGTAAGAGTTACTGTTGCAGTTTCTCCAGGGTGATAAATAATTTTGTCTGTTTCCATCTTAACAGTAAATGCCTTTACCCTCGGATTAATGAATACAGGAGTAACACCATAATAACTCTTAGGCTTGTCCATATCTCTTTCACCATATTCGTGTGTCGGTTTTCCATGACGAACAGAATAAGATGAAACGGAAACGTAAACCACCGGAGTATAGTTTCTTGCTATAGGTATTTCAATTACATTGCAGGCCTGATCAAAATGCTTTATTTCTTCTGTAAAGATACCTTCTCTTTCAACAGTAATAAGATAGTCGCCGGAAGGAAGAGGACTTTCAAGAAGAATTTCAGCTGTATCTCCAGGATTGTAAACTGACTGAGACGGAGTAAGCTTAAGTGAAGCGCCGTTGCCTCCACCCCAGTAACTTGAACCGGAACCAGAAACGTAGAAGTTATATTCAGCAGAAGTTTTTCTTCCTTCTGAATCATAAGCCCATACTGTAAGAGTATGATATCCTGAATTTTCAGGAGTGAAGTTGATTTTACCTTCACCATTAATCAAATCAATTGAGCCCCTGGCCTTTTCATCATTGTGCTCGGTATAACTTTCCCAGACAGAACCGTCAACAGAATTGCGGTAATTGTAGGTCCAGTACTGGCAGGAAATTGAGTATTCAACCTTTCCCCTCATCTTTGAAGAATCAGTTAAAAGCTTTTCATCAGGAGTAAGGGCAACAACAGGATAATTGTAATTAACCCCGGTCTTCATAAATCCTCTTGCTTCCAGAGGTCTTGCAACACCCACGTAGAAGAAAGCAGGATGAACAACTTTTGTTCCAGTGCTTGTAATCTTCTGATTAGAAACATCTGTTACACCAACTTCCAGACGGTAAATATAAGGAATTCCATTAACTGCAGGATCTGCGGTGCAGGAAAGATAAGCTTTTCCTTCGTCATCCAGAGCCCCGTAATCAGAAGACAGGAGTCTTTTATAATCATAGATATCATTTGAGAAATAATACTTTGAATAATTCTTTGAAGAAGGCCTGAAACTTGTAGGTTCGCAGTACCAGTCTGCTTCATAAAGTGCTCCTGCAAGATATCCGCCTGCAAGATAAGATGAAGCAACAGAAGCATCAATTACGTCTCCTGCAAAAGCAAGTCCCTCTTCCATCTTTAATTCAGACTGAATTTTAAGAGGTTCAAAATATGCAACGGTGATTGGTGTTGATGCCTTGTATGAACTTCCATTTCTTTTGTAAGTTACAACATAAGAACCAGGTTCAGCATCTTCCGGAATAACAAAGGAACCGTAGAATCCGCCGGCATCTGAAGTTTTACCACTTGCTTCTCCGTAAACAGTATCATCCCGGTAACTGTTTCCTTCAAGAGTAACTGTATATGAACCATGGTATGGAGTGTAGCAGCCCATCTGCTTGTCTCTGTCTATTCCACGGAAGGTAACCGTTTCTCCCGGCTTATAAAGACCGCGGTCTGAGAACATAAAGACTCTATTTGAAACTGAATAAGCAGAAGAAATGCTTGATCTTGCAACTCCAGACTCCCAGTTGTTGTGGGTTCTTGGAACAAAGAAAAGCTGATCATCCTTAGTCTTTATTACAACAACAACATTTTCTTCAGCATCATAAGCATACTTTGAGCCATGTTCAAAATAGTTTCTGGCCTCATCATCAAAAGGAATTACAGCCAGACCATTTTCATCAGTAAGTACTGTCTGTGTATATAAAGTTCTATACTGATAAGAGAATTCCCTGTTTGTAAGATAAACTTCAGCTCCCTTAACAGGTTTGTTATCAGACATAGTTCTTAACATTACAACAGCCCGGTTAATTCCATAGCGGACAGTTGCTGCCAGGTCAGTTACCTGAACCTGAAGGCTGTTATCATTGCTGGAATAGGATTCATCCCCGTCCCATGAGTAGTAAAGATAATCCGCATCAACATTAAAGTTTACAGCACCACGACCATTTTTCAGATATGGATCAAGATCAATTACCTGGAAGTTGTGAACATCCATTGCATATGAATCAAAACGAATTGCATCAGCATCAGTTCTTGAGAAGGAAGGTGTTGAACTAAGAACAGGTCTATCTTCACTTGTAATACGGAAAGCAGAATCTTCACTTACGTTCATATATTCAAAAAGAAGTTTGTGAGGGAACTGGGCTTCCATAATTTTGCTGCCGTAATCCAGATAATTTATGAAACCACGGTAATGTCTTCCTGTAATAGTAAAGCTGATTTTTTCCGGCAGGTTATCCCCATAAACACTTTTCAGTCTGGATGAAACATCAACATGAAGGATTTCTTCCGGCTTTGCATTTAAATACTGAATGCGCAGTCTGTTGTCATAGCAGTAATACTGATTTTTGTTAATCTTTTTTCCATTAACAGTTACCGCATCAAGAACAGTTGATTCATCAATATCTTCCGTAAAGTAGAAGTATACGGAATATCCGTAGCCCTGGTTGGAATAATCTTCAGAACTGCGGAGAGAAAATCTTTTTCCAATATAAAAATTCTTTCTGTTAGTTTTTTCTTTTGCAAGGTCAGAAACTTCCATTGAGAATGAAGAATCTTCACCTAACTCATCAAGAATCTGGACATAGAAAGCCCGGGATTTTTTTACCCCATCCTGGTCAGTATTTGTATAACGGCTGTCTTTATCCATTTTAACTTTAAGGGATTTTAACTCACCGCTCTGCTTAACAGTAAAGTTTTTGCTTACATAATCTTCATCAAGATAGTAGTTAAACTTAATCCAGAAATTATTAACCTTTCTTGGAGAAATAGTTGAACCTGTATATTCAAAATCATGGCTGCCTGACTTTACGCCGAAGTAAACACTGTCAATTCTGATGGCGGCAGTTTTTGTTACAAATACCCTTTCACCAGTAATAGTCTGGCCGTCAATATCCTTAAGATTTTCATTTACCTTAATTGTGTACTCAACGGCAGGATTCAGTGTAGACTTTGACAGGAAAGAAACAGTCTTTGTACCAAGATAAGAGTAACTTCCTTCGATCTCCGGAGTAATTGTAAAGATTTTCCGGCATTCTTTATCTATTTCAGCCTGATCCGGAGCACTCTGGAGAGCCATTAAAGGATTAGAGAATTCAACGTAAAACTGAGGATTGGAAAGTTCACCAGGAACGCTTTCACTTGGACCCCAGCCGCTTACATAGAAAGGTTTAAGTTCCTTTTTACTTTCTTTTTTATTTGAAGAAAAGATTGATGTTTTTTCAGAAGAATCTTTTTTTCCTCCAGACTCTTTTTTTGAAGAATCTTCACTCTTTTTTGCTGAAGGATTTTCCAGAGTGGAGTCGTTATTCTTTTCTGCCTGCTTCTGGGCTTTTAAAAAATCCAGATATTCAGACAGAGACATTCTTTTAGTCTGATACTTAATTCTGTACTTGCTTAAATCCTGGAGAGGAGGAATGGCACTGGTGGTAACATCATCCGCAGGAGCAAAGTTATTAAGGTTTACCTTACCAGGAGGAAGTGCTTCTTCAGGAAATTCCGGTCTGTAATCAAGAGTAAAAAAATCTTCAGGAGAAATAAATGAATAATCCTGATAAACCTGATTTTTTTTCGGTGAAGAAGCGGTTGCACCTGCATTGTAATCAGCACGATGCACATTCTTTAAGAAAGCAGGTCCGTCGGCCTTACATGTTGTAAGGATAAGAGTTACTGCAATCAAACCAAAAAGCCCTGAAATGAATCTACCAGTTTTTTTCATATAGACCTCTTTTTTTTTGGGTTAAATCCATACTATAAAAGTAGCATTTATAATAAATTTTATAAATACCCTGTTATAATATGCCTGTATTTTTTGATTTCCTGGAGATTTTAACCTATAGCCCGTTGCTTGTCAAATTTTCGAATTTTGTCATTTTGCGGAATAAATTCCTGTCATTCCGCCTTTACTTCATTGATCAGCTCTCTGCCTTCTACAAAGGCCTTAATGTTACCCAGGGAAACTTCAGCAATGTTAGAAAGAGCCGTTGTTGTAAGAAAGGCCTGATGTCCTGTTACAAGCACGTTAGGGAATGTAAGCAGGCGTGCAAGAACATCATCAGTGAGAACTTCAGTAGAAAAATCCTTAAAGAAATAGGTTCCTTCTTCTTCATATACATCAAGGGCTGCTCCACCAATTTCCTTATGTTTAAGGGCGTGAACCAGAGCCTTTGTGTCAATCAGGGCACCTCGTCCTGTATTAATGATTACAGCATCACTTTTCATTGTCTTAATTGAATCATGGTTAATTACGTGACGGGTTTCTTCCGTAAGGGGACAATGAAGGCTTATAACGTCACTTTTCCTGAAAAGCTTTTCCCTGTCTACATAGGTAAAACCTTTTGAAGCAGCCCAGTCCTGAGCAGGGAATGGATCTGACAACAGGATTTTCATACCGAAGCCGGAAAGAATTTCTGCCATAATCCGTCCGATTTTTCCGGTTCCAAGAATGCCTGCAGTTAAACCGTACAGGTCTCGGCCGGTTAAACCTTCAATGTTAAAGTTTGTAGTTTTTGTCCTGAGATAAGCCTGAGGAATATGACGGGTTAATGACAAAAGAAGTGCAACCCCATGCTCTGCTACTGCATGTGGAGAATAGGCCGGAACCCTCATCACCTTAATTCCAGCTTTTGAAGCAGCTTCCAGGTCAACATTATTAAAACCAGCACAACGGAGGATTATCATTTTGACTCCATTTTTTTTAAGGCTATCAATCACCTGAGCGTTAACAATATCGTTTACAAAGACACAGACACCGTCAAAGCCGCTGGAAGTAAGAGCAGTTTTTTCATTCAGCTTAAAATCAAAAAATTCAATTTCAAATCCGAAACTTTCATTTTCTTTTGTGAATGCTTCCCTGTCATAGGAATGAGTATCATAAAAAGCAATTTTTGTCATAATTTCGCCCCTTCAAACTGAAATAATAATCTTTTAGTTTAAAGATAAAGGCATTTTCCTTTAAAAGCAAATTTTTGACAGCATTTTCTTTTATTTAAGCCCGGCTCATTTGTATTTCCAGTTCCAGGCAGAAAGATCCAGGCTGCTTTCAATCTTTTCTTCCACTTCGTCATTAAGATTGCAGAATAAGTCCAGACCTGTTTTTTCTTCTATATAATTAATTGTACAGGCATTCTTTTTAATTTCTTCAAGACCCGCTTCCCCCATGTTTTCACCGTGATGCAAATAAAAGCCCAGGGATTTATAAGTATAGCCCCCATTCTGATCAGGAATTTCGCTTAAAAATGCCATAAAGTAATAATCAGGAAGGGCAATTCCTCCGTAAAGAAAATCTTCCTGATTGTAGCAGAGACCATTTTCATCAGACTTAAGGTAATACATTTTCCCCTTATTTGACTGACCTTCACTGCTGCAATAATTTTTTTTCAGATGATTCAAATCGCCGCCCTTTACCACATACACTTTATTTGCCCCGGCAGCAATTTCTCCTTCGCAGAGATTTCTTCCCTTAATTTCAAAACTGTTCCAGTAATGCTGATTAAAGGAAGGAAGTTGAGGTGACATATTTGTTAAATAAAAAGTCTGATTGTTTGCTTCCTGATCAAAAAAGCGGTCCGCACTTGCAACCAGATGGCCCTTGTCTGCTCCGTTGAAAGAATGGTCTTTATAAACCGGTCCCCCTAAAATCTGAGGAAGAGCAGGATCTTCCTGAAAACCATAGCCCTTGTTCAAAGGAAGCTTATCACTTCTGGTAACGGAATCATTCCACTGAATTGTATCCCGGTCAAAGGTAAAAGCAACCCAGCGGGCATGTTTTAAAAGCCGGTCCCATTCCAGGGAATAATTTACTATTTTTTTTCCATTAAAATTTACGGTGTGAACAATCAAGTCCATTTTATTCTGCACAAGAGGAAGTTCAAGGCCTGAATCAGAATCAGGGACTGTTTGAGCATTCAGATAACTGAAAACTGCACCTTCAACCTCTTCAATAATTTTTTCCCTGGATTTTTCACTACAGGATACAAATAGTGAAAACATTAAAAGTGTATAAACTGAAAACAATATAAGCTTTTTATTCATAATTTTCCTCAAACAAAATTGAAACTATATTTTACAGAAAAGTATTTTGTTTTACAAACAAGTTATGTATAATCCACATGCCGGGAGAGTTCTGGGGAGATATTTTTTAGGAGATTTATTCATGAAGAAAGCAGTAAAAATTCCTTTAATTATTTTGGGTGTTCTGGCAGGACTTTTCATTCTTATTGTGCTGGCTTTGAATGTGGGCAGATTCATTGCCTTCAGGGATTACTACGAAATCCGCACAAGAGAAGCCCCTAATCCGGGACTGAATGACGGTTTTGTTCCACAGGGAATAACTTATAATGAAGACAAAAATTATTTTGTAACAGTGGGCTATACTGTAAAAGGCACAGGCTCAAGACTTTACAAAATCAGTGACAAAAAAAACATTCAGCAATTCGACCTTGTAAAAGATGGAAAAGAATGGAACGGACATACAGGCGGCCTTCAGTATTTAAACGGAGCCTTTTATCTTGCAAATGAAAGTGACGGCGTTTACAGAATCAGTGAGACTGCTCTTGAAAACTCTGAATCAAATCAGATTGAGATAGGTGAAAAGATTTCAGTGAACAATCACTCTTCCTTTATTTTTTCTGACAACAAGTATCTTTATGTTGGTGAATTCAATGACAGCAAAAATTACATTTCCGAAAATGAAATCACCTGGGAAGGAAAAACACAAAATGCAATTGTAACAAAATATGATGAAAGTTTTGAAAAGCCTCTTGCCGTTTATTCAATTCCAAATCAGATTCAGGGATTTGCAATTACAGAAAGTGGAAAATTTGTTTTATCAAGAAGCTGGTCCGTTAAACCTTCAGACTTTTTCATTTTTGATTCAGCAATTGAAACAGGGGAACTTTACGATGGAGCACCACTTTATATCCTTCACAGGGATAATGTTTCTAAAGATATAAAGGGGCTGCCTTTCAGTGAAGACCTGGACTACTTTAATGGAAAGGTTTATACAATGGATGAAGCCGCCTGCGATGCATACATGCTGGGCAAATTCTATTTTGATTACAGCATATTCAGTTTGAAGATTGACTGATAATTTAAATAGCCCGAATGTCGAGTTT
>DGUP01000049.1 GCA_002394685.1 Treponema sp. UBA4307 | reverse complement strand
ACAGCATTTTTATCTGTAAAAGCTGTTAATTTCTGAAAGTAGCGTTTTGAATAATAATCAGGCGGCATATCTCCCCCCTGAAGAACTTCGTTAAACACATTTGCACAGCTTACAAAAGATGCTTTTTCTTTTATGGAAGAATCAAAATCCCCCTTTACCCTAATAATTTTCCATGGCTGACATTTCAGTTTTGCTGCTACCGACAGAAAAATATTTTCTCCTGCATTCAGTGTCTGCTGGGAAATATCAAGACAGTAAAATGTTAATTCTTTAGTTCGCAATTCAGGGCGGGCAAGAAAAAGTGCAATTGGTAAAGTTAAAGGACCGCTTCCAATATCCAGACAAATGTCTTTATCCTTAAAAGCAAAATAATCTGCCGGCATATTTGCAAACAGTCTAGTCAGACGTACCAGATTCCACCAGAGAAAATAATGAATGTATGCGCTTAAAGTTGTCGTAGTGTTCATGTAAGAACGGCGGCGCTCATCTCTTTCGTCAGTGAGTGTATGGCTTAAATCCCGGATTTGCTTTGGAAGAAGTGAACGCTGCTTTGAATTAAGAGGAATAACTGATAAAAGAATTTCCTGAAAATTATTTAAAATATCCTTTGCATCTGAAGGAATTGAAGCTGCTTCAAAAAGTGAATCAATACATTTAACGTATTTTTCTTCCCTCTTTTTTCCTGAGAGTTTAGATTTGTCATTGCTGTTGTTTTTTTGTGCGGGTTGTTTTTTTAATTCAGAACCGCTCTTTTCATTTTCACGGCGCTGTTTACGAATGTCCTTTTTTTTCTGAGCAAATTTTTTCTGGGCAATATTCATGCCTGCTTTTTTTTCGTACCATTTAAGATTTTCTGCTGAGTTCTTGTTTTTTTCAGTTTCTTTCATTTGTTTCCTGTGTCTTTTCTTCTGCCTGAAGGGATTGAAGTTCTTTATTTCTTTCCCTGATCAGGTGAAGGCTTTGTGTAAGGGACAGCCGGATATCACTTAAGGCCTGTAATCCTTCGTAGTGAGTCTGGGCAACTTCTGCTTCCTGAATAATCTGATTTCTGGCACCATCAATTGTGTAGCCTTTGGTGTAAATCAGATATTTTAATCGATTGATGATGTTGATGTCGTGGCTGTCATAAACCCTTCTCCCCGTAAGTTCTTTCCTTGGGGAAAAACAGGGAATCATGCTTTCCCAGTAACGGAGAGTATAGGGTTTTACACCTGTCATTTCTTCAACTTCACCAATCAAATATTGCGCCATTTTTTTTAATTCTCACTAATTTGAATTTCTGTCGTTCTCTCTATCCTGCCATTTCTGACGGCTGGCTTTCATTTCAATTTGGACTGGAATCTGGTCAAATCCCAAATCTTCACGGATTCTGTTTTTCAAATAAGTAACATAAGAGCCCGGTACATTGTCAGGACGTGTTGCAAAAATCAGGAAGTTTACCGGATTAATGCTTGTCTGAGTCATATATCTGATTTTAAAATGAATTGCCTTTGTTGCTGGAGGCGGATACTTAAAGAGCCAGTCCTTTAGTGCAAGATTCAGGGAAGCTGTATCCACTTTGCGGTTGAGCTGGCCGTAAATATCAAGTGCAGTGTTCATCAGGTTCTTAATACCGTCTTTGTTTTTTGCACTGATTGGAATAATTGGAGCCCAGTTCATCTGACCAAACATAAACTGAATCCAGTCTTTTGTTTTTTTTATGGCCTTGTTGCTCTGGTCCTCCATTAAATCCCACTTGTTCAAAACAAAGATAACTCCACGGCCTCTTTCAAATGCCAGAGAAGTGATTTTTTTATCTTGTTCTGCCAGACCTTCTTTTGCGTCAATCATAATGAAGGCAATATCACATTCGTCCAGAGTTTTAATTGCTCTGTTTACGGAATAGTATTCAACGTTTTCTTTGACTTTTGCCTTTCTTCGGATTCCGGCTGTATCAAGAATCTGAATGTCCCGGCCGTTATAGCGGAAACTTCCTTCTACAACATCACGGGTGGTTCCTGCGTAATCTGAAACAATACTTGCTTCTGTGTGTGTAAGGGCATTGCTCAGAGTTGATTTTCCTGTATTTGGTTTTCCTAAAATGGCAATTCTAATCGGGCGGTCTTCTTCGCTGCCTTCTGTAACATTGCTGAAGTCCAGTCCTTCTACCAGCTTGTCGCACAATTCAGGAAGATTGTCTCCATGGGTTGCAGAAATAGGAATTATGCTTTTAAAACCGAATTTAAGGTAATTGTATGCCAGAGACTCGTTTTTACCACCTTCAGTTTTGTTAACGGCTGCCATTAATTTTGACCAGTAAGGTCTGAGCCTGTGAATAAACTCTTCATCTTCTGATGTAATTTCAGTTGCGTCCAGGAGAAGAAGGATTCTGTCTGCTTTTTCCAGCATTTCTACGGTTTTTGCAACAACCAGGTCATCCATTTCGCTTTCACGACTTGTCAGGTCACGGGTCAGTTTGTAACCGCCTGTGTCCATCAGGTGAACAGGCATTCCTGAAATAAAACAGGTGCCTTCTACCGGGTCGCGGGTAACGCCAGGAGTCGGATCTGTAATGGCTCTTTTTGTGTGAGTAAGTGCATTAAATAAAGTTGATTTACCAACGTTTGGTCTTCCTGCAATTACGATTAATGGAAGATTATAGTAGTTTTTGTCCGGATAGAATTTCTGTTTTTCTGCCTTGCGCTGGCTCTGAATTTCATCAGACTTCTTCTGAGATTTTTTGTTTTCTACAATCTGATCTTCCAGATTCAATTCTTCAACCAGCTGATTTTCCAGGTCCGGAGCTTTTACTGGCTTTGGTTTAGAAAAATCCGGCTTTTGCTTTTTCTTCTTCATAAGTGATAATTTTCCTTGGGGAGAAAAACTCCCGTTTTAGAATAAAGAGCTTCGTGAAATATTTTCAAGCTCATCGATTGTGAATTGAGAGAGGGTCTCTTTTATCACAGAAATTTGTTTTGGACTCATGCTCAAGTTTCTGATTCCCATGCCTGCAAGAACAATGACGCTTTCCATTTTGCCGGCCATTTCTCCACAGACTGAAATAGGGATGCCCTGCTTATGTGCATTATCAATAGTCATTTTGATGAGTCTCAAAACTGCTAAATTGAATTCATTGTATAAAGGAGCAACAGCAGGATTTTCCCTGTCTACTCCAATTGTATATTGTGTAAGGTCATTTGTTCCCAAAGAGAAGAAATCGGAAATTGGAGCAAGACAGTCGGAACAAATTGCACCAGCTGCAGTTTCCACCATAATTCCCATAGGAACATCTTCCTTAAACGGAATATTTTCGCTTCTAAGATCCATCATTACGCTTCTTGCAATTCCACGGACTGTTTCAACCTGGGAAGTTCCTGTAATGAGAGGAAGCATGATTCTTAAATTACCGTAAACTGAGGCTCTGTAAAGGGCCCTGAGCTGAGTTCTTAAAACTCTTGGATAGTAGAGGGAAAGGCGAATTGCCCTTAATCCCATAAGAGGATTTTTTTCATGAAGTTCAGGTAAATCGCAGGAAGAAATCAATTTATCTCCTCCTGCATCCAGAGTACGGATTGTTACAGGCTTATCTCCCATCATCTGAAGAACTGCCTTATATGCTTCAAACTGTTCATCCTCAGAAACAATATTTGAAAAGCCTGGGCCTCCATTGTTTCTTCCCTGAAGCTTATTCATAAAAAGGAATTCTGTTCTGAAAAG
>DGUP01000042.1 GCA_002394685.1 Treponema sp. UBA4307 | reverse complement strand
AATTAAATGACAGTAAATTACAATTTCTACTTTTAATTTAAATGATGTTAAGCCATTTTTTTATCCAAAATCCACTTGTAAAATACTGCTTTAAAAAAAGAAAAGACGGCCCTTTCCTTCAAGGAAAAACCGTCTTTCATAAAACTGAATCAAAATCACCTAAACAGATTTTCGTTCTACAATACTTGTTGGCAGTGTAATATCGATTGCTTCGATTTCAGCCTTTCCCTTATTCTGAACAATCATCTCCACTGCCTTGGCTCCCATGGAAACCTTCTGCACATTCATTGTTGTCAACGGAGGATTTGTATATCCGCTCATTTCAATGTTATCAATTGAAATTACAGCAACCTGCCCCGGAATGTCGATTTTATTTTCGTTAAGCCAGCACATTACCCCAAAAGCAACTTCATCTGAACCGCAGACAAATCCCTGGGGAAGTTTATTTTCTTCAAGGAACTTTTTTGCAGCACTGTAACCGGAAGGAACTGTATATGCAGCTTCAGTTTTCAGTTCAAGTGGATTTTTCCCATGGTTAGAAAAAGACCTCTCTACTCCGCTGATACGGTCATCTACTTCCCCAATATAGGCAATATCAGTAATTCCCTTTGTGAAAAGATAGTCACAGGCTTTCTGAGCAGTGAGAAGGCGGTCAAAACCAATGCTGCACAAACCATCATACTGCCATTCAACACAAACTACATTAGGAACTCTTTCCTTAATACGGTCGATTATCTTTCTGTCATCTTCCTGAGCAAGACACTGATCAAGGGAAACAAGAATAAGTCCCCCAACTTCCTCAGGATGGATAAGTTCGTTAAAAAGAACAGGATCCTTCAACTCCTCAAAAAAGCGGATGAAAGTAACATGATAATTATTTTCATGGGCAGCAGTGTGAATGCCAGACAAAATATCTGCATAATACGGACGGGAAAAGACCTGGGCATTGCAAAGAACTACTCCAATACGGTTACTGGCAAATTCTACATCTCCCTGCTGAAGGGCCTGAGCTGCTTTATTTGGTCTGTAACCGAGTTTTTCTATTGCATCCAGAATGCGTCTTTTAGTAGCAGGAGCCACAGACCGGTCAGAATTTCCGTTGATTACATAGGAAACCATACTTCTTGTAACACCGGCCTCTTTTGCAACATCATTTTGAGTGATTGTCTTTGTTGGTACTTTTTCCGATTTCATCTCTTCTTCCGTACAATTTTTTTAATTATTTACAATTGTTGATTAAACTATCAACTCACGTTGATAGACCATATTTTAAGACCAAATTTGTTAAACGTCAAGTTTGCACAAAAAAAAATCAGCCAGCAAACACACTTTTAGGATTTAAGACGGAATAATATATCTGAGAATCATTCTGATTGTGTCACTACATTTTTTTCCTCTTTCATTTTTATACTCCTCTATTAAAAAATTACATCAATCACCTTGGGCGATGTTCTGAACAATACTTCATTCAGTCCGTTTTCTCTTATTTTTGTTTCCAACTCGGAATAACTCGAAATTGTTTCATACGGCTTGTCAAAAACATCTGCATTTTCTACAGTCACTTTGTAATATGTCTTTGCATTCGAAGTAGCTTTTTCAAACTTCACAGGAAGTTTTTTCAATTCACTTTCTAGAGTATTTGCCATGACCTCATCAATCTTGCATCTTCTGCTTTTAGTCATCACAAGTTTTCCGCGTATAAAAACATCTCTTCCCTCTGTAAACAAGATGACTTCCGTGCAGGAATCAATATTAGAATGCATTGGATAGCGGACAAACTGCTGGCTTTCTTTTTCTATTCCTGTCGCATTTTCTTCAAGTTCCTGTTGAATCTGTTTTATAACGGCATTTGTGAGAAGTTTGTTTTTTCGCACCAAGGCGAACCTAGTATGCATTGCCTGTCTGTAACGAAGAACTTCTTTTTGAGCTGCTTTTGTGACGGTCTCTACCATATCCAAATCAGCCTGATACACTTCATCCTGAGTTGTTACGATATTTTCAACCTCGGAACTATCCTTAGCTTCTTGAAGAACAAGGGTATTAAGCAAAATACTTTCATTTGGAATTGTCTTTGCAACGCCTTTCAATTCCGCAAGAGCACGGGAAGCAAGAGTCAGTTGTTTGTACATTGCAAGAGATTCAAACTTGAATTGCAGTGGAAGGTCTGGGATTTGGTAAATATTACTCATCTACAATAGCTCCAACAGTTTAAATAAAGCTTGCATACTGGAAGCGGTTTAATCTGTCTTTCATCTGACGGATTTTGTTTTGCTGGATTTGGAATATTCTATAGTAATTTCTCAACTGCATCTAAAATTGTTATATCGGCAGGCAGCCAATTAACAGAATAAAGATTTTCTTTTGTAAGCCAAGCCGCGTTTTCATGCTCCAAAAGTTCTAGCTTTCCGCTCACCACCTCGCTGACAAAACACTGCATGGAAAGATGAAAGGTCGGGTAGTCGTATTCGATTGTGGCGATTTTCTCCCCCACGCTGATTTGGGTTGCAAGCTCCTCACGGATTTCACGAGCAAGGGCTGCTTGGGGAGTTTCACCGGATTCGATTTTTCCTCCGGGGAATTCCCAAAAGCCACGCCATTCTCCGTAACCGCGCTGGGTTGCAAAGACGGAGCGAGTGCCTTGGGGTGAGGTTCGGAAGATGAGGGCGGCTACTACGGGGATGGATTTCATGATTCGATTACTTCCCACCAGCCGTTTTTATCTGCCCCATGACGGACAAGCAGTCCTGCTTCCTGAAGTTTTTTCATGTTGGAAATGATATTTTTTCGGGCAATTCCCACGATGGCAGAAAGTTCGCCCTGAGTGACATGAGGATTCTGTTTTATGGTATCAAGAATTTTTTTCTGATTTACAGTTACCTTTTGAGTAACCTTTGCAGTCACCTTTTCATCTTCATCTGCCAGCTTTCGGTGAGATTTCAAGGCGTCAAGAATAATGCCAAGCATAAAATCAACAAAAATCCCAGAATCATTGGCATCGGTGGAATCTTGAATCGCCTTATAATATGCACTCTGATTTTCCCAAATCATGTTTTCAATAGGAAGATGGGCAAAAACTGGATTCCACTCAGCCAGAAGCCTTGACTGCCAGAAGCGCCCCATACGGCCGTTACCATCCATAAAGGGATGAATAAATTCAAACTCATAATGAAAGACAGAAGATTTTATCAGCACATGATCCTGAGAGTTACTAAGCCATTCAAACAAGTCGCCAATCAAAAGCGGAACCCGGTCGGCAGGCGGAGCCACATGGGCGATGCCATTTTTTCCAAGGACACCGACACTCTCTTTTCTAAAATGACCAGGATTATCAACAAGTTCCAGAGCCATAAGACCATGGGCTTTGAGCAGGTCTTTGTAATTGTATGGATTGAAGTCCATAAAGGAATCGTAGGCTGTAATTGCGTTACGAACCTCCTGAACCTCTTTTGCAGGAGCCACAACATGCTTTCCGTTGAGCAGTGCCGTTACCTGTTCTTCGCTTAAGGTATTGCCTTCGATTGCAAGCGTGCCGTGAATGGTTTTCATGCGGTTCACCTTGCGCAGTCTGATTCCGTCTTCCGATTCCATGCGGATAACAAAGCGCTCCAAGCTTGCAGAGATTTCCGAGATAAGGTTTATTGCTTTTGCGCTGACGGTAAAGGGCGGTGTGTACATGGTTCTACAAAGTTCCTTATTTATTGTTTATAAATTATTTTTAAAGTATCATAAAAATGATTTAAAAATTCTTTGTCATCATTTATATCATCGACATGATGTGTATAACCATCATTTGCCGTATAAGTAAGATTTCTTAAAAAATAGTTAAGGAATAACTGTTTATCATTATTTGCAGGAATATATAATATTGTTTCTCGATCCACAGCAGTAACATAAGTTGAACTTATTGAAGTAAAATTTTTTAATTTTTTCAAGAAAATTTCGCCAGAGGCAGAATCTATATCATTAGATTTATAATGACCTGTAGCATAGAAGCAGTTTGTTTTTTTGTCATAATTTACATAATAGTCTATTTCGCTGTTAAAATACTCTAAACGAAGAACTTCCAATAATTCCAAGCATAAAATTGCATTGGAAAAATACTCCATAGAATACCCTTGAGCTATTGTCAGTTTGTGTGCAAGTTGAGTTTTCTCAATTATAAGTTTTTGAGTGCGAATAGGTAAATCAGAGAAAAAATCTTTATAAAATTTCGACAGAAAATCCATTGTAAAAAATTTATCTCTATATATTCCAAAATTTTTATCGAAACCATTAAAAATCCCTAAATTCCCCTCTGTCTTCCCATTGTCCAAAGGAATTATAGTATTAATAAACTTTTCCAGATACTTATTAACAACTATCGAAGAATTATCTTTAATCCCAAATATCTGGCAAATACTTTTTTCTAATTGTTTTTTATCAAATGCAATTATTTGAATCCCCGGCATTTCATAACATATATGATGAAGTCGTTCCAAGACTTTTATTACATACTCAGGCAAACATCGGTCAAGCTCATCTACAATAAATACAATTGAAACTTTTTCAGCAAGTGCTTTTAATTGAGAATGTATTCTTGCCAGTCCGTTCCTTAATGGTAATGACTTGTCTATCTGTTTATTTAATTTTTCTAGGTCTGAATCTGACAATTTTATTTTGCCAAAATCATCAATCACATCACGAAAATCTAAACCTGTTTTGTTTTCTAAAGTTTTATTTAGAACTGAAATTGCAACTGTTTTAAAAATTGTTAATGCAGTAGAAGATAAAGATTTGTTTATGCCATTTACAATTTCTTCTGTTTTACAAAACTTTTCAATTTCGTCAATCATTACTGAAAGAATTGCTACTAACGGTTCTTCATAAAAATCATTTTCCCACGCATTATAATGGAATATAAGATATTTTTTTTCATTTTTCGAATCTAGCTTAAGTTGATTTTCAAGTTCGGCAAGCACCCATGACTTACCACAGCCCCATTCACCATCTATGGCAAAGGAGTAGCCAAAGGCATTTTTACTCTGAGTTTCTATTATGGATTTTAGAAAACTGATAATTTTATCTCTTGAAAGAAAATCTATCATACATCAATCACCTTGGGCGAAGTCCTGAACAAAACATCATTCAGACCATTTTCTTTTATCTTGGATTCCAAGTCAGAATAAGTTGAGATAGATTCGTATGGCTTATCTGAAATTTCCGCTTGTTCCACAGTCACTTTGTAATATGTCTTTGCATTTGAAGCAGCTTTTTCAAACTTCACAGGAAGTTTTTTCAATTCACTTTCTAGAGTATTTGCCACAACCTCAGAAATCTTGCATCTGCCGTTTTGTGTCCGTACAAGTTTTCCGCGTATAAAATTGTCTCTTCCTTCCGTAAACAAGATGATTTCCGTGCATGAATCAATATAAGGATGCATTGGATAACGAGTAAACTGCTGGCTCTTTTTTTCTATTCCTGTTGCATAAAAATAAAAAATGAACCTGTTCCCCAAGGCTTTCAAGTTTTCGTGCACATGGTCAAAATAATCCTTCCGCATAAACCCGACGAGGATATGCTTTTTACCGTCGTTAATCTGAATGATGGAATTGTCATTTTCGTTGTGATAGAGATAGTTTTTGGTCGGTGACTTTTGAATCAAATTAAAAATCGGCGTATTGTCAGTTTGTACTCCAAGATAATAATCCCATACTTTTTGTACATCAAGTTTTATTACCTGAACGGACGGCAGTTCATTAAAAGGCGAATGTTGGGCTGTCCAGTACGGAACCTCGCCATAATTCAGATTTTCTGCATTCTCGCTTTCCAAGGCAGGAATCAAAAAAGCGTTTGCAATTTCGCCAATCTGAAATGTGTCTATAAAAGATTTTAAAGAGACGTTATACACATACTGTTTTACAACATCTTGAATTCCAGGATTTCCAAAAAGCTTTCCATCCGAAACAGAAAGCAGGTAATATTTTCCATCAAGAATGTACATTGCTGTATTGCCGGAATCCTCTTTTCGCAAAGTTACAATATCTGGAATCAAATCGCCCTTATATGAAACTGGCTGGCCGTTAATAATCCATTCTGGAATCTCTATGTAATCAGCAAGGCTGCCGCTGGAATTTTCCTTCATCGGAATCAGTTCTCGGCTTGCAAGATTTTTCAACGGCTCCGATTTCATGTTTTCAAACATCTCGCCGCAGGCTGTTTCCCACACAAGATTAAAGGCGTTGGTTCCATAAAGGCTGAAAGATTCATCGCTTTGATTGGAAGATTGTTCTGAAACATAAGTATAAAGCGTTTTTAAGAGATTCTGCTTTCGAGTTACATACTGATTTTTAAATTCCCTTTCAAGCCGATATTTTATGTAATCAACATCGCCAAAATCTTCTAAATTCTCGCCAGTCAACTCCGCTTCTGACAAACCGAACAGATCCAAAAGCTTGTCGTGATTCAACTCCCGGGAGCATTGTGAAACTATTGCAGAATGAAGACGGCGGATAAAATCAAAATCATTTTGCGTGTTGTCCTGAGTGTAAACATCAAGATAATAAGGAGTATTGTTTTTAATGAAAACATAAGTTTCATTGATTGTCTTATCCCAAAGGATTTCCCCTTCACCGTTAAGCTCGACAAGCTCTTGCTGATTTGAATACAAGCCGTTTTCAAAATAGTCATTCAGAATATGAAGTGAAATAGCCAGACGGTTGAACTGCCTGCTCTCTTCTTCACCATTATACAGATGAACAAGCTGCTCTTTCTGATTGTATTTTTCAATCACCTTGATTACAGTCTTTAATTTTTCAAAAGGTTTTTCATCATTGTCGATGTACTTCGGATAGCATAGCAAAACCAAATCATCCAAAAGAATAACGCCGACAAAAGAAAAAATATAGGAAAATTCTGACGAACCATCTGGAGTTTCGCCAATAACAATATCCTGGTCGGAAAGGTCGGAATACTCTGGCTTATCGTTGCGGACTGTTTTGAGAAGATTGTATTTTTTTAGAGTGCCGATATTTTTCCTAGTCTTTTCCTTGTCGCAGGAAAAGACTTTCTCCAATTGAGCAAAAGAATAATGACGGCCTTCACGAAAATAAACGGATTTCAAACACAATTCTCCATACCGTAAAATAGAATTGTCGCAACAGTGATGCGACAATTTAACAATGCAATGTTAAAAAACTGACAATTTTTTAACATAGTTCTGGTGATATATGTATAAAAAAGACGAATTTTTATACATAATACCTAGAATAATTGTCCATCAGTTGAAATTGTTTCTTCTTTGCTCTGAATGTTATGTTCTTCAACAACATCTTCTTCGTTGAATTTAAACACTTTTAAGCCTTCCAACTCAAACTTTTTGCAGACTTCAGAATAAATGAATTTCCTTTCATCAACATTAAAAAGTTGCTTTGCTTTCATTTTTGCTGCATCTTCAAAGAGATACATAAGCACTTTGCTTTCAAACAACTTTACAAAATCCATTTCTTTATCGAAAGCAGAATCCAAAACTATTTTAGAAAGGAAGAAAGGACCAAGAAGTTTATCTTCATTAATTCCAAGCGTAATCAACTTGTTGTTTATAGCCTTTCGAAGGTCATTCCAATTAACTTTCTTTGTTGC
>DGUP01000037.1 GCA_002394685.1 Treponema sp. UBA4307 | reverse complement strand
GATGAAATTGAAGGTGCAAGCAGTATTGAACGTCAGGATTATGTCTTTAAGAAGGTTGTAGAAATTCTTGGTTCTGATTTTGAACTTGAAGAAAAGGATGAAGCCCGCGGATTCTTCAATAATCTTACACAGGGATTCATTGATATGAACTACAAGTCTTTCAACAGCGCAGAATTTAAGGCTGCAGAAAAAGCTATTGATAAAACTCTTGCTGAAAAAAAGGCTGCAGTAAGTGATGAAGTAAAAAAACTTCTTAAGAGCGCCAGGTAAGGGAGTTAAGATATGAGTAAGGTATACAGCAAAATTGAAAGCATTAACGGTTCTGTAATTACCGTACGTGCTAAAGGTGTAAAGCTTAATGAACTTGCTGAAATTACAACCAGATTCGGTAAATCATTGGCTGAAGTAAATAAAATTGACGGTGACCTTGTATCCCTTCAGGTTTTTGCTGGAGGTCGTGGTGTTGCTACAAATGATCAGATTCGCTTTTTGGGACACGATATGCGTATTTCCTTCAGCGAAAATCTTTTAGGAAGAATTTTTGACGGTTCTGCTGAACCAAGAGATCATGGTCCTGCTCTTACAGATAACCTGGTTTCAATTGGTGGTCCATCAGTAAATCCTTCAAAGCGTATTCTGCCAAACCGCATGATGCGTACAAACATTCCTATGATTGATGTTTTCAACACACTTGTTGTTTCACAGAAGATTCCGATTTTCTCTATTTCCGGCGAGCCATACAATCAGCTTCTTGCACGTATTGCCATGCAGGCTCAGGCTGATGTAATTGTTTTAGGCGGTATGGGTCTTAAATACGATGACTATCTCTTCTTTAAGAATACTCTTGAAGAGGGTGGTGCCTTAAGTAAGACTGTTATGTTCGTACATACAGCAGCTGACCCTACAGTAGAATGTATCAAGATTCCTGACCTTTCACTTGCAGTTGCAGAACAGTTTGCACTTCAGGGAAAGGATGTTCTGGTTCTGCTTACAGATATGACTAACTTTGCTGACTCAATGAAGGAAATTGCCATTACCCAGGAACAGGTTCCTTCAAATCGTGGTTATCCTGGAGACCTTTATTCTCAGCTGGCAAGCCGTTATGAAAAAGCCGTTGACTTTGCTGATCAGGGATCTATTACTGTTCTGGCTGTAACAACAATGCCAGGTGATGATGTAACTCATCCTGTTCCAGATAACACTGGTTATATTACAGAAGGTCAGTATTATCTTAAGGGTGGACGCATTGAACCATTCGGTTCACTTTCACGTTTGAAGCAGCAGGTTAACTCTAAGACAAGAAAAGACCATCGTGCTCTTATGGATGCCATGATTCGTCTTTATTCTTCATACAAGGATACTCTTGAAAAGAAATCTATGGGATTCACAATGTCTGTATGGGATGAAAAACTCCTTAAATACGGTGAAATGTTCGAAGCCCAGATGATGGACCTGTCAGTTAATATTCCTCTTGAAAAGGCTCTGGATAACGGATGGAAGATTCTTGCCCAGTGTTTTGAAAAGCAGGAAACTGGTCTTAAGACTGAATTGATTGAAGAGTTCTGGCCAAAGAAATGATTGGCAGAATCATTTGAATTAGAAGGATGTTTAAATGGCTAAATTAAAGCTGACTAAAAATGAGCAGAAAGCACAGAAAGATGCGCTGAAAATGTATCAGCGTTACCTTCCTACGCTTACTCTGAAAAAACAGCAGCTGCAGTCAGAAATCCGCACCATTGATGAAAAAGCCAGAGCCGTTCGTGAACAGCGTAAAAAACTGGAAGCAGAATTTGAAGATTGGATTTCAGTCTTTGGTGAAAAAGAAGCTTTCAAGCCTGATATGGTAACTGTAAAAAATATCAAAAGAGGCTGGGGCAATATTGCCGGTGTAAAGATACCAGTCTATGAAGGAGCAGATTTTAATCGTGGAGATTATGATCTTTACTCAACTCCTCTATGGATTGATATGGCTGCAGACCGTATGGAAAAAGCTCTTGAACTTGATTTACAGGCCGAGGTTCTTGATGAGCAGGTAAGACTGCTTGCAAAAGAACTTCGTACTACAACTCAGCGTGTAAATTTGTTTGAGAAAGTAAAAATTCCTGAAACTAAAGCTAATATAAAGAGAATTGGAATTTTCTTAGGTGATGAACAGGTAAATGCTGTTGTTCGTTCTAAGATATCAAAGAAAAAACTTCAGGCTGTTTCAAATGAAAAGAATGAAACTTCTGATGAAAAGCCTGTTAAAAAAACAAAGTCTAAGAAGGAGGTAAACTAATGGCAATCGTAAAGATGAAAAAAGTTTCCCTCGTTCTGATGAACTCCAGCCGTAAAGAATCCCTAAAAAAACTGAGAAAGGCTGGATTAGTTCACCTGGAAACTCTTGAAGGAAAAGGTCAAACTCTTCAGACTTACAAGGAAAATTTTGCAAGCTGCGAAAAAGCCTGTTCAATTCTGGATGAATTCAAGCTTCCTAAAAAGCAGGTTGTAAAAAATACCAGTCTTAAAGATGAAGAGGCTGTAAAAAAGGCTGAGGAAATAATCCGCCTTCAGGATAAGAAAAAATCTCTTTTTGAACTGATTAATCAGGATATTCAGGAAAAAGAAAGAGTTAAATTCTGGGGTAAAATTAAACCTGAAGATTTTGTAAATCTTGCAGAAAAGGGGATCTATCTCTACATGTATGAAATTCCTGAAGATAAGTATAAGACTATCGGTGAGGATGTAAATACAATTGTAGTAAATAAGACTAACAAGATTGTCCGCTTTTTGCTTCAGTCTGAAGAAGAGGTTACTGCTAAACCGGCAGGACTTCCTCCTGAGGCCTATCTGGTTCCAATGATCAAGGCTTCAACAGATGAAATTGATGAGGAAATCAGACAGGCTAAACAGGAAATCCTTAGAATTGACAGAAATTTGACGGACAGCAAAAAGTACAGAAGTGCAATTAAAAAGTTCCAGACCGCACTTGCAAAGGACATTGAATTTGAAAATGTTTATAGTGGTATGGAACATGAAGAGGGTTCTTCTGAAAACGGCAGTTCTGAGCTTGCATGGATTACAGGATATGTTCCTGTTGATTTAATGAAGCAGCTGGATTCTGTCTGCAAGGAAAATCAGTGGGCTTATATAGCTTCTGATCCGGAAATTGATGATCCTGTTCCTACAAAGCTGAAGAACAATAAGTTTGTAAGTCTTATTTATCCACTTACAGACTTTCTGGATGTTACCCCTGGATATAATGAATTTGATATTTCAGGCTGGTTCCTCCTTTTCTTCTGTATATTCTTTGGAATGATTTTCGGGGATGCAGGTTATGGAGCAATCATTACTTTATTTGGACTGATACTGCTCTTCAAAAGCCTTGCTTCAAAAAAATCAGGCTCTCTTGCCGGTTTAGTTCTGCTTCTTGGTATAAGTACTATGGTATATGGTACTCTGACCTGTTCATGGTTTGGAATTGAAGCTGACAAACTTCCAAAATGGATGGTTGATATTTCTCTGGCTCCAATTTCTAAACCTAAGGTTGGAGAAGATGTTGCAAATACAAATCAAAAGATTTTCTGTTTTGTACTTGCTTTAATCCAGTTAAGTATTGCCCATATCAAGTGTGCGATAAAAGACAGAAAGTCTTTAAAATGCCTTGGTGATATAGGTGCTTTAATGGAACTTTGGGGAATGTTCTACGTGGTTATGAGCCTTGTAGTTGATTCTGAAAAGTTCCCTCTCCTTACAGGAGATAAGGCCTTCTACTGGGTTGGAGGGGTTGTACCTCTTCAATACATTGCACTGGGGGTTCTGGCATTTGGCTTTGTTCTTAATTTTGTCTTCTCTAATTATGAGGGACACATAGGCAAGTCAATTCTGGAAAGCTGTAAAAACATTATTTCTGTACTGCTGGGTGTAGTTAATGTATTCTCCGATATTGTTTCCTACATTCGTCTCTGGGCAGTTGCACTGGCTGGAGCTGCAATCTCAAGTACGGTTAATGGTATGGCTGGACCGATGTTTGGCAAGGCGATGATATTTGTATTTGGAGTACTTCTTGTAGTATTTGGACATGGATTGAATAATATTCTGAACTTACTGTCCGTTATTGTTCACGGTGTTCGTCTTAATACTCTTGAATTCTCTCAGCATCTTGGAATGGCGTGGTCAGGTACAAAGTATAAGCCTTTCAGTGAAGACTGAACTTAGAAGCATTAAATGAAAAAGAGGGAGTTTCCCTTACAAATAATATTCAGGTCTAAGGATCTGTTTTAAATAAAGAAAATAAATGTTCCGCTTAAGTCGGATAAAGGAGTAAATTATGAACTGGGGTATGATAGGTGCCGGTTTGGTTATGGGTATTGCTGCTATGGGTAGCGCAATTGGTATTGGAATTGCTGGACAGGGTGCAATTGGTGCATGGAAGAGATGTTATCTCAACAACAAACAGGCTCCATTCCTTCTGGTTGTATTTGCAGGTGCTCCACTTACACAGACAATCTATGGCTTCCTTCTGATGAACTCTATGAAGGGAAAAGTTGCCGCTGGTAATATGGATCCACTTTTTGCTCTTGGTCTGGGTATCGCTGCAGGTCTTGCAATGTGTATGTCTGCTATTGCTCAGGGTAAGGCTGGTGCTGCCGGTTCAGATGCTCTTGGAGAAACAGGTAAGGGATTTACAAACTACATCATGGTTGTAGGTCTTTGTGAAACTGTTGCTTTGTTCGCAATGGTATTCGGTCTGATTGCATAAACTGAGCTTGTCATAATTAATGATAAAAAGTACCCCGTCTGAAAATTCAGATGGGGTATTTTTTCTGTCTTCTGCTTTTTCCAACTGGCAGCGCATCGTACCACTTTTGAAAGTAAAGAAAGTTAAAAAAACTTTACAAAAATCATTCTATTAAAATAAAATAACTTTGATGAGTTTATAAAAAAAACAACGAATAATGATATTAAGGATTTGTTTATACCTGACTATGCTGCTTCTTTCTTATGTAGATCCATTGTATAATGTTTCAGAACAGAATTCAGATTCGAGGGGTAATATTGTTAAGGTTGCCCGTTATGATTCGACTGGGAAGTTCATGATATTTCGAAAATCCAGAAACTTTTGGAAGGTCCGTCTGCAAATCAAATTGAAAAATATCTCTTCAGACTGAGGCAAAGTTGTTTGATCATGATTTAAAAATATAAAGGAAGCTCGAAAAATTGAATTTTCTTTGAAATATTTATAACAATTTATTATTTTTTTCTTTACATTTTATTCATCAGGAAATAAAATACATAAAGGTTAGAAAATAAATTGTGGAAATCTGAAAAATAAAGTTTTTCTAGATGGCCTTATTTAAGAATTAAAAAATGATTTTGACGATTTGCTTTTACTTGAGTTTGAAACTTCTGTCATCTCTTAATTTTCTGGAACGAAAGATTCCAAACAGTTGTCTTTATTTTCCGTCAATTTTTATCATCTCAAATCTTATTTTCTCAGATTATTTCAGATCGCATTTAAAGCCGATTCCATGTGTTACAGAAAAAAAGAATTTAATAAAAGTCCCTCATGTGGCTTTTGGAAATAATATTTGAACAATAACGAAAACGCTTTCGTCTGTTTCCCATGAAAGCGGATGGAAGAAATGTTCTTTGACAATTTATGAGCGACTTAAAAAATCATGGGCTTTTAAGCCGTGAAGAAAATTCATTTGTCTTGAGGGATATGTGAATTTTCTTTACGGAATATTTTGTCTGTAAACTTTTGGTTAGGAATTGAAGGGGCTAGACGGAAGTCTGGTTGCGGAACAGCGTGAAGCAATGAATCAAAAGCGTCCTCCGGAAAGCACGGTCTGCCTTAAGAGATTATCTACCAATAGCGGCTACAAATGACGAGGTAAAACGGCATAATTCCAACTTGCCAGGCATGGGAGGTGTTTATAATCACATAAATTTCAATTTGTATCACTATGCGGGAAATAATCCGGTTAAATATACGGACCCGGATGGAAGACATTCAGTTGATTATCATTCAATAGAAGAATTGAACGATTGTGGAAGATATAGATCAAATTTAAGGGTTTATGATTTCTATCTTAATGAATGTATAAAGATTAATAAAGAAATTAAAGAATTAAGACTTCAGGTTATAGATCTTCAAAATATGAATCTTGAATTAAATATTCAATTTTACAAACAACCACTAAATGACTTTATTAGTGTTTTGTCCATACTAGGTAAACCAGTAATCATTGCATTTCAAGAATCAAATGGAGAAATATATTCATTTTGTGGGAGTGTAATTTCAAATATAGATCCACAAACGCTTGCTGAAACACTTTGGGATTATTATTACAGTGATCGTCTTACAAGGTATGATTTTGAACAAGCGAAAGTAGAAAACGATAATGAAATTTATAAATTGAATTGTCAAATAAGTTCTCTAGAAAAAACACTTGAAACTTATGAAAAAGAAATGGAAAAATTAAGAAAAGAAATGAATGGAGATTGCAAAAATGATTAAAAATATAATTTTCTCAATTCTGTTAAATGAAAAATCAATGAAAAAAATAAACGAAATGAAGATAAAAATATTTATTATTCTGTATGGCTTAATAAATATTGCATTCCCATTTATTTTAAAAATAGTTGATTATGTAATTAATAAAGCGCAACCATTTATGAACTATGTAGTTTCATTTTTTTATGGATTTCGTGAAAATTTAATAGTGCAGTTGATTTTATTTTCTCTACTATTTTTGTTTACTTATATTCAGAGTGATGGAAAAAAATATCCGGTGGTTATATTAAAAAGTATCATAGGAATGACTTTTATAAACCCTGTATTTTTTGTTTTAGAACTGCTTATACATAAAATTAGTTTTTCATTTCTGGAAGTTATTTATGAATTCTTTTTTGTTAAACTGTTCATTCGGGCTAATATAGATGATGGTATTTCTTCACGGAAGCAACTTTTTATTGTAATTGCAGCTTTTTTGCTTGAAATATTAATATACACAATTTTTTTTAAGCTTCTGCTAAGATTTTAGAATTGTTAACAAATTTCACAAATTAATTTTTGTGTAAGTCTAATAAATGATATTTATCGTGGACACTATTATTTAATCGTATTAAATACAACTGTCTTTCTTCTCCTATTCCCCATGAGAGTGGGAGAAGAATCCGACCTTTGACAATTCAGCAAGCGGCTTAAGAAATTCATGGTACCTTAAGCTGCAAAGAAAATGCATTTTACAGTTTGAATAAGTGCATTTTCTTTGCAAATTTGCAATCCACGTTAGTCACATAAATCGTGATTTGTATTACCAACACAAACTGCAGTTTATCAGGACTAAAT
>DGUP01000045.1 GCA_002394685.1 Treponema sp. UBA4307 | reverse complement strand
AGGACTAAATCACGGTTTTTGGAGGCTTAAAAAAAACACCGCTTCGCCATATAACGTACATTCTGTTCACCTGCTAGCCGCAAAAGTAAAAAATCTTTCTGAGAGCCGGTAAAAGCTCCCGCCTTTTTTGCGATGATGTGAGCTGAGGTGAACAGAACACTCATTATTTTGTGAATACAAGGCGTGAACGGACAGCCGCAAGGACGGCAGCTGAAAATAATGCGTGTTCTGTTTAGCAGTTTTACAGGGAGGTAAAACTGCGTGCCGAAGCGACATTCCGGAAGAATAAGCAAGCCTTTTGTACTATGCCCTGCGGGAGCGACTTTTACATTTTCTTTCAGAAAATACAAAAGTTTAAGAAAAGTCTTGACGAATAATAATGTACATAATATTATGTACATAGGATTGATTGATGACATTTGAATGGGACGAGAAGAAAAATGCCATAAACAAAAAGAAGCATGGCATTTCATTTGAGATGGCAGTCCGCGTGTTTCTTGATGAGAAACGAATAGAAAAACTTGATTTTGAGAATTCGACATTAGAGGAAGAACGGACTAATACAATCGGAAGGGGTTCTGACATGCTTGTACTCTTTGTAGTAGCAACAGACAGAAACGGCAATAAAAGAATAATTTTGGCCAGAAAGGCTGAAGAATATGAGGAGGCTGAGTATTATGAAAACTATGACGCTAGATGAAGTAAAAAAACTTCCGCCGCTGACAAAAGAAGAAATCGATGCGGCCATGAATTTTAAGAACACAGACTTCTCAGATTGTCCTGTAATGACAAAAGAAGAACTGAAAGAATTCCGCCCATGGTATGAAGTTCATCCTGAATGGGTAAAAATGAAGAAAGGAGATGTTCATACAAAAATAGATCTTGATATTCTGGATGCGTTGAAAAAAGGCGGGAAAGGATATCAGCAGCGTTTAAATCAGGCATTAAGATGGGCATATGAAAATCACTGCCCTTATATGACAGACTGAGTTATTTTTTAATTGTGTAAAAACTGGGCTAACTAGCCAAAACTGGTTCTGCCCAGTTTTTTTGTTTTAAATGCAGCATTTATAAGGACTTAGCAAAACTGGGCGTAGAATCCGGTAGGAAAAGAGAGGATAAAAATTATTTTTCAGCAGCCTTTATGAACATATCTATAGTTTTAAGAAGTGGTTTGTATGCCCCACATAAACTTCAGTTTATCAGGACTAAATCACGGTTTTTTTAGAAAAAAAGGTAAAAAATTGACATTGCTTTTTTTGTCAATTATATTTTTCGCTGATTTCATAATGTTTCAATAATTACAAAATGTAACGGTTTCTTTGAAATAAAAAACCGGATGGCTAAGATTTAGAACTGCTCCCGCCCTGGAGTTGTGGCGAAGCCAGTCGGGTTTCCAAGCAACGCAAGGACGGTTAACAAAAAATAATCTTGTACAAGATAAAAAAAACTGTAAAGAAATAATTTTTAAACCGATATAATTCATACTTTAATAAAACGGAGATTAATATGAGTTTAGAAATTATTAATGAAATTAAGATCAAAATGGAAGATTCAATTTCTTCTGAGCAGATGAAGAAACTAGAGCATGTATTAGCTGAAGTTCTTTATTCTATTCCGCCATGCAGTATTAAAAAAAAGAATCGTGAAAATTTGATTAAGCAATTTATTAGTGCCAAAAGAATAGAAGGTATATCTGAAAAAACTGAAAGGTACTATTCTTCTGTCTTGAACTATTTTGAAACAAAGATAAAAAAAGAGCTTTGTACTGTCAGTACTGAAGAAATTCGTGATTATTTAATAATATATCAGAAAGATCGTAATTGCACGAATCTTACTTTAGACAACATGAGAAGGATTTTATCCAGTTTTTATAAATGGCTTGAAGAAGAAGACTTTATAATTAAAAGTCCAATGATTCGTATTCACAAAATAAAAATTCCTGTAAAGATAAAATCGGCATTAACTGATGAACAGATTGAGAGGATAAGAAAAAAAGCTTCTTTCAGTAAGAGAGATCTGGCAATTGTAGATTTCCTTCTATCATCAGGAATAAGAGTAAGTGAACTTAATAAACTCAACAGAAATTCAATTGATTTGGAAAACCGTTCCTGTCTTGTGTTTGGTAAGGGGGCAAAACAAAGGGAAACTTATTTTGATGTCCGCACTAAAGTGGAAATTGAAAATTACCTGAAAGAGCGGAAGGATAAAAATAAGGCTTTGTTTGTAACAGAACGTAAATATAACAAGGGCAGCTGCAAACGTTTGTCAATTAATGCTATTGAAAAGATTGTAAGAGATATTGGAAAGAGGGCAGAAATCAGTAATGTTCATCCGCACAGGTTCAGAAGAACTCTTGCAACCCGAGCAATTGACAAGGGAATGCCAATTGAACAGGTTCAGGTTCTTCTTGGGCATACCAAGATTGATACAACTCTTAGATATGCAAATGTTCAGCAGGCGAACGTAAAGTTCGGGCATCAGAAATATCTGTGCTAGAAAATTAAAGCCACTGTATTTATATTTGAGAGAAGTCCCTGCAAACAGATTCCACGGCCTGATAGAGTTCTTCCATAGCCTGCCTGCTTGTAGAAACTCCAAAACTGAATCTTACAGCGCTTTCCTTTTCATCTTTAGTCAGGTCCATATTGTCAAGAACAGGTCTTTCGTGATGGCCCTGAGAACAGGCACTTCCAGTTGAAATGTAAAAGCCTTTTTCACTAAGGGCTCTTTCCATTACCTGCCCAGGGATTCCTCTGAAGCTGGCCTGAAGAATCCATGGAGAAAAACTAAGATTCTGTTCCTGACAGGCTTTTTTATCCAGACGGATTTTTGGAATTATAGTGCAGTTCTTTAAGTGACTGAGTTTTTCCATAAGTTCGTCTGTATATTCGATCTGTTTATTGTAGCGGTCTTTCATCTCAGGGTTTGAATCTGAAATGTAATATTTTTCAAGACAGCGGGAAAGTGCCCATGCTCCAAAGACATTTTCTGTGCCGGAGCGAATGTTTTTTTCCTGTCCGCCGCCTCTTAAAAATGGAGTAATTTCCTTAGACAGATACAAAAGTCCTATGCCTCTTGGACCGCAGATTTTGTGTGCAGAGAAGGCTGCTGAATCAATCCCTTTATGATTGAGATCAAGGGTGATTTTTCCTGCTGCCTGGACACAATCCACATGAAAAAAAGGTTTTCTTTTATTTTTTCCAATTTCATTGAGAGCGTCTGCAACTTTATAGATTTCCTGTACGGCACCTGTTTCATTGTTTACCGCCATGAGGGCTACAAAGACTGTATCATCCTGCAGTTTTTCAAGAACGGCTTCCTTTGAAATAAATCCATTTTTATCTGAATTTACTTTTATTACCTGCCAGCCGCAACTTGTAAGCATTTTACTCATTTCGCGGATTGCAGGGTGTTCAATTGAAGATACTAACACAGAGCCTTTCTGTGGTCTTGTTAAAATGCTAAGCAGAGGAATGTGATCACTTTCGGTTCCCCCGGAAGTAAAATAAAGACAGGAACTTTTAACTCCCAGCGCTTTTGCTGCTCTTTCCCTTGCTTGTTCAAGTATTGTTCTGGCATCTTTTCCTGCATTGTGTATGCTGGAAGGATTTCCCCAGTGTTCTATTGAAAGTTCAAGTGCTTCCCTTGCGATTTCTTCATCCAGCGGTGAAGTTGCTGCAAAATCAAAATAATGTTCTTTTTCCATGGTTTTACCTTTATCTTAAACGAGAAATAATCAGTCTGTAAAAAGCGGTATAAGTTCATCGTCTTTAAAAGATTTAATCTGTGTTTTACAAACATCTTCCTGAATTGTACATCTTACTAATCCGCTTGAATTATTTTTCTTGTCCTTATGCATTGCTTTTAAAAGTTCCAGAATAATCTTTTCTTTATTACAAGCCTTATCTTCCAGAACTGAAGGAAATGCTTTTGTGTCGTATCCGTATGCCTTAAGAAGATTCCGGACTCGTACAGGGTATGACTTTTCACAAATACTAAGTCTGTCTGCAAGTTCTGCCTGCCTCATCATTCCCCAGCAAACTGCTTCTCCATGGGTAATTTTTCCAAGTCCTGCAACTGCTTCCAGTGCATGTCCAAAAGTATGGCCCAGGTTTAAGAAAGCCCGCCTTCCTTTTTCCTTAAAATCTTCCTGCACGATAGAAGCTTTTGCCCTTACACATTCTTCAATAATTTTTTCCAGGAGATTTAAGTCTCTTGCAAGAACTTTATCTGGATTTTCTTCAAACATTTTAACAGTTTCCTGATTAAAGAGGAGGGCAGTTTTAATTGCCTCACCCAGTCCGGAAATGTATTCGTTATGAGGAAGGGAAAGAACAAATGAAGGCCATACGTATAGTTTTTTTGCAGGATGAAAGGCTCCCAGCATATTTTTGTATCCTTCAAAATCACAGCCGGTTTTTCCTCCAACTGCCGCATCTACCATACTGAGAAGGGTTGTAGGAACAAATTCCACATCAATTCCCCTCTTAAATATAGATGCCGCAAAACCTGCCATATCAGTTAAAACCCCACCGCCCACAGCAATCATCAGGGAGTTTCGGTCCAGATTATTTTCAAGTGCCGTTCTTACAATTGTGAGAACGGAGTCCATTGTTTTAAAGGATTCTCCTGCTCCAAGCACAAGAAGAATATCTGTTTCATGAAAAGCAATGTATTCGCCTGTTTTTTCATTAAGGATTTTTTTATTTGTGAATTGATTAAAGAAATCCTTTGCAGATTCCAGTCTGGTGATTGTTAAATCTGAAATAAATAATCTCTTCTGTTCACTTTTTTCAGTAAAGAAAACTGAAGAAAGATCTGGATTTCCTTTGTAAAAATTAATTTCGGTTTTGTCATAGCCTGAATTTTCAGGATACTGGAGGATAAACTTCGATTCTTTCATATTAAATATTATTTTAATAATTTTTTGAATCCATTGCAACGTAAGTATCAATAACTTTATTTACTCTTGCAAGTTCCCTGTCCAGTGTTTTTTTGTAATCCAGTTCTCCTGTAACAATTTTGTAACGTTCATCTTCCCAGTTCTGAAGATCAGTAATCCAGAGAAAATTAAAATTTGTTGTACTTGCTTTTTCGGCCCAGAGCTGAGCTTCCTGCCAGTAATAATAGCCGGCCTCATAAAAAGTTTTTGCTTTTTCAAGATTCCTTAAATATTCGTCTTTCCAGGGAGCGTCGTAAAAATATGCAGTCTCCTTGTCATAAATTCTACCAAGTCTAAGGTGCTGTTCCAGAAGTTTAAGATTCAGGTGCATCATAAAAAGATAGCGGTATTTTTCCCAGTGCTCTTCATCTTCAATTTTTGCCATGGCATAAAGAGGATTTGCAAATGGAGCTTCCACAGCTTTTTCCAGCCAGTAAATGTTTTCAATGCAGTCATCACTGGTCTGGGCATAATGAATGTGATAGAGTTTGTAATAATCTTCCTTATACTTGCAGACATAAGCTGAGGCATTGCTGACAAAAATAATTGCAAGTAAAAGAATTGCAGCTCCACGATTCAAGAGAGATTTTATTGTAAAGAAATTATATTCAAACTTATTATTAGAGTTTTTCACATCTTCATTATCGGAAACAATAAGTATGAATTTAAGTTTTACTTAATTATTTTTAAGTTTTATCCCGGTAGTTTCTTCAACTTCCCTAATAATTTCATCTGTTATTTCTTCTACAGGTCTGTTTGCGTCAATAATATGGATTTTCATGCCATTCTCTTCTTTTTCAGAAGAATATTTATCAAGCACCTTTTTGTAATTTTCAACAGTTTTATTAAGGAAAGATTCTTTTTCGTATATTTCCCTGATTCCACGCCCCTGAATACGCTTAAGAGAGTCCTGAGGTTTTATGTCAAAGTAGAAAAGAAGCTGTGGCAGAGGAAAAAACTTGTTCAGGTGGCGGACCAGTTCTGCATCTCCATCTGTAGACTGATATGCCAGGCTTGAAAAGAGGTATCTGTCTGAAATTACGATTTTACCTTCCTGACAGGCCTTTTTTACACCTGTAACTAAATTACTGCCTTCCGTCTGCAATTCTCCGTCCAGATGTTCGTTTCTGTCTGCTGCAAACATAAAAGCGGCTGTAGAAGGAGCAACTTTTACATCCCCCTTTAACATTTGTCTGAGAAATTTGCCTGTGGGAGCAGAAGTTGGTTCTGCAGTAAAAAGAAGTTTTTCGTGATTAAGTGCCTGCAAGGCCTTTGTTTGAGTAGATGTTCCTGCGCCGTCAATTCCTTCAAAAACAATAAAATTCTTCAGTATCATAATTTTTCCCTGTATAAACAATCTATTTTTGTTATTTAATGGACTTTAAGATGTTATTTCAATAGAATATTATAGGATAATTTTTAAAGAAATTTACCGAAAAATAAGAAAGAAGGCAATCTCTCTAAAAATTTTTACAGGGATGTTAATATATAGAGGTCTATAAAGAAGGCATGAAGGCAAAAATCAGAAAAATCATCATAGTATTTTCATGTTTTCTCTTATTTTCTGCAGGAACAGTGGCTCTTGTAAGGCCAGTTTATCTTCGTCTTACGGAGAAAATACAGCAGATTGAAGAAAAATATCTGAATCTTCTCTACGAACAGACTGGTCTGGGGGTGTCCTACAAATCACTTTCTCCTTCCATTCTCTCTGGAATAAATTTAAGAGGGGTAAAAATTTATGATAAGTCAAGCGGAGATTCAATTCTTTCCATAAAAAAAGTTTCAATCGGCTATTCTTTAGGAAAACTGTTAAAAAAAGATTTATCACATGTTTTTACAAAGCTTAAGATTATTGATGTAAATTTTGATTATTCCGGGGAAAAATATCCTGAAGTAACTGAAAAACTTATGAAGCTTTTCAGCCAGAATCAGGAGCAGGAACAGGAAATGGTTGAATTTACGGAGGATCTGGTAAATCAAATCAAAAACGGTCTTTTTTTTCTTCCATTTAATGTGCAGATTAGAAATACAAGACTTCACTTTGCTTTTGAAGGAAACGATATTTCAGCTGTTCTTAATAATATTGAAATTATAAAAGAGGGTGGAGTTGCAATATCCACAAATATTAACGGGGATGTTCTTGCAAAACTGGGGGCATTGAATAATCAGTCTCTGGGAATAAAATATAATGTCAATGCAAAGATTTTAAATCGTGTACAGGACAGTTCTATTTTTTTAAGTGTTGATACTCATTCCAGGGCCGACTATTCTCTGGCAAAAATGGAATATCTTTTCCGTTATGGAGATGGAATTTTTCATCTGAACTCCATTCAGCAGACTTTGCCTTACGATATTTCATTTTCCTACGATATGAATAAATCTCAGGCCGATGTTCAGATTTCTACAGATAATCTGAATCCTTTTGCCCTGGTAAAAATGCCTCCTCTTCCAAGTCCTATGGACAAGATTAACGGCAGCCGCCTTTCTCTTGATGGTGGATTTAGTTTTAATACAAAAACTCTGGATTACAGATGGAATGCCATTGGATCTGTCATGCTTTCAAGAGCTTTAATTCCTTCAGGGGAAAGGGTTGTCCTTAATGCCAGGGGTGATAATAATGATATTATTATAAATTCCCTCCATGCGTACGGAGAAATGCTTGATGCTTCCCTCAGTGGTACTTTTAATATTCCACGGCTGGAACCTTCCATTACGGCAGAACTGGCTCATTTTACTCTTCCAAACGGAAATCAAATCAGCGGGGAACTGTATGTGGAAATGCAGAAGGGAAAGTATCTGGCTTTTATTCCACAGCTCTTCCTTGGAGATAAAAGTTTTACCGCAATTCAGGCAAAGGCTGGTCTGGGCAACAATCAGATTGATTTTTCCTTTAACATGAGCGACTATGCCCACTATGAGTATTCAACTCCTGCAGAATTAAGTATTGAAGGTCTTTATCAGATGGGAGCGGGCCAGGAAGTTCAGTTAATTCTGGATGTAAAAAATCTTTTTGCTGATTCAGTTCTTGATGCAATAGCCTTTTGTCTGGATGAAGAAAGTGCTGCTTCTTTAATGGGTGCAAGAGATATGGTTTCACCATTTATTATGAGTACCCAGATTTATTTATCAACGGATTTTAAGGATATAACTTATAATTCACCATACACAATCGTTGCCAATACAAAAGAAAACAAGCAGGCTCTTTTGCTTTCGTTTGACGGAACACAGTCTTCTGTTCAGGTAAGCCAGCTGGAACTGCTTTTCAATGCAATTGCCCTGCAGGCAACAATCAATGCTGATATTGACCTGGAAGAAGAGCAGATTCTTTTTGCAACAAACTTTAACCTTAATTCCATACCTTATCATCTTGATGGTTCCTTTACTGAAGGTCACTGGCTGAATATTACAGGCAATTATGGCCTTGATGTAATGGTCAATATTGGAAAAGAACTGTATGGTTCAGCAGAATATACTAACATGCCTATTTCACTGGGGGATTTTCTTTTCTATTCTTCTTTAAGGACTAATTTTGAATACGCCCTTGAAGGAAAGAATTTTCTTGAAAATACCTTTAAAATTGTTCTTGAAAATTTTGAAATTCATGAAAATAGTGGAAAAATCCCATTTGATCCGAAAATTTCTCTTGGTGGAAAAATGGATAACAAGGGACTCTTAATTGATTCCATTTCCTATACTGATAAAAGTTCTTCTCTATTTGGAAGTGCAACGGCTGACTGGACTTTAAATAACAGTATTATCGAAAATATAAATTTCAATATGAAAGTTGATAATCCTCTTTCAGAAGAAAAGGTTTCCCTTCAGGCTAATTTAAACGGCGCAAATCTGAATAGGGGAGAAACTGTACCTGATATTCTGGACTATAAGCTTCTTGTGACCGGGGATTTATCTGAAATCTTCATGGGACGCTTTATAGAAAATCAGTATGAAGATGACACTTTAAATGCCTTTATCCGTGTGGACGGAACTTTACGTAATCCTTATGGAGTCCTTAATATTCAGCGTTTCCGGATGGATTTGAACGGCTATCCTATTAATGCAGGCGGCCTCATAACTTTTGAAATGAAGGATGATCAGAACTGGAATCTGGATCTTACAAATCTTTATGCTTATTACAATTTTGTAGAACTGACAGATTTAAAAGGTTCAATGAACCTTAAAAAATTTACAGGAAACTTTTCAGCAAATGCCCAGCTCACTATGGGAGAAAAGGATTTGAAAATTCCAATGAAGCTTGCAGTTGAGAATCTTTCTCCTCAATCTAATGCTTTTGTTCCTGAAGTTTTCAAAATCAATCTGAACAGCCCTGCTATGACAGGTTCTCTTTTAAATGAAAAAATTCCTCTGAATGTGGATATTATCCGGATGAACGGAATGTGGACCTTCACTACAAATGAAAATATTGGTGCCACTGGTTACTTTACGGACAAGGGGGACATTTCTTTAAGAATTAATGAAAAGAAGCCTCTGCATTTTAATCTGGCCGGAAATATTAATATTCTTAAGAACAGTCTGGACATTAAAGTATCTGATTTCTATCTTGATGCTTCTAAATTTTCAAAGTATTTTAATTCATCATATTTTTCACTTTACTCCGGTCAGCTGGATGGCAGCCTGGAAGTGTCCGGTGTATTTACAGATCCGTATCTTGACGGACAGATCAATATTCTTAATCTGGATTTTAATCTTCCTGATTTTATTCCGGAACATTTTACTTCTAAATCCTTTTCAATCTCTATGACCCAGGATAATATTCTGCTGGATGATTGTTTATTTAATATAAAACATACAGATCTTGTTTTAAATGCAGAAATAATTCTTGACCGCTGGTCTCTGGACAGTCTTCAGTTTACGGCAAAAACAAATGGAAAGGATGGAATTCCTATTGATGCAAAAGTGCCTCTTGTAAGTGCCAAAGGTAATCTGGGCCTTGATTTGTCCATGTCATATACTGGAAATGATTTGAATGTTGCCGGTAATGTAAGTCTTGATAATTCTGAAATTACTGTTCTTGATATGTCAAAAATGGGTTCCCTGCAAGGAAATAAAAATGACAGTCAGCAGCAGCCTAGAAATGAAAATAAGGCAGCAAGTCCTGCTCCAAATCCTATTGATGTAAATGCGGACGTAACCCTCATTGTTGGTCAGAAAGTGCATTTTGTGGTAAATCCTATTGTCCGCGCCCTTATTGCTCCAGGTACACCTATTAATTTGACTCTTAATACTGCGGAAAATCTCTGGACCGTAAAGGGGGACGTTGTACTCAGGGGTGGAGAAGTGTCTTATCTGAACAGAAACTTCTATCTTAAAGAAGGAAGAATCATTCTTAATGAAAATCAGGATGCTTTTGATCCAAATCTCACTCTTCGTGCAGAGACTCGTGAACATGACGAACAGGGAGAATCTGTTACAATTACCTTGTCTGCCATAAGACAGCATGTGTCTAATTTTAATCCCTCTCTGTATTCAACTCCTGCAAAATCCCTGAACGAAATTTACGAACTTCTGGGTCAGGCTGCAGCTGGAGATGCAGAGGATGTGGGTGGTCTGATGATTTCCGCACTGGATTACGGTGTTCAGGTTACTGTTGTGCGTAAACTGGAAAATGCATTGCGTGACTTGTTTAATTTTGATATATTTTCTATTCGAACAGCCATTCTTCAGAATGCAATTAAGCAGGGGCTTAATATGGATTCAAACGATGAAAAGGTTTATTCATTTAGTAACTATTTTGATAATTCGACTGTTTATATAGGCAAATACTTCGGGGAATCGCTGTATTTGGACGCCATGCTGCACTGGACATACGATGAACTTGCAGCTGAGTCCGGGGATTCTGCCACAGGGCTTGTATTCCATCCGGAAATTGGTCTTGAACTTTCATCTCCTGTTGCAAACATCAGATGGAATTTTGCACCGGATCTGGGGGATTTACAAAATTCCTGGGTAAGCGGTAATTCTATTACGCTTTCCTGGAGATTGTCATTCTAATAGTTGCTATTTGTGAGTTATAGTAATTAAAAAATATTCAATATAGAGGATTTTTATGCGTAATAAGCGTCTCTGCCTGTTTGTTTTTCAGCTTTTTTTGATTTTTGCTTCAGCCCTTCCTGCTTTTTCACAGGAGGATGAAGGCTGGTACTGGAATAAGCCTATTAAAACTGTAACATTTCAGGGATTAAGTTCAGTAAAAAACAGTGATCTGGAAGGTATAACCAGTGCATTTGTTGGAAAAAATCTTACTGAAGATGTTTTTGCAGATTTATTAAACAGAGTTTTTGCCCTTAATTATTTTGATGATGTAACACCGAAAGCAATTCCTGGTGATCAGAACCGTAATACAGTAAATATTGTTCTGGTAGTAAAGGAAGCTCCTTCTGTTACAAAAATTGAATACAGGGGAAATAATCAGGTTCGTATAGCTGAACTTAAGGAAGTTACCTCAATTAAAGAAAAGGATATTTTTTCAGAAAGCAAGGTTCTTCTTGATGAGAGGGCAATTAGAGATTATTACATTAACAAGGGTTATACTGCAGTAAAAGTAAGTTCTGTCTGTGACAAAAATGATTCAGGAGTTACAGTTACATTCAATATTTCTGAAGGAAAACAGACTGTAGTTGCTTCAATAAAGTTTGAAGGAAATGTTATTGTTACTGAAAAAACATTAAAGAGTAAGTTGTCTCTTAAGGAAGCAGGGGGTTTCCAGAAGGGGGAATTCCAGGAGTCTTCCCTTGAGCAGGATAAACTTACCATTAACTCTTATTATCATAACAGAGGCTATATTGAAGCCAGTGTTCTGGATGTTAAGCAGGAAAGAAACTATAACGAAGAAAAACAGCGGGATGAGCTTACAATTACTTTCGTAATCCAGGAAGGTACTCAGTATACTTTTGGTGGTATTACATTTACCGGAAATAAAATTTTCTCAACTGAGCAGCTTCAGGGACTTGTTAAGCTTAAGGCCGGCGATCTTTACAATGAAACAAAACTTCAGGAAAGTTTCTACGCAATTCAGAATCTATATTATGAAAACGGATATACTGCAAATCAGTTTATTCCTCATGTTCAGAAAAATTCAGAAGACAGATTGATTTCTTATTCCCTTCAGATTGTTGAAAATGCAAGAAGCCATGTTGAACATATTATTATCAAGGGAAATTCAAAAACTAAGGAAGAGGTAATTCGCCGTGAGATTCCTATTGAAGACGGGGACATTTTCTCAAACACAAAGGTTTACACTGGTTTAAGAAACCTCTACAACCTTCAGTATTTCTCAAATGTTCTGCCGGAAGTAACCCCTGGTTCTGAAGCAAATCTTGTTGATATCGTATTTAATGTAGAGGAAACAAGTACAACAACCCTTGATTTCGGATTTACTTTCTCCGGTGTCTCTGATCCTGAACAGTTCCCTATTGCTATTTTTGCAAAGGTTACAGATTCAAACCTGTTTGGAGAGGGACGTTCTGTTTCTGCAAGCCTTAATCTTTCTACAACTGAACAGTCAGCCAGCCTGGGATATGGTCAGAACTGGCTCTTTGGTCTTCCAATTACATTTCAGGCTTCCCTCTCATATGCTCATGAGAGCAATTATACTCTTATTAACGAATTAATGCCTGATGGTACAACAGATGATGATACCTATTACATGGAATATCAGAGTCACGATTTTACCTTCAGTGTTGGCGTGGGCAGAAGATGGACACCTGACTGGGCAATCATTAATGCAACAACAGGTGTTTCAAGTTCCCTGATTAACAATATTTACGATTCAACCCTTTATACTCCAATTGATTCATCAATTTCGGATTATAACAATAACTGGGAACCTCGTAATTCCATTTTCGGATCAGTATCAATTGATGACAGAGACGTAAATTATGATCCTACAAACGGCTGGTTTGTAAGTCAGAGACTTGCCTGGTACGGACTTATGCCAGAAGGTTTCCTTCCATTTGCTCCAGAGTGGGGTGAAACACAGTTCTATTTAAAGTCTGATACAAAGGCTGAAGCATATAAGACTCTCTGTAATATTCCTGTTTCAGATACTTATAATTTCAAGCTGATCCTCATGGGTTATACAGGTCTTTCAATGGAATTCCCTGCATTTGATTCAACAATCAAGAAGGCTAATCAGCTTTATATTGATGGTATGTTTGCAGGCCGCGGATGGTATATATATAATATTAAACGTGGAAAGGCCCTCTGGAATAATACTGTAGAGCTTCGTTATCCGGCTGTTCCAGGTATCCTTGCACTGGATCTTTTCTTTGATGCAAGTATGATTAAGTCTTCAGTTTCTGATGTATTCACAGACTTTGGTAATCTGGATGACTGGTACTTTAGTTTTGGACCTAGTATCCGATTTACAATTCAGCAGTTCCCAATCAGACTGCTCTTTACAAGTACATTCCAGGCTGGAGAAAATGGTATTATCTGGGAAGACAGATATGGTAGTGAAGTTGATAACTTCTGGGAAAGCTTACACTTTAAGTTATCATTCTCTGTTCCAAACAGATAATTCCGTCTGAATATATGCTTTAATTTTTTTAAGATTTTTAATATAATGGCTCTTCAGAGTCCTTAACTGAAGGGTCCAGAAAGACATACAGGAGATTTTTTACATGAAAAGTTCAACTTTAAAGAAGGTTTTATTACTTGGTTTATTTGCTTTGTCACTTGCCGGAACAAAAGTTTTTGCTCAGCAGATTACAAAGTTTGCTGTTGTTGATACAGATCGCATTTATCAGTCTTACTATAAGAATTCTTCTGCTTTAAAGAATTATGAAACTAAGAAAAACGAATTCCAGAAAGAAATTGACAAGCGCACTGAAGAATTGCAGAAGCTTCGTCAGACAAAGCTTACTTATGAAAAGGCCGGCGACCAGGAAATGGTAAAGTCTACACAGGCTGAAATTACAAAGAAAACTCAGTCTTTAACAGATTACATTAAGGCTAAGAATATTGAACTTGAAAATCTTAAGAGTAACCTTCAGAAAAATGATGCGTTCTATCAGAAACTTTACGCTTCTATTGCAAGAATTGCAGAAAAAGACGGTTACTCAATGGTTTTAAGCCTTCAGGATACAACTTCAATTCTCTGGTACAGTAATTCAGTTGATATTACAAATGATGTTATTCTTGATCTTGGTTTGAGAATCAGATAGTAAATGTCAGAAGAAACAACTCCTCTTATTGCACAATATCAGAGTATAAAAGATGAGCATCCAAATGAGGTGCTCTTCTTTCGTCTGGGAGACTTCTACGAGATGTTTAATGACGATGCCGTAGAAGTTTCTCGTCTTTTAAATTTGACCCTTACACACAGAGCTTCTTCTCCCATGTGCGGTATTCCTTATCATGCTGCAAAAATATATATTGCAAGACTTCTGAGATTAGGAAAAAAAATTGCAATTGCAGAACAGATTGGAGAAATTGCTCACGGCAAGGGGCTTACAGAAAGAAAAGTTATTGAAACTATTACTCCTGGCACAGCTACAGAAAGTGAATACCTGGAAGGCAGCAGTAATAATTTTCTTGCATCTTTCTGCATTGTTAAAGATACTTGTGCTTTTGCTTTCATTGATGTAACCACCGGAGAATTTAAGGCAACCTCTTTTTCAAAAAAGGAAATGCATAATTCTTTTCCTAAAGAGGCAGGCCGTCTTTCACCAAAAGAACTTCTTCTTCCTGAAAGTTTAAGAAATGATCAACTGGTCAAAGATACAATACAGTCTCTTAATAATGTAAGTGTTTCTTACTATCCGGACTGGAACTTTAATAAGGATTTAAGTTACAAAAGACTTTTAAGACAGTTCAATACTCAGTCTTTACGGGCTTTTTCTTTAACTGAAAGCTCTCCTGAAGTAGTACCGGCAGGTTTCCTTCTTGATTATCTTGAGAAAACTACAAATTCCCATATTCCTCATGTAAATGGAATCAGTATTTATTCAGATGCTCAGTATTTGATTATTGATGATTCCAGCCGCCGCAATCTGGAAATAACGGAAAATCTTCGTGACGGAAGCAGGGAATTTTCACTTCTGGAATGCGTAAATTATACTTCAACTGCTATGGGAAGCCGTATGTTAAAACAATGGCTGTCCTTTCCTCTTACAGACCTTAAGCAGATTGAAGCAAGACAAAATCATATAGAATTATTTACAAAAAATTTAACTTTGCTTCGTCATATTCAGGAATCATTAAGCGGAATCCTTGATATAGAAAGACTTGCCGGCAGAATTGCAATGGACAGGGCTCATGCAAAAGACCTGCAGGCTTTAAAAAATTCTCTATCACTCTGGATTAAGGCAAGTGAATATCTTAAAGAATCAGATTTTGGCTCAATAGATTTAAATGATGCTCACTCCATTGTAAATTTAATTGAAAGTTCAATTCTGGATGATCCGTCAACTTCCCTTACAGATGGTTCAATCATTAAAGACGGCTGGAGCGAGGAACTGGATCACTGGCGGGATATTCACAATAATTTCAATAAAGTTCTTGAAGAATATACTGAAGAAGAAAAGGCTAAAACCGGAATTCAGAATTTAAGAATCCGGAATAACGGAAATATGGGCTACTTTATTGAAGTAACCAAGGGGAAACTGGATAAAGTTCCTGACCACTTCATGATAAGAAGAACCCTGGTAAATGCCCAGAGGTTTACCACAGAAAAACTTCAGTCTCTTGAAGAGAATCTAAATGAATCATCTGGAAAAATCCTTCAACTTGAAAGGGATCTTTTCCTTGAAATCAGAAACTCCCTGAAGGAAAAGGTTCTCTACCTTAAACAGCTTTCAACACAGATTGCCTACACTGATGTTTGTGCATCCCTTGCTCAAGCAGCATGTAAGAATGGCTGGTCAAAACCCTTTATGTCTGAAGAAAAAATTTTTGATGTAAAGAAGGGCCGGCATCCTGTAGTAGAGGCTCACATTCCTACTGGAGAATTTGTTTCAAATGATTTGACTCTCATGGAGAATGAGGAAGGAATAACTTTTGCCCTGATTACAGGTCCAAATATGGCAGGTAAAAGTACTTACCTGAGACAAAATGCATTAATTTCCCTTCTGGCACAAACCGGTTCCTTTGTTCCTGCAGAAAGTGCAAGGCTTGGAATTGTTGACAGGATATTCTGCCGTGTAGGAGCAAGTGATAATCTTGCAAGGGGAGAATCAACTTTTCTTGTTGAGATGACTGAAACTGCAGGTATTCTTCGTTCAGCAACAGACCGGTCTCTTGTAATTATGGATGAAGTTGGCCGTGGAACTTCTACGGAAGATGGTCTTTCAATTGCCTGGGCTGTAAGTGAATATCTGTTAAATAAAATTAAGTGCAAAACACTGTTCGCAACTCACTATCATGAACTGACAAGAATGGAACATAAAAATATGATTCAGCTCTGTATGGCGGTTAAAGATACTGCTGAGGGGGTTGTTTTCCTTCGTAAAGTTATGCAGGGAGCCAGTGAAAATTCTTACGGTATTCATGTTGCATCTCTTGCGGGAGTTCCTGCACCTGTTATTGAAAGAGCTCAGTTTATTCTTCATAAAATTCAGGGGGAAGCTGAGAATAAGGCTGTTTCTTCTGTTTATGAATTCCCTCCGGAAAAAGAAGAAGCTAAGCCTGAAAAAAATCAGGGACAGTCTTTAACAGGAGCTTTATTCTCTGACGAAGAAATGATTCTTGATGAAATCCTTTCAACTGATACAGATAACATTACTCCTCTTACAGCACTGCAGGCTCTTACCCGCTGGAAAAAGACCCTTATGGGCAAATAAAGAAAAAATCCGAAAAAAAATATAAATCCCGGTTTTTTTGTTAAAAATCGGGATTTTTTTTGTATTTTTTATCACTTTGTTTATGATAATAATAGTGTATGAGTAAATGGCTGCGGATAAAAATCTTCTGTTTTAATAAATTTTTAATTTTACAGGGAGGATTACGTATTGTCTTCTCATATTTATTCTTCAACAGAAAGTGTTCCATTTGTTCTGGAAGGGTTTATAACTATGATCTTTGTCCTTCCTGTAGAAAAGAATTTTTTGCTTTTCCAGGTGTAGAAGATCGTTGTAAGACTTGTGGAAGGGTACTGGTGAGTGAAAAGGATCAGTGCATTGACTGCAGAACTGATAAGGTTCTTTTAAGCACTGACGGTGTTTTTCCACTCCATTCCTATCGCCTGTGGAATAAAAAGCTGCTCTTTGACTGGAAAATGGCGGACCTTAGAAGCCTGTCTCCTATTTTTGCAAAAGCCATTAACAAGGCTTTAAGGCTGGTCATTGCTTCAGAAGAATCAATGGACCTTTCTGTTGAGAATATTTTTCTTGTACCTGTGCCTCCAAGAAAAGGAAAAATTCGTCACAAAGGCTGGGATCAGATAAAAGAACTTTGTTACTATCTGAACAGGCTCTACGGCTGGAAAATATTCCCGGCCCTTGAAAGAGTTTCCAGAATTCAGCAGAAAAAACTGGACAGGGAGGAAAGATTTGCTGAAAAAGGAAAGAATTATGCACTGAGCAGGGCCTTTCTTCGGGCTAAAAGAAAAGGAAATCTTCCGGAAAAGGTATTCTTGATTGACGATGTAATTACAACTGGAGTAACGGCAGAAAGCTGTTCAATGATTCTTAAGGCTGGAGGAATAAAAAATGTAAAAGTTATTTCTTTATTTATTGTAGACTGAAAGCCTTGAGTGTTGTAAAATATGAGTTATAATAAAGATGATGCCTAAAAGGCGTTATTTTTTAACCAATCAGGAGAAATTTATATGGCAGGTGAAAACACACAGCTTCAGTTGGTAACTTTCCAGCTTGGTGAAGAGCTTTATGGTGTAGATATCATGGACGTTAAAGAAATTGTTAAGGTTCAGGATGTCAGACCCATTCCAAATGCTCCTTACTATGTAGAAGGTATTATCAATTTAAGAAGTGAAATTATCCCTATCATCAATCTTCATAAGAGATTTCACATAAAGAAACTTGCATCAGAAGTTGCAGATGAATTTGAAGAGGATGAAGGTGGCTTTATCATTCTCGATATAGAAGGAAATAAAATCGGTATTATTATCGATAGAATTAAGCGCGTAGTTCCTGTAGAAAAGGGCGATATTAAACCTCCTCCACAGATGCTTAGTGGTATTGGAACAGAATATATTCATGGTGTTGTAAATCAGAATGATTCTTATCTTATAATTCTGGATACCCGCCGTCTCTTTAATGCAAAAGAACTGCAGAAGATTGTTGAAGGTTAATTATTTTAAGATATTTGAAACTTTCTTCATAAGTGTTTTCTGACGCTGACAATTTTTTTTTGAAATGTCATTGTCAGAAAACATATTTTTTTTATAAATTATATATAAAGAATTGTCAGCCAGATGTTTTCTTTTTTACTTATTTTGAAGTTATCATAAAAAAGACGTTCAAACAAATTTCAGGGGCTGGCAGGTAAAACAGGAAATTAAAAATGATTCAGACATATAGTTCAACTATTCGCCGTAAAGAAATGGAAGCCGTATTAACATGTATGGTTGATGAAAAACTTGGACCAGGTGAAATGAATGCTAAACTCCTGCAGACGGCTAAAGAATTAATTGGTTATGACGGTGGAGTTGCTTTAAGAAGTCCAAACCTTGCCCTTGAATATGCATTGAAAGCCATCGATTTGCCAAAAGATTCACTAATCATGCTTTCTGCCCTTGCTCCTGCATGGCAGCTGATTACTGTAGAAAGGCTGGGATACAAGGCTCTAATTCTTGATGTTATAGAAGAAACTGGCCTTATTACTCCAAAAGCAGTTGAAGATGGAATTGCTGAAGGGGGAAGGCTTCTTATCCTTACGGAAAGTATGGGAATTTTACCTGCAATTAAAGAGTTTCTCGCATTTAATATACCTGTCATTGAAGACGTATCTCAGTCAGTTCTGGCTCATTATCCATTTGATGAAGAAATGGCTGTAAAAAAAGTTTCTGCTCCAAAAGAGGGGGAAACTGTTGAGGAACCAAAAGGTCCTGCTGCAGGTATGTATGGTCTTTATTCCATTCTTTCTATGGAAGACAGGGATATAGTTACTGCAGGTGGGGGAGCTCTCCTTTTTGCTCCAAAACGAAGGGAATGGTCTGTTTTGAAAAGTCTTGTAGAACAGGCTCCTTCAACAGACATTATGCCTGACATGAATGCCGCTCTCGCATATGTAGAGTTTAAGGAATTCGGCCGGAATGAAAAGGCAAGAAAGGATTTATTTAAGGCTTATTCTCAGGCAATTGCTTCAAGCCGTCATCATACATATGCCCGTCCTGGAGATGATGCTTCTACCATCTACTCTTTCCCTGTAGTTTTAGGAAGCGGTTTTAAGGATGTTAAATCTTATGCAAATAAGAAGGGGCTGGAAATCAGACAGGCTTATGAAAATTCAATTATAGCATACAGGCAGGAGGAATTGTCCAAGAAATGTATTTGTGCTAATTCCCTTCTTCTCCGTTGTGCCATGTTCCCATTGTATCCTCGTCTGGGACAGGTTGATGTAAATAAGATCTTAAAAGTTCTTTCAACAATGCTATAATTGTTAATTTTTTAGAAATATGGATGCAGCTGAATGAAAAAGTGTCTGGTTTTAGTTAATTCGTACAAGGAAAAAGCACCATCCCTGGCTCAGGAAATTAAAGTTTTTCTTGAAGAGAAGGGTGTTGAATGTCAGACCTTTATCTATAATGGAAAAGTTGCTCTGGACGATAAGGAAGAGACCAGCCGGGTAAATTTTCAAGGCTATGATTTTGTAGTTACTCTGGGAGGAGACGGGACTGTTCTTTTTGCAGCCAGAACCTGTGCTCCGCTGGGGATTCCTGTTTTTCCAGTAAATCTTGGGGAATTTGGTTTTCTTGCGGAAGTTTCAGTTGACAGCTGGAAAATTGAAATGGAAAAATTTTTGAACAGTCAGCTGGGAATAAGTGAAAGGCATTTGATCCAGGCCGAAGTATTACGGGATGGAAAATCCCTGGGTATTTTTACAGGATTAAATGATGTTGTAATCTCAAGTGAACCTACAAGCAAACTTATAAATCTGAAAGTTGCATACAACAGGGCTGTATTAGGTCCTTTCAGGGCTAATGGAATAATTATTTCAACTGCAACTGGTTCAACAGCATATTCTGCTGCTGCAGGGGGACCAATAATTGATCCCTCACTGAATGCTCTGGTTCTTACACCTATTTCTTCATTCAGCCTTTCTGCACGTCCTCTGGTATTTAATTCCAATGGGGAAATTACTATTACTGTTCTGCCGTCCCGCTTTGATATTAGTCTGACCGTAGATGGTCAAAATTCAATCAAGCTTATGACAAATGATGTTGTAATACTGGAAGTGCCTGAAAACAAGGCTCTTTTAGCAGGTGCAACCCAGGAGAATTTTTATTCAGCACTAAGAAGCAAACTTAACTGGTCAGGAGGTCCTCTGTGATAGAAGAACTGCATATAAAAAACTTTGCCCTTATTGACAGGGCTGATCTTGAATTTGAAAATGGATTTACCGTATTAAGTGGTGAAACTGGTGCAGGAAAATCAATTCTCATTGGATCTCTCGCTTTCCTTCTTGGTGGAAAAGGTGGAATTGAACAGATTCGTACCGGCTGTCATGAAGCTGAAGTTTCAGGTATCTTTTTAATTGAAAATAAAGAAGGGCTGGAATGGCTTACTGAACACGGCATGGAAGCTGAAGATAACAGAATTCTTCTCAGAAGGCTGATGAGAGATACTGGAAAGTCATCTGCCTGGATTGGTTCTACTCCTGTAACAAGAGCAGACCTTGCGTCTTTTGCTGCTTTCCTTGTAGATTTGCATGGTCAGCACGAACAGCAGTCTCTTATGAAAGTTAC
>DGUP01000024.1:4507-6103 GCA_002394685.1 Treponema sp. UBA4307 | reverse complement strand
CAAAACTCGACATTCGGGCTAATAATATATGTACTGTTCATCTGCCTGCTTTTCAAAATAATCATTTATTTCAAAAACAGATTCTTCAATTCCCTTATAGTTTAAAAGCCTGCTCTGAAAATAATGTCCGAACTTAAACTGCTGACAATAATAATTAAAGAATCTCTGGATTCTTGTTTTCCAGAATTCCTGGGGCTGACATTTCTGAACGTTTTCAATAAAGTCCAGGGCTGTCTTTTTTCTGTCAACTTTGTGATTTGCCTCATATAAAATACCCTTTTCTTCAGCGGATAACTGACTCCGGATCTGATCAAAAATCCACGGCTTTACTGCAGCAGCTCTGGCAATCATTAATCCGATGCAGTCAGGGGCCTGACTTAAAGCGTAACTGGCACTGGCATAATCTGAAATATTTCCGTTAAGGATGATTTCCACATCGTCATTTTTGTAGCGGTCTGTTAATTTTGCTGCATAAGAATATTTTGGATTTCCCCTGTATTTTTCCTTGATTGTGCGGGGATGAAGGGTAATGCACTGAACACCTTCCTGGACCAGCATATCTGTAAAGGTAAAGAAAGAGTCTTCCGTAAAATCTTCTGCACCCAGGCGGCATTTTACACTCAGTCTTTTTTCCCTGGGTAAAATTGATTTTACTTCTTTTACAAGTTTTCTGCTTTCTTCAAGGGGTTTAAGCATCCAGCTGATTCCTGCTCCTGTTTTATAGATTTGAGGAGCTGAACAACCCATGTTAAGGTCAATGCCGATTCCTGCTTTTTGAGAAAGAAGTCCGGCTGCCTGAGTCATGTGATCAATATCCCAACCTGTAAGCTGCCAGACTATTTTTTCCGGACAAGGACCGTCCAGAAGATAGTATTTTTCAAACGGCCCCATTGTGAGAAGTGACGAGGCATTAATCATTTCAGTAAAATATTCGTCACATCCTCCAAAAGTTTCTACTGCAAGGCGGAAAGCTTCATGGCTCAGGGTGGCCATTGGGGCACAAATGAATTTTTTCATTATTTGTCTGATTTATTGATAAGTGCTTCTACAGCTTCTGCTGCTCCGTCTACATAACCTTCTGTAAGGCTTTCAACTTCACCGTTATCAACTGTAACAGACATCTTCTGCTCAATAGGAATTCTTGCAAGAACTTTCAAACCAAAATCATCAGCAATACGCTGGATGTTGCTTTCACCAAAAACCTTTATTTCTTTTCCGCAGTCCGGGCACTTTACATAGCTCATGTTTTCAACCAGACCGAGAACTGGAATATTCATCATATTTGCCATGTTTACGGCTTTTTCAACAATTACACGAACCAGTTGCTGTGGAGAAGAAACAATAATGATTCCATCAACAGGAAGTGACTGGAATACTGTAAGAGGAACATCACCTGTTCCCGGAGGACAGTCAACAAACATAAAATCAACGTCTTCCCAGAGAACGTCTGTCCAGAACTGGCGGACTGCACCTGAAATAACAGGACCACGCCAGATAACAGGATCTGTTTCATGTGGAAGGAGGAAGTTCATTGACATAAGTTGAATTCCGCTCTGAGACTTTACAGCCTTCAGATATTCCTGCTGCTTACCGTCA
>DGUP01000024.1:0-4384 GCA_002394685.1 Treponema sp. UBA4307 | reverse complement strand
GTAATATCTGCATCAAGAATGGCGGTTCTAAAACCGTCGTGATGTACTTTTGAAGCAAGAAGAGATGTTACTAAGGATTTACCTACGCCACCTTTTCCGCTGACAATTCCGATTACTTTTTTTACTGAAGACTGTGGGAGTAAAGTTTCGTGAAGTGGTTTCTTTGAACAATTTGATGAAGAACCACATGAAGAACAGCTTCCACTGCAATTTGATTCAGCCATATGTGCGCCTCTGTATGAATATTATAGTCCTTTAAATATAATACAAAAGGGAGGTGAAAGGCAAATCATTTACTCCATCATTGAAGAGTCAAAATCCCTGCTGCTGCACTGAGAGATAATTGTACCTTTTTTCATAAGTATTATACGATCTGAAAGCCTTACAGCTTCTTCTATGTCATGGGTTACCATAATCGAAGTAAAGTGAAACTGTTCCTGCATCATAAGAATGTCTTCTCCAAGCCGCTTCCTTAATGGGGCATCCAGGGCACTGAGAGGTTCATCAAAGAGGATTAATTTTGGTTTTACAATAAGTGACCTGGCCAGGCAAACTCTCTGCGCTTCTCCTCCGCTTAAGGATTCGCAGCTTCTTTTACCAAAGTCTTCCATCTTTATTATTTTAAGCATTTTCTCAGCTTCTTCAAAAGCCGCCTTCTTTGTCCAGCCCATATTTCTCAGCCCGTATGCGATATTTTCAAGCACATTCATATTTAAAAAAAGAGAAGGCTGCTGAAAAACCATTCCAATATTTCTTTTTTGAGGGGGAAGATTTGTAATGTCCCGGCCATCAAGAAAGACAGATGTTTTTTTATCCGGATTTTTATCACTGTTTTCCAGTCCGGCAATCATTTTAAGAACTGTTGATTTTCCTGAACCGCTGGGACCTAGAATACAAGTCATGGATTCCTTTTCACTTTCCATTGAAAAATCAATCTGAATGTTAGAAAAACTTTTGTGGAGATTTTCAGCCTTAAAATATGTCACTTTCTGCCTCCTTTATTTCCAGATAAAAAAACTATCATGCATAAAAGTCCCAGTAACAATCCGCAGACGCAGGCTTCATTCAGTCTGTAACTTCCAGCAAGTCTGTAAGTGTAAAGGGCAAGAGTATCAAAATCCTTAAGTGAAAGGGTTAGGGGAATTGCTGCATCTCCTGCCGAAATTGCAAAACATAAAGTTAAGGAATTAAGAATACTAGACTTTATATATGGAAGAATAATTTTAAACACACTATCCAGTTTGTTTCTGGACAAAAGTCTTGCGCTGTACAAAATAGTATCCGGAATTTTGACCAGTGAAGCGTAAATCTGTCTGTAGGCGAATGGCCAGCTTAAAGCAGTCTGGGCAAGAATCAGTAATAGAAAGTTTCCTCTTTTTACAAGCAGACTTGTTCCCAGTCCCAGCATTACTGAAGAAACTGACATTGGCAAAAGAGGAATTATTTTAAGAAAGTGATTTTTTGCAGAAGGATCTTTTACACGCAGAAAAAGTGCAAAAACAAATCCGCAGACTGTGCATAATAAAGAAGTGCATACCCCGCTGATACATGTATTTTTTACAGACTGAAGAAATGATTTTTTTGTAAAAATACTTTTCCACAAAGTCAGGGTAAATACTGAAGATGACCGTCCGTTTTTTGTAAAGGATAAAATTAAAATGCAAATAAATGGAAGGATAAAAAATATAAATGTTATCAGGAGAAATATTCCAAAATAAATTTTTTCTTTAAATGATGATTCTGATAGTTTTTTTAATTTTAAATCTTTTCCGGCTAAGACAGTTTCTTTTTGATTTCTGCTTCTTCCTTCTATAAGACTGTAGATAAAGAGAACTGTAAATGCAATCAGTGTCTGAGTCAGGGCAATAAGGGAGGCAAGTTTGTAATTCAGCTGGCTTTTTGCAGCTTGATATAAACTTACTTCCATTGTGGTTCCATCCATTCCTGCAAAAAGTCCTGCAATCATAAAACTGAAAAAAGAATAAATGAAAACTGGAATACAACTGGAAAATATTGCAGGTAAAAGCTGATTAAGGGTGATGGTAAAAAAAACTTTTCTTTCTCCGGCGCCCAGCAATCTTGCACTGTCGGCCTGCCTTTTATCCAGCCGGCTCCATTCACGGCTAACTGTCATCATTACCAGGGGAAAGTTGTAAAAGCCCTGGCAAATTATAAGTCCCAGAAAGGAATATAAAAAACGTACCGGAGCTTCTTTCAGGGAAAATAATCCCATCAGACAGCGGTTTATTATTCCTGCAAAACCAAAAGTAGAAATATATCCCAGTGCTACAACTATTGCAGGTACGCATAAAGGAATTGCGGAAAAAGAAATGAGCACTCTCCTGAAAGGGAAGGTTTTGTGGCTTACAAAATATGCTCCAAAAAGACCGAAAAGAAGTGCGAGCAAAGTAGAAAAGGAAGCCTGTCCCAGAGTAAAGAAAACGGTTTTTATAAAGAGCTTTCTGTTAATGGAAATTCTTTCTTTCAGATAAGTGTCTTCAAAAGCAAAGGTGAGACTTTTAAGAGATGCTGCAAGAAAAAAAAGAATGACGCTGACAAAAAGAACTGTACATATTCCCGCAGCTGCTTTCTGCAGAATAGAGTCCCTCTTGTAACGCCATTCTTTGTTAAACATCATGGAACTTTATTTTCCCAGAATGTTCATTACTTCATCCATTACAGCGTCTGTTGCTTCACTGTATGTTGGAAGTGTAAGGGATGGAACTGGAGCTGCCTTAACATAGCTTTCAGGAAGAGCCACTTTTGTATTTGACGGATACATCCACTGAGTAAAGAGGAGTTCTTTCTGGGCTTCTTCTGAAATCATGAAATCTATAAAGGCCTGTCCTCCCTTTTTGTTAGGAGCATTTTTAATCAGGCCAAGACCTTCAACCTGCTGAACGTGACCTTCATTAAAAATAAGTGCCTGGTCTCTCCAGTTGTCATCGTATTCAACATTGTAAGCAGGACTTGTGGTGTAGCTGATTACAAGAGGGGCTTCTCCATTTTCAAACATTCCCCAGCCTTCACTCCAGCCGTTTGTCATTGTAAGAATATTTGGCTTGAGGGCTGTCCAGTATGAGGTAAGCTCTTCACCGCTGCCAAATACACTTACTGTCCAGGAAAGAAATCCCAGACCTGGAGTTGAGGTGCGTGGATTCATAAGGATGATTGACTGTTTGTATTCTGGAAGGGTAAGGTCCCTGAGGCTTTCAGGTTTCTTAACTCCGGAATTTGAATCATAGATGATTGCAAAATGACTGTAATCAAATGGAGTTAAAAGCCAGTCTCCCCCTAATTCTCTCTGAAGGTCCGGATTCAGCTGATCAAGCCCCTTTGGTTCATATTTTTCCAGAAGACCATCTGTGCGAACTTTTGCAAGCATATTGTTGTCTATGCCCAGAATAACATCTGCAAGTGGTGAATCTTTTTCAGCAAGGGCTTTTGTATAAGCCTGTACAGCATCACCGCAGTCAATAATGTTAAGAGTGTAGCCTGTTGCAGCTTCAAACTTTTCCTTAATTGCTGGAGCGGCTCCCCATTCACCAGCGAATGAATCATAGGCATAAACAGTTACTTCTTTTTTTGAAGAAGACTTATTATTACCGCAGGATAAAAATGGAATTGTTAAAACCAAAACAGAAGATAATAAAAGGATTTTTTTTAAAACAGAATTTTTGAAAGTAAACATACTTCCTCCGCCGGCATTATCCGGATCAGGATAGAAACTTCATACGAAGTTTCGCGGGTATAATCTCAGGCCCTGAAAACAAAAGCAGATTGTTTCCGGACCACCCCGGTTATGGCAGACATTTTATTAATCTTGTTACTCCGTGTCAATTTCATTTAAAATAAAAAAGGGAAGACCTCTTTCAGATCTTCCCTGTAATTAACTGTTATTGTCTCTGCTGAAAAAAAATCAGCGGGCGTATTCAATAATACGTGTTTCCCTGATCATTGTTATCTTGATTTTTCCAGGATAACGGAGATCATTTTCAATCTGCTTTGCAATGTTCTTTGCAAGATCCTTAACATCAGCATCCGGAATCTTTTCATTATTTACCAGAATGCGGAGTTCACGACCTGCCTGAATTGCATATGCCTGTTCAACGCCTTCAAACTTTCTTGCAATTTCCTCAAGGTTTTCAAGACGCTTAACATAATTGTCTACAGTTTCACGGCGGGCACCAGGGCGGGCTGCTGAAATTGCATCTGCAATCTGAACAATAACTGCTTCCAGAGTCTGAGCTTCACAGTCATTATGGTGAGCGGCAATGGCATTAATAACTTTAGGATCTTCTCCCATTTTACGTGCCATTTCTGCACCAACTTCTGCGTGGTTCTGATCTGTGTCAGTTTCTGCACCCTTACCAATATCGTGGAG
>DGUP01000057.1:46223-58488 GCA_002394685.1 Treponema sp. UBA4307 | reverse complement strand
TCAAAACTCGACATTCGGGCTAATAGAATTTCTTATACAAGGACAGGTTTTCAAAGGCCTGTCTTTTTTTTGTAACTGTAAAGATAATTTATTGTTATATGAGTATCACTAAATATTTTTACTGGAGAAAAAAAATGAAAAAAAAACTTAAAATGCTGCCTCTTCTTTTTCTGGCAGTCTTCACTTCATTCAATGCCTTTGCCAGAGGAGGCATTATGGCAGAAGATACTGGAAAAAAACTTCAGGTAGTTTCAACACAATGGTTCCGTATTATTTATACAGAATCAACTGAACAGAATGCGGCAGTTCTTTATGCCAATGCGGACAAAATCTATCAGGAACTTGCTGACATGTATTTGTGGGAAGAACCTCCCTGCAAGCTTCCGGTAGTTTTAACTTCTAATGTTGAGCTTTACAATGCCTACTTTACCTGGACTCCTTACAACAGAATCGTTTTGTATGTTGCTCCACCAATGGAAGATTTGTATGTGGACTATGACATCTTCCTGGATTGTTTCAAGCATGAACTTACTCACTGTTTTACATTCAATATGAAAAATGGCTTCTGGCGGACAGTTGATACTATTTTTGGTGAATACCTGAATCTGGGATTATTAACTGTTTCTCCTGGTATGGCAGAAGGTGCAACTCTGACCAGCGAAAGCGTTACAGGCTACGGCCGTATGAATGATGAATTTTCACATCAGTCTGTACGTCAGGCAAAGATTGAAGGGAAGTTTCCTGAATTTAAGGATGTTCAGGGGGCAAATGACTGGGGCTCTTCTTTAAATTACTACTATTATAACGGAGCCTTCCATCAGTATTTGCAGGATAAATACGGAATGGTAAAATATTCTGACTGGTGGTACAACTGTATAAATAACAGCATTACAATTTCCGGCGCATTTAAAAAGGCTTATGGCTTTTCAATTAAAAACGCCTGGAATGATTTTAAGCATGACTATCCTGTTCCTCAAGTTGCTGAAAATCCGGTTCTGGCAAAAGAGGCAAAAGATTTCTTTGATAAAAATGCTATAAGATATTCTAAGAAAAATCACAGTGGTCTTTCATTAAGCAGTCTTTCATATTCTGAAAAAGGTCTTACTTATCTGGATGAAGGAGCCTCTGCAGTTTACTTTATCAGTAAAGATGAAATTAATAATCAGATTCCTAAAGCTCAAAAACTTTTCAGATGGAATAATATTGAAAAAGCGGTTCAGTCTGCTGATGGAAAATATGTTGCATTCACCGGTTACGATTTGTCTTCTGTTAATTACCGCTATTACGTAAAAATCTACAACACTGAAAGCAAAAAGTTTTTGACTCTGCCGGGGCACGGTTACAAGGATGCGTCCATCGTTAAGAAAGGGGATAAATATTATCTTCTGACCCTTAAGTTCAAGGGAGAAGATGAAAGAATCTGCATTACTGAATTTACTGATGCAGGCTTTGGCCCGTCTAAAGAAATTCAATTCCCAAGAGTTGATTTGCCATTTGATTTTGTACAGGTTGCTGATGGTCAGTTTGCCTATATCCTTTTGAGCAGAATGTCTTTTGCAGTTTGTATTGCAGATGTGGATGGAAATGTTCTAAGGTCATACGAAAGTCCTGCTCCAATCCGTGGACTGTCATATGATTCTGCATCTGACACACTTTACTTTGCCTATACTGAAAAAAATACAATGCCTCGTCTGGGTAGCCTGAATCTTTCTTCTTCAACTTTTAGGTTTACGGAAAACGATTTTTCCGGCGGTGTATGGAATCCTCTTGTTGCAGAAAATGAAGCAATATATGCCGGCCACTTCTTTAACGAGGATCGTCTGCTGATTAAGAGCCTGGATACTTTCACTTACAGGGCTGAAGTTGCGGCAGAGGAAAATTTACTTAATGAAAATGAAATTGCCTTGAATGAAGAAGAGGCTAAATGGCTTGAAGATTTCAAATCAGTTGAAAAGCACAACTATAATATTTTCAATACGCCAAAGGGAATGATCTTTCCTTTCTGTCAGCTTAATTCTAATTCCTACGACAAAAAACATAGCGGCGCCACATTCAGTCTGCCATATGGTTTAACATACATTACATCAAATCCATGGGCTTCAAATGAACTGGCTATAACTGCGGGCTATGGCTGGCAAACAGACTCATACGGTATTGGAATGAGCTATACTGCTGCCTGCGACACCGGGCTTTATACTTATTCAATTTCCGGACAGGGGGAATTTGATTCAGACGGATTTAAATCTACAGAAGGACAAATTCAACTTCAGCTGGCAAAGAGTTTTGCTTCAAGATCAGCTTTTGTTTTTTCTCCAGCAGTACTGGCTCACTACGGAAGATCAAATGCTCTTCCTGAAGAATATATGCCTGCCAATTCTCCTTTGTCGTTGGAGATGCCTAAACTGGAAAAAGGTTTCGGAAAGACTAGTGATATGAATAACTATTTCTACTTCCAGTCTACAGCTCCTGTTTATTACCACAACATTGTAAAAACAAGAGCAGCACGCTATGGAAAATCCGGATTCCTTTTGGGCTTTACTCCTCTTTACATATACAGCAGCAATGTTACTGAAAATATTGAAGAGTTCAGCAATTTTGATATTTCAGTATTTATGGAAGTATACATCCCTCATCTTCTGCCAGTTGATTGTTCTCTGGGATATACTTACAATCTGCCAACAAAGTTTGTATTCCAGGCCTTTAATACAAATGTTATGGGTACAAGTTTTGTTTCAATTCCTTTAATGCCGGAACTTGCCTATATTTATGGGGAAACAGTTCTTGTGGCAGGGGAAGTTCAAAAGTCGCTGCCAGTTTTTTCATTCTTCTATCTTAATGATTATTCTTTGTCTCTGGCAGGCTTTTATGGATACGGTTACAATGAAAAAAGAGACTATACAAATACCTTTGCAGATTTTGGCACCTATATAAGTGACATTCAAAACGGAGATATTTTGCCTCGTGCTGAGCTGCAGTTAAAACTTTCCCTTGGATTTAATCCTTTGAACTTTGGTATGCTGAACGGCAATATGAACTTATCCGCTTCATATGGAATAGAGCTGAAGAATGAAAAGATTAATCCAGCCGGTCATTTATACATTGACGTAGCATTCTAAATTCCGGCTGCAGTAAAAAGCTGGAAAATATTTGTGATAGTGTTATAGAATGATTGAGAATTTTCTGAATTCTGATTATAATTTAGCACTATCACATTTTTTTTCTATGAGGCAAATCAAATGGTAATTTTAACATTGAACTGCGGTTCATCATCTGCCAAGTATCAGGTTTACGATTGGGATAACAAAGAAGTAATGGCTAACGGCGTAGTTGAGCGCATTGGAATTGATGGTTCAGTTATTACTCACAAGGCAAAGGGAAACAAAACTGTAATCGAATCACCTTGTCCAACACACAAAGAAGCAATCGAATTGATCATCAAGGAAATTACAGATCCTGAAGTTGGCGTAATCAAGTCTATGGATGAAATTGGAGCTGTAGGCCATCGTGTTCTTCATGGTGGCGAAAAGTTCACAAAATCAGTTCTCATCACTCCAGAAGTTCTGGACGGATTCCGCGAAGTAATCGACCTGGGACCACTTCATATGCCTGCTAACATTATGGGTATTGAAGCTGCTCAGAAAGTTATGCCAAATGTTCCACACGCAGCAATTATGGATACAGCATGGCATCAGACTATGCCGGAAGAAACTTTCCAGTACGCAATTCCTCGTGAATGGTACGAAAAGTACGCTGCCCGCCGTTATGGTTTCCACGGAACATCTTTCCTTTACACTGCAAAGCGTGCTGCTGCCCTTCTTGGTAAGGATCCAAAAGATACAAACCTTATCATCTGTCATATTGGTAACGGTTCATCAATGTGTGCAGTAAAGAACGGTGTCTGCTACGATACATCAATGGGTATTACACCACTTGAAGGTCTGATTATGGGTACTCGTTCTGGTGATCTGGATCCTGCACTTCCATTCTACATCATGCGTAAGACAGGTATGTCTGCTGATGAAATGGACAAGGCTCTTAACAAGCAGTGTGGTTGTCTGGGTATTACAGGCCGCTTCTCTGACCGCCGCGATATTGAAATTGAAGCTGCAAAGGGTGACAAGCTCTGCCAGCTTTCAATCGATATGGAAGCACTCCGCATTAAGAAGTACATTGGTCAGTACATGGCCGAACTTGGTCACGTTGACGCTATTGTATGGACAGCAGGTGTTGGCGAACGTGGTCCAATTACCCGCGGTAAGGCTTGTTCAGGTCTGGAAAACTATGGAATTAAGATTGATGAACAGCGCAACGAATGGTCATTCACAGGTAATGCTGAAACATACATTCACGCTGACGATTCAAAGACAAAGATTTTCGTAATTCCTACAGATGAAGAGCTGGTTATGACAGAAGATGCTTATGCTCTTATGAAGGGTACTTACGATGTTCACACAAACTTCACATATTCTTTCCAGAGCCCGGACTATGTAAACAAGGCTCGTGAAGAAGGATTGAAGGGAGACCTGGTTAAGAGACCAAACCTTGCAAAGGTAATTGCAAAGCCTGGTATGTTTAACTAAGTTTTCAAGTGTAACTGAATATTAATTTTGAATAAGTCCGGGGCTGCAGATAAAGTGGTCCCGGTTTTTTTATGGCAGGTAACTATGAAACTTTTTATTGCATCAGACATTCACGGATCTTTTAAATACTGTAGTCTTGTTTTTCAGCGCTATGAAGAAGAAAAGTGCAGCCGCATGATTCTTCTGGGGGATTTGCTTTATCACGGTCCCCGTAACGATTTGCCGGAAGAATATAATCCTAAAAAATGCATTGAACTCTACAATCAGCATGCAGGAGAAATTCTTTGTGTAAGAGGTAACTGTGACGGAGAAGTGGACCAGATGGTTTTGAAGTTTCCTGTCATGGCAGATTACGCAGCCCTGGCCCTGGGAGAAAAACTTGTTTATCTGACACACGGCCATCTTTTTACGGAAGAAGCTCCGCTCCCTTGTGCAAAAGGTTCAGTAATGCTCTGCGGCCATACACATGTTCCTAAGATTGCTGAACACCAGGACTATGTTTATTTGAATTCAGGGTCAGCATCCATTCCAAAAGAAAATTCCCCTCATTCTTACATGATTTATGAGGATGGATTTTTTTACTGGAAGGATTTAGTTACAGGTCAGATTTTTCAAAAATATCAGTTGTAAAAGATTATTATTTTTAGTAAATTGAGTCTGACAAAAACAAAATACTCAAGTCTTTTATCACAGATTTTAGCTTTGCGATGACAGATGACAGAATGGTTCGACCACTGCCTAACGAGTTTACGAATGCTCCTATGTCCACATCACCAAGTAGATCAACGTGAAAGAATTTTTTTTGAAAAATTCCACGCTGCTATTGGGCCTCGTGGAATTTAAGGAGCTTTTTTTATGAATAAGTACGTAAGACGTTACTTAGTTGATGCCATGTCTGGAATGGCACAGGGATTGTTCGCATCACTTCTTATTGGAACAATCATCAAAACACTTGGTCAGCAGTTGAACAACCTGTGGCCGAATCCTGTTTTTAACTTTTTGATTACAGCCGGTAATTTTGCTACAGAAAGTCATGTAGTTGGTGCTGCAATGGCTGTTGGTATTGGATACGCAATGAAGGCACCTGCCCTGGTACTTTTTTCTCTTATTGCTGTAGGTGCTGCTGCTAACGTAACAGGTGGTGCCGGTGGTCCTTTTGCTGTTCTTGTAATTGCAATTGCTGCCTGTGAACTGGGCTGCCTGGTAAGCAAAAAGACAAAAGTTGATATTCTTGTTACTCCTCTGGTAACAATTGTGGGTGGTTCACTCCTTACAGTTCTTCTTGCTAAGTGGATTGGTCTTGGTGCTTCTTCCCTGGGTAACCTGATTGTATGGGCTACAACCCTCCAGCCTTTCTGGATGGGAATCATTATTTCTGTTGTAGTGGGAATTGCCCTTACACTGCCAATTTCTTCTGCTGCAATTTGTGCTGCACTGGGTTTAACAGGTCTTGCAGGTGGTGCTGCTGTTGCCGGCTGCTGTGCTCAGATGATTGGTTTTGCAGTCCTTAGTTACAGGGAAAATAAAGTGTCCGGCCTTGTTTCTCAGGGATTGGGAACTTCAATGCTGCAGATGCCTAACATCATTAAAAATCCAAAAGTCTGGATTGCACCAATTGTTGCTTCTGCAATTACAGGCCCTCTTGCAACCTGCCTCTTTAAGCTTGAAATGAATGGTGCTGCTGTATCTTCAGGAATGGGTACATGTGGCCTTGTTGGTCAGATTGGTGTAATCAGCGGATGGTTCAATCCTTCTGAAGCTGCCCTTTCACATGGTGCTGCTGCAATTACTCCAGGTGCCTGGAACTGGATTGGCCTTATTATGATCAGCTTTGTGCTTCCTGCAGTAATTTGTATTTTACTGGGTAAGCTCTTCCGCAAAATCGGCTGGATTAAGGATGGTGACCTGGCTCTGGAAAATCCTGTTTTAAGAAAGGATGAAAAGCCTGCAACTCCAGAATCACAGCTTCCTAAAGAAGACTGATTTTAACAGATTTTACTGATTTAAAAAGAATAAAGGGCAGTACATTTTCGTGCTGCCCTTTAATGTTTATTATTCTGATTATTTGTTCAGCTTAGAAATATAATCCGCCAGTAAATCAACGCAAGCATCAATTCCAAGACGGCTGCTGTTTATGCAAAGATGATAGCTTTTGCTTTCACCCCACTTTTTCTGACAAAAGTTGTTGTGGTACTGGCGGCGCTTTCTGTCATGCCTTTCAATAGCCTGTTTTGCCTTTTTGCGGTCCAGGTTTCTTACTTTCATAATGCGCTCAATGCGGGCTTCTTCATCTCCATGGATAAAGATTGAAAGGTAAGGAGCAAGGCCTTCAAAAAGTTCATCTGAACAACGGCCAACGATTACAAAAGAATCTCCGTCAGCAGCCTTGGACTTAAGCAGGGCAAACTGCATTTCGGCCACATTCTGCTCTGGAGAATTGTTGTATCCCCTGACAGTTCTGCTGAATAAAAAGTTTCTCGGCTTTTCATCGTAAGCACTGATTTCATTAACATCAACATTTTTTGTAGCGGCAACTTCATCAAGTAAGTTTCTGTCGTACAAAGGCAGATCCAGCTTTTTCGCAAGCTTTTCACCTATTTCGTGACCACCGCTGCCATATTCACGGCCAATACAAATTATTAACTGTTTATCCATATTAAAATTCATTATAAATGCTCTATCAAAATCACGCAAAGAAAAAATTACAGATAACGGAGATAAATTACTACCGTACTGATTATCATAACAATTACTGTGGCCGGTGCGCAAAGTTTGCAGTATTTTCCCCAGCCAACCGGGTGTCCTGACTTAGCAGCAACAGATGTTCCTACAACATTTGCGCTGGCTCCGATTGGAGTTGCACTTCCGCCAATGTCTGTTCCCATGGAAAGGGCCCATGACAAAGTTGTAAGAGGTACGCCTGTAGAAACAGTCAGTGTCTGAATTACAGGAATCATTGTTGCTGCAAAAGGAATATTGTCTATGAATGCGCTGGCAATAGCAGAAACCCAGATGATAATTGCAACCATAATGTATGCGTTACCACCAGAAATCTTTCCAATAAAGTCAGCAATGATTGTTAATATTCCAGTCTGCTCCAGTCCTCCAACTACAACAAAGAGGCCTATAAAGAAAAGCAGTGTCTTGTAATCCACTCTCTTGAGAATTTCACCTGTATGGCGGATGGATGTAATGATTGTGAGAAGGGCAATTCCCAGTCCGATTGTTGCAACTGTTAAACCTGTTGTAGCATGGGTTACCAGAAGAACTACTGCCAGGGCAAAAATAATACAGCTGATGATAAATCCCTTTTTGTCTGTAATGGCAGATTTTGGAGTTGGAAAGCTTGAAGTATCAATGTTAAGGCCGGCTGATTTATATTCCTTTCTGCAGAGAATATAGAAATATACAACTGTAAACACAAGGGAAATCAATGCAATGAGACCAGTGTTGGTAATGAAATCTGCAAAAGAATATCCCATTGAGGTTCCAATAATAATGTTTGGAGGATCACCGCACATTGTTGCAGAACCACCTAAGTTTGCGCAGAAAATTTCTGACAAAATCATTGGTACCGGATTAAATTTCAGGAGCTGGCTTAATTCAACGGTAACCGCTGCAAGAAAAAGAATAACAGTAATACTGTCAATGAACATTGCAAGAACAAAGGACATTATCATAAAAGCAATGAAGATTGAAATAACCCTGTAGTTAACCATTTTTGCCAGACGCATACAAAGCCATCTGAAAAATCCAACACGAGCCATTCCTTCTACCATTACCATCATTCCCGCAATGAAGATAATTGTTGCCCAGTTAATTCCTCCTGAACCTTCAGAGGATTCTCCTGCTGAATACCAGAATCCTTTTGTAAAAATGCTTTTAACATTTAAGGTTTCCATAATTGCATCAGTGCTTTTCATGCAAAGACCAAATACCAGGGCAATGGTTAAAAGTCCGCATCCAAGAGTTACAAAGTGTCGTTCAATTTTGTCAGTAACGATTAAAATGAACATTACTACAAAAATTGCAAGCGCAATATAAGAAGCTAAATTCATGTGTGCCTTTCCTTTAGTTTCGTTTAAGAGTAAAAAAAAAGCAGTTAAGAGTTTTATTAGAGAGGTTGAGCATGGCCCAAGCCTGAGCTAAAACTTTAATCTGCTGCTAATTCACTTCTTTGTGTGGTCAATAATATACATTATTTGTCATTTGTTTGCAATCTATGTAAAATAATGCTAATTTTATCAATATGACACCTTTAGAAAAATATTACGGAAAATTTAAGGAAGATCATCGTCTCACAACCCGCCATGGTCTGGTGGAGTTTAATACAAGCATGAAATTTCTGCATTATTATATAGAAGAGATTAAATCAAAATCAGCTGAAAGCGTTAATCCTGCACCTGTTAAAATTGTGGATGTAGGAGCGGGAACAGGCCGCTATTCAGTTGTTCTTGCAGAAGAAGGCCATGATGTTACTGCCGTAGAACTTGTACCCCATAATCTTCAGGTTCTGGAATCTAAACACGCAAACGTAAAGTGCTGGCCCGGAAATGCAATGGACCTGTCATTTTTACCGGATGAAACTTTTGACATTACAATTATGTTTGGCCCAATGTATCATCTCCTGAAAAAAGAAGAACGTCTCAAGGCGTTTGAAGAAGCAAAAAGAATCACGAAAAAAGGCGGCTATATTTTTGTTCAGTATGTGATGAACGAATACAGTGTGCTTACATATTGTTTTAAGGAAGGACATATTCAGGAATGCCTGGACCGAAAATCACTCACAGAAGATTTTAAGCAGATTCCAACAGAAAAAGATTTGTACGTCTACCTGCGTCTGGAAGATATGGATGCCTTAAATCAGGAAACTGGACTTAAACTAAAGGAACGTTTTGCAGCAGACGGCCCAAGTGATTACATGCGGCAGATTCTTAATGCAATGGATGAAAATACTTTCCAGCGTTTTATGGAGTACCATTACGCAACCTGCCGCCGTCCGGAATTACTGGGAGCCTCTTCCCATGTGGTGGATATACTGCAAAAAGCTTAAAGAGAGGCAATCCCTTACAAAGTGTACCTCAGATAAGTATTTTTATGTTTTTTTTTGTAAAAGTTATTTTATAATTTCTTAAGAAAATATAACAATTCTTTATTTTTTTCTTTACATTTTATTTATTGGGAAATAAAATGTATGCAGATTAGAAAATAAATTGTGGGTGCCTCAAAGATTCAATTTTTCGAGATGACCTTATTTAAGAATTATAAAATGATTTTGACGATTTGCTTTTACTTGAGTTTGATACTTCTGTCCTCCCTTGATATTCTGGAACAAAAGGTTCCAAACAGTTATCTCTATTTCCTGTTAATTATTATCATCTCAAATCTTATTTTTTCAGATTATTTCAGATCGCATTTAAAGCCGATTCCATGTGTTACAGAAAAAAAGAATTTAATAAAAGTCACTCATGTGGCTTTTGGAAATAATATTTGAACAATAACGAAAACGCTTTCGTCTGTTTCCCATGAAAGCGGATGGAAGGGATGTTCTTTGACAATTTATGAGCGACTTAAAAAATCATGGGCTTTTAAGCCGTGAAGAAAATTCATTTGTCTTGAGGGATATGTGAATTTTCTTTACGGAATATTTTGTCTGTAAACTTTCGATTAGGGATTGAAGGGGCCAGATGGAAGTCTGGGAGGTGTTTATTTGTATCATTACGCGGGGAACAATCCGGTGAAGTATTTGGATCCGGATGGAAGAAGAAATATAAAATTTGATTACAAAGGTAATCAGACTTATGTAAGCAATGGTGGTCAATACGAGGTTTATTTTATTTATAATTATAAAAGAAATTATCCAAAAGACCAGGAGATGAAAGCTGATGAACGGGAATCTATAAATGAAGAAGTTCAGTATCTTAAGGACATAGGTTTTTCTGTAAAAGTAATTGAGGCAGGTTCTTTTGGTGATATAAAGGCAGCATTTGAAGATAAAGATGTAAGAATGATAATCTTTAGTGGTCATGGTGCAAAAAATGGAAAAAATACAATTTAATGCATTATTGCCAGGAAATTACAGGAGAAAATTAAAGTGAAGAAAGTTTTTATAATATTATTCTTTTTTTCAATAACTTTTATAAGTTGTAAAGAAAATAAGACTGGAACTGTTCAAATTATTTTTTTCACGGGAAAAGAAGATAAATCTGTATCACTTGTTATTTATGATAATGAAGATGAAGTGTTTACAGAATATTTGATAAAAAAAATTAACAGAGCTGTTTATGATCCATTTTATATTCCTTGTAAAGATATATTGGAAGAAGGATGGTATAAGATATATCTAATCACTGATGGAAATATTAAATCGTATGAGCTTGATTCTTATGGTTTTATTTATGATGTGGAATCAAAGAAAAATTTACGATCAAATATTTTGTCAGATATTTATGCTTATTTAGCGAAGAAATATTTAAATCAAATTGCAGAGGAAGAGTTTAGATAGTGAAAATATTGTTCGCAATTTGAATTTATTATTTTATATGTTAACAAGTTTGGAATTCTTTTCCTATTGTTCAAATGTTGAAGATGCTTATTCAATATATGAAAATAATCCTGATATGAGATGTTATAACACTGTTTCGGTCGAAGATTTATTCCAAACCTATAGTTCAGGTGAAGAACTTAGTCATAGATATAATAAAACTATTTCAATAAAGACAAAAATTATTAATATCAGAACTGGGGAAATTATTAATAGATTTGAATTAGAAAAAAACGGATTTATCTAATAAAAGGGAGGTAGAATATGAACTCTATCCGGAGTAAACATAGTTTTATTATTGCAGCTATTTTTATGATGATTATTACATCTGTTCTTTCCTGTTCAATAAATTATATAGATTTAGAATCTCGTAAGGCAATAAAAAAACATGAAATAAGATGCAGTGAATATTTGGTTGAAGAAGAAAAATTTTTGACTGATGCAGTGAGGAAAGATAACGCTTATAAAATCAAAAGAATATTAAAACAAAATAAAAAATTAATAGATAAGTCATTTTCAGGTGAGCGATATTATTCAATTTTGCATTATGCAGTTAATATACAAAAAATTAAGGCTGCAGAAGCACTTTTAAAAAGTGGATACAATCCTGATGTACAGGACCAAAAGGAAAATACTCCACTTCATATATGTGTTGATTCAGAGACACTTTTTTATCTTGCAAGAATTCAGCCAGAAAAATACACTTCTTATGTCAGGCTTCTCCTGGATTATAAAGCTAATCCAGATATATGTAATGATAAATTAGAAAGTCCCTTAATTTATTCGGTTCACTATTTATTGCTTGAACCTATTTTTCCGATGCAAAGAGTTTTAATTGAAGAAGGACATTGTGATATAAATTTAGTTGATGCGAATAATTGTTCAGTTTTAGACTATGCTAAAAAGAAGAATTACAAAAACTTTGAGGAGTATTTACTTAGAATTATAAATTAATTTTTTTATTCTTGGGGATAAAAATGAATTTATGTTTTTTTATGGTTTGAGAAGAAAAATAATGAGTAATATCACAAAACAAATTTCCGCCTTAGTCACATAAATCGTGATTTGTATGCCCCACATAAACTTCAGTTTGTATGATAAAACTCCTGTTATGAGAAATATTTCCTTTGACAAATGAAAA
>DGUP01000057.1:2923-46170 GCA_002394685.1 Treponema sp. UBA4307 | reverse complement strand
TGAAAATTTTGTCTGGAGGAATTTTTGAGCGAAATGAAAAAAAGGAGGAGAATCCAGAAGTTAGTCCAGTAAACCGATGTAATGAGGAGATAATAAATAATCCAGAAATGTTAGTAGAATTAATTGCAGCAGATGCAAAAGCCTTAAACTATTATTTTGTAAAACAGGGTTATATCTACCTGTAAAAGAAGGTCATTGGAAGGTTGCTTTAGTTATTGCCCCGACCGATGAAAACGGAGTTCATGACTATCATTGGTATAGGCTAAATGAGGATGGAACATGGTCTCATAAGCCTGGTGCATTTCCTGTTACAAATTTGGATGGTAGTGGAAACATAATAACAAATTCAAAAATTGCAAATCGCAATTCTATAGATGGGACCCTATCTTATTCAATTTTCGTAGGATATTTCGAGGTAGGAAAATGTGGAATAGACGAGTATTAATTTTATTTTTTATTTTTTTTATAAATGTATTTACGTATGGAGATTCAACAATGAATAAGTTAGAAGAAATAAAGATTGGAACTTCAAAATCAGAAATTTATGAAGAGTTTGGTAAACCAGATTTTTTTGGTTCAGATACGAACTTAATTAATATAGTATATAAAGTTTCTGAAGAGGAGTATTACAAACTATATTTTACGTATAATCAAAAAATCTGGAAATTATGCAAAATAATAAAAGGAAAAGAATCAATAATTTTTATGGACACTCGAGTTAAATAACAATTATTGAGATATTTAAGAAATTTACTTTTGTATGAGAAAAGAGGATGTTTTTTTTCAATTTAAAAATAGCCATCCAGATTTTCCTTAGTCACATAAATCGTGATTTGTGTGTCCCACATAAACTGCAGTTTGTATGATAAAACTTCTGTTATGAAAAATATTTCCTTTGACAAATGAAAATTTTGTATGGAGGAATTTATGAAAATTTCAATTTAAAAAAATAATTGCATTAGAGGTGATATTGTGAAATTCAATATGGGGTTAAATATATCAAACAGTATAAATCAAGATGACCTGCACTTAACTCTTGTTTTTACAATTAACGGACAATATAGGGAGAAAAAATATGAAGAAACTGTTTCTGATCTTAATTTCTAGTTTATTATTAATTTCAAATTTATATGCTCAGTCTTTTTCTTATGAAGAATTTGTAAATAAATATAATGAAGCGTCAATTTTGTATTCTCAAAAGAAATATGTAGAGTCAATTAAAATCCTTGATCAACTTGTAGTTGATGACTTTGCTTTGCAGTATCCGTCTGTCTTTTTAAGCAGAGCTCTGGCATTGAATTACATTGGAAAATATGAGGAAGCAAAAAAAGATATTGAGAAATGTATTGAACTTCAACCATATGCATTAAAACCGATATTTGTCAGGTCAATGATCAGCATAGGCTTAAAAGATTATAATAAAGCTCTTGATGATATAAACTATTGTTTGAATAAAAATCCTGATTGGGCAGATGCATACCATCAAAAGGGAATAATTTATTTAAATGAAAAAAAATATCCAGAAGCACTGAAATGTTTCGATGATGCTTTGATAAGCTCAAGTGGAAATTATAAAGCTGAATATTTTTCAGACAGAGCTTTTGCGTATTATTATATGAACAAACTGACTGATGCTAAAAATGATTTTCTTTATTCTTTGACACTCGGGGAAAATGATAACGTATATTTATGTTTGATAGATATCTGTTATAAAACCAATCAGTATGAAGAAGGTCTTAAATACGCTGATACTTTGATAGAAAATAAAAGATGCCTGGAATCAGCTGTTATTGAACGTTCCTACATCTATCTTTCTCAAGACCGCTATGATGAAGTAAAGAGAGATTTAGACTTAATCAGTAAGACAGTTTACTCGAACAGTTCATTTCATAAAGTAAAATGTATCTATTGTATTCTGACTGATGATTTTTCTGTGGCAAAAGAAGAAATAAAACTTGCCCAAACCTTAAATCCAGCTGATGAAGATGTTCTTTTATTGTTGGATATTTTAAATAACCCTACTAAAATTGATAAACAAAACATAAAGAATTTAACTAAACTTTGATGTAATGATTTATGTTTTTTACATAATTTCATTTCTTCCTAGTTACAAAAATATTGATTATTACAAGAGATAACTTTTCACTGTAGTGAAGCAATTTTAATTCTTTTCCTATTCCCCATGAGAGTGGAATAGGTGATATCTATAATATATATAGATGTTGGTAATGAAGGTAATTTAGATTATGTGTAATGGACTTCGAAAGATGAATAGAAATCAAATCATAATAATGATGTTAATTTTTTTTGTTGTTAACAATTTAATTTGTCAGGAAAATAATGACAATCAATTTTCTATCGAACCAAAAGATCCTAAAGAAAATTTATATTCCTTACAAATCGAAGAGGAATTATATGCAAGAGGTTATTTGGTAAAGAATTATGAAGACTTCCTTCCCAGTGAATTATTTTTTCAGGCGTATGAAGAAATTTATAATTCAAAATATGATAATTTTATGCCTGATAAAATTTCATATTTTCAGCTTGATGACGGATTAAATTATTGTATGTTATATGACAGAAAACATGAAGATAATCCCCCACTATTAACATATTTGATTCTGAATAAAAATGATAAAAAGCTTGTTTTTTATAAGATAAACTATAATTTAGATTTTTCACTGATAGAAAAACAGTTTTTTGATCCATCAAGTAACTGGGAATTAAGTATTCGAAAAGTGAAGGTATTTTATTAACTTCAAGTAATCGTAATTTGCCGTAATCCCATAAATCGTGATTTGTATGCCCAACGTAAACTTCAATTTATCAGGACTAAATCATAGAGGAATCTGAGAAATGAAAAGTAAGATAATTGTTTTAATTAGTACATGCTTATTCTTTGTCATTCATGTTGTGCTGGGATTTTCCTTTTATGAATATTTCTCAGAATATTTCATTTTCAGCATGCTTATATATTTCGGTATATTGATTTTTAATTTTTTTTGCTTACATTGGAAAGATAATCTCATTGCAAAATTTATAATTGAAAAAAATATTAATTATATTTTTATTTTTTTCGCAATTATCTATTTAGCAGTTTTTATAGTTACATTTATTAAATTTGATGGATTAAACAAATTAATGTATTGTACAGTGTGGATCTCGCTGATAAATGTTTGTCTATCAGATTACTTGTATTTGAAAAACAAATTAAAGTAACACAGAAAATATTGTTACATTATTCACATAAACTTCAACTTGTATCACTATGCGTGGAACAATCTGGTAAAGTATTTGGATCCGGATGGAAATGATATTTTATTTGCTGGTTGGAAGAATTGGTAGTCAACAGGAAGCTCTAGATTATGCAAAAATATCTGATAAAGCTCTTGATTCTACGAATGGGGTTTCATATTTATACGTACATGAATAGGAGATTTTAAAATGAAAAAAAAGAATTTGTTTATAATTATGTTATTTAGTTTGGTTATTATTGGATGTCAAAAAAAATCAGACATTCCTGTAGAACTTTTTACTGCGCGTGTATTTGAAAATATTTCAGATGATCCAAATATAGAATATGAAAAAGGTTATTCTGAAATCAGAGTTGAAGAAGCTGATTCTATGATTAAGGAAGATTTTGAAAAAGTTTTTTTAACTGATGACGGTATTTCACTTATGTATTTTAATTTTGGAAAAAAGTATGAACTTCAAACCATGAAATTGACTGGTAAAACAGAAAAATCTGATTTGAGTAAATTAATCGGGAAAAAGAAAATTGATGTTGAAAAAATAATTCAGAACAAACCCTTTAGTAATTCAGAAAATGAAATTCAATATTTGTCTCCTGATATGTTGTATTTTATTAACTTCACTTTTAACGAGAAAAACATCCTGACTGAAATATTGATTGGAAAATCTTTATAATTTTAATTCGGTAGATACTGTATAACTTACATCCTGCATTATTAGGACTTTCTGTTGCTAATCCATATAGTGCAATAATTGACAATTTTATTGTTGGTGTATTCGGGAATAATATAACTTCAAGTACACGAAAATACTGTAATTCAAGCTTTAAGGAATGGTGATTTGGAATTAATGTAATATACAGAAAAAAATGATATGCAGTACAAAATAAATAATACGGAAGTTTTTAATAAACTGATAAATGAATTAAACGGAATGGAGTGAGTACTTATGTTTTTTTTAGGATTAGTGATTTCAATATGTTTAGGTATCTTGCTTCAAATGATTCGACCTGGTAAACATTCGATAAAAAAAATATTGATAGGAGTGGTGATTATCGTAATTTGCTATTGCTTTATATTTATTTGTATTAGGTATAATCCTATTAAAGGTATAACTTTTTATGATTAACTGTGTGGATGGAAGAAGTAAAATGTATTATACAGATAAGAGAATGAAAAAATTATTTTACATAATATTTATAAGCTTTTTTATTTTTAACTCGTTTTCTGTTGAGATTATAAATGAGTACAGCGATTCGAATCATAAGATTGTTGTAGAAGAGATAGAAGACCGAATAAATTATCGAGTGATGGTCTATAACGATTCCAGGATTATTAATCAATTAGATAACATATCTAGTCCCACTGGTATCTGGCTGGAAAAATTAGATAATAATCACATTGCTATTTATGGAGGAAGTTTTTATGCTCCAGACTGTTTTTGCTATGTATTTAACATTGAAAAAAATCAATTTTCAAAAAAAATATTTTTACCTGTATGTTTTGATATAAAAAATGAATTGGTTTTATCTCTGTATAATGAAGAAATATTAATACTTAATATTTATGATACAAATGTCAAATACAAAATACCAGAGCCAAATGATATATGTTCATTTATTCAATTGTGGGATCGCATAAATCGCGATGATACAAAATTAGAAAATGGGATTCTTTATTTGTCGTATAAAGTCTTTTCAGATAATAAAAAAATGAATACTTATAATAAATCCACAGAAATTATGATTAAAGATCATATTTATAATGATGAACTAAACAGCAAAAGTGATAGTTAAAAGTTTAGTTAAAATTGATATTTTATATTTTTCTCTTATGTTAATTGGTGTAATTTTTCAAATTCCTTCTCAAGTAATATTTGTCACCAAGAGCGAGAGTGTAGATTTGTTGGATAAGAAATATCTATTCGGATTATTTTTAGCATGTATTGGTTTTTTATTTCTGTTGTTTTTTACTATAAAAGAGTTTTATCTTTAGAACTCAAACATGGGTAAGAGTAAGGAAAGAAATAATTGATAATGCGGGTATAAATCAAGTTCCAGAAACTTTTGATTCTGAAACAGGCTTGTATAATAATGTAAATAAATGAGGTGTTGAGATTATCTATGAATTTTAAGGAAGTGTATCAGTCTATATTAAATATATTTTCAAACTATTTAAAAAATAAACCTAATGATGAATCAATAATTTCAATTTTTTCTGATTTAGATTGTGATATTTGGTCTGATAAATTACCAAATGATATAGCTACCTATTTGGATTTAAAAGACAAAATTATGATTTATAATAATGAAAGTGGGCAATTTACAAATGATCAATTAAAAAATGGATTAAAAGATTTTTTATCTATGTATAAAATAGATTTTGGTTATCAAACTGATAACTTTTTAGAATATATTAACGATTTAAGATTATAACTAAAGAGAGAAATTTCTTTAGATAAATTAAATCGATAAAACATAATCTGTTTTAGTCACATAAATCGTGATTTGTATGCCCCACAGCATGTTTTGCTTGCTTGCTTAAACACCGACGGTACAGTTGATGTTGCACAATGTACGAGTAATCCAGAAGATAAGTCGATATTGAAGACTTTCCCTAATGGGGGGTCTGAAATACTCCATTACAAATCTGAAAAAGCTTTTGTGAATGATGGTTGGGGAGAACTTTGGTTTTATTATCTTGGAGATGAATTAGACTATCATGATGAGGCATATGTCGAAAAAATAAGAAGACCGTACAATCTTTCTAAATATAAAGATATTATGGAGAAATAAATGAAAAATAAATTTTTATTCATTGCTATGTTATGTTCAATGATTTTTATGTCATGTAGAAAACAATCTGAAGATGTTGATAAAAACAATATCGTTACAAATGAACAGACTGAACAGGAAATATGTTCAAATGTTGTTAACGAAAATACTATTTCAAATGATGAAAGTATAAGTGTAAATGAAGATTCCGAATCAGCAAGCGATGAGTTTTATGTGATTCCGGAAGACCCATGTCCTGATTTAATCTTATATAGAATCCGTATAGACAGAAAATGGGGTTTTATTGATTATGAAGGCAATATTGTTATTCCATGCATTTACAGCAGTACTTCTGATTTTGTGGATGGAATTTCAAATGTTAGTACGGAGAATGAAGACTTTTATATCAATAAACTTAATGAAAAAGTCGATTACAAAGGACCTGAGATCAATACACCAGATCCATACACTTTAGATTATGTCGAAGGAAAAGAGCCTGATGTAATACCGGAAGGATATAAACTGTCAAGGGAAACAAGTTGTATAGGAGAGGATTTTTTTACAGTTGAATTGATTGAAGATGATTACTATATTGCAGTAATTTCAAAAGACGGCAAATTGGTTATACCAGCAGAAATATATGATATTGGACCATTTAGAAATGGAATGGCTCCTTTTAAACATGGTCATGCAGGGATTGACGGTTATCTTAGAAAGGATGGAGTTGTATTTGATTTTTATTAATTATGTAGACATAAGTTTTCTAATCAATATTTATCGTACTCCCATAAATCGTGATTTGTATGTCCCACATAAACTTCCATTTGTATCACTACGCGGGGAACAGGTGATGCTGTTGAAAAAGCTTTCAATGCAGGTACAGAATCAGATGCAGCAATTTTTCTTAATCCAATAATTTCTTCAGAAGAAGAAAAACGAATGAGACAAAAGGTTGAAGAGCATATCAAAACTTTACAAGCAACTGGGGAATAAAATGAAAAAGAAAATTATATTATTTTTGTATTTAACATCTGTTATCATGATAACTTCTACATATGCAGAGACAGTTCAATTGCCAGACGGTTCCATCTATGAAGGTTCAATTGTTGGTGGAAAGTTTAACGGTCAAGGTAAATTGTATTCTGATGGTAAAACTTTTTATGAGGGTAGCTTTAAGGATGGATTGATGGATGGTTATGGGGTTATGAACTCTGATGCTTTTGAATATAAAGGTGACTTTAAGTGTGGCAAAATTAGCGGTAAAGGAAAAATCGTATATAAAAACTTATTAAGTTATGAAGGAGATTTTGTAAATGGCCTTTATCATGGTTACGGAATTTTGCAAGCAGACAATGGAATGAGATACGAAGGAGAATTCAAAAATAATTTAATGGATGGACAGGGTACTTGTTTTTATCCCGATGGTTCTATGTATAAAGGAGACTTCAAAGATGATATGCAGGAAGGTCATGGAATTCTTATTCTTGGAGATGGCCGAAGATATATAGGAGAATTTCATAAGGACGTCTTGTCTGGACAAGGACAGATGATAACTCCAGAGGGAAAAGTTATCAGTGGTGAATTTGAAAATGGAGTACTTAAAGGAAAAAAGCAGCGTGGAGAGAATTTTGAATTTGCAATTATCTATAAATTGATTTTTTTACTGTCTTTGTTGGTAAATATTATTCTATCAATACAATTAATCCGCAGAAAAAATGCTGATAAAGCTATAAAATAAATAAATAGTTTTTTATCAAGTTCTTTATTCTTTCTCCATAAAATCGTGATTTGTATGCCCCACATAAATTGAAATTTGTATCACTTCGCTGGAAACAATCCGATAAGGTATTTGGATTCGGATGGTAGGAGTGAAAGAGATACTAGTAATGTAAAACTTTCTGATCATTTTAAAAGTGATAAATACAGAATAAAGAATAAAATTGCTGAATTTATTTCTGCTAGAAAATGTGAAGCATATAAGATTGAAGTTAATTGGAATGATAAATTTACTATTGGACCTGAAGGTGCAAAATTTGGAGAATAAAAATGATAAAAAAGTGTAGAAATAAAAATGTTAAAAAAGTTGTATATATATTTTTTTTATGTTCAACCTTAATTTTAAGCATTTTCATTTGTTTCATAAAAATGAATATTCATAGCAACATGAAATACTATTATCCATCTCCTAATAAAAAATATACTGCCATTGTGTCCGAGACAAATTGTGAATATTTTGTTCACATAAAAACATCAGTAGTAGAAAATGATTTATGTCTTTTATTTGAAGAAAAGAAATCCAGAAAAGAAGATATTTTTTTCTCAAAATATTCATATGGTAAAAATGATACTTTTATTATTGAATGGGAAAAAGAAAATGATAATTTATGGATTTATTCAGGGGATATTGGTTTATATGTGATTCAAAGATTTGAAAATGGTTGGCATGAATTTTCATATCATGAAATTCAGAACAAAATTGATGTTAAAAGTATTCCGGAAAAAATAAAAAAGAATTCAATGCTTGATTAAAATTTTAATCTTGTTTGGTCCTATAAATCGTGATTATTAAAAATTCAATTTTTAATGTCCTATGCAAAATATATTTCTTCTCCTATTCCCCATGAGAGTGGGAGAAGAACACGACCTTTGACAATTCAGCAAGCGGCTTAAGGAATGGGGAATCAATTAAATTATGCAGCAAAAAGATATTTTGGATTAAATACAGAAGTTGATGATAGAAATGTTGATTTTATCTTTTGGGAAAAGGTGATTATAAATGAATAAAAAAAACTTTGTTGCTTTAGTTTCTGTGATTTTTATGTTTTTAGGATGTGCGTCAAATAAATCTTCTCTTAACAATAATGAAATTGAAGTCTTAAAAGAAAGAACAGAAGATGCGATTTTAAATTGTCAGAATCGAGATGAAGATGAATTACAAACTTATTCAAGTTTGATAAGTAAATATGGTTATAGCAACCCTTGCTCCAATGAATTGTTAGATATCTTAAACAGACGTGGATATATTGAAATTGATATTAGAAAAAAAATTGGACCTGATGTTGCAAAGGTTTTTTTAGAGTATGTATTTGAAGAGAATTATACACTTTTCTCTACAGAATACAGACATACAAAAATAGGCGGTATAAATTTTATATTAGAATATCTGTCTAATCATAAAAAACTGCCGAATATTGTTTCTTTTGTATACGTTACTGATGAGGATAATAAAATACGGGTGTTCTATAAAATAAATTATGAATTTGGCTATTACAGTAAAGGTGAGTTAACAGATGGGAATCATATTTTGAAATTTTATTAGATATATTGAAGCAATTAGAATTCTTCCTCTATTCCCCATGAGAGTGGGAGGAGAATCCTGAAGTTAGTCAATACCTTCCAAGTGGAGGAACAAACTTCGGTGGCGACTGTCCTGGCATGTCAACTCTACAATGTCGTTTAATTATGGAGGAAATCAGGAAGAGCCAGGTCCATATAAAGGTACCGGTATAATACCTTATATTAATGAAAATGATGCCTGGTTATTCTTAAATCCAATAATAGATGAGAATTCAAAGAGAAAAATCGAAGAACAAATAAAAGAGTATAAAGAAAGGAATGAGGTACAATGAAAAAAATATTTTTAATATTAATGATTTTGATAATGACAAATGCTTTTGCAGAAATAGTTCAACTTCCAGATGGTAGTAGATATGAAGGCCCTATTTCAGAAGGGAAATTTAATGGTCATGGAAAAATGTATATGGGTGAACACTTGTTTTATGAAGGAGATTTTAAAGATGGCCTTTATGATGGAAAAGGAAAAATGATGACTGACGGTTACGAATATGAAGGTGAATTTAGCAAAGGAATTATTAATGGTAAAGGTAAACTTTGTTATTCAAATACAGAAACTTATATTGGAGACTTTGTAAACGGATTTTATGATGGGTTTGGAGTATTAACAAATTCTTCAGGTTTTCGCTATCAGGGGGAATTCAAGAATCATAGTCAAAATGGACAGGGAACATGTACGTATGCTGACGGATCCATGTATAAAGGTGGATATGAAAATGGCATGTTTGAAGGAGAGGGAATTCTTATCACAAATAATGGAATAAGATATGAAGGTTTATTTCATAAAAATGTTTTTACTGGTAATGGGAAAATTACCAGTCTGGATGGTAAAGCTGTTAAAGAAAAAAGAAAAATTTCTATAAATCTGACTAATTGTCTTTTAGCCATTTCATTACTTTTCAATATCATTATGTCTGTAAAAGTAATTAGACGTAAAAGATGAAAACAAATTAAAAAAAATGTCTCGTATAATGAAGAATTCTGGCTATGAAGAAATGGAGGCAGTAAAATGGATCGAAAGCAACATAGAATAATTGATTTTGTTTTAATTGGATTTATGTTTTTATTTATTTGTAATGTTCTTTCTGGATGTTTTTTATTACCGTGGAATATTAAAGAATATAAAAGACCTTTACTAAAATCAATAAACATAGACTCAAATAATATTGTTACAATTATTTTAGATAATACAAATAAACGAAAACGAATCGGTGATATTTATCATGGGGAATTGTATTATTATATTTCAATTGATGAATATGAAGAGTCTGAAACCGAAATCATAATAAAAGTTGATATATCTGAATACAGGGAAAAATTTGAAGAAGGTAATCAGTATCGGATAAAAATTTATTGGTTTGGAGGACGCTTATTTCTTGAAAGTATATATCAAAATGGACAGTTCACTGTTTTAGATGAGAATTATGTAAACGGAATATAATGAATCAATTATAATTCTTCTCCTATTCCCCATGAGAGTGGAAGAAGAATACGACCTTTGACAATTCAGTAAGCGGCTTAAAGAATTCATGGTACCTTAAGCTGCAAAGAAAATGCATTTTTTATTTTGATTAAGTGTACTTTCTTTGCAAAACTCCATACTGCATTAGTCACATAAACAAGGCTCTGGTCCAGTAACAAATTTGGATGGAGATGGAATAAATGGACATCTTATTACAGATATTAAAACGGCAGATAGAGGAATTTATACAGTATTAATTGGATATTTTGAGGTAGGAAAATGTATCGAATAAAAATAATTATATTCATTATGTTTATAAATATATGCGGAGATATAGGTCTTATGGCTCAGAGTAAAAAAGGAAACGAAGGAACCGAAAAATCCTTGAAAAAATCAAAAGCAGAACTTATTGATATATATCCTGGTACAAAAAGTAATGAAATTATTAACTCTTATGGGAATCCGGATAAAGTATATGAAGGAAACTTTATTGTTTTCTATTACGTCTTAAATCAATATACAATCTATGCTCTTCATTTTGATTTGTCAGACAGATTATATCGGCTTTCTTTAATTAATGGTGGGACTGGAGAAAAGTTCTTTATTGATGGAACAGAAACGACTCTTTTTATAGATAACCGTAGTTTTACTACTAAAAAAATCGATAGAGAAAAAATATTTTATATTCCTTTTGGAACTTTAAGCTCGGAAGTTCTAAGAGAATTGGGGAATCCTGATGAGAAAGAAAATCAAACTTTGATATACAAAAAATCAGAAGATGAATTCATAAAGTTACATTTTAACAATACTGGCGTATTATGGAAAATTGATTATTATCAAAATAACAGCGAATGGGAAAGTGTTTATGATTTAAGAATTTTGGAGAATGATTAGTTAGGTTTTCTTAATATTATCTCATGTAGAAAGAAATAAAAAAGACATGTTTTTTATGATGAAGTCTGCTACAGGTTTTATACGAATAAAGGTAAAGACTGTCCTCGGGAATATCAGATGCTAACAACGACAGGGGTAGATTTACTTCTTTTTGGAAGAGGAATATATAAAGCTGTAGGTGCTGGAATTGCGGCTTGTACTGTAACAAAAGTGTATGGGGAAACAGTAACAGTACTTTTTGCTAATGGAAAGATTGATTCAGTTTATGGTGCTATAACAGTTACAAAGGAGATGTTATTAAATTGATGAAAGAAAAATTTGATATTCAATATAGAATCACAAAAAGAGATAGAGAAGAAATAAAAAAAATCAAAAAAGTAAAACAGTTTTTTGATGATATTGGACCTCAAGGAGATATATCAATTACATTGGGAGATTATGTAACAAGTCAAATTTTCGATATTGATGAAGCTTCCAATTGGGATATATTAGATGTTTGGTTTCGTAATTTTAAGAATGTTTATGAAAATCTCGTTGATGGAAAACAAATAGTCATAAACGATATTGATGAACCTCGATCTTTTTTTCGATTTATGAGAGGCGATGGTAAGGTACTGATTCAGCATTATGATAGAAAATATCCTGTTTATAACGGAAGGTATTGTTTTAATGCAGATCTATATGAAATAGAATGTTTGGGAGAAACAATCGTTCAAGAGAACTCTTTTTTTGAAATAATAAAAAGAAGTGTAAATTCTTATTGGACTGAAATAGCTGAATTGAATCCAATCCTTAGTGAATATGTTGAACAATTTAAGATTAAATAAAAATTTAGTATTTAAGAAGTTTGAATAAAAAAAAATTGAATGAGGATTAAAATATGAAAAGAAAATTTTTTTTAATTTCAGTATTTTTACTGTTGATAATTTCATGCAAAACTACAGAACAGGTTGTATATGGTTATCCTTATGGAAATCCACTGTGTATGTCACCGGAAGAATTAGTAAAGGCAAAAGAAAAAGTAAAGAATGGGGAGTATAGCTGGTGTAATCATATTGCAATTCATTATGAATCTTTAGAACCTTCGAATATGGGAATGGCAATGTACTGGTGGACATATGGGGCGGAACATGGGGATTCAAAGTGTATGTATAATTTAGGATATGAATTGTGTGAAATATATAAAGAAAAAGAAGAAGGCTTATATTGGATAAAAAAAGCTGCTGAAAATGGTCTAGAATTCGCGATTGATTATTTGGAAAGTAGAGGACTATAATTCTTTAATTAAAATGAAAATCATACTCTCATAAACTCTAATTTTTCTTAGTCACATAAATCGTGATTTGTATGTCCCACATAGAATAATGTAAGTGTAAAATACCCGTTTATTCTTCCGGTAACAGATTTGATTCCATTCACATCTTTAATTCCTGCTGTATATTTGATTCTGGTAACATATTTGATTCCATCAATTGTATAAATGACACTATTTCATTATTATATGAAAGTATTTCAGTAATCAGGCAGTTCTTTCTGCTGCTTTATATAAGGTGATTTATTATGGAAAATTCAAAGCGTACAGTAACTTGCGGTCAGCTTACAAAAGCTGATGTAGGTAAGAAAGTTGTATTGAATGGATGGGTAAGCCGTACTCGTGATTTAGGCGGCCTGGTATTTATCCGTCTCCGTGACCGTTATGGCATTACACAGGTTATGGTTGGTGATAAGGCTTCTGATGAAGTAAAAAAGATTGCTTCATCCCTTAAGTCTGAATATTGTATTGCCGTTGAGGGAACTGTTGCAGCTCGTGCAGACAAAGATGTAAATAAGGATATGGCAACAGGTGAAATTGAAGTTGAAGCAAATGATATAGAAATCTTTACAACTTCACAGGAACTTCCATTCTCTATTGAAGAAGTCCGCCAGAAGGATGGATCAATTGTTCTTCCAAACGAAGACCTTCGTCTCAAGTACCGTTATCTGGACCTGCGCCGTGATCCAATGCAGCACAATATCATTCTCCGTTCCCAGGTAGCATTTGCAACCCGTGAATATCTTACATCAAAAGGCTTCCTGGAAATTGAAACTCCAACCTTCATTAAGTCAACTCCTGAAGGTGCCCGTGACTATCTGGTTCCTTCACGCGTACACCCTGGAAAGTTCTATTCACTTCCACAGTCTCCTCAGCTTTACAAACAGCTTCTGATGGTTTCTGGATTTGATAAATATTTCCAGATTGCCCGCTGTTATCGTGATGAAGATGCTCGTGGTGACCGTCAGCCTGAATTTACTCAGATTGATATGGAAATGTCTTTCACAAACAGAGAAGAAGTTCTTACAACAACTGAAGGTATGATGCAGCATATCTTTAAGAAAACACTGAATTACGATCTGCCTGCAAAGTTTGACCGTATTTCCTGGGATGATGCTTTTGATTTATATGGTTCAGACAAGCCTGATCTCCGCTTTGACCTTAAAATGCAGGATGCTGCTTTTATGGCAGAACTTTCTGATTTCAATGCATTCAAGGCAGGTGCTGCAAACGCTGACCACAATATTGAGCGCCACAAGCGTTCAGGTCTTAAAGCCCTTGTTGTAAAGAACGTAGCAGATAAATATTCCCGCAAGTCAATTGAAGCTCTTGAAGCTGTTGCAAAAATTAATCATGCAAAGGGTCTTGCCTGGATGAAGGTTGATGCTGAAGGAAAGTTTGAAGGCGGAATCTCAAAGTTCTTTGCCGGTAAGGAAAGTGAAATTTGTTCTAAGCTTGGTGCAGAAAAGAATGACCTCCTCCTCTTTGTAAGCGATGAAAAGTGGCAGGTTGCCTGCGTTGCCCTGGGTGCAGTCCGCAAGCAGCTGGGTAAGGATTTGAATCTTTACAATCCAAAGGATGAATTCCATTTTGCATGGATTATTGACTTCCCTTACTTTGCATGGAATGAAGAAGAAAATCACTGGGAAACAGAACATCACATGTTCACTCTTCCACAGAAAAAATACTGGGATACACTTGAATCAGATCCTGGTGCCGTAAAGGGTGACCTTTATGACCTGGTTCTTAACGGATACGAACTTGCATCTGGATCTATGCGTATTAATGATCCGGCCCTTCAGCAGAGAATCTTTAAGATTGTTGGTTATTCTCAGGAACGTGCTGATAAGGCCTTTGGCTTCCTTGTTCAGGCCTTTAAGTTCGGTGCCCCACCACACGGAGGAATTGCCCCTGGTCTTGACCGTCTGATTATGCTTATGTGCCACGAAGAATCTATCCATGAAGTAATTGCCTTCCCTAAAAATAATCTGGCAGCTTCGCCTATGGACGAATGTCCTTCTCCAGTAGATGAACAGCAGCTCAAGGATTTGCATATAACAATTACAGATCCTGAGGCTTAATTAGTCATATGAACCGGTTGGGTTTTCCAGCCGGTTTTTTTTATGCAAAAATTACAAATCAGTGTTAAACTTGTTTAAGTACAAAAGGAGAGTTTATGCTTAACGAAAAACTTTATTCTTATTATAAGTCAAAATTACCTGATCTGGAAAAACTGTATTCAAAACTGGATCAGGCCAATATTACTGAATATACCGGTCCTTATTTTATTCAATGCTGGGAAGAAAATTATAAATCTGCAAAAGTAAAACTGATGATAATTGGGCAGGAAACTGACGGCTGGTATGGTGGTCACGTAAAGTCTGAGGAAGATTTAAGGGAACTCTTAAAAAAATATGAGGACCAGAAGCTGGGGCAGGGAAGTTCTGCTGCTTTCTGGAAAGCGGCGGACTATATTAGCAGAAAATTGAATGGCAGCTGCAATCTTAATTACGTGCAGAATACTGTTAATAAATTTGGTCTGGTAAAAGTTGCAGGTAAACCTGAACAGGCTATTCTTGACGGTGAAGATGAATACGTAAATGTTCTTGCAAAGGAAATTGAAATTCTCAAACCTGATGCCTGTATTTTTTTGTCCGGTCCTGAATATGATGATGATATTGGAAGAAAAATTCCTGATGTAAAATTCCAGCCTTTACTTGAAGGTGGTGACAGTAGAAAACTGGCACTGTTAAAATCTTCTCAGCTTCCTGAATGTTCCTACAGAACTTATCATCCTAAATATGGAAATATTAATCATGATTCATATTATCAGTATCTGGATGAAATTATTGCTCACATTCAAAAGAAAAAAAATCCTTCAGAAAAAAAATCCGAAAAGAAAAAAAGTTCCTGGTGGAAAATTCTTCTGATTGTTCTTGCTGTAGTAATTCTGATTCTCTTGTTCCTTTTATTATTCCGTTCATGTAATAATAAAGGTCAGCCTGCTCTTGAACAGAACAATGTAGTGGAGAACATTGTTGTAAATGATAATGACAATTCTCTGATTGAAAAAGCAGAGGAAACTGTTCAAAAAGAATCTGTGGTTACATCAGAAACATCAACTGAACCTGTTAATTCAGCAGGTAAAATTTCAGTTAAACCCGGTGACACTTATACCCGAATAGCTCAGAGAGAATATGGAGACGGAAATTTGTGGCCGTTAATTTATGCTGCTAACGCTGATCTTAGAACTGATCCAGATGCCCTTGAAAAAGACGACCAGCTTATACTGCCTGCCTTAACAAAAGATAATACTGTTCTTGCTCAGGCTTACCTGAAGGCCTACCAGGCATACAAAAAACAGGGCAAATGGTACCGCTCAATTCTTGCCCTTGCTGCAGGAGAAAAAGTGAGTCCCGGCCTGTTGAAGTCTCTGGAAGATAAAGTTCCTTCTTCAGATTTAATAGAAGCAAAAAGCGCTTTTATGTTGAAATAGCTGGCAATTTATTTATAAAAAATATCCCGGAGCAGAAGTTGTTCCGGGGTTGTTTTGTTTACTGGCTTATAGTTCCGTCTTCGTTTAAGTGAAGGTCACTGCCGTCTTTTGACTTCAAGTAGTAATCTGTATTTTGTATATAATCTTCCAGACCTGTGATTTTGATTTTATCAAGGTCAGCCGCTTCATCTACAAAAATCTGAAGAGTCTGACCTGTAACTGCTTCAACATTGGACAGGTTAAGCTGTGTATCATAATAAGTTTCTGTATTCAGCAGGATTTTATTAGAGGTACCTTCCTTGAGTTTAAGGTTTAAGACTCCAGAATATAAGGCCAGACCATAAATTGAGTCTGCATTATTATTTATAAACTCACAATCTGAAACATTTACTTCACGGCTTTTTTCAATTATCAGTGGAATAGGACCATCAGACTTTATGATTGTACCGGATATGCTTACAGGATAATAACTCTGTACTTTAACGTGATGAACTGAGTTACTCGTGTTTGTATTATAAAGGGTAAGTAAATTATTTCCTTCAAGAGTAAATTCGTTTTCTATACCCATCCATTTAGTAGACCTTGCAGTTATGGATACTGGAGATGATGCAAGACAGATAAATCTTCTTGTACTTGATGGAGCATAACCAGGATATGGATTGTCCTGCGTAGGGGCTGTGGTTATACACCAGTTTTTATAACCGCGGTTAAAATAAGTTGGATAGGCTGAAAAGTTAATATAGTATTTACCATCTGGTCCTATTTTCCATTGTGTCGAATTTCCTGTGAGATATTTTAAAGTTGCTGAACCATCTGCATCATTGCTGAATAGGTATTCACAGTTCGACTCTGCTCTTGATGCTGCCCAGTCAAAATCAACAAATATTTTATTATCGTCAATCAAACTGAGATTACTGCCCTTTATAAGATCAGGTTCACCGTAGTCATTATCAAAATATATAGCATGATCAAGAGAAATTTGTCCGTCCAAAATAACATTCATTTGTGTTGATAAAGAGTATGTTACACTATCGTTATTTGAAGCTCTTATTCCGTCAAGTTTGATATCACCTTTAATGGTTGAAGCGTTGCTGTTCTTTGATAAAATCAAGGCGTCTTTAATAGTAGAGCCACTGCACAATTCAAAATCACAGTCTTTTAGAAGAACATTACTAGGCGTTTCGTAACTGCTTGTAACTTCCAATGCAACGCCTTTAACAGAAGAACCTGTCACATCATTTCCGTAGAAGTGAGAACTAATGGCGTTAAGTGTGGTGCCTGCTGCTGTGTAAATAAATGGTGCGCTGGAGGTTGCTGCGTTATAACCTGAAATGTCTTCAAAGGTTGTGAGTATAATACCATTATCATCAATCAAATTAGAAAAATAGCAGTTTTCCAGATTTGTAATGGAAGATGAGTCTGCTTTAATCATATTGTTTCCAGTGTTTCCTGCAAAAGTTACAGAATCTGCTGAAAGAGAACCCTTAACGTTTACCAGATTTATAAGACTGGATGAATTAATGGTATCTGTGGTTAATGTAGTATTTTTCAAGAGAACATTCTGTAAAACAAGTTTTGCACCTTCATTAACAGTAAGGAGGGCTCCATTTTCGGCAATATCAAAGTTTGCAGCATTAATGGCAGGTTTAACTATTGCGCCTTGAGAAATTCCTGTAATGTATAAAGTTCCGCTGCTTACTGTTACTGGTGTGAGATTTGTGCTTGTAGTATCAGTCGGGAAATTATCTGCCAGAAAAATATCTTTCTGTCCGTTATTAATTGCTGCAATGAATCCAGAATAGGTGGAAATCAGGGAGGCAATGTAACCGTCATGTGTAACAGGGTATAAATCTGAACCTGTTACGGCACCTTTGTTTATTACACTAAATGCAAGAGAAACTTTTGAGTAATTGTATTTATTAAGGATAAGCTGTCTGCTCGTTAAGGAATCAATGTAAAGATATATAGGCTGTACGAGATTATCAGAATTGTAACTAATACTAAAATCTTTTCCTAATTCAATCTGGGAAGTGTTACCTAAATAAATGCCGTAAGCTAATTCATTTGTTCCGTCAAAAATCAGGCGGCCACTATTGTCCGAGTAAATATCTTCCCTGCAGTCGGAGGAAGGGGCCATACAAGTGAGGCTTACATTATTTAAAAGAGCTTTTCCTTCATTTTTTATATAATAAAAGCTTCTGGTTTCATAAGAAATGCTGGTATTAACAAGTTCAAGAGTTGCACCTGAGTTTACATTGAAAAGACCTGCCCATGCTTCCCCTCCGCTTGACATAACGTTTTCCAGGTGGAAAGTACTTCCATTTGTTACTGTATACAAATAATTGTTTGAGTTTTCTCCAGCTATCTCTGAGTATAAAGGAAGATTAGCTTTCATAGCCTCATTATTCAGAATGCTTTCATATTCATCCCAGTAGGCCTTTTTTAGAGGTTTAGTTTTGATAGTCAGGTTTCTTGTTATTTGTACTGGACTGGATGGCCTTTCCTGTGTCACAAAACTTACAAAAGGTGAAAGGTAGTAAACAGAATCCGTTCCATTCAGCATACTGTCAAAATCTGCTGCTGTAAGTTTGAAATTTCCGTTTTCATCAATGTAGTAATCTTCAGAATAATCAGTGAATTCATTTGGATTGTAGGGATAAACATAATCATTGAGGTCAACCTTTTTCTGCAAAAGACTCTTTACTGAAGGGTATTCTTCCAGAATATTTTCCTGTGAAGAAACAAATACTCCTTCAACTTTTATCCATTCATTGTTATCAAAACTTTCATTGACTGCGGCTGAATTTTCCGAACAGGAGCGGGTAACATAAATTGTATTGCTGCTGCTGTTGGCAAGAATATCTGCATCATTTTTTCCATAAAGATAAAGTGAGCTTGAGTTCTCAAGGTAGATTCTGTTTCTGGCATAGGTTTTCAGTCCGTTACCTTCCTGATAATAATGAACAAAATCTGTATTGTTTAAGTTGACTTCTGTAGCTGAAACCTGAATTTCCTGAAAGCCGATTTTGTTAAGGGTAAGAGTTCCTCCCAGGGAATTAACAAGACCGTTGTCTTCAAAATATAAAGTACCGGCAGAATCATTTGTGATTGTAAGGTTTCCATAGTTTGTAATTGTGATTCCGCTGTAAATGGAAGTTCCGCTTTCAGAGTCTTCTTCTCCAAAGTGAAGGTTTACGGAAACTCCTTCCGGAATTTCAAATGAATCAACGGGCTCTGCACTAAGGGCTTCTGCTCCCACGTAAATCCCTGTTGCTTTCTGGCCTTTGTCTACAGCCGCAACTGCTGCCCTCAGTTCCTCAACTGAACTGCAGCGGTTATCCGGTCCTGAGCCCGGCATGTAAGAAGGTAAAATGGCTTCATTATTAAGGTAAATATCCATCTTAACTTTATTAAAGCCTGGCTTTAGGGTGAATGATGTGCTGCCTTTACCTATACATTCATAATTTTTATCAAAGACTTTAACTGTGAGTTTTACGTTTCCCAGTGGTAAATCTGTTATTTTGCCTCCTACGGCCTGATTCGAATATAATTTTTCAGAATCTGAGGTATCTTCGTAAAGAAGCATGGCATCAAAATAAGTTATATCATTACTTTTATAGAAAGAAGGTCCCCTCTCAGGTTTAGGGAAAGTAATAAGTAATGAAGCGGTATTTTCAAGTTTAAGAGAGTTGCCGCATCCTGTAAAAAAGAGCACAAAAAAAACTGCCATTACAGCTGACATAAACTTTCTCATATAACACTCCTCCTGCTTTTTCAGCTTACTTTCTAAATTATAACCCATTTATATGAAAAAAAAGTAAAAAAAACGCTAAACTAATTTTTTTAGGGGCCGATATTGAAAATGAACTGTACTTTTTGGGATTTTTAGGGAATAGTACAGAAGGTGGGATGGAGAAAGATATGGCATACGGAGCAAATGCATACGGCAGCGGATACAACGCATACCGTGAAATTGGAGTAAAAACAGCCAGTCAGGGGAAACTGGTAGTTATGCTCTATGAGGCAGCAGTTTCTAATCTTGAAAAAGCTATTGCCCTGGTTGATGACAACAACAAGATTAAAGCCTCAAACACTGAACAGTTCGGTATTTACATTCAGAAAGTCAGCGACATCATCTCCGAACTGGAAGTCAGTCTGGATATGGACAGGGGTGGCGATATAGCCAAAAACCTGCTTTCATTGTACATCTGGTTCAACCAGCGTCTTCTTGAATGCAGCATAAGCCACAACAAAAAAATGCTGAGCGATATCTTTAAGATGCTCTCAGATCTCAGGGATTCCTGGGTTCTTGCTGCAAACAGCACTGCTAATACAAAGACTGCAGTACCACAGGACAGACCGGTTGTGAACATTACAGGCTAATTTAGGGTAAAAAAGAGGGGAACTATGGAAAAGCAGCTCACACAAACAGAGTTGGACGAAAGAATTGCCATTCTCAGGAGATTCAGGACTTTGCTGGAGCAACAGCGTTCAAAGTTTCAGGAATATTTGAATGTTCTTGAAATGCAGGAAAGTAAAATCTCCATGGAAGATGCTGATGCACTTATTGCTCACAGCGAACTTGAGTCTCAGATTGTGCAGAGCATTGGTTCTTTACAGAAGGTTATTATGCCAATGCAGGAACTTTATCAGTCTTCCCAGGCAGCCCGGTATAATCCACAGGAAGCCCTTCCTATTAATCAGATTCAGAAGGATCTGGAGCGGCTTCAGTCACAGGTTCTTGAGCAGAATGAAAAGAACAGAAATCTTCTTAAGACTCATATAAGTCAGCTTAAGGAGCAGATGCTCAAGATGAAAAATCCTTATAAAAACCGCCAGTCAGTTTACGGGGAAAACGGCAACGTGGGTTCAAGGGTCTACATCAACGCATAAAACTGCTTTCCAGTATAGATGAAGCGCCTTTCGTAACAGGAAGGCGCTTTTTTTTATAATCATTTTTTTATGGATTAATTAATCAAATTACCTTATATTTAATACTACATGAAACTTAAATGGAGTTAAAATGAGCGACGAAAACGACAAACGCAAAAAAGACAATAACGACGATCCATACGATTTCTTTAAGCTTTCTACAGATGATAAGGATAAAAAGGGAAATGGTCCTAATAAGCCGAAAAGAGTACCTTTCTGGATTTTCCTTCTGGTTATTGTGGGAGTTGTTGTTATTTTTAATCTGCTGATGTATCCGCGCAGCAATGGTGAATTTGTTGATTATTCAACTTTCCGGGATTTAATCAGCAGTGGAAAAATTGTACGTGTTGAAATTAATGAATCTGTCTTTACAGGCTATACAAAAGAGGCTGTTGCTGAAAGCTCTGCTTCTGGTCTGGCTCAGATTTTTGCCTCTTCTTCAAACGAAGGTACTGTTTATAAAACAAATGGTGTTCTTACGGAAAAATTCATCAATCTTCTTGAAGAAAAAAACGTAAACTATAAGTTTGTTAATAAATCCAACAACTATTTCCTTCAGCTGATGCTTCAGCTTTCCATTCCTATTATATTCTTCCTTCTGCTTTACTTCCTTGTATTCAGAAGGATGGGAAACGGTCTGGGCGGCATGGGCAGTGTGCTTGGAAGTGGAGGCAAAAACAAGGCTGTAGATGAAGGCAAGGTTAAAACCCGTTTTGCTGATGTAGCCGGTGTTGATGAAGCTAAAGAAGAACTTGTAGAAGTTGTAGACTTCCTCAAGAATCCTAAAAAATACACTGATATTGGTGGTAAAATTCCAAAGGGTGTTCTCCTTGTAGGACCTCCTGGAACCGGTAAGACTCTTCTTGCAAGAGCTGTTGCTGGTGAAGCAGGCGTTCCTTTCTTTAGAATTTCAGGTTCAGACTTTGTAGAAATGTTTGTTGGTGTGGGTGCCAGCCGTGTACGCGATCTCTTTAAGACTGCCCGGGAAAAAGCCCCTTGTATCATTTTTATTGATGAAATTGATGCCATTGGTAAGAGCCGTGCAAACAGTCTTTCAAGCAACGATGAAAGAGAACAGACATTGAACCAGCTTCTGGTAGAAATGGACGGATTTGATAACGAAAAGGGTTTAATCGTACTTGCCGCTACAAACCGTGCAGATGTACTGGATCCTGCTCTGCTTCGTCCAGGCCGCTTTGACCGCCAGGTTCCTGTTGAACGTCCGGATGTTAAGGGGCGTGAGGCTATTCTTAAGATTCATGCAAAGAATGTTAAGATGGAAGACAGCGTTGATTTGAATTCAATTGCCCATGGTACTTCAGGATTTGCCGGTGCAGATCTGGCTAACGTTATTAACGAAGCCGCACTTCTTGCCGTTAGAAATGGCCGCAAGAAAGTTGCAATGGAAGATTTGAACGAAGCTATTGATAAGGTAAGCATTGGTCTTAAAAAGAAGACTCGTGGTGAAAATGCAAAGGAACGCAGACTTGTTGCATATCACGAGACAGGTCATGCCCTTGTTGGTGCCTTTACTCCGGATTATCCTCCTGTTAATAAGATTACAGTTGTTCCACGTTCACATGGTGTGGGCGGATTTACCCAGTACAGGGAAGAAGAGGAAAGCTTCTTTAAGACTCAGAAGGATATGATTAACGAAATTGATACCCTCCTGGGCGGCCGTGCTGCAGAACAGGTAATGCTGGGAGAAATTTCTACTGGTGCTTCAAATGATATTCAGCGGGCAACAGATATTGTCCGGGATATGATTACTGTTTACGGTATGGGCAGCAAGTTCAAGAATATGACTCTGGGAAAGAGGGGTGGCGGATACGGTTCTCCAGAACCAAGTCTCGTACGTGAATTCTCTGAAGAAACCCAGAAGTTTATTGATGAAGAGATTTCCCGCGTAATTGAAGAGCGCTATAAGTATGTAGTTAAGCTTTTAACTGGTAAAAAGCAGCTTCTTGATTTCATTGCCAAAAGAATTATGGAAATTGAAACAATGGACGGCAAGGAGTTCTACGAAATTATTAAGGCTGAAAAGCATGCCTCTGAACTGGAAGCAAGTGCTAAAGCTGAAAAAAAGGCTAAATCTTTAACAGATAAAGCTGGTAAAGATGATGCTGACAAAGCTAAAAAGCCTCGTGCCAGAAAAAGTCAGGATAAATAATCCATAAAATCAATCCTGTAAAAGATCTCCTGTGAGCATGTCTTGCAGGAGATTTTTTTTTATTTCCTTCAAGAATGCCCTTTGTCTTAATTGTCATATCTTCAATATTTCACTATAATAAGTCGATAATTAGGACCTGTTACTGCAGGTCTCCCACAAAATTATCACTATCACAAGAGGACAATATGGCATACTTTTATGAAGAACCATCACACACTTTTGGTGAGTATCTCCTGATTCCAGGTTATACTTCTGCAGACTGCATTCCGGATAATGTTTCCCTGAGAACACCTGTTGTCCGCTACAACAAGAAAGCTGGTGAAGAGTCAGCTCTCTACATGAACATTCCCCTTACATCAGCAGTTATGCAGTCAGTTTCAGATGACAAAATGGCAATTGCCCTGGCAATGGAAGGTGGAATTTCTTTCATCTATGGTTCACAGCCAATCGAAAAGCAGGCCGCAATGGTTGCAAGAGTTAAGTCTTATAAGGCTGGATTTGTAACTTCTGATTCAAATATCCGCCCTGATCAGACTCTGGAAGAAGTTGTTGAACTGATTGAACGCACCGGACACTCTACAATTGCAGTTACAGCCGATGGTACTTCACACGGTAAGCTGGAAGGAATTATTACTGAGCGCGATTTCAGAATTGACCATGTTCCTGCACATTCAAAAGTAAGCGAATATATGACTCCATTCAAGGACCTTATTACTGGTCAGGATGGAATTACTCTTTCTGAAGCAAATGATAAAATCTGGGCTCACAAAGTAAATCAGCTTCCTGTAATTGATAAGAACGGAAACCTTGTTTCTCTTGTTTTCAGAAAGGATTTTGATTCTCACGAAAATCATCCTAAGGAACTGCTGGACAAGCAGCACCGCTATATTGTTGGCGCAGGTATTAATACCCGTGACTATATGGACAGAGTTCCAGCCCTTCTTGAAGCAGGGGTTGATATTATGACTCTGGATTCTTCAGAAGGTTTTACTGAATGGCAGGCCCGTGCCCTTCACGACATTCACGCCAAGTGGCCAAATGCAAAGGTTGGTGCAGGTAATGTTGTTGACCGTGACGGATTTATGTTCCTTGCAGAAAACGGTGCAGATTTTGTAAAGATTGGTATTGGCGGCGGTTCAATTTGTATTACCCGTGAACAGAAGGGTATTGGCCGTGGTCAGGCTACTGCTACAATTGAAGTTGCAAAAGCCCGTGACGAATATTACGCAAAGACCGGAATTTACGTTCCAATCTGCTCTGATGGTGGAATTGTACACGATTATCATATGACACTGGCCCTTGCAATGGGTGCAGACTTTATCATGCTTGGCCGCTATTTTGCCCGCTTTGACGAATCTCCAACAAACAAGCTTATTGTTAACGGTAATTACGTTAAGGAATACTGGGGTGAAGGTTCAAATCGTGCCCGTAACTGGCAGCGCTATGATCTGGGTGGAAAAAAAGGAATGGCTTTTGAAGAAGGCGTAGATTCTTACGTACCATATGCAGGTCATCTCCATGATGGTGTTCAGATGAGTATGAGCAAGGTTATACATACAATGTGTAACTGTGGTGCCCTTTCAATCCCTGAACTTCAGGAAAAAGCAAAGATAACTCTGGTAAGTTCTACAACAATCAGTGAAGGTTCAGCTCACGATGTTGTTGTAAAGAATACTTCTATAAATTCATAATGATTAATCAGGCAGGTTGTACGGAAAACGTGTACCTGCCTTATTTTTTTGAACTTTCGACGGCCTGCTGCTTGTCTGGCGCTGAATGCATCTTACAAAATATGCTGGTCGTAATGGAGGAAAAATGAAAGTTGTAATCATCGGTGCCCAGTGGGGTGATGAAGGTAAAGGTAAGATTGTAGATTACCTTGCAGAAGATGCCAAGTACGTTGTCCGCTATTCAGGTGGACCTAACGCAGGACACACAATCGTTGTTGATGGAAAGCAGTATGCCCTTCATCAGGTACCAAGCGGAATCCTTTATCCAAACAAAAAGGTTTATCTTGGTGCAGGTATGGTAATTGACCCTGAAGCTCTTTTTAACGAACTTCAGATGCTCAAGGACAATGGCATTAACTGGGAAGGAAGAGTATTTATCTCTGACCGTGCTCATCTCATTCTTCCAAAGTACCGCCAGATGGACAAAGAAAGAGATGCTCAGAGAAAGCGTCCTATTGGTACAACTGGCCGTGGAATTGGTATTGCTTACAGCGAAAAATCACACCGTGACGGACTGCGCCTTGCTGACCTTGACTGGGCTGATAAGATTGCAGAATTTGACGGCGAAGACCTTGAATATATTAACAAGTATAAGGATCAGCTTATCAGCATGAGAGTTGACCTTACTGCAGAAATGTGGAAGAACCGCAAGGATAATATTCTTTTTGAAGGTGCCCAGGGTGCAATGCTTGACCTTGACAGTGGTACTTATCCATATGTTTCATCTGGCCCTTCATGTGCTGCAGGTGCTGCTATTGGTTCAGGAATTGGTCCTCACGATCTGGATACAATTCTTGGTGTTTTCAAGGCATACGAAACCCGCGTAGGTAATGGTCCAATGCCAACTGAATTCAACGATTCTGATGAAACAGAAAGCGAACTTTGCCGCTATGTTCGTGATACAGGTCGTGAATATGGTGTAACAACAGGACGTGCACGCCGCTGTGGTTACCTTGATCTGGTTGCCCTCCGCTATGCATGCCGTGTAAACAGCCTTGACGGACTTGTTCTTACACACCTGGACATCTACGATGCAATGGATCAGATTGAGGCTTGTATTGCTTACGACATTAACGGCAAAATCGTAACAGACTTCCCTGCAAATCTGGATGACCTTAACAATGCAAAACCAATCCTTCAGAAGTTTGAAGGCTGGAAAACACCTCTTAAGGAAATCAAGAACTACAAGAAGTTACCAAAGAATGCTCGTGCTTACGTTGAGTTCATTGAAGACTTTACAAAGACACCTGTAAGCATTATTTCTGTTGGTTACGAAAGAGATGAAACTTTCATCAGAAAGAACCCTTGGAAAAAGTAAAAAATAATTTTTTTGAAATTCCATAAAATAAAAAGAGCTGACCTTTGATTGAATACCAAAGCGCCAGCTCTTTTTTTGTACTTGTTTAGTTAAATGGATTATTTATTACGTCCCAGAAGCTGGATTTCGTAAATATTATCTTTTCCGTCTTCCCTGATAAATCTCAATTCAACAACAGCACCCATCTTAAGCTTTGTGAGAGAAATCTGATTTCCGTTCTCATCAAATACCTTTGTGTAGTCAGTAAGCTTGTAGTTTACATTCTTACCGTTTGAAAGTTCCATTGTAAGAATCTTTGTCTTTGTATTAAGGGCTCTCAGTTTGCCGCTTTCCTTGTTAAAGTTTGTTACTGGAGCAGTTGAAGGCTGATCTTTACCACGTTCAACTGTTTCTGTCCAATCTTCCCAGCTGCTTGTTTCCTTAATGCGGATTTCTGTGATTTCTTCACTTGTTTTTCCACCGCTTGTTGTTCTTGTAACTTTGTAGCTGATGCTTTCGTTAACCTTAACGCTTGAAATTGAAGCAAGCTGTCCGTTTTTTCCGTAAATCTTTGCCTTTGAAGAAATTGTGTACTGCTTTGACTTTCCGTCTGAGCGTGTGATTACAAGTTTCAGGCTTCCTGTATTTACAGAAGTGATTGTGCCTTCTCCAGAAATTGTTTCTGTTGAAGTTCCCCAGTCTGACCAGTCTTCCCATCCATTATTTTCAGAAGTCTGCTTTGCTTCAGTTACACGGATTTCTGTAATTTCTTCTGTTGAAGAATTACGGCTTGTTGTCTTTGTAACTGTGTAACTGATCTTATCTTTTGCTTCCAGATTTGAAAGTGAAGCCTGCTTACCGTTTGGTCCGTAAACCTTTACCTTTGAAGAAACTGCAAACTGCTTTGACTTTCCGTCTGAGCGGGTAATTACAATCTGCCTTGAAGATGCATTTACAGAAGCAATTGTTCCTTCTCCAGAGCTTGTCTGAATTGTAACAGAACCTGAATTCCAGTCGTCCCAGTTTACCCATCCGTCATCCTGCTTGTTTCCGTCTTCTGTTACACGGATTTCAGTAATTTCTTCTGTTGTGGAATTACGGCTTGTTGTCTTAGTAACTGTGTATTTGATTTTGTCCTTTGCTTCCAGATTTGAAAGAGATGCCTGCTTACCATCTGGTCCGTAAACCTTTGCCTTAGAAGAAACTGTGAACTGCTTTGACTTTCCGTCTGAGCGGGTAATTACAATCTGTTTTTTGCCTGTATTTACAGAAACAATTGTGCCTTCTGCAGAATATGTGTCAATTGATGAAGCCCATTTGTCCCATCCGTCATCTGCCTTTGCTGCAACAACACGGATTTCAGTAATTTCTTCAACAGTTGAGTTTTTGTTTGTAAGTTTTGTTACTGTATATTTAATGATGTTGCCTGAAGCAAGACTTACAAGGTTTGATGATTTACCATTTGAGCCGTAAATCTTAGCATTTGATGCAATCTTGAACTGCTTTGATTTTCCGTCAGCACGGGTAATTACAATTGTTTTTGAATATGGGTCAAGAGTATAAATTGTTCCTTCATAAGAACTTACATCCTTTGTACCATAGCCTGAAGACCAGTCTGTCCATCCGTTGTTGTCATCGTAAGTGCCCCAGTCTGAACTGTCTGAAGAATTTCCCCATGTCCATGACCAGCCCCAGGTCCATCCCCAGAAGCCGTCATCAGCGCTGTTCCATTCATCGTAGTGATCATCAAAATAATCATCATAGTCGTCCCAGTCGTCATAGCTGTCCCATTCATCCCAGTTGTCCCAGTCGTAGTATTCAGTTTTGCTGCCATTCTGACTGTTGTTTGCAAGAACGCGGAGTTTTGTAATTCTGATATCCCCATTTCTTGAAACAAGATATGCCTGAACTGTAGATTTAATTTGAATTTTATTTAAAGTTGTTGGCTTGCCGTTTACATCGTAAATTTCTGCTGATGGAGCAAGTTCGTAACTCATTCTGTTTCCTTCAGCATCATAGATTGTAATTTTTCTGGCAGTTGTATTGTAAGAATTTACAGTTCCAGTAATTGTTCTTGTTTTTACAGTGTCTCTTTCCTTTCCCTGATTATATGTAGAAAGTTTGCGGATTTCTGTAACAAGAGAAGTTTCATTCTTTGTAGTAACTGTAATTCTGATAGCCTGAGATTTGTTTGCTTTAAGGCTTGATGCGCTGATTGAGTTACCGTTCTCATTGTAAACTTTTACAGTAGAGGCAATATTGTACTGTTCAACTGTTCCGCCTAAAAGAGTAACCTTAAGGCTTTTTCCTGCCTGATAGTAAGTAAGGTATCCTTCTACAACTTTTGAAGTAACTTTTTCTTCAGTCTTAGTGCTGCCTGGACGTACAGGGCTGATAAATCCATCTGGAGAATCACCCACATCAACTTTAATTGTTACATCAGCAAAAGCTGTTCCTGCAAATAATGCTGCAGCTGTAAGTGCAGATAATGCTTTAACAAATGTTTTCATTCTTATACTCCTTATAAACTCTGCTGTCTCAATATTTTGAGACCAAGTAATTTTCCTGTTATTCAGACATGTACTGCCTGACCTATAAAAATATATATCTTCCGGGGCTATGCTGCATTAGGAATATCTTAGAAAAAATTTAGAAAATTCTAAGACAAATTAACTGTTTTATGCTCACTGTCTATGTTAAAATAAAGCCACTATGAAGAAGCTATTTATATATATTAACACACTTCTTATATTTTCTCTTGCTTTTGGAGCATTTGCCCAGACAAAATTTCGCGGAGAAGGTATGGATAATGATTTAGAGTTATTTTCTCTTTCTGCCTCTTCTGTTTCCGGAAGTGAAGTAGACCTGGAATTTAGTTTTAACAATCGACTGGATCCTTCCAGTGTAAATGAATCCCTGGTACGTATAAATGGAAGTGAATGTCTTTCTTCAGGTAAAATCACCTTTTCAAAAGATGGCACTCGTTTTAAAATCAGGGCAAAAATCAGCTCAAAACAGTTCAGTCTTAGTATAAGCGGGGTAGAATCCCAGGACGGAATAAGGATGAGCCCTGTAAAAATTGATTCAGTTGAAGTTGGATACACCTATACCAGAAGGAGCAGTGGAAAATGGGAAAGATCTTAGTTGTTGAAGATGATGAGAGCACTCTTGAATTTATTGAACCTGAATTGAAGCACGAAGGTTTTGATGTTGTTACTGCAACAGATGGAAGAATGGCTCTTGAAGTCTTTGAAAAAGAAAATCCTGATCTTATCACCCTGGATGTAATGCTTCCTGAACTGAACGGAATTGAAGTTTTAAGGCGAATAAGAAAAACTTCCAGCGTGCCTGTAATCCTTGTAACCGCAAGAGGTGAAACTTTAGATAAAGTAAATGGATTAAATGCAGGGGCTGACGACTATATTGCAAAGCCTTTTATGATAGAAGAACTTCTTGCCAGAATTAATGCCGTTCTTCGCCGTACCCAGGATTCTGCTTCAAAAGAAAGCGAACTTAAAAACGGTGAAATCATCCTTAATACTTCCAGCATGATTACAACTGTGGCCGGAAACCAGATTGACCTGTCAAAAACAGAATATCTTTTATTAAAACTCTATCTGGAAAAACAGGGGGAAGTTCTCAGCCGCAATGATATTATTGATCAGGTCTGGGGAAAAGATCATTATATTGATATTTCAGTTGTTGATGTTTACACCAGCTACCTTCGTACAAAAATTGGAAAGTTTTCCAAAAAAGATTATTTCAAAAATGTGCGGGGCGTAGGTTTTATAATGAATGTGATTGAATAAAATATGAAACAGCAGTCTTCTGTACCAATTAAACTTTCCGTAAGAATTACAATCGCTTTTTCTCTTTCACTGGCCCTGCTGCTGGTTATTTTTACAATGATCATTCTTCAAATGGTCAGAAGTGAAAAAAAACAGGATATAGAATCTTCTTCAGAAAAAATAATTCAGTGGGTAAAGTCAGACGGGCCGGAGCAGGTAAATCCCGGCTATCTTCAGCTGCCATATTATTTGTCCTTCATTGTTTATCAGTCTGAAACAGAAAATGTATATTCAACAAATGACCGTTTTCAGCCAATTCTTCCGGAAACTGATGGAAAAACAAAGCACTATCTGGAAAGGGATTATTTTATTGATGCCAACCTGGATGTTTTTTATCAGACAGTTCGTGTGGACGATTATGTGATTCAGTGTTCAATCGATATGGAAAATGATTCTTCTTCTAGACTGCTATGGTCAATGGCAAAAACTCTTCCTTTGATTTTGATTCCGGTTTTGGTTTTATCTTTTTTTCTGGCATTAAAAATGACAAACCGGGAATTTAACAGGGAACACGATTTTACTGCAAACGTGAGCCACGAACTTCAGACTCCTGTAAATGCCATTATGGGCCATGCAAAACTTCTTAACCGCTGGGGAAAAGATGATCCTGTCCAGCTGGAAAAGAGTTTGAATGTAATTACAAAAGAAGCTGTTTCCATGAAGGCAATCATTACAAATCTTCTTCAAATGTCAAAGCACGAAAAGGGAATGATTCAGATTCAAAAGGAAGTGCTGGATGTAAAAACATTCTTTAACCGCCTTAAGGAAGAATATTCCGTAAACAAGGACCTGGAAATACAATTTGATCCGGAGGTTCAGGGATCTGTATTTACGGACAGTGAACTTCTTCATGAACTGTTTACGATTTCAATTTCCAACAGCCTTAAGTTCTGCCAGCCCCCATGTCAGATAAAATTTTCCTTCAGCAGGTCTCCCGGAATGGTTACTTTTCAACTGAAGGATAATGGTAAGGGATTTTCAAAGGAAATTCTTCCCCACGTATTTGACCGTTTTTACAGAGGTGACGCTTCTCATTCAAGATCCAAAGGGGGAGCGGGCTTAGGACTTTCTATTGCCCAGAGTATTGCAGCCAGTGTGAATGCACATATTTCAGCCCGGAATGCCCCTGAAGGTGGAGCGATTATCCAGATTGATATTAAACAGTAGACTAGATTTTTTCCCTGGCGTAACCGTCATAAGGATCGCCGCCCTCTTCTGAGAGACTGTAAAAGGTCCAGCTGGGGGCACTTTTTTTTGCTTCCAGATGAACTATGGCAAAACATCTCGGCTGCCCACCTCTTGGCAGGGAGCAGGAACCTGGATTTAAAATAAGGGAAGACCTTCTTTTTGCTGCAACACAGGCAATATGGCTGTGGCCGTAGAAGGTTATGTTCGCCTTGCAGCTTTTTGCTTTTTCCCACAAAAAGGAAGAACCTGTATAAAGTTTATAGTGATGGCCGTGAGTCATGAATATTCTGTGACGGGCTGCTTCAAATACCAGGTCTCTTGGAACCTGAACTGCCATGCTCTGGAAAAAATATGTTTCTACATCATTATTTCCCTTAACACAGGCAAGAACCGGAGGCAGAGCATCCATAAGTTCCGGAGTAGAAGCGGCTCTGTCTAAAAGGCGGCCAATATCTTCCATTCCATCACCGCAGAAAACCAGGCCATCGCACTGAGGACCAAAGTGTTCAACAACAGAAAGAAGATTGTGAAATCCTCCGTGAGAATCTGAAATAACCAGAAGATCAGCTTTGTCCTTTTGAGATAATTCTTTTGCTGCTTCGTAACTGCCTATGAGCATTGAGCTTGTTTGAACTAATTCTAACATTTAAGCAGACCTCTTTGTTTAAGAGTAAAAATTTGCGGTGTGCGTTAAATATGAAAATCCTATTTGAATACAAAATGATTGATTGAAGGAATATTCATTACAGGATCAATATATGCTTCTGCTGTATATGTGTCTCCGCAAATGTACTGGGCAGGAATAATTAATTCTGCGCCGATATTGAAATTTGCTTTATATCCAAATTCTTTGTGCATTCCCGTAATCAGGTTGATGGAATTTATAATTAAGTGTCTTCCAAGCTCCTGAAGTGGAAGTCCCTGAATTTTTTTTCCGTACTGGAGAATAAGTGTACATGATGCTTCCTGACCCAGAATATTTCTGTCGGAAGTATTTGACGGTAAAAGGGAAATAACTGGATAATTAATGTGGCCGTAGTAGTCATCAGATAACTTTGTGGTCATAAGGTCAGTGTCTACCGGGGCTCCAATAATTATATATCCTGAAGTAAGTTTATCTGTTATTGAGGCAGCGCTGGTAATTCTGCCGTCCTTTAAATCGTCTGGATAAACAAGTGGAACAATAAAATTCAGGTCCTTTTCTGTAGTAAGACCGTAATGTTCTCTTATAAGTTCCATTGTTTCGTTGATAAAGTCTTTGCTGTTGAATCCTTCTCCAAAGAAAATAACTATCTGTCCGTTAAAATCCCAAGGTTCTGAGGGAGCAGTTTCTGTATCAGGTTCAGTATCTTCAACAACTTGAATTATATAATCATTGCTGGTGTCACGCTTTGTTCTCTCTGAAAAAGTGCGGGGCCTTCTGTCTGAGCAGGAAACCAGGGCTGTAAGTGAGAGAGCGGAAAGACAGCAAATTGTAAACTTTCCAAATTTCATAAGCCCCATTATAGATGAAAATCCTTCTTTAATAAAGGGTTTAAATATAAATTGTATTTTTAGAAAAAACGGAAGTTCTATGACACTGAATATGAAAACATACTGCCGGACGAGGCTGGATTTCACAGAAGCGAGATTTAGGTAATTAAATATGCTACTGGAATAAAAAAGTTTTCGAAAAACCGGAGGCTCGCCTCCTACACGCAGTTTGTGCTTGTAATTATATACGTTAGCCGCTTTGCGGCTGCACAAACTGAGTGTTTTTTCAAAAACTTTTTTATTCCTCCCGCTTTTTAATTACATGGCACTGCTGGAAGAATTTCTGCAAAATCCAGCCTCTGCCTCCCGTAATTTTTATACTGTACTTTGAGGGGTACAGAAGGAATGTTTTTTCAAAAACTTTTTTATTCCTCCCGCTTTTTAATTACATGGCACTGCTGGAAGAATTTCTGCAAAATCCAGCCTCTCCCTCCCGTAATTTTTATATTGTACTTTTGAGGGGGCACAAACTGAGTGTTTTCTAAATTATTTCTCACCTGGTAACGTGTTAAATTCAACTAAAAAAAATCCCCTCCTGTAAAAAACAGAAGGGGAATTATTAAGCAGTAAACTGATTAAGCTACAGTTGCTGTAACGTAAACGTCTTTAACGCCTTCGTTAGCCTTAACAATCAGGCCGTTAGCAGAACCGTCTTTAACTTCCAGGCTTACCTGACCGTTATTCTTCTTGTTTTCAACGGTAATGTGGTAAGTAACTCCGCGGAATACACGGGTAATTTCTGCATGCTTAACGTGTGATGGCAGACGTGGTTCAATTTCCAGACCAGCGTGCTGTGGGCGGAGTCCGCAGATGTACTGTGAAAGAGCTACAAAGTTCCAGGCAGCTGTACCTGTAAGCCATGAGTTCTTTGCTTCACCTTCACGGCGGGCTTCCTTACCAGCAACCATCTGGCTGTATACGTAAGGTTCTGTGCGGTGAATATCTGACCACTTTTCTTCAACCCAGGCTGGAGCAATCTTTGTGTAGTGTGTCCATGCATCATCAGGACGACCGTTAACTACTTCACCAATGATTACCCATGGATTGTTGTGGCAGAAGATACCACCGTTTTCTTTATATCCAGGCGGATAAGATGAAACTTCACCTAATTCAACATGGTAATTCTGATATGCAGGGTAGAGGATAACAATACCGTACTTTGAATCCAGATATTTCTTTACGCTGTCCAGAGACTTTTCCGGATAACCCTTATCCTTACCGATTTTTGCCATTGTACCAAAGCCCTGTGTTTCAATGAAGATTTTTCCGTCTTCACATTCGTGAGAACCAATCTTGTGGCCGAAATCATCATAAGCGCGAACGTACCATTCTCCGTCCCATCCTGCTGTACAGATTGCTTCTTCCATCTTTTTGCAGAGGTCTTCAGCACGTTTAGCTTCTTCTTCATCTCCCATAAGGCGGCACATCTGAGCGTAGTCTGGTGTTACGAAAACAAACATCTGTGCAATCATTACAGATTCAGCATTCTTTCCGTCCTTGTTTGTTGAAGTCTGGAATGAATCGTTTGGATTTGTAGAGAAGCAGTTCAGGTTCAGACAGTCGTTCCAGTCAGCACGTCCAATCAGTGGAAGACCGTGTGGTCCAAGATGATTTGGAATGTAGTTGTAAGAACGGCGCAGGTGTTCGAACATTGTTGCCTTGTTTGTTTCAGAATTGTCGAAAGGAACGTCAACCTTAAGGAAGTCCTTGTCTCCAGTTTCACGGATGTAGTTTCCTACACCAAGTACCAGCCAGAGTGGATCATCATTAAAGTTAGAACCGATGTCTGCATTTCCTCTCTTTGTTAAAGGCTGGAACTGGTGATATGCAGATCCATCTTCAAACTGAGTTGCAGCTACATCATAAAGTCTTTCACGGATTCTTGAAGCAGGGAGCTGATGTGCAGCACCAAGCATATCCTGTGAAGTATCGCGGAAACCAAGACCACGGCCAATTCCGCTTTCAAAGTAAGAAGCAGAGCGGGCAAAGTTGTAAGTAACAACACACTGGTACTGATTCCAGATTGCCATGCGGTCAAGCTTTTCATCACCAGTCTTAATAACAAAGTGAGAAAGAGTTTCGTCCCAGAACTTCTTCAATTCATCAAAAGCCTGGAGAACCTTGTCCTTAGAATCAAACTTCTTCTGAAGGGCATAAGCCTTTTCTTTGTTGATTACGCCGGAAGCTGTGTTTGTGCGGAGAAGACCTGCCTTGAGGGCTGCTTCCTTTTCTGCTGCAGGAAGGAACTTTTTGTCGTCTTCATTTTCAATATATCCAAGTACGAAAACAAGAGTTTTTTCTTCGCCTTTTTTAAGTTCAAAATTAACGCGGTGTGATGCAATTGGAGACCATCCATCAGCAACTGAATTACCGGACTTGCCTTCAAGAACAGTCTTTGGTGCGGAGATAGAATTGTAAAGTCCAAGGAAAGTTTCACGATCTGTATCAAAACCGTCAATCTTTTCGTTGCAAGAGTAGAAAGTAAAGTGATTGCGACGTTCACGATACTCTGTCTTGTGATAGATTGTGCTTCCTTCAATTTCAACTTCACCAGTAGAGAAGTTGCGCTGGAAGTTCTGACAGTCATCTGATGCATTGTAGAGACACCATTCAACGAAAGAAACCAGAGAAATCTTCTTTGTCTTTGAACCTTCGTTCTTAAGGGTAATCATTTCTACTTCACAGTTCTGACCGTTTGGAACCATATAAAGAGCTTCTGCCTTTAAATTGTCCTTTGATGAAATGAATTTTGAGTAGCCAAAGCCGTGGTGACATTCATAAGTGTCAAGCTTTGTCTGTGTTGGCTGCCAGCCTGGATTCCAGATTGTGTCACCGTCTTTAATAAAGAAGTAGTGACCATTGTTGTCCAAAGGCATATCGTTGTAGCGATAGCGTGTAAGACGGCGGAGACGGGCATCTGTGTAGAATGAATATCCACCGCTTGTGTTAGAAATAAGTGAGAAGAATTTTTCGCTTCCCAGATAGTTAATCCACGGATAAGGTGTCTGTGGATTCGTGATTACGTACTCACGATTTTGATCATCAAAGTGACCGAACTTCATATAATTCCTCCAGTTCATTTAGGGTTATTTTAAATAAACCTTTCCCATATTATCATAAGACTGCTTGAACTGTAAAGAAAGCGAGGGGGGGTAGATTGAAAAACTGGGGGCTTCTGTGCTATTGTGGATTATGAAAGTCGCAATTTTTTTAGGATCAAAATCTGATTCAGAAACAATGAAAAAGGCCGCTGATGTCCTCCGGGAATTCGGCGTTGAATTCAAGTCTTACATAATCTCTGCCCACAGAGCAGGAGATCTCCTTGTAAAAACAATCCGCAAAGTAGAAGAAGAAGGTGCTCAGGTGATAATTGCAGGGGCCGGTTTAAGTGCCGCTCTCCCGGGTGTTATTGCCAGTCGTACCATTCTGCCGGTTATTGGTGTTCCGCTGGAATGCATTAATCCGGGAAAATCAAACGGGCTGGCAGGAATGGATGCACTTCTTTCTATAGTACAGATGCCTCCACAGATTCCTGTAGCAACAGTTGGAATCAACAATGCAAAAAATGCCGCTTACCTGGCACTGGAAATGCTTGCCGTTACTGATTCCGGCCTTAAGGAAAAGCTGCTTGCTTTCAGACAGAAAATGGTTGCTGATGCAGAAGCTCTTGGTGCAGAGGGTGTAGAACTTTAATCCTCTGGAAAAACTGAACAAAGAACTGGAAGGAAAATAAAATGAATGGTGGCTGTGAATTTGACAACCCTTTTGAAGCAGAAGAAGATAAGCTGCGGGATGAATGTGGAGTTGTAGGCGTTTACTTAAATCAGGCAGCAGAAGACAAGGCTGAAAAATCAAGTGAAAAAGATTATCAGGCCTATTCTGCATCTGATTTTAATGCAGCAACAAAGTGCTATTTTGGTCTTTACTCTTTGCAGCACAGAGGCCAGGACAGTGCAGGTATTGTAGTATCTGACGGCAGTGAACTTAAAATTCACAAGGGAATGGGGCCGGTTTCTGATGTTTTTACAAAAGAAGATCTGCTTAAACTTAACGGCCATATTGCCTGCGGTCACGTGCGTTATGCAACAGCCGGCTCTTCATCAATTGAAAATGCTCAGCCAATGCTTCAGAAAACTAAGCTGGGAGGAATTGCCCTTGCCCATAACGGTCAGCTGGTGAATTATGAACAGCTTCACGAAATGCTTGAGGATGGAGGCAGCACTTTTTCTTCCACAAGCGACACTGAAGTTATTGTAAAGTTAATCGCCAAATCCTATAAGAAGGGGCTGGAGCGTGCCCTTACAGATACCATTCAAATGATAAAGGGATCTTTTGCCCTGGTTGTAATGACAGAAAAATGTTTGATTGGTGCAAGAGACCCTAACGGAATCCGTCCGCTTTGTTTAGGCAAGGTTGAAGGGGGATGGATTCTGGCCAGTGAGTCCTGTGCAATTGATGCAGTAAACGGAAGCTTTGTTCGGGATATTGAACCTGGAGAAATTGTTGTCATAAATGAAGAAGGGGTTCTTTCCTTTGCATTTGGAGAGCACACTTCAAAAAGAACCTGTATTTTTGAATATGTATATTTTGCTCGTCCTGACAGTGAAATTGATGGAATTCCAGTAACTCTTGCCCGTGAAAAAATGGGTGCGGCCCTTGCAAAAGAAAGCGGTGTTCCTGCAGATGTTGTTATCGGTGTGCCGGACTCTGGTATTGGTGCAGCTCAGGGATACGCAAAAGAATCTGGTATTCCTTATGCAAGTGGAATTATAAAAAATAAGTACATTGGCCGCAGCTTTATTGCTCCTACTCAAAAAGAAAGGGAGAATATGGTTTTTGTAAAACTGAATGCGGTTAAATCAGTTGTAAATGGAAAAAGGGTTGTTGTAATTGATGATTCAATCGTCCGTGGAACAACAAGCTGCCGTCTGGTTCAGATTCTCCGCAGGGCTGGTGCCAGTGAAGTTCACTTCAGAATTTCTTCACCGCCGGTAAAATTCCCATGCTACTTTGGAATCAACACCCCAAGTCGCAGTGAATTAATTTCCAGTACCCACAGTGAAGAGGAAATCTGCAAGGAAATTGGAGCAGATTCCCTGGCCTTTATAAGTGCGGAAGGAATGCTGGAAGCCTGCCGTGAATGCAATCCTGAAAAATACGGTTTCTGCAAAGGCTGCTTTACTGGTGAATACCCGATTTCTGTTCCCGGTGAATTAAACGGCAAAAAAATGATTTAATCCTGGTGTTTATATTTTACAGTTAATATTGTAAGATATGTCACTCTATGGAAGACATTAACGAAATCAAACAGTTCGCCAGAGAAAACGATGTACCTATTGTTCAGGATGGCGGACTGGACTTTATTCTCAAATATATTAAGGATCACCCTTCAGTAAAGCGCATTCTGGAAATCGGAACCGCAATCGGTTATTCCGCAACCCAGTTTGCTAATGTGAGGGGTGATATTTTTATTGATACCATCGAAATCGACATTGACCGTTATCAGCAGGCTGTGCGTAACATTCACGATGAAAATCTTATGGACCGGATTACAGTTTATCTGGGAAACGCCCTTGCCTTTGATTTTGGTGACAGAAAATTTGATTTGATTTTTATTGATGCGGCTAAGGCTCAGTACATTAACTATTTTGAGCACTTTAAGAATAATCTTTCAGAAGATGGGGTTTTTATTTCCGACAATCTCTTCTTTCACGGCTTTGTAAATGATTTAACTCTTACTCATAATTACAGCACTGTTAAATTAATCAGAAAACTTAGACGCTACATTGAATTCCTTAAATATAATCAGGAGTTTAAAACAGAGTTTTTCTCCTGCGGGGATGGGATGTCTCTTTCCAGGAGAAGGCTTGCCCTTACGGAAAGAAAGGTTCATGTTTTCAGCGACAGCATTTTTTCCGGAATACAGACCTGTATTTTTTCCAGAGACCCTTATGACAAGGAAGGAAAGTACATTCTTACAGATTCCCAGATGAAAAAAATCTCCCTGGAAAATGGTGATGTAAGATGTGCCTTTATTCGTAGACTTGATGATCCGGAAATTCTTAAACAGAAGGATGGCTGTACTGCACCTGACATGTGGGGCAAATTTTCTTTTTCAGCATGGAGAAATGGTCAGGTGGAAAAGTTTGATGCGACCTGCATTCTTGGAGCGGGCTTTGTTGCCCTGAACTACATTGATTTAAAAATGGACAAGGCAATTTTTGTAACTGAAGAGGGGGAAATTCCTGTAACAAGAAATTTTGCCCTTTACGAATTCAAGCTGCCTCTTGCCCGGGCCGGTCAGATTTCAGAAGCAGATGTTTTTTCTGTGAATAAGGATTTTCATGAATCTCTGGCAGAAACAAATTCAGATTTTTATGCTGATAAAATCTCCCTTGAAGGACTGGACGGTCATCCCCTGAAAGAAGGAAAAGGTGCTCTCTTTACATGGGTCGGGGGGAAAAGAATTTACATAAGCGGCAGGGCCTGTCTTGCTGGTGAAGGTCAGCGTTTTCTGGAATAAAAATTCAAGTCAACCCTTTAATAAAAAAGATTCTTCCTTTATACTTTTGACTATGGCTAAAACATTCGATGACAAGAAAATCATTTATACTATGGATCGCGTTAGTCGCGCGTATGGAACAAAAGTAGTTTTAAAGGATATCAGCATTTCCTACTACTACGGGGCAAAGATTGGCGTAATCGGTGAAAACGGTGCCGGTAAATCTTCCCTCTTTAAAATTTTTGCCGGAATTGATAAGGACTACACCGGTGAAACAATGCTGCAGCCTGGTTACTCAATGGGCTATCTGGAACAGGAACCTTATCTTGAACCAGGTAAAACTGTTCTTGAGACAGTAAAGGAAGGTGTAAAACCAATCACTGACCTGCTGGCAGAATTTGATAAAGTTAACGAAGCCTTTGGTGATCCGGATGCAGATTTTGACAAGCTTTGTGCCCGTCAGGCTGAACTTCAGGAAAAACTCGATGCCGCTGATGCATGGAACCTGGACGCAAATCTTGAACTGGCAATGGATGCCCTCCGCTGTCCTCCTGGAGATCAGGTTGTAGACGTGCTTTCTGGAGGTGAACGCCGCCGTGTTGCTCTCTGTCGTCTTCTTTTGCAGCAGCCGGATATTCTTCTTCTTGATGAACCTACAAACCACCTGGATGCAGAAACTGTAGCCTGGCTGGAACGTCACCTGAAAAATTATCCTGGTACAATTATTGCAATTACTCACGACCGTTACTTCCTGGATAATGTTGCGGGCTGGATTCTTGAAATGGATCGTGGTGAAGGTTATCCGTTTAAGGGTAACTATTCTGAATGGCTGGAAGCAAAGCAGAAGCGTCTTGAAATGGAAGAAAAACAGGCCTCTGTTCGTCAGCGTGAAATGAAGGAAGAATTGGAATGGATTCACGCAGGTGCCAAGGGACGTCAGGCTAAGCACAAGGAACACATTACTAAGTACGAGCAGCTCCTTGCTGAAGAATCAAAGCGCATTCAGCTTAAGGATACACAGATTTCAATTCCTGCAGGTCCTCGTTTAGGAAATGTTGTAATTGATGCTGAAAAGCTTACCAAATCCTTTGATGAAAGAGTTCTTTTTGAAAACCTGGATTTCCATATTCCGGCTGGAGCTGTTGTAGGAATTGTTGGTCCTAACGGTGCCGGTAAAACAACTCTCTTTAAGATGATTGCAACTGCAGCAGGTCAGCAGGTTCAGATGCCTGATGGTTCAATGGGCCAGGAAAAGCCTGATTCAGGTTCCATTAAAATTGGTGAAACTGTAAAACTTGTTTATGTTGATCAGATGAGAAGCAAACTGGATCCGAACAAGACTATATACGAAACCCTGTCTGGTGGTTCTGACTTAGTACGTCTTGGAGCAGTTGATGAAAAGGGTCATCCTGTAAACGGGGCCGTTCGTGAAATTAATGCCCACGCTTACTGTTCATGGTTTAACTTCTCAAGTGCAGAACAGAACAAGAAGATTTCAGTTCTGTCTGGTGGTGAAAAGAACCGTCTTAATATGGGTATGATGTTTAAGGAAGCAGGCAACGTTCTTCTTCTGGACGAACCTACAAATGATCTGGATATTACAACAACCCGTTCTCTGGAAGAAGCAATTAATTCTTTTGCCGGGGTCGTAATGGTAATCAGCCACGACCGCTACTTCCTGGACCGTATTTGTACACATATTCTTGCATTTGAAAACAATTCAGAAGTTAAGTGGTTCGAAGGCAACTGGTCTGAATATGCTGAATGGCGTAAGAAGGAACTTGGTATTGATGAGGATCATCCTCACAAAACAGTTTATCGTAAACTTACAAGATAGTTAGTAAAAAAGAAAAGGCTGAATCCCGTGAATTCAGCCTTTTTGCTTAAAAAAATAAATCTTTAGAAGATGATTGAAATACCAACTTTTGGAACAATATCTGCCTGGATTTTATAATCCCAGGAAAAGAAGGTCATAATATCTGTGGTTGTTCCTCCAGAAGTTTTTGTTGTAAGTACCGGTTTGAAATGGTAACTTGCAAGAAGGCCTGCATGTACAGCAATCTTTTCTGTAATATTTATACCGCCTTCAAATTTAATACCTGCACCCCAGGTAGTCATGGATCCATGATGATTACTTTCATCGTCAAATTCGAATATACTGTAAGAAACACCAGGTGTAATCATGTAGTAGGTTTTTTCATTTGCAATCCTGTAGGTCAGACCTGCGAAGAAAATAATATCCTGTACATTTTTAATGGCTACAGTATCTTCCTGATCTGTGGTTGTGTCCAGCAAGTAACTCCAGGTATGAGTATCCATTGAATCAGCGAACTGATAAGAACCTTCTGCTGTAATTCCCAGATTATCTGTTAAGAATATTGTAGCTCCTGCTCCTGCGCCAAAAGATTTTTGAAGATAAAGTACTCTCATGTACTCATCATTGTCTTCATAATTTAAAAAAGTTACCTGACCTGCATAAGTTCCATCAGCATCTACCTTAAAACCAAATGCAAATGCTGAACCTGTTAGTGTTAATGCTGCCAGAACAGCCATAATAATTTTTTTCATTAAAAACCCCCTTCGTTTTTTTGAAGTATTGTTTGTATTTTAAAGTTTAATTCAGAATTTTTCACAATACAAGAAAAAAACGTTGAAGGTCTTGTTATATTTAAAAATAAATCTATACGTTTTTATAGTAAAATCGTGATGGGGTTAAGAATTTGTATCAGTATTCATACCATTCATCATAAAAGTCACTTGGATCAAAGTCAGACTCTTCTTCATCATCATAATCATCATAATCATCATATTCTTCATAATCGTAGAGGCTGTCTTCTGAATCATCTTCATCAGAAAGGTCTTCAGCGTTATCAAGGAGATCCTGTGCACCGCTTTCACCGTATTCTTCTTCTGTCCAGTATTTGTATTCCGATTTGTCGATTGTCGCAGTCTTTCTCATTTTTACAGATATGGACATTGAATCTACAGCATAGGCCAGGGAAAAACCGTATGTAATTTCCGGCCCCTTTGGATTAAAGTGGTAGTTGAAATCTCCCTTGAAAGCCATTCCCATGAGCAGCATAAGAGCAATTGTCTCCTGGTCAACTTCCACATCCTGATTCAATGAACTTAAAACTTCAATATAATCTGCCAGAGAACAGTAAGAATCATCCTCTGTAATGTAGACTAAAGAATTTGCCTCATTGCCGTATATTGAAATGTCACTCTGGGTGGTTTCATGTTCACCGTTTGCCGAAATGCTTATAAACATTTTCCATTTACCGGCAATCCAGCTGCTGCCAATTAAATCTGTATTAATATTAATTACATCATCTGCAAATGCCAGCCCCATTGTTAAAAAAGCGGCTAATAAAAGTGCTGATAGTTTTTTCATGGATAACTCCTCTTTCGTATTTTTTTGTATTTAGCCCGAAATTCGATTTTTGAAAATCATTAAATTTATCAAAAAAAAACGGCTTCCAGTCGTGAAACGTCTTGTCGAAA
>DGUP01000057.1:0-2810 GCA_002394685.1 Treponema sp. UBA4307 | reverse complement strand
CGCGGCAGCACAAAATGAGTGATTTCGCAAGCCGTTTCACTCCTTCGCGCCGTTTTTTTTATAAAATATTAAGTTTTCAAAACTCCACATCTTAGCTATTTACATAATATTACCTTTATTTGAGGGGGTTCTTCAATGGATAAGTTTATGGCAGAAGAAGAGTTTTTAATCTTCCATTTATTTCTTTTTTTCGATAACATAGGTAAGGTTTAGTTTTATGAATACCAGGTTTATTGTTCTTATCCCTGCATTTCAACCTGAGCTTCCTTTATTGAATCTTGTTAAGGATTTTGTAAAAAGACAATTTGAGAAAATTATCATAATTGATGACGGAAACAGCCAGTGTTCGAATGCCGATGAATACAATTCAATTTTGACTCAAACAGAAGAACTTGGTGCTGTCATTCTTCATCATGAAAAAAATGAAGGAAAAGGGCAGGCTCTTAAGACTGGTTTTAAATATATTGTAGAAAACTTTCCTGACTGTAAGGGAGCAATTACTGTTGACTGTGACGGCCAGCATCTTATAAAGGATGTTCTTAATGTAAGCAAGGCTCTTTTTGAAAATCCAGAGAAACTGATTATTGGAGTAAGAAACTTAATGGGCAAAAAGGTGCCTCTGGGAACGAGAACCGGAGACACTCTTGCGGCAGCTTTCTTTAAATTTTCTACTGGAAAAAGATGCAGTGATACTCAGTCCGGTCTTAGAGGAATTCCTTCTTCATTGTTTCAATTAGCCTGTGAAGATGAAGGAAGCCGCTACGAATACGAAACAAACTTTTTAAGTGATGCATCTGCTAAAACTGAAATTCTGGAAGTACCTGTTGAAGGAATTTTCAGGACAAATGGAAACTACACCCACTTCAGGCCGATTAAAGATACCCTCCGCCTGTATGGAAGATTCCTTAAATTCAGCACGTCCAGCTTTATTGCATTCATTGTTGACTTCATTGTTTTCCTGGGACTGAATAATTTTTTTCGTGTCAGGGGAATTGATAATGTAGGAGTGATTTTTGCTTCTACAGCCTTTGCCCGCTTTATTTCAAGCATTGTTGGTTTTATGATTAACCGTGTCTGGAGTTTTAAGGGCAGGGCTAAAAGTAAAAAGAGTTTTCAGCAGTTCGGAAGATTCTTTATACTCTGGTGCATTATTGTTGTCGTAAACTCTGTGCTGGTATATTTGCTGGAAAAAATCTGTATTCCTGTGGCAATAGCAAAACTTATTGCCAATACAGTAACTTTCTTTATTAACTATCTTGGGCAGCATAACTGGGTCTTTGTAGAAAAAGACTGATTCTTGAAAATATGGGCGCTTAGGATTATTATAGCGCCTTCAACAACAAACAAAATTTAAAGGACTCCTATTTATATGGAAAAGACTCTTAATGTTATAAGTGAGCCTGAAAATCAGCCTAAGGAAAATATTCTGGGCACAAAAAAAATAGGCTCTCTTCTTGCTAAATTTGCAATTCCTGGAATTGTTTCCATGGTTGTAAATGCTTTCTACAATATTATTGATCAGATTTTTATTGGACACGGTGTAGGCTATCTGGGAAATGGTGCCACATCAGTTATTTTCCCTCTTACAACTCTTGCTATGGCTTTTGCACTCTTGTTTGGAGATGGTGCTGCTGCATACATGAGTCTTAAACAGGGCGAAAAAAAGCCTGAAGAAGCAAAGAAGGGTACTGCAGCAGGTATTCTGGGATTTGCAGGTATTGGACTGATTCTTGGAATTCTCTTCGTTATTTTTATCAAACCTCTCAGCCGGGCCTTTGGTGCTTCTGAAGGAATTCTGCCTTATGCCGTTGACTATGGTTCAATCATTGCAATGGGTATTCCTTTTATGGCAATTTGTGCCGGTGGTTCAAGCATTATCCGTGCTGATGGTTCCCCTCTCTTTAATATGATTGGTCTTTTTACCGGTACAATTATAAACCTGGTGCTGGACCCTATCACTATTTTTGTATTTAAGTGGGGCGTTCAGGGAGCTGCTGTAGCAACAATTCTTGGTCAGTTTGCAAATGCTGCACTAAATATCTTCTATATTACCAGGAAGATGAAGTCTACTAAACTTGATAAGGAGGCCTGGGCTGGAGCCTTCAGTCATCTTGGAGCAGTTGCCCGTCTAGGAATTTCTTCCTTTATAACCCAGATGTCCCTGGTTGTTGCAATCGCATTAAGAAACAATATCCTCAGCTATTATGGTGCACAGAGTAAATATGGACCTGACATTCCGGTTACAACTCTTGGAATTACAATGAAGACTTTCTCTATTATTATGAGTATTATCATTGGTCTTGCTGCCGGCTCTCAGCCAATTCTGGGCTATAACTACGGGGCAGGAAATTATGGCAGGGTAAAAAAGACTTTTAAGCTGGTCTGCATTATTTCTACAAGTATTTGTATTGTTGCCTTCCTTCTGGCTCAGTTTGCACCTATGGCCATTATCAGTATTTTTGGTCAGGAAAACGAACTTTATAATGAATTTGCAGTAAAATGTATGAGAATTTATCTTATGCTGATTCCTCTTGTGGGCGTTCAGATTTCCAGCGGTATTTTCTTTCAGGCGCTGGGATATCCTGCACAGGCTTCATTCCTTTCTTTGTCAAAGCAGATTATTTTCCAGCTGCCGGTAACAATCATCCTGCCATTATTCCTTGGAGTGGAAGGAGTTTTGTGGACTGGACCTCTTTCTGACATTCTGGCCTTTACCGCAACTGTTGTAACATTCCTGATTTACTGGCCTAGAATCTTTAAGAAAAGTAAAAAAGATTAGATTTTTTTAATTAGCCCGAATGTCGAGTTTT
>DGUP01000063.1 GCA_002394685.1 Treponema sp. UBA4307 | reverse complement strand
AGCAAATCCGTAAAATCATTTTTATATATCTTTAAATTTTATATTTTAATTAACCAAATTATATTAATGTCAATTGAGAATGTCAAATAAAAAAATAAAGAGAAAAAAAAGGGAGGCCATTTTCTGATTAATGAAGTTAAGTGCAACTCCCATCAGAGCAGCTAAAAATAACTTTTCCCCACAGCCCTTTACAATTTTTTTACAAAATGATATAAATTTCTTATCAATTATACATCTTGTAGAAACTCGAAAACTTTGTTTTTCGAAGTGACTTTAATAAAAATCCACTTAAATTATTAGGGAAGGAATAGCAAAAGCTATAAGGAAGGACAATTATGGGAACAATTCGTGGTGAACTTTTTACACAGCAGGTTAACCTTGACAACCGTTCGTATTTCTTTAACGTAAAAGAAAACCGTAATGGAGATATTTTTCTTCAGGTTGTAGAAAGCAAGATTAAAGACGGCCAGGATGACAGACGTGCTATCGTCATTTTTGCAGATGACATGCAGAAATTCTTCGGCGGACTGGAAGAATCCCTCAGCTTTATTGAGAAAGAGCAGAAGGATAGAAAAAAGGCTAAGGCTGAAAAGAAGGCTGCAAAAGAAGCAAAATATGGTAAATCTTCTGAAAGCAGCGATGGAAAAAAGAAAATTATCCGCCGTAAGGGAGAAAGCCGTCTTGTTGCAAATAGAAGAGCCGAACGTGAAATGGAAAAGCAGCCAGATGGAATTAAACGCTCAGGAAAAGTTCTTCATGTTGTATCAAAGAGAGCAGATTCATCATCAGCTCCGGAAGAATTCTAATTCATACAATCCTGATAAAATAGGATAATTTACTCTAAAGAAGTGTACCCGAAATTTGATAACAATTTCAGGGTACACTTTTTTTTATTTAAACATTCTTTTTCATCATTAGTGAACCGCCGGGATAACGCTTAACTACATCAAATCCAAGTTTTTTATAAAAAGCGTAACCGGCCGTTTTTGAGTTCATAGTTACAAGATAAAGAAATTTCTTTCCTTTCTTTGCGGCATTTTCAGACATACAAGTCATAAGCTTTGTTCCAATTTTTTTACCCTGATGGTTGTGATCAATATTAATGTGGAATGCAACTCCACCGGCATTGTCCTGCTTTTTATTTACAGCTACACATAATTTATGAAAAGCGCCCCAAAGCTTGCAGTTTTTATTAATTTTAGGAATATAAATCTCATTCATCTTAGAACGAAATAGATTCCAGTCAGTACTTCCTACAATAAATCCGCATGGTTCACCATTATCTACCGCAACAAAAACATTTTCCGGTTCAAAATCAAAATAGTAATCGCAGTACATATAGCAGAGACATTCTTTTTTCTTTTCTGATCCCCCGCCATTTCGTTTTGTGGTGTAAGAAGCTTCATTCTTTAAAATTCTTTGAAGTGCTTCTCTATCGGATTCAATATAATTTCTGATAACAACTCCCTCATTCATAATAAACTCCCATATATTTAATATTTAAAGGTCAGTCGTTGAATTGGACTTGGCCCGATTTTTCTGCAAATTTCTTTATGAGCAGGCGTAGGATATCCCTTATGTTTTGCATAACCATATTCTGGATATTCCTTATCGTACTCCATCATCAGCCGATCTCTTCCTACTTTGGCAATAATACTTGCCGCCATAACAGCTGGATATTTTCCATCAGCTTTTACCTCACATTTAACCGGGCACTTTATGTCTGGAACATAAATTCCATCAGCAATAGCCTGCATGCTGGAAATATCAATTGGTGGAAGATTATGTTCCCTGCACCAGTCATCCTTTTTTAGTATGAGCATTTCCCATGCAAGTTTCATTGCCTTTAAGCTTGCTTCAAGAATATTAATACGGTCAATTTCTTCATGACTTACAAAACCTATTCCCCATAAAGCTTTTTCTTTAATTATACCGTCAGCTTTTTCACGTTTTTTTTCAGTAAGCTTTTTGCTGTCATTTAATAATTCCAGTGGAAAATCCTCAGGTAAAATTACAGCCCCTGCAGAAACCGGTCCGGCAAGTGGTCCCCTTCCTGCTTCATCAAGACCACATATATATATATTATTCATTTTAAAACCCTTTTTCCATGTTATTTGTATATTCTATAATACTTGTGGATTTGTCTTTGTAAAATGCTCTTGGTGGATTTTTTGAATTATTATCAATTTTTTTATATTTGTTTTTTGTAAGGACAAATTTATTTGATGAAAGTGAAGACGAACATTTTTCAAGATGTATGCAGTCACCAGTACTGCAGTCCATAACAAATGTGCTGGAAATAAAAATACCCACTGAAGAAATTAAATAAATACCATTAACTTTTCCAGCTTTAGCTGTAAGGTTTGCCGACATAACAGAGACTTTGGAATTTTTTCCCCAGATAAAACAGGCTTCATCGTTGCCGCTAATATTGAAAATGCAGTTCTTTACATCAACTTCTGAATTAGTTGAATTGATTCCATACAAATTTCCTTTTGCACCAGACTGTAAAGAATAATCAACTGTTACGTTTTCCAAAAAGACAGAGCCGTTTTTTACGTTGATAAAACTACTGTTTCCAGTTTTTACACTTTGATTAAAACGGATATTCTTAAATTTTACTGCAGCATTTGAAATCTGAATTTTTGAATTTTCATCCAGAGTAATTCTGCTGTTTATTCCTTCCAGAGAAATATCTTTTGTCAAATTAAGATTATAATTTTTCAGTGACAAATCACACATTACATGAAGGCGGAGATTTGATTCATTGTTTACATAATTTAATGCAGTAGTAAAATCAGTAAATGGATTTTGATAGCTTCCAGGAGGATAGGAATCATCTTTCTTAAACTTTTTTGATGGATTAAAAAAATAATTGTACTGATCAACTATAAATTCAATAGTTTCAATATTACTCTTAATCCCATTTTCATCTACAGCATAGGCCCGTAGCCTATAGTAACTTGCATCTTTGTTTTCAGAAAATAGATAAATTGTTTCTCCCTGATAAAGCTGAAAATCTCCATCTTTAACATGATCAAAATAACTTTTATCTTTTCCATAGAAATCATCAGATCTGGAAACGGAAGGACTTACAGAATAATATATTTCTTTTTCTTCATCACTTTTTATAGTGAGATTTACAGCCTGACGTGAAAATCCTGCTTGTGCAGAAGAAATAAAAATGGGATTACCGGCAGCCCTTTTATCAATAAAGGAATTAAAATTAAGAGTCCCCTGATATATTCCATCGTAAAAAATTTTAAGATTTTCGTTAAAATAAATCTGGTCAGTTTCCATTAAATCTATGCAGAAACTTTTAACAGGAATATCAATAATTTTATAAGATTTATAATTATCTTCCTGTCCGCAGATAAAATAATTTTCATCAGATGATATAAGTTTAACTTCAAGGGAGCCGTCAGTTTTTCTGGTCCAGTCAAGTGCAGGTATCTCTTTAAGAATAAATGAGCCTTCTTCAGTATCATCAGAGTTATCAGATTTTTTCCAGCTGATTATATGATTTTCATCGCGATTAATTTTTACAGATTCCGATTCAACTTTTTGATTGTCCAGAAAATATGAGTAAGTATTATCAGTAAAAATTATTTCATTCCAGTCATTTATTCTAAAAGGGAGTTTTTTTCGATTCCATCCTTTTTTGATCAGAGGTACCATTTTAAGTACATAAGAAAAAGTATTTTCACCATCTGACAAAACAAGATTTGTTTTTTGAGAAAGAAGACTGTCCGGCTTAACTTTTATGCTTTTTATATCCTGAAGAAATTCCTTCTTTCCTCCCAGACAAGCTTTTAATCCTTCCGGAATATTTAAGGAATATCCATTCCATAGAGTATAGAGGGGACGTCTGTTAAGTTCTTCGATAAAGTTCCTTCTGGCATCTCCTTTTTTATATCCTGAAAATTCCTTTACAGTAAATTTTCTTTCAAAATCCTGACGTTCTCCTGCACGGTTAAAAACAGCAATCTTCAATGTAATATTGCCACGGAGGGGGAGAACAACTTCCTGCTGATAAACAAAACCTTTTTCATAAGGATCTGAATTATCAATGGAATAATAAATTTCCCAGTCCTCAGGAGACGGATTTAATGATAGAGTCTGTAAATTACTCCACTCTCCTTCTTTAGGACTAATAATATCATCCAGGCTGAATGCCTCAACAGATGAAATCAATCCTAAAAAAACAAGAAGAAGAGAAAAAAACTTTTTTAAAATCATCGCACCTATTTGTCTAAGTCAAAGATTTTTGAAAGAGGTTCCTTCAGTTGAGGATAAGGCTTAAAGTACCGCTCTTCCAGTTCCTCTTTTGTAAGGCCAACCATTTCGTGGCTGCAGTAATTAATCCAGTTATTCTGATCCGGGCTTTCAACTTCAAACTTACGGCAATAATAATCAGGCTTTACAGGTCCCTGATCCTTATATTTGTATACTTTATAATCATGAACAGCAACTTTAATATCTTCCCTGGCAATTCCCTTCTGAAGGAAAATATCAACCAGGTAATTTAATGTGCGGCCAGAATCATAAATATCATCAACAAGAAGAATCTTATCACCAGTACGGAGATAGTCAGGTGAATAAGTCCAGCCGTCAATTCTTACAGAATCATGCTTTCTGACATCTGAATAAGAATGAGCAACAACTGCTGCATACAAAACAGGTTTATGATCTTTCAATGCAATTTTATAATATTCACTGAAAATATTTGCCATATATGCACCACCCCTGAGTGAAGCATAAATAACATCAGGAACGAATCCATCCTGCTGATAAATTTTATCAACTAATAAAAGTGAATCATTTCTCACCTGATCATATTCCAGAAATTCTTTCATATACTAAGCCCCTTAATTTTTTTTAGTTGTCTGCAAGAGTAAAATCTTTTTCAAGAAGTTTTACATCATCTGAGACCTTCTTTGAAATGCTGGAAGAGTCTGCTTTTTTTGACCGGCCTTTTTTTCTTGCAGATGAATAAGAGTATTTTACAGTAATTTCATCATTTTTGTAATCCACTGTAATTACATCTTCATCTTTTCTGCTTCCTGAAAGAAGTAAGTTTGCTACCTGATCTTCAATTTTATTTTGTAAAAGACGACGCATTGGTCTTGCACCCATTGACGGTTCATATCCATTGTCAATGAAATAATCACGGGCAGCTTTTTTTACTTCCAGTCTAAGACCTTTTTCTTCAATACGACTTTCAAGATCTCCGATTTGAATATTAAATATTTCAGAAATTTCATCTCTCGAAAGTGCATTGAAAACAAGGATATCATCAATACGATTCAAGAGTTCTGGTGTCATAAGACGCTTAAGTTCTTCCATTGCAGATGATTTAATTTCACTGTATGAAATTAGACCTTCCTTTGACGTAGCAAAGCCCATCTTATTTTCCTGAGTAATTTTTCTTGCACCCGCATTGCTTGTCATAAGAATTATTGTGTTTCTAAAACTTACGGTATGCCCCAGATTGTCAGAAAGCTGACCTTCTTCAAGAATCTGTAAAAGCAGATTAAAAATATCAGGATGAGCTTTTTCAATTTCATCAAAGAGCACGACAGAATATGGATGCTGCCTTACCTGTTCTGTAAGAGAACCGCCTTCATCATAACCAATATATCCTGGAGCGGCTCCTACCAGACGGGATGCATTGAACTTTTCCATGTAATCGCTCATGTCAATTCTTATAAGGGCATCTTCTGTTCCAAAAAGGAATTTTGCAAGAGTCTTGGCAAGCTGTGTTTTTCCGACTCCTGTTGGTCCAAGAAAAATAAAAGATCCCAGAGGTCTCTTATGTGATGAAATACCTGCACGACTTCTTCTTACTGCAGAGGAAATTGCTTTAACGGCATCTTCCTGACCAATAACTTCCTTGTGGATTTCATCTTCCATCTTTAACAGACGATGAGTTTCATCTTCATTCAATTGGTCTACTGGAATACCTGTTGATTGAGCAATAATTGTACAAACATCATTTCTGGTAACATGAAGCTTATTTTTTCTTGCATTGTCTTTCCAGTATGAATTGAATTCATCAATCTGCTTTCTAATTTCCAGAACCTTATCCCTGACTTTTGCAGCATTCTCATAATCCTGATTTGCTACAAGTTCATTTTTTTCTTTTGTCAGTTCTTCAATTGTTTCTTCCAGATTTATAATTTCTTCAGGCTTACTTTCAGTCTGAATTTTTTTCACTGCTCCGGCTTCATCAAGAATATCAATTGCCTTATCAGGTAAAAATCTTTCAGGAATATAACGCTGAGAATATTTTACGATAGTTTCAATAACATCATCATCGTAAATAACATTATGATATTTTTCGTAACTTGCTTTTATGCCGCGAAGGATTTCTTCTGTATCAGAAGTACTTGGCTCTTCCACAACAATCTTCTGAAACCTTCTTGCAAGTGCTGCATCCTTTTCAATATATTTTCTATATTCTTTAAGGGTTGTTGCACCAATAATCTGAATTTCAGCACGGCTTAATGCAGGCTTGAGCATGTTGCTTGCATCCATAGATCCTTCCGGACCACCTGCACCAATAACAGTGTGAAGTTCATCAATAAAGAGAATTATGTTTTTATCTTCTTTTATTTCCTTAATCACTTTTTTCATGCGCTCTTCAAATTCGCCACGGTATTTTGTACCTGCAACAAGGGCACCTAAATCAAGGGAAAGGATTCTCTTATTTGACAGACCTGCAGGAATTTTTCCTTCAACAATGGCCTGTGCCAGACCTTCAACAATTGCAGTTTTACCGACACCAGGTTCACCTACAAGAACAGGATTATTTTTTGTTTTGCGGCTCAAAATCTGAATTACCCGCCGGATTTCATTTGAGCGACCAATGACAGGATCCATCTTCTCATTTTGAGCTTCCTGAGTTAAATCTCTAGAATACTGGGCAAGGAAACTGTCATTTACAGATTTCTTTTTTTGATTTGCCTTGTTGTCACCGTTAAGCTGGGTTGAAAGATTACTGCCTGGAAAAAGATTTGCCATTTCCATTGGAACACGTTTATCCTCAGAAGTAAGGGCACTTGAAGGAATTTTTCTTTCAATTGTTTTAACCGCATCCTTAACTCCATCAAAAGTAATCTTTGTTTTTTGAAAATAGGATTCCATTATGGAGCCCACTTCACGAATTGATGCAAGGAGAAGATGTTCCGTACCAATGTAATTGCAGCCCAGAGAAGTTGATTCAAGTAAAGCTGCATCCAGCAGTTTCTTTAAGCGGCCGGACATTGGAAGTTCAACCAGTTCTCTTGAAGGAATTCTTGCAGGCATACTCTGCTCAATAGCAAGCTGAAGGGTTAACACGTTTATTCTAAGCTGTTTGAGAGTTAAATACCCCAATCCATCTGCACTTTTCAAAAGAGCAAGAATTACATGTTCCGGAACAAGACTTGTACTTCCTAATTTATATGCTTCATCCTGAGCCAGAGCAACAATCAGACGCTGGGCACGTGGTGAAAGAATCTTTGTCATATTTCCTCCCGAGAGCTTTTAACTCATACCACAGAAACTTTTTCTACGGCTTCCTGTAAAATGAGACATCTGAGACGTTCATTTTTTTTCACTGAATCTTCAGCAATATCTCCTGGAAAATCAAAATCCCCGTTTTTTAGTACATACTCCAGGTGACCATCCTGAATTCTATATAAAAGAGCATTCAGTTTATTATCGTCAATTCCATCCAGCAGGTTTAGGTCTTTACCCAACTTGATGTTTGAAATGACTTCCACAGATTCCCTGACTGGCATAAAGAGACTGTATTTTGCCAGGGCAAAAGCTCTATATACCATATCTTTTATTAATGACATTTTGTTATATTCACATTCTTTACGGGCTGTCTTTTCCATTTCAATTACTTCTTTTCCGTAATTATAAAAGGCAGCTATCTGTTCTTCTTCACTGCCGGAAAGAGAATTCAGATTTGTAATTGTATAGTATGACCCCAGTGACATACCCTGTTTTCCGGCTCCATAGGTTGAACTTAAAATGTAGCCCCTTTCCCTGCACTTCTGCATAAAGGACCAGATTTTTCCCTCCAGAGAAAGTCCCGGCAAATGAAACAGACTTGAAAGCTTCATTCCACTTCCTGCCTCATCAAGACAGGAAGTAAGGTAACCGAAATCCCAGCTTGCTGCAAATTGAACTTTTGTCTGCATCAGGTTGTCCAGATCCTTTGATTCCTTAAAAGTTGATTCCGGATCAAAACCTGTTTTATATGAAGAAATACGGATATGATCCCTGGAATTAATCTGACAGCTGACTTTGCCGTCATTTCTTATTACAAGACCTGGATTTTGACCATCAAGTGTCTGCAAAACACCTCTTTCTTCAAGAATTTTCTGCCCCAGATTATCCAGGTCAGAAACCTTTATAGACTGAAATCTTTCGGCATCATCAAGATGATTAAATACATCATAAATTATGGAAAGAACCCGGTCTACCTGCTGACCTTTTTCATATTCAGGAAATGGAAAATTTGCCAGATTGCGGCTTAACCGAACTTTTGTGGAAAGAACCACATCTTCATCTTTTCCCTTCTCTGTGTACCAGGCATCATTGGCCTGAGATTTATTTTTTCTGCTTCCTGCAGCCATATATCATTCCTATCAAAATCAATTTACTTTAGTTTCTGCTGAATCTCCGTCACTTGTTACACTTTTATTTTCCAGTGCCTTCAAATAATCTCTGTAAATTGCAGCTTTTTCGTAATCTTCCTTTTTTAAGGCCTCGGAAAGCTTATTTTCAAGAACAATTCTGTCATTCAGCACAGAACGAAAAGACTTCAGACGGTTTGGCAGGGTTCCAGTATATTTTCCGGAAATGCTTCTGTCTGCCAGAGACTTACTGATCTCCTCCTTAAAAATAGAATAACATTCAGGACAACCGGCAGCATTATTTTTAATAATAGAATTAATGCTGGCACCACAAACAGGACAAGCTTTACCGGGAGTTTCTTTTTTTTCTTCTCCCTGCCCCATTCCTATTTGGCGAAAGAGCTCAGATATTGAAGCTTCAATGTATTTTGGGTCTGTACTAATTCCATGATTCACGGCACATTCATAACAAATATTTAATTTGCGCCTCTGCCCCAGGGAATTATGCTGTTCGAGAAAAATTACAGCAGGTCTTTCGTGACAAAAATCACACATCATACTCTTGTTGCTCCTTTATATAAGACAAACGCATATTATTTTAAACTCTTTTATATTTTGCGTAAAGTCTCTATTGGTTTTTCTTTTCCGGCTTTTATTGCAGGAATTGCAGAAACAATAAGGGATAAAACCAGAGTACCTGCTGTTATCATAAAAAGTTTTCCAAAAGGAATGTTAATTGTAAAATCCTGTATATAATATGCAGGGTCAAGCAAACTTACATTTCTAAAGGAAGCAAGATTGTGATTTGCCAGCAGATAGAAAAACCTTGCAAACAAATTTACTACTTTTTCTGCAAAAGTAATAATAGAATTTACGTTTACGGCACATAAAAGTCCAACAGGAATACCAATTAAAATTCCTCCTAAACCACATGCCATACCTGTAAAAATAAAACTAAGGGTAATCCCCCCGGACGTTGCCCCAGTACTTCTTAAAATGGCAATTTCCTTTTTTCTTTCCATAACCAGCATTATCAGGGCAGATGCAACATTTACGCTTGCCACAATAACAATCAGAAGCATAATAAGTAAAAGAAGTATCTGGGTTGAAGAAAAATTTGCATACTGGGATGAATTAAGTTCCTGCCAGGAATAAACATTTGCTCCTTCGATAGCATCTCCTTCTCCGAATCCGGCCACTTCATTTTTCAGAGCTCTCCGGATTTTGTAAAGTTCGCTGCTGAAAGGATCTGCAGTTGTCATAGAAATTAAATATTGAGCAGTATTGATTGACATTGATTCAAAGGCTTTTTTTAAGGGGATAAAAACCCAGAGTGCATCCAGTTCCTGATAACCGGATGAAACAATACCGGAAATTTTATAGGTAGTAAATTTTGGAAGCACCCTGCTGCCAGAACCAATGCTTACATTTATAATTCTAAGGGTGTCTCCTGTATGAAGGTCCAGATTTTTTGCCAGATATTCTCCTATTACACAGGAATTACTTTCAGAGAGATTTGTTTCTCCTTCCACAATCTGAAACAGTTTTTGATAACTTTTGTTTTTAGTAAAGATTTCAGGATCAACCCCTCTAACAGTAGCACCGGTTCTTACCTTTAAACCAACCGCAAGGGCAGTTCCCTGAATTTCCGGAAAAGCCTGTTCAACCCCTTCAATTTTCAGCATCCGGTCTGCGGTAGAAATAAAATCATCATAATTTTTCAATGTATCAGACCTGGCTGAAAATCTTACTTCCAGATGACCTGATGACAAACCTATTATTCTCCCCATCATACCTTCAATCATTCCGTCAGATACAACTAATACGGATACAAGAGGAATCAGGCTTATTCCTATACAGAGCATTGCTCCCAGAAGCGATTTTCTTCCATGGTTCTGTTCACTGAATTTATCCCTGGAGAAAAACATTTTTCTGGCATAAAGAAAACTGGCTGCTATTCTCATTTTTTTGCCTCAACCAGGGAACCTTTTTTCAGGTAATATTTAACGTCACCTTTTTTTGCAATATTCATATCGTGGGTTACGAGGATAAGTGTTTTGCCATAGCGGTCTGTCATATCAAAAAGCAAATCTGAAATTCTTTTTGCGTTTGCAGGATCCAGATTACCTGTGGGCTCATCAGCAAGAATAATTTTAGGATCATTTATCAGACTTCTTGCAACAGCAACTCGCTGCCTTTCACCTCCGGAAAGTTGAGACGGAAGATGATCAGCCCGGCTCTCCAGATCCACATCACACAAAAGCTGTCGGGCTCTTTCCATTGCTTCTTTTTTCGACAGCCCAGCCATATAAGCAGGAAGAAAAATATTTTCCAGAGCAGTAAAATCTTTTAAAAGATAATGAAACTGAAATATCAGTCCAAGAGATTTTTGACGGAAGGAAGTTAAAGCATCTTCACTCATTGAAGAAATTTCCATTCCGTCAAAATAAACAGAACCTGAACTGGCGTAATCCAGACCTCCAATAATATTTAAGAGAGTTGATTTACCGCTGCCAGACTTTCCAATAATTACGCATTTTGTACCTTCTTCAAGGTTAAGGTTCAAATCCTTGAGTATTGTTAAATTCTCACTTTCACCAAAATAAGTTTTTTCCAGATTTTTTATTTCCAATATACTACTCATCGTGTAAAACCTCAGTCACAGTCAGTTTTAAAATTTTTCTTCCTGCAAGCCAGGAAGCGATTAATGCAGAAAACATTCCAAAGAAAACAATAAAAACTATTTCAGGGACTTCCATTCTTGCAGGAATACTGGAATAAATTCTAAACATTTGATTTTCACTTACATATACAAGACTTGCCCTGTTAAACAAAGCAGTAACTCCGTACTCAATAAAATATTGAACTTTTGCAAGAATAATGAAAACCTTATCCATATTTATGCTCAGAAAAATTCCACCAATAAGGCCTGGAATAGCTCCAAGGATTCCAGTTGTTAGTCCTTTTAAAACAAAGACAGACTGCACATGTATTTTTTTTGCTCCAAGTGCTGTAAGAACTGCAATTTCCTGACTTCGTTCATAAACCATTCGTCTCATACCGTTGTAAATATTCACGCAGACCACAAGAAAAATCAGCAGAACAAGAAGAAGCATAATGTTTTTTTCAATTCTAAGTGCGCCAAAAAAAGACCGGTTATAATTTCTCCAGCTTTCACATTCAATCTGGGGAAAATGATTTTTTATTTCCTTAACAATACTCTGATCATTATTATAGTTTTTAATTTTAATTCCGTATTTTAATTCTGAATCTTTACCAAAATATTTTTTTCCATCCTGCAGACTAATAAACGCATAGGATGAATTAATATCTGAATATCCCGAAGAAAAAATACCTGTAACAGTAAATACCCTGTTTTCAGAAAAAAGTTCAACATCGGAAGATCCGCTTAATGCAAGAATATTTACCCTTGAACCAACATGACATCCAAGCTGGCGGGCCAGACTGCTTCCCATAACAATCGAATCTTCCTCTTCCAGTTCAAAAAAACCGGAAATCATTTTCATTTCTTTTCTGAAACCAGGATCGTCAAAAATTACGTCAGAAGGAAGAGCACGAATTAATGCCGCACACTGGCTTGTTGTAGAACCGACCAGTAACCCCTGAGCTTCATAAAAAGGAGTTGCACTTATAATATTTTTATTTAACTCACACCAGTTTTCAAAATCTTCGTTTTGATTTATTTCCTTATTATTTACCCTGACATGATATGAAGAGATTTCCATTATTGCATCGATGAAACTCATTTGAAAACCATTCATAACACTCATTACAACAATCAGAGCCATTACACCAAAAGCAATTCCAATTGAAGCAAGCCTGCTGGTTACCGAACTTGAACGACTTTTTGCATCCACCTGATTAAATCGTCTTGAAACAAAATGTATCCATTTTAATTCTGAAATTATTTTTTTACTCATTAGGGCTGCTCCTCTTTAATTCCAGATCACCAGCAAAAAACTGTTCCAGTACTTTTTTATTTTTTTCGTAACGGCACACAACTCTGTATTCATCATCGAAATAAATTGTTTCAGTATAAACCTCATTGGATTCGTATACATCTTTTATGCGGAGAACATTATCTTCATAAAATTCATAGTCCGGCAAATCAGCTTTATCAGTATACTTGTAAACATTTTTTTTTCGTGAAATTCTGCTTCCATATTCTACAGTTTCTTCACTGGTAATCTGTCTGTCACTGTTATAGCTTCTGTTTATAGTTTTAAGAAGTTTTTTTCCAGAAGAATTTGCCTGATATTTATTTATAATTACAGGATTTAAATTTTTATCATAAACAGTTTCCGTCTGAACATTGCCAAGAAAAGATTCTTCATTTACACTTTCCAGCTCCCACTTATTTTCAACAAGCTTATACAAATAAGATGCTCTGGAAATCATGTTCATTTCACTTGTGGATTTATCAGAATTTTTCCATATTGTTTTTTCGGTCAGATTATAATTGTCATCATATTGTGTCAGAGTAATAATATCATCATTAACATTTACGATTTGTGTACTTGAATCAGGAAGTTTATTCAAACTTAAATTTTCAGAACCATATTCAAACTGCCGTAAATGCATTAAGGAATTTAAGAAAACCTTTTCTGAAACAGCTTTACCGTTTTCTGTTAAACCTGCAATAAAGGAAAGACCTTCACTCATACTTTCAAAAGCAGGATTTTCCAGTTCCTTTAAAACCCATTTCTGATAATCTTCATTATAAGAATCTGCTTCACCTTGAATCTCCGGAAAGAAAGGTTCATTTTCACTATCAGGAAAATACTGGGCATATAATCGAGCAAGTTGATTTCTGGAATATGTAACATCCTGAAAAACATAAGAGTCATTCTTCAATGCATAAATCAACTGATCCTGCATAGGATTAAATGAGGGAAAAAGTAAATATAGTGAAAGAAGAATTGACTCAAATGTCATAACTTATAATCCTAAAAACTCGTTTAAATATTCTTCTTCATCAAAGGCTTTTATATTTTCATATTTTTCACCATTACAGATAAAGAGAACCGGTATTCCTAATTCACGTCCAATTGTAATGATTTCTCCACCTTTGGCAGTTGAATCATATTTTGTAAGTACAAGAGCATCTACACCAACCGCTTCATGAAAAGCTTCTGCCTGACGAACTGCATTCTGCCCGGTTGTGGCATCAACAACAAGAATCTTTTTATAACATTCAGGACTGGCTTTTGAAGCAGCAACCTTGTCGATTTTCTTTAATTCATTAACAAGATTTTCCTTATTATGAAGACGGCCTGCAGTATCAGCAAGAACAAGTCCGCCCCCTTTTGCAGTTACACTTTCAGCTGCATCAAAAACGACTGCACTTGGATCGCTTCCCATCTGATGTTTAACAACCCTTAATCCCAGTCTTTCTCCATGCATGGAAATCTGATCAACTGCAGCAGCACGGAAAGTATCGCTGGCTGCAAGAACAACATTTGAACAAACCTGAGAAAAGACTTTACCCATCTTTGCAACGGAAGTTGTTTTACCCACTCCATTTACTCCCAGGACCATATAAATATTAGTCTTACCTTCCTGAGGTTCAAAGGAGATTTTTTTTACATAAGGCTTAATAAGATTTTTAAGGACTGTATAAATTTCTTCTTTGCTGGAAATCTTTTCTTTTTTTACAATTGCCTCAAGTTCATCTGTCAGCTGCATGGCATTTTTTGCACCAACATCACCTTCAATAAGTGCATCAGTTAAATCTTCAAAAAATTCACTTTCAATTGTCTTATGAGATGAAAAAAGATTTTTTAGTTTTTCTGCAAAAGATGTTTTAGCCATATTTACTCCAGATATATAGAATTTAATTGTGTATTTTATTGAGGATTTGATTCCTCTGTAATTTCTGTATTTTCTATATTAATTCCTTCAGATTCAGAATCTTTTGTTTCTTCAGATGTTTCACTTTCTTCTTCTGAAGGCACGCTTTTTTCAAAATGAGGAATTTTTTCTTCACTTACAGGATAAGCATTTACAGGAAGAACTCCGGAAGCCGCATTCAGATAGCGCACAAGTTCATAGATGAAAAATCCAGCACTGGCAACAGTTGTACCAATAGTTATATATTTTGCCGTATTCCAGAAAATTGCCGTGCTGCTGTCCTCTAAACCTGAATTATAGGCATTAACAGTTGACTGGGCCATGCCATTAGCAATCATCATTACTGGAACTGAAATTACAAAAGCCGTATAGCCCCTGTACATCCATATACGCCGTTTATTTATCATTTCATTTAAATCATTTAATTTAACATTAACAAGTAAGTTACTGTCTTCAACAAGAGCACTTTTTGGGATGTAAAAAAATGTTGAATAAGGTTCCCCTTCTTCTTCCACAAGTTCCGTAACTTCTGAACCATCTTCAAGAGTAACTTTTTTTTCTTTTAACACCTTTTGTTTTTCATTGGAAATAAACTGACCTATAACAGGATTTCCATTTATAGAAATACTGGTAAAATAATTTTCATTTGTATTTCCTTCATTTTTTCCGTTGGAATAAAAAGATCCTTCCAGTTGATTTTTCAAATAAAGATTTAGCTGACCGTCAATTTTTTCTGTAAAAGGCAGGCTTATGTAAAAAGCTGGATTATCTGAAAAATCATAAGTAAAGGCAATTTTATTGGATGAAGGACAATCAAACTCAAGAGAATGAAGACCTGCTTCCACAATAATTTTTTCCGGACAAGGATTGTAAATTACCCCATCCAGAGAAAGAATTACGGATGATTTTTTTTCAGCAGGGAATATATCAAAATAAAGTTCTACAGGAAGAGCATTTGCAATTTTCGGCATCAGTTCCTGAACAAGATTCGAGGTAATTGACTGAAGATTTTTTATTGTCCCAATATCAGTAGCGGCACCAAGAAGACTTCCTCCGGGATAAGTTCTGATTTCTACATTGACCATAATATAGTCACCGTAAGAAGTAATTCTGCCTGTTAGAAGGCCGTTTATCTTTGCACTTTTACAAGCCTTTTCAATTTCAGAAGGAGTAACTTCCCCGGATAAAGAATCTATTTCAAGAAGAGCATCATAGCTACTTTTATAGAGAACAACATTTTCACTGGTAACAATTTTGTGAGGTGAACCTTTTTTTTCATTAAAAGTAATGTCAGTTTGATTTTTTGCCGCTTCTTCCTCAGTCTTTCTCTCATTTAAGAGTTTTTCTTCTTCCACAAGATTTTCTTCAATTTCTTTTTGAATGAGGGCAATTTTTTCATCTTCAGCTTTGATAAGTTTTTTTAATTTTGCAGGATTCTTTTCTGTGAGTAAAAGAGAATCCCTGCTTTTAATTTCTTTTGACAACTGGAGGAAAAGAGAAGTTCTTTTAGCTTTAAGTGACTGATTCTGTCTGTAATAAAGTTCCTCAGCTCCGGGAAGGTGTTTGGAGCCGACAGAAATCTGCTCAAGAATCAGGGAAGGAATAACTTTGGTCAATCCTTCCTGAGTTGATGTGAGAGAAGTCTGTTTTGCATATGTAAACTGCGCTGCTCCAAGCACCCAGTCGTCAGCAGAGACGTTCTGAATTAAATTGAGTATGCAGAAAAGAATTACAATTATTTTCCGCAGTTTCAATTTATTCTTCATCTCCTAAATCGTCATCATCGTCTCCTGAAACAGGGAGCCCCTTCCATTTAACAGAAAGCCATGAATCCAGGAAACCATCAATATCACCATCCATTACACCCTGAATATTACCTACAGAATATTTAGTTCTGTGATCCTTTACCATTGTGTAAGGCTGGAATACATAAGAACGAATCTGGCTGCCAAAAGAAATATCCTTTTTTTCTCCGGCAAATTTTGAGTTCTCTTTTTCCTGCTGTTCCTTATAGTATTCGTAAAGACGAGACCTTAAAACACTCATTGCAGTCTGACGGTTCATAAGCTGAGAACGTTCACTGTCACAGGCAACAACTATACCTGTAGGAAGGTGTGTAAAACGAACAGCAGATTCAGTTTTGTTAACGTGCTGTCCACCTTTACCTCCAGAACGGTAAGTATCAACTCTGAGATCTTTTGGATCAATCTTTACTTCGATTGAATCGTCAAGAACAGGGAATACATAAACTGATGCAAATGATGTATGACGTCTTGCATTAGCATCAAATGGAGAAATGCGTACCAGACGGTGAACTCCAGCCTCTCCCTTTGTATAGCCATAAACATATGGTCCGGAGATTTTCATGTTAATGGATTTTAAACCGCCTTCAACTTCTTCTTCTTCAAGAACCTGAACTTTATAACCGTGTCTTTCGGCCCAGCGCTGATACATACGGCTGAGCATAAAAGTCCAGTCACAGGCTTCAGTACCACCAGCACCTGCGTGAACACTTAAGAAGCAGTCGTTCTTGTCAACCTCATCACTTAAAAGATTGAGGATTGATTCATGATCATACTTTTTCTGAGCTTCTTCCAGCTGTTCCCTAAGTTCACTTTCCACGCTCTGATCATTTTCTTCCATTCCCAGTTGGTAAAGGGTTTCCAGATCATCAGCAGTCTGCATCAATTCTTCCCAGGGTTCAATTCTTCCCTTGAGCATTTTGATGTCGTTCATAACTTTTGTAGCCTTGTCATTGTCATCCCAAAAACCAGGCTGAGTAGTTACAGCTTCTTTTTCCCTTATCTTCTTTCTGATTTCGTCAGGGTCAAAGACGCCCCCAGACGTCCTTAATATTTGCCTTAAGTTCGTCAATTGGTTCTTTTAAATCTTCAAGCATTTCAAAAACCTTTGTATAAATAAAATATTTAAGCAGCAAACTCTGCTTTTGTTTTTTTGAGTCAAATTGAATTGTAAGACTGTCAAATTACTATCAAATTGGCTTAAGAATAACAAATTCTTTCATCGCTTTACCGGATTTGGACCAGTTCCTTTGTTCTGATTAACGGCCTGAGCCTTCATCTGGCAGCGCTTCCACCTTTTTTCCTTTAGTTCTGTAATTACAAACATTCCGTCAACAGGAAACTGATAGATCCTAACATTGTCGTAATAATCAGTTACCCGGTCAATTTCCTTTTTCAAATTAGCCAGGTCACTTTCACTCAGGCTCATATTCTCCCAGCAGGCCCTTTGAATTTTCTTAAAGCCTGTGTGAGCGAGAATATTAACCATAGAACGGGCACTGTCAGTACTGCCCGGATCAAGAACTATAGATACAAACATACTTATATATAAAGTAATTTAAAGCCCCTTTAATGTCAAATTAAGGGACCGGCAATAATAAAACTTCTGCTAAATAATATCCCTCAGCATTTTAAGCAGGGAAGATTCAGCAAACTGTTCCTTCATGTTTTCCTTAAGGATATCCTTTTCATTTTTTTCAGCAAGGGCAGTTGCAGGCTCTCCGTCAGCATTTGCCTGTGGACGATTATCCTGAGACAAATTGCCCGAAGAATTCTGGCCTTCAGCAGGGATACTTATAAGAACAACTTCATCCCCAACATTCATCATATCGTAAAAACCCTTCTTTACAAACGGCCCCGCAGAAATCTCTTCCCCTACCAGCTCGGCTGTATAGGTTCCAACTACATCATTTTCACCATAGCTTATGCCAGGACCTGCATCCTTTGTACGGATTTTTCCCTGTTTTACAACTTCAAATGAGGCACCTTTAACAATGCCGTCCGATTTTCCTAAATCCACCAGCAGCTGTCCAGAGGAAGACTTTAAAATTTTCCCCCTGACAGGAAGAATATCCAGAACAGAAGAACGGAAACGGATCAAGGCATTTGTAACCTTATCATTTCCAGTTCTGTAAATGTGGAAATCTTTTGTTTTGGTTCCGCTTCTTGCTGAATACATCTGGGCATCAAGCCGGAAGGATCTGTCAGTTTCATCAACATCAAGAATAATAAAGTAATCCAGACCTTCTGCCCTTGCCAGTCTGTAAGCTTCTCCATAACCGCTCACAGGGGAAGAATTTACTGTAACGGCAGTCTCCGCTACCCCGGAAAATATATCCTTTGCAGCCCGGGCCATTACTTTTTCCAGATCCGGATGATTAAGTCTTGTATAATTTTTTACATAATATATTCCAAGGTTCCAGCGTTTTTTATTCAGATAAAAAGGTTCTACCTTCCATTTGTGGGCAAGATTATTCCTCATCAAATCTTCAAGAGCTTCAATCTTATCATCATTTTTTATCTGCTGATCGCTTCTTTTTACAGCAGGTGTATTTTCATCAGTCTGAATACTAACTTGTCCGGAAGACTTTTCATTTTCCCTGATAAACTGCAGCTGATAAAGAAAAAGTTCATAGAGTTTGTCTCTTTCCAGCATATCTGCATAAGACTGACGGGCCGGAATATTTAATGGATCAATTACCAGAGCCTGCTGCCATTCAAAACGTTCTGCAGGACCTTTAAAATTTCTCTTATATTCCTGAGCTTTTTCAATATGATATTTAGCCCAGCCTGCCCGCCTTGAATCCTCTATTTTTACAGTATCAGCAATAACCTGTTCAAAAGCAAAGCGCATGACTTCATCCTGAGGATTAATTGAAAGCCCCGTAGCAAAAGTTGTAAGGGCACGGCTTTTAAGTCCAAGATTCACTTCAGAAATACCTTTCAAATACCAGGCGTCACTTAAATTTCTGTTACGACCGATTCTATAATCAGACAAGTCCATAACTTCACTGTAACGCTGCTGGGAATAAAGAATCTCAGAAAGAAGTTCATAAGCAGTATCATAATTAGGATTTATCTGAACGGCACTTCTGGCCCGGCGCTCTGCATCTTTCAGGTCACCTTTTCTTGCAGCCAGATACGCTGCCAGATAGTGCACTTCAGCTTCACCGGAATGATAGGCAAGAGCCTGATTTATATAAGTAGTGGCCTGATCATCCTTTCCCTGTTCTGCACAAACCAGTGCAAGAGAAAGAAGGGCCTTTCTGCTTTTAGGATCCCTTTTAAGTGCATCCTGATAGGAACTCTGGGCAGAAATAATGCTTCCCCGGTAAAGGGCTATTTCAGCCTGTCCAAAGCGGGATTCCACATCATTTGGATACTTTGCAAGAACATCCTTAAAACACTGTTCAGCTTCAGAGATTTTTCCCAGGGAAAGATAACACATTCCTTTAAGATTTTTGATTGCAGAATAATTTCTGGAATACTTTTCCGCTTCCCGGGCATATTCCATTGCAAGATCGTATTCCCCAAGATAGAAAGTTGAGAGGGCCATATTATACCAGGCATCGGCGTATTTAGGATTAACTTCCAGCGCTTCCCTGTAGTTTTCAATCGCACTGTAATAATTACCTTTAGTCTGGTTTTCATAACCTTTATTGTAAAGATCAAGAGCGGATCTGCTGTCTGCATAAACAAATGACAGTACACCCAGGAAAAAAAGTATGGCAAAACTTCTTTTAATATTCATTTAAGCCCTCCCACAAGCTTAAAAACTAAAAAAGAATTTCAGCTTATTCAGTATCCTTTTTTAGAACAACTTTAATTAAATTAACCTTATGACCTTCCATTTCCTGAACAATAAAGTCATAATTCTTCCAGCTTACTTTCTCAAACCTTACAGGAATTTTTCCAAAAAGATCAAAGACAAATCCGCCTAAAGTATCAAACTCTTCTGCAGGAAATTCTGCGTTCATAGCCTCGTTCATATCATCAAGGTCCACCCGGGCATCACAAAGCCACACATTTTCACTTAATGGAAGGATATCTGCCCTTTCATTATCGAACTCATCCTGAATGTCCCCGACGATTTCTTCAATGATGTCTTCCATGCAGACAATGCCGGAAATTCCACCATATTCATCAATAACAATTGCAATATGAACATGGCGTCTCTTAAATTCCCGGAGCAGGGAATCAATACGCTTACTTTCAGGAATAAAGTAGGCCTTTCTTATAATTTTCTGCAAATCCACGTTTTCGTGCCTTGCATACACTTTAATCAAATCCTTAACGTAAAGCACTCCCACTACATTATCAATTGAATCTGAATAAACTGGAAATCTTGAGTGACCGCTTTCACTGATTTTTTTAAGCAGGTCGTCTTCGCAGGTGTCAATCGATATAAAATCCACATCAATACGTGGAATCATTACTTCTTTTACAGTTGTTTCATGTAACTCCTCAACGCCCTGAATCATATCATTTTTTTCTTCTTCGATAAGTTCCTCATTGGCATTGGTTACAGTTGTCTCCCCCTGGAGAGCAGCATCGCTTTTTTTATCTTTTTTCCGGTTAAATAGCCCCATATATTTTATCCTGTAAACCTGAATATTTTTTAGAGTGTCCTTTTCAGATTATCTCTTCCTTTTCGAAAAATTTCATCAGCTTTTTCTGAATACGGAGCATCTTACATACAGGCTCCTTATTCTTTTCTACATGTTCCTCTCCGTGATCAAGCCCCTTGAGATGAAGAAGACCATGAATCAAAAGACGCTTCAGTTCTTCATTTTCACTTACTTCAAAGTATAATGCATTTTTAGGAAGGGTTTCTACACTGATTGCAATATCCCCAAGACACAGCCACTTGCCCTGTTCATCAGTATATTTACTTCCATTCTCAAAACTAAGAACATCTGTAGGACTGTCAATGTTACGATATTCCCTGTTTAAGTTCTGAATAAAAGGATCTGTACAGAACATAACGGAAACTTCCCTTTTATTCATTCTCAGTTTTTTCATAACCTTGTAAATAAAATCTTCAATAACCTGAAGTTTATCTTCACCTTCCAGCCAGGAAGGCAGCTTCATATTTTCTTCAAGATCAAGCAAAACTCTGTTTGCCATATTTTTCTCCTTATCTGGCCTTTTTTGCCTGTTTACCAGTTTTTGTTGTTTTAGAAGAACTTTTTTCACCAGTCTTCGTATTTTTTCTGCTTCTTGAAACCTTCTTTTCTTTTTCCTTCTTTCCGGAGATTTCGCCTTCTGGGGCAGTTCTTTCACCGGAAGAAGCTTCAATTTCTCCCTGTCCAGCCTGACTGTTTCTTGCATCAGGATCCTTTTGACCCGGATACTGAACCCTGCTGTGGTAAAAACCTGTAAGTACCTGGACAAAAGCAGCCTTTATCCTGGTCAAATCACTGAAAGTAAGGTCCGCATTTTCCAGCTGATGTGTGTCATATTTTGCCTGTACCAGTGTATCAATAAACTTTTCAAGACGCTGGGCAGTAGGATTGGGGAGACTTCTGCAGGCAGCTTCCACTGTATCAGCAAGCATAAGAACTGCACTTTCCCTGGAACTTGGCGGATTTCCAGGATAAGAATAATCTTCTGAACTTACATTAGGATCTTTTTCCTTTGCCTTTTCGTAAAAATATTTAATAACCTGGTTGCCGTGATGCTCCGAAATAATCTGCACAATTACTTCAGGCATATGCATTTCCCTTGCCATTTCTACAGAGCGCTTTATATGATCCCTGATGATTGTAACGCTGAGGGAAGGATTTATGTCATTATGCTTGTTATCCTCACCATTCATCTGATTTTCCGTAAAATATTCAGGCCTGTCCATTTTACCAATGTCATGATAAAGGGCCGCAACTCTTGTAAGAAGGGCATTTGCTCCAATTGCGCGGCAGCCGTCTTCTGCAAGCTGAGCAACCATTTCCGAATGCTGATAGGTACCATTTGCATTAATAAAAAGCTTCTGAAGAACATCGTTATTCCGGTCACTTAAATCCATAAGGCGGAAAACTGTAGGAGTATTAAGAATGTACTCTAAAGGTGTCATAAATCCCAGGGTAAGGATGCTGGACATAAAACCGTTTACTGCAACTTCAGCGTATACATACCACTGCCCCAGGAAAAATTCATTTTTGAGTATTTTCAGCAGTGCCATTACCAGACAATTCATAAGGGCAATAATCAGACCGGATGAAACAAGCTGCAAACGATTGCGGATAGCCCTTACAATGTATACTGAACAGAGGGAGGTAAAGAGAACATATAAGAAAGGAACAATCTCGTAGCCGGATCCGTTCAAAATCAGGAAAGACTGAACAAGGGAAAGATAAATTCCGTCCATGGAACCAAAAAGAATACATGTAAGGAATACAAAAAGGGATGAAGGTATAATTACAGGAATTGTGTAAGGGGATGAAAATCTGGTTGACAGACTGGCCGCAATACAGGTTGCGTAAGAAAGCAGCAGGAAAACCCCCAGCATGATTGATTCTTTAAAATCAATTTTTTTCCCTATAACAGCCTTAGAAAATAAAAAGGCAGAGAAAAGGCAGATTATAAGCAGATATATAAAATCGTTGAAAAAGGCCTTAGGATTGAATTCCGGGTTTAATTCAGAAATTCTAAGCATTTTAGCATATTCTTCTTCTGAAATTTCAAAACCTTTTTTTACGATTATTTCTCCCTTACGGATTGCGGCAAATTCATCAGTTTCTTCCAGATCTACAGGAGATTTTATTGTTATATCTGAAGTCTGACCAGGCTCATATTCATTTACGTTAAAATTAACCACATGAACCTTTGTAGATTTCCAGGCAACCAGAAAAAGAAAAAGAATAAAGGCAGCCAGCATAACTACAAGACTTTTCCAGTTTTCCCTGAAAAAATCCCTGAAACCTTTGTCTTCCTGACCTGTTTTTTTTGTCTTCAAGACTCTATTTCTGTTCAAATTCATAAAATACCTTTCTAATACTCCTCTGCTTCACTACTGTTGTCATAGGCCTGGATGATAAGTTTTACAAGAGGATTGCGGACTACATCATCTGCCTTTAAGCGGGTAACGGAAATCTGGGGAACATCACCAAGGATTCTCATTGCCTGCTCCAGACCACTTGGGGTTCGTCTGGGAAGATCTATCTGGGACAGGTCTCCGGTTACAAAAACTTTTGAACCTTCCCCCATTCTTGTAAGGAACATTTTCATCTGCTCCCGGCTTGTATTCTGGGCTTCATCCAGAATTATAACGCTGTCATTTAAAGTACGGCCCCTCATATAGGCAAGAGGAGCTATTTCTATCACTCCGTTCTCAATCATCTTCTTAACCATGTCTCTTGGTAGAAGATAGTTCATTGCATCATACAAAGGTCTTATATAGGGATTGATTTTTTCCTGCAGATCTCCAGGAAGATATCCCAGGCTTTCTCCAGCTTCAACTACAGGTCTTGTAAGTATAATACTGCTTTTCTGATGACTAAGCACCAGACGAAGGGCTTCTGCAACAGCCAGGAAGGTTTTTCCGGAGCCGGCAGGACCTTCTGCGATTACAAGATCAAATTTCCTGAAATTATTAACCAGCTCTGCCTGTCCCCTTGTACGTGGATAAACCTTTCGTGTTCCCCCGGGAACTGTTATGGATAAGGATGATAAAAATGCATGTTCCCTGGCAGAGTTCCTCTTTTTAAGGAATCCGTCTGTATTAAGAATGGATTCAATAAGTTCTGTATCAGTAAAATCAGTAGAATCATTGATTTCATCCGTAAAACGGTCAATGACGAACTTTAACTGCTGCTGTACATCCTGATCCTGACATTCTACAGAAAGCTGATTACCAACTGCAAACACAGGCACGCCAAGAGCTGATTCGATGAGTTTCAAATTGCTGTCGTTTGTTCCGCATACACGCTGCAAAATCTCGTTGTCGGGAACTATTATTGTATACTCAGACATTAGTAAATTATTTTATAAAAGGTTTATAATTCAGTCAACTTATACCTTTTTGTATGTTATAATTCATTTATCATAAAATAAGGAGGATTATATGACACACGATGAATACGTAAACGGATACGCCAGACTTAACAAAGCCTACAACGACACCTTTGACACACTTCAGGATCTTTATGACAAGGGCTTTTCTGATCCGGAAATATCAGACCGTTACAATTACGCCCTGAATATTCTTGACCAGGCCCTGGACATATACAAAAGCAAATATGTTTCAGCAGAGGAGCCGGAAAATGCTTCTGACAAAGGGGGCAAAAAAGTCAAGAAAGTAAAGGGTTTTCAGATTTTCGGAGGCAAATAGCAGTCTTCTGTAATTAATCAGAATAAAATACCTTTTGCCCGGACTGGTTTTTAAAAAAAAATTTAATCCGGGCAAAAAAAAAGCACCCGAATTAATCAGGTGCTTAACCAACTGAGCTATAGCAGATTTGAACTGCTGACCCACGCCTTAAAAGGGCGTTGCTCTACCTACTGAGCTAATAGCCCATCCGCTCTTGCGAACGTGAGAAGGAATATACATCATTAATTATTTTTAGTCAAGCATTAACAACAGAAATTGAAAAAATATTTTTATTTTTTTTAAACAAAAAAAAAATGCCCTGTCAGTGGGATTTGTGGGAAAAAGCTGACAGAGCGGGAGTGGTCATTAAGCGACTGTGGGAATCGCCTAAATCAATCTAAATATACACTAGGTATAGCGTTTATGTCAAATTTAAAACACTATTACTGCGTATTTTACTTCTTAAAAGGCATAATGGAATTTATTCTTTCCGTTATCACATTGAAGTGAAGAATGTCATTTTCAAAAAGGAATCCGAAAATCCAGAAAAGACTTACAAGAATTGTAATTATTGAAAAAAGCTTTGCTGCAGAAGAAACAGCGGATCTTTTTCTTTTTCCTGAAGCCAGGAGGATTGAAAAAACCGCAAGAACCAGTGCTGCTCCGCCAATAAAAAGACCGATTGGATTATCAAACCTGCAGAAAAGATGAAGAATTGCTGAAGAAGTAAATGCAATCAGTGAAAAAAGAAGTCCTGCTACCTGGGCTCCCATATGACGAACATGCTGTTCATCCTTATTTTTTTTATTCATAGAAACTCCTTTCTCATTATTAAACCCCTTACTTCTCTGTGAATGAACAAAATCACCTGCTGCAGGGGTAAATTCAGCTCCCTGATCATTAACAGAAATGCCGTTTTCCATTTTCTGACCTGTATATATATCAAAATTCCTTAAATTCTGTCCTGCAGGTCCAGTCTTTGAACCGCAATATGGGCACAGATTAGCACCACCAGGTACCATTTTTCCGCAAAATGAACAAAACATATATCCTCCAGATTTTTAATGAATATTTTAACACTGATTGGCAATTTAGGCCATAAATATCAGCAATATATAAGTATTTCTTCAATAACATAGGTTGACTTGTTTTAGAATTTAAGCAATTATTTATGCCGTTATGAAAAAAGAGTTTCTCTCCAGACAGTATCTGGAATCAGTTTCTACAGCTAATCTTATTACAATTGCAGATGATTATGGAATCGACATTCCTGATGATTTAAACAGAAAATTCATTATTGAAGAATTACTGGACATTCAGGAAGAATCCCTCTCTCTTGAAGAAAAGGAAGAAGAGGAGATGAAAGAAGATGACAAGGCTGTCCTGAACACTTTGCCAAAATCCTATAATCATACAAAGATAAATGCAGTATTGCGGAATCCGGCATGGGCTTTTGTTTTCTGGGATATTAAGGAATCAGACATTACTGCCCTAAAAAAAAGCGGAGCCTCCCTTTCACTCAGAGTTCTTTTCTTTGAAACGGAAGATTCTGATGAAGTTATTGATACAATTACAAATGAACTTACACTTGCTGACAGGGAACAGTATGTTCTTATTCCGGCCGGCAGAAAATATTTTGTTGCAAATCTTGAATACGTTGAAACTCCAGGTCAAAACAAGGTTCTGGCTTACAGTCCGCGTATTCAGATTCCTTACGAAAGTGAAGCCCTTAAAAGTTACCAGCCTGGAAAGAAAATCAAGATGAACAAACTTGCAGAACTTTCAGGAATGGAAGAACTGTTAAGGCAGCATTATAAATGTCACAGACAATCCTTTTAATTAAGGAACAACAAAAAAAATCCATATTGAGAGTTTATTATCAGAGGAATTAAAAAGTGGGAAAGAAAAACCTTATCATTTCAATCATCGCAGAGCAGGGATTTATCCGTAACATTGGAGAGGACGGAGCCCATTCAGAAGAAAACGAAATTCTCTTCAATGCAATTTCAGAAACCTATATTCCTCTTCTAAACCTTATTAACAAGTTTGAAGAAGAAAAGCTCCCTGTAAAATTCGCAATGGTTCTATCGCCTCAGCTTTGTGCCCTTCTTGATGATGCCCAGCTGCAGCAGAAGTACATTGAATACCTTGAAGGAAAAATTGCCCTGGCAGAAAAAGAAGTTGCCCGCAATAAAAATAAGGAGGAACTGAAGAATCTTTCTCAGGAATACCTGGAAAAAGCACGTCAGACTCTTTTTGACTTTACAAGCACCTATGGTCAGAAACTGGTTTCTGCATTCCATAAAGCCGCAAAAAAAGGACTTATTGAATTAACTGCAACCAGTGCAACATATTCTTACCTGCCTCACTATGCAGACCTTACAGAAGCCCTTAACGCTCAGATTGAAACAGGACTTTTATCACAGCGCTACTATTTCGGCGAAGTTTCAGAAGGTTTTTATCTTCCTCACCTGGGATACGCAAACGGTCTGGACAAGGTTCTGCGCTCTTACGGCATAAACTACACAATCGTAGAAGCAAAGTCCTTCCTCTTTTCTAATGACAGGCCTGTAAACGGCATTTTTACTCCTATGAGAACAGATAATTCCCTTGTCCTTTTTGCAAGGGATCCGGATACTCCTGAAGATATTACAGGAGACGAGGGTTATGCCTTAAATCCGATTTACCGCTGTCAGTCAAGGGATATAGGCTATCAGCTGCCTCTGGAAGACCTGGAGCCTATGGTAGGAAAAGAGAATTCCCGCATTGCAACAGGACTTAAATACTGGACAAATGAAGCTGAAGATGATGTGGATTCTGATGAAGGTCCATATTATGACAGTCATACAGCAAGCGAACAGGCAAAAAAAGATGCCCTGGATTTTTACCAGAAAAAAGAAGCCAAGCTTTTGAGAGCAGCAGAACTGGTTAAAGGACAGGATGTTGACCTTGTTCTTACAATTCCTGCTGAAATACTTGGACAGAGCTGGTATGAAGGAATGACATTCCTTGAAGAAGTTCTCCGCCTTACTGTAATGGGAGGCAAACTTGAACTGGCATTTTGTAAGGATCTTATTTCAGAGCAGTTCAGTCTGCCGAAATTTACTCCATATCCATGCTCTGCTGCAGGAGAAGGCTACGGAGAAGATTTACTGGATGATTCAAACAAGTGGATGTTCCGCTACATTAGAAAGGCTACTGAACGCATGATTGATCTTACAGAAAGATTCCCTGCTGAAACCGGCCTGAAGGAAAGGCTGTTAAACCTGGGAACAAAGGAAGTTCTCCTTGCTCAATCTTCTGACTGGCCTCTTATGCTGGCACATCAACAGCTTCCAGATTTTGCAGAACAGATGTTTACAAAAAACATCATCTCCTTTACCAATGTTTTTGATGCGCTGGCAAGCAATACTGTAAGCACAGAGTGGCTGACTAATCTGGAAAAAGAACATTCCCTCTTTCCCTGGATTAACTATAAGATTTTCAGCCGCAAGAAGTAATTTTATTGCTTTATCTTAAAAATCAGTTATTTCTCATTCAGCAGGTGACTATTTCACATTTGTTTTGTTAAATAGGTATATACTCAGAAATTATTGGTGTTTTTGGAGAATTCTGCCGATATTTGAAGGGTAGAACTGTTTATTTTTTAAGGTAAAAAATCGACCATGAAAGCAAAAAAGTTCATTACGTTTATACTGACATTTCTAACATTCTCATTTCTCGGGCAGGACCTTTTTGCTGCAAAAACTTCATCTAAAAAGGGGAAAATTACAACTGCTGCCGTTACAGGTTCTACTGAAACTTATGATTTTCCTGCAGAATTTACAAATCTTCTGGCAAATGCCCAGTCCCTCTGTTTAAAAAATGATTTTACAGCGGCAATGAATATTCTTAAGGCAGGAGACTACAATCAGCAGTTTTATGCAGAATATATTTCTAAAACAAACCGTTTTGTTACCCTGTCAACAATCAACAGAACAAAATCCTCTTTTGCAAAAATAACTTCCGCTCTTGAAAACTATGATACAATTCAGTCAGAATTTATGATTGCCTATAACGCCTATATGGCTTCAGCACAAAGCGGCAATTATGAAATCTCCGGTAATACTCTTGATGAATTTGACCAGGCTTTCAGCAATTACGGAAATCTTATAAAAACTATAAGCGATGAATGTGAAAATATGAGGCAGACATTTCAGACCACGGTTGATTCCTACAATGGAAAAGTGGAAATGTCCTACCCTCTTTTGATTTACAAACTTTGTGCAGGATATGAAGGTGGTAAGTCCAGCGGACTTCTGGGAGTAGTTGCCGGTCAGTGGGATTATGTAATCGGACAGATGGAAAAAACTGTCTTTAACAGATGCCGTTCAGATTCAATTGCAGTAGCTCAGGCTGTTACAAAAGACAGTATTTTTCAGGGCGCTGCAAAATCAGTTACAGTAAATGACAATCTGGAAAGACTTGCTGCCGGTTCAAAACTGTTAAAAAGAATTTCAGATATGTATACAAGGGTTGGAAATAAATTTCAGACTCAGCAGCATGCCTCTTATCAGGATTATTCAAAATCAGCAGACTTTCTCACTTCTCTTTCCATACAGTTTAAGGAAATTTTAAAATCCGCTGCCGACTACACGGATGCAAGAAACGACTCAAATAAAAGTGCAGTTCCTTTAAACTCAGTAACTGAAATCAGGCAGGGTGCATCTGATTATGCGGTTAATCAGGCATCGAATGCAGCCGTACTTTCTCAGTCCAGTAGAAACGGTACTGCTGCAAAAAACTTCTCATGGTTCACGGCTTATACTTCCTTCAGTGAAGACTTTAAATTCTGGAATGAAATCCGGGATTCATATCTTATGGTATGTAATGAACTGATAAATAAGGGCACTCAGGAAGCTGCCAGAGTCTGGATAAAAATTTCGACCTGGTTTGCCGGCTGTGGTGCAACATTGTCAAATTATGACCAGGAAGAATTAACTGCAATTAATAATCTGCTCCAGAGACCAAGGCAGGCCCTGGAAAAAATTCAGCCCTACACTGACATGGTTAACGGAGACATTGAAGTTTTAAAAAAGCTTGACCTTTCATTAAATGACGGCTATGCCTTCCGCTCTAACTTTCAGGAGCAGAGAAAGGAATTAAACTCTTACATTACTCAGCTTCAGTCCTATATCAGTCAGGCAAATTCCTTCCGCAGCAAGGCAAATGAAAATATAAATACATCACTCCTTGCAACTAACCAGATTAATGTTTTCTACAACAGAGCCCTGCTTAATTTTAATTCCGGAAACTATTCACAGGCTCACACAAACTATGATAAGGCAAACCTCACTTATACTGATGTAATTGATCAGTTGAAAATGGATCTTGACAATCAGGAAGAAACATATCAGAAACTTCTGGATTTAAGACAGGACTTTATTCAGAAAGAAAGACCTATTATCGTTGCTGAAGTAAGAAATTACATCAACGAAGCAAAAAATGCATATTACGCAGGGGATTTTGACCAGGCAAATACAAGTTTAACCAGGGCAGAAACCAGACGAAGTGAATGGGCAAAACTTATGGATACTGAACTTGATACTAATGAAGAACTTCAGCGTATAAAAGAAATGGTAAATACAGCTCTGTCCATTAAGCAGGGGCGTATAATTTATCCTGAAGATCCGCTCTACCCGGAAATGTCTCAGCTGCTTCAGATTGCCCAGCAGTATTATGATAAGTCCCTTAAAATTACAAACAGAAATGAGCAGAAGGACCTTCTTAACAAGGCAAAAAACAAAGTTAATGAAGTAAAAACTATTTATCCTAGAAATCAGGCCGCAAGCATACTGGCACTTAAAATTGACCAGAAGCTGGATCCATCTGCCTTTAACACAATGTTTGCAGAAAAAATTTCAGCATTAAAAAAGATAAACTACAGCAGGAAAGATACTCAGGCTCTTGAAGGCTACAATGATCTGCTTGACCTTTATGAAATCAATCCAAACTATTCAGGATTAGGAAGTCTTATTTCTTCTGTAGAAATGGATCTGGGAATGAAAGCAAGACCAGTTGCCCAGGTTGACGTAAGCCAGGCCCAGGAACTTGCACGGCAGGCCCAGCAGTTATTGAATCAGGCCGGTCGCGATGAGAACCTTCTTGCACAGGCCAGGGCAAAAGCAAACGCCGCACTTGCAATTAACGAAAACAATACTTTAGCCTATCAAGTACTGGATGAAATTTCCCTTCGTTCCGGCGGACAGTCGGCAGTAATTCTTTCTGCTGCTGATGAAGAATTGTACCAGAGTGCGGTTCGTGATCTTCAGAATGATAATGTTTTTGCAGCCAAACAGAAAATAGACCAGTTGTTACAGAAACCACAAAACCGCCGTTCTGCAAAAATTTTAAAATTACAAAAGCGTATTGAGGCTCTCTTATGATTTTATTGAAAAGGCTTATAAAAGGTTTTACTTTTTCATTTTTATTTTCTCTTACAGCACTGTCTTCTTTTGCAGAAACCTTTTACTGGGAAAGTCCAAAAGCTTTGACCTCTTCTGCAAATGATTCCCGTTTTGCACAGACAATAGTTTCCCGTTCCGGTCCAGGGGGAGTTTTTTTTGAAGAAATCGTAAAATCATCATCACAGCTATATATTTCCTTCACTTCCACAGTAGACGGCTTGAACTTTACCAGCCCAAAAAGAATTGCGGGACCTTTCACTTATTCAGATGAAATTCCGGAGATATATTCAGCCTGTGCCACTCAGTCTGGTATCTGGGCAGTTGCCTGTCTTTCTTCTGTAAATGATATAAGCATCTATACTTCGGGAGATTACGGCCAGAACTGGACTTCATTCACTTTTCCTGAATATGAATATCCTCTCATTGCTCCCCGTCTTTACGAAAGTTCCAGCGGCTCACTGGTACTTTTTGCCTGTCTTGCAAGGAACGAAGATTTTTCAATTTTATTTTCAGTTTCTGCAGATGGAGTAAACTGGACTGATTTTACAGAGTTCACTCCTCCTTCAAAAACCCCTAATGCCTCATCAGCCTTTGCTCCATACCTGATAAAAAATGGAAGTCAAGATATGGTTGTTTACCAGCAGCGTTATGCCCAGGGAGATTTGCTTTCCTTTCAGCTTTTTTCTACCTGTTCAAATGACAATCTTAAAAGCTGGTCAGCTCCAGTTTTAGTTACAGGACAATCCTCTTTGCTGGATGATGATTCTTCTGCAAATTATTATCAGTTTAACTGTCAGAGGCCTTTTCTTACAGTTTTTAATTCAGGCATTTATCTGGCTTACGAAAGACGGTCTTTTACAGCAACAACTTCAGACATTATATGTCTCCAGTTAAATTCCAGCGGTAACGTAAAGGGAATTCCTGTAAAACTAAATGAAGAAGGAAATGCCAGCCGGCCTTCACTTTTCAGCTACAAAAACTCTTTATATGCACTTTGGTTTGACAGCCAGCACGGAAATGAAAATGCCTATCTTATTCAAAAGACAGGTTCTTTCTGGGACAGTCCGGTAAAACTCTCATCTTCAAATGCTTCCTTTGCCCAGAGTATTATTACAGGGGGTAAAAACCTTGCCTTTATATGGCAGGAAAGCAGAGACAACAAAACAGGAATAATGGCACTGGTAAAAGACCATACTGTAAAAGCTCCAGTTTTAAAAAGTCTTTCATTTGAAGAAGGAAAAAGATCTAATCAGAATCTTGCAAAAATTGAAATTCAGGCTTCTGAAGATTCCAGCGGAGTTCAGGGATTTTCCTGGATCTGGACAAGAGATAAATCTAAGGAACCGGATAAAAAACTCAAAAATATTTCAACAGAGAGCATATTTGATAATAATGCAGACAAGGATGGAGAATGGTATTTAAAAGCAAGACAGCTGGATTACGCAGGAAACTGGTCTGATTCTTCTACCATGACTTTTTATAGAGATACAACTCCTCCCCTTTTACCTGAAATTCTTCCGCCAGAAACTGACGAGTACGGAATGCTCACATCAAACAGTTTTAAAATTGACTGGAAAGCTGATGAAAAGGATGATGATATAGCAGGCTACACCTGGTCTCTGGAATATATGGATTCAATTCCATCAAGATTATCTCAAAATCCCTATCATAAAATGCGCTTAAATCAGGAATCAGTTCTTTCTATAATTGAAGAGATTAAATCCAGGGAAAATGAAAACCTTGAAGCGGCTTCAGAACCTCCCCGTTATATAAAGTCTGCTGCTGACAAAAACTTTGAAAACTTCCTGAATAAGAGAAACGGAATATATGTTTTTTCTGTAGCAGCAGTGGACACTGTAGGAAATATTGGACCTGCAGCAAAAAAACTTATAATCCTCAACAAATACATTCCTTCAACTTATATTACAACAGTAAACTATAGTCTGGATGATTATGGAAATCTTTCAATGGAAATAATTGGAGGAGGTTTTTCCTATGAAGGTTCTGTAAGCGGAATTTATCTGGATAAAGACGGACAGGCTCCATATGATTACGTTTTAACTTCTTCAGAAGGCAGCTATGAAATTTCTTCTGATTCAAGAATCTGTAACATCAATATTGGACAGATTGAAGCAGCAGATTATTACATTGGGCTTGTACACGATAGCCGTGGCCTTTATTTTACAAAAGATAAACCTATCAGCATAAAAGAATATGGAACTGTAAAAAGCCGTAAAGGATTTGACTTAAGTTCAACCTGGCAGACCATACAGTCCCTGTATAAAATCAATACTAATATTTCTACAATCATACTTATTGCCCTTATTCTTTTCTTTGTAATTGCAATAATCGGATCAATAGCCGGATTAATTTCAAGTGCAAAAGAAGCGGCAGTAGTTAAAGCTGAAGTTACAGCACTTGTTCAAGGAGGCATTATGCCAAACGAAAGAAAAAGCAAAATAAAAACTCTTAAAAGAAGAGGTATGAGTCTTCGCTTAAAACTTATGTTTAACTCCACCCTTCTTGTAATGATTATTTCTGCCCTTTTGATTTTTACATTCAGATATATTCTTACAACAAACGGAGAAGAAACTCTTTCAAAAGGCCTCTATGACAGAACAAACATAATTCTGGATTCAATTGAAACTGGAACTCAGGTATATTTACCTCTTTCTACAACAGGGGATAATCTTTCCCTCCAGGATACAGCAAATCAAGTTTCCGCACTGAATGAAGCAGAATACGCCACAATTGCAGGGTATTCAGAAGAAGGAAATTCTACATCAATGGATTATGTCTGGGCTACAACAGACAATCATATTGAATCTAAAATTGACAGTGACTCATATATTTATGGTGTAAGCCGCCTGACAGACGAACAGTACAAATCAATCATAGATGAGTCCATGATATTAAATCAGAAAGCATCTGAAAAACTTGGAGACATTCCAACCCAGCTTTCAGAGGTTATTCGCGAAGCAAGTTCCCTTCTTAACAAAAATGATCAGGAAAGTGCAGAAAGAAGAATTGAACTTGACCAGATCAGAAAACAATTAAATGAAAGAATAACTTCCATATTGTCAGAAATTTCTGAAGAAGGAAGCGGTTCAATTCCAGAATATAATCCGGAAACAATCGACTATGACAATACTGAATATCTTTTCTACAAACCAGTCCTTTACCGCAGAGGCTCTGAACAGACTTATGTACACGGAATGATTTTCATAAAAGTTTCAACAAAAACTTTGATTGAAGAACTTTCACATACTAAGACTACAATCAGAAATACTTCCATTACAATGATTCTCCTCGCCCTTCTTGCAGCCTTTGTTTCTTCTACACTTGCTTCATCTATCATCGTTTCTCCGTTGAACAAACTTGTAAAGCACGTAGGAAAAATCCGTGATACAGAAGATAAATCAAAGCTGGAAGGAAAGGACCTTAAGATACGTTCCCGTGATGAAATCGGTATGCTGTCAGAAACAGTAAACGATATGACCCATGGCCTTGTAGATGCTGCAAAGGCTTCCAAAAACCTTACACTGGGAAAAGAAATTCAAACAAAGTTCATTCCTCTTCAAACTGATGATAAGGGCAATACTTTAACCACAGGTTCCCTTAAAACAAACGGTGCAGAATTTTTCTCATATTATGCAGGTGCCGATGAATTGTCCGGAGACTATTTCGACTACAAACAGATTGACAGGGATCACTTTGCAATCATTAAGTGTGATGTTTCCGGTCACGGGGTTCCTGCTGCCCTTATTATGGTAGAAGTCGCAACCCTCTTTTTAAGTTATTTTAATCACTGGGATATGAAAAATCCTCGTCAGGGAACAAATCTTTCTCCTGTTGTAGGTCAGATAAATGATCTTCTGGAATCCCGGGGATTTAAGGGACGTTTTGCAGCATTCACACTGGGAATTTTAGATACTAAGACTGGTGAGATTTATTTCTGTAATGCAGGCGACAACCAGGTTCACGTATTTGATTCTGCCAGTCGTAAAAAAAGAATTATTACTCTTCAGGAAACACCAGCTGCAGGTATGTTCTCAACAGATCTTGTTGATATGAAGGGAGGATATAAAGTTTCCAGAATGACCCTTAAGAAAGATGATGTACTCTTTCTTTACACTGACGGTATTGAAGAAGCAAAGAGAATTATCCGTAAGCCAAATGGGCAGATAATAAAATCTGACGGAAACAACAGGGATGAAGAAAAAAATGAAGAGTTCTCTCCTGAAAGAGTCAGCGAAATTATAGAAGCCGTATTTGAAAGAAGAATCTATACCCTTAAAAAGAATCAGGAAGGCGAAAATGCCCTTGAGTTCACCTTTGATTTTACAAGGGCAGAAGCAAATGCTGAAAATGCAATAATGGCACTTGTAAGCATAGAAAAGATTTTCCGTATTTATAAACCATTTAAGCCTAATGGAAACGAAAAAATTAAGGTTGATAAAAAAATCGATGAATTTTTAAGGCAGTACTTCAAGAACTACGGAGAGTGGTGTTCAGAAAGAAGCGAAGTAGAAGATGACCCTACCCAGCTGTATTATATTGGACTCTGCGAAGATCCTCAGTATGATGATCTTACTCTTGTATCCGTTAAGAAAAATTAATTTAAAGGCATAAAAACCTTGAATTAAGGCCTTATTGAAGCGGGTTAGCATATACTAATTCGTTTCAATAAAGGCCTCTTTTTATTGTAGACATTTTTTCTTTATGCTATTATCTAAAAGTTGATTTCAGTTTTAAAATGCAATACTGATATCGATTTAACTCTATAATACAAATTTCGAGGTAAAGGTATGATCTACACAGCAGAAGTAGAACATATGTGTCCTTTAGCTAAAGGCGCATATCACGGACCTGCTCCTATCCCTGAAGAAGGAGAATGGAAACAGGTAAAGAACATTGAAGACATTTCTGGATTTACACATGGTATCGGCTGGTGTGCTCCACAGCAGGGTGCATGTAAGCTTTCTCTTAACGTTAAGAACGGTGTTATTGAAGAAGCTCTTGTTGAAACAATTGGTTGTTCTGGTATGACTCACTCAGCTGCTATGGCTTCTGAAATTCTTATCGGAAAAACATTACTTGAAGCTTTGAATACTGACCTTGTTTGCGATGCAATCAACACAGCTATGCGCGAACTCTTCCTCCAGATTGTTTACGGCCGTACACAGTCTGCATACTCTAAGAACGGTCTTAAAGTTGGTGCTTCTCTGGAAGATCTTGGAAAGAACCTCCGTTCACAGGTTGGTACAATGTTTGCTACACGCAAGACAGGACCTCGCTATCTTGAAATGACAGAAGGTTATGTTGAATCATGTGCAATCGATAAGGACAATCAGATTATCGGTTACAACTGTATCAACTTTGGTAAGCTCATGGATGCACTTAAAGCAGGTGTAGACCCAAAAGAAGCTATTGAAAAGGCTCGTACACACTATGGTCGTGTAACAGAAGATCAGGGTATGGTTAGACTTATCGACCCACGCAAAGAGTAAGTCACATAACAATCAAAGAGGTAACTTAAAATGGGAACATTATTTGAAGATTATGAAGGCCGTATCCCTCAGGTAAACAAGGCCCTCAAAGAATATGGTTTCGCAGAAGGCGAAGAAGGATTAAACCAGGCTCGTGATCTTTGTAAGTCACGTGGTTTTGATCCATATGAAATCTGTCAGTCAACACAGCAGATTTGTTTCGAAGATGCAAAGTGGGCTTACGTACTGGGTTCTGCTATTGCAATTAAGGAAGCTGAAAAAACTGGCGACAAGACAGGTTCTGCAGCTGCCGCAAACATTGGTAAGGGACTTCAGGCATTCTGTCTGCCAGGTTCTGTAGCTGATGATCGTAAAGTAGGTCTTGGACACGGAAACCTTGGTGCTCGTCTTCTTTCTGAAGAAACACAGTGTTTTGCTTTCCTTGCAGGACACGAATCATTTGCAGCTGCTGAAGGTGCAATTAAAATTGCTGCTAACGCAAACAAAGTTCGCAAGAACAAGCTCCGCGTTATCCTCAATGGTCTTGGAAAAGATGCTGCACAGATTATTTCTCGTATTAACGGCTTTACATATGTTCAGACACAGTTTGATTATTTCAACGGTGAAGGAACAGACAAGGCTCTTAAAGTTGTAAAGGAAGTTCCTTATGGTAACAACCCTGAACGTCTTATCGTTAAGTGCTACGGTGCTGACGATGTTCGCGAAGGTGTTGCAATCATGTGGCACGAAGATGTAGATGTTTCTATCACAGGAAACTCAACAAACCCAACTCGTTTCCAGCACCCAGTTGCAGGTACTTACAAGAAGGAAAGACTTCTTGCTGGTAAGAAGTACTTCTCTGTAGCATCAGGTGGCGGTACAGGTCGTACACTCCATCCAGATAACATGGCTGCAGGTCCAGCTTCTTACGGCTTTACAGATACATTAGGTCGTATGCACTCAGATGCTCAGTTTGCAGGTTCTTCTTCAGTTCCAGCACACGTAGAAATGATGGGCTTCATGGGTATGGGAAACAACCCAATGGTAGGCTGCACAGTAGCATGTGCAGTAGCTGTAGCAGGAAGTTTCTAATAAGTTATTTAGCGTAATGCAAAAGCCTTGTCGGTTTGACAGGGCTTTTTTTATGCACATGCTACTGTAGCAGTAGCAGGCAGCTTCTAATCTAACTCTATAACTGCAAAATGCACTTCAGGGAGTGCATTTTTTTTGTATGGAGAATTTTGTAAGTTTTTTTAAGAAGCCACTCACTCTATTTCTGTAAACTTTTTGTTGATATCTTATGATTACTCAGGATTTACAGATTGTAAACAGTGTGTGAATTTTAGATTATATATTTTGAAGGATCTTCATCCTTAGGCTTTCTGTCCTTTTTTAACAAAGGAATTATTACACCGCCGATTCCATTTCCAAGAATTACAATCAAAATCAAGTAAAGATTATTTAATGTCCATGTTGCATCTGAAAGAGCTGCACCATTGTAAAAGGAATTAGCAATTGAGTGGTCAAATCCTGCTATAATAAAAATTGGAACATAAAAAAACATTCCAAGTTTGTGACCTTCTTTCCAGGTATCAACAGCAAGGAACATAAGCATTCCGCAGAAAATACCAGAAACCAGATCCTTCCAGTAAGGAGCAGCCAGTTTAGCTTCATAAGATTTAAGGGCAGCCTGTCTTACGGCAGGAAAGAGTTTTCCAATCAGAACTCCAAGAACAAATGTTGTCAGAATATTAAAAATCAACGTAATTCCAACAAGTCCCCAGTAACTTCCATCATTGTACTTTTCAGCAAGGTATCCCACTTTTCCTGTATAAAGATTAAATCCATAAATACAAATTGCATAAAGTCCTCCGGTAAAGAGAATTGCACCTAACCAGGAAATTCCTGCTGTTGTACTGGCCATATAAACTGAACCACCAATGGAAATCAGTATGCCAGATAAAATTGATAACTTAATGTTTTTCCACATATTTTTTCCCCGTAATATGTTATTTATAAAACAAACTCTCCTTCAGCTTCCACTTCGCTTCCCTGGCGGATTTTTTCTTCAAGAGCTTTTTTTATCCTGATTTTGACATTTTCTCCGCTGGAAAACTTTTTGTCTGTAGGAATCTGAACGTGTATAAAATTTTCAGTTACGCAGTTTACGTAATTCTGATAATTATCATTTTGAATGCCATCCGAATTATGTAGACGAAGACTTCTTGAATTTTCTGTAACTGCAAAAAGAACTTCATCCTTATACCGTTCAATGTATTCAACTTTATTTTGAATAGCATTTTCAAACAGCCACTTAACTCTTTCATCTTTTATTCTTTCCGGAATTTGAGGCTTCATATTGTAAGCAGCAGTCCCCTTTCTTGGAGAAAAAGGAAATGCATGTATCCAGGCAAATCTACATTCCGTACAAAGTTCTTTTGTAAGATTAAAATCATCTTCACTTTCTCCAGGAAATCCTGTAATAATATCACAGCTTATAAAAGGATTTTTTTTAGCAATCCGCAGAAGTTTTACAGCATCTATTACAGTCTGTGCATTATAAGGCCTGTTCATTAATTTAAGAATATTGTCACTTCCACTTTGAACACTTAAATGAAAAAAAGGCTGCACTCTTGGAGAAACCAGTACCTGACACAATTTTTCATTTACATGCTGTGGATAAAAACTTGAAATTCTAAAATGAATGAATTTTGTATTTTCAATCAAAAAAGAAAGCAGATCTGCAAAATCAAATATTTGTCCCGTAGATTTTTTTCCTGCATACTGGCTTAAATTGACACCGGTAAAAACAACTTCCCCTGCCCCTGCAGCTTCCAGTTCCCTGACTCTTTCAAGAACTTTTTCTACTTCAAGAGAAACAGATTTTCCTCTTGCAAGATGAATACGGCAGAAAGTACACGCGTTATTACATCCATCCTGTATTTTTATTGAAGGACGAGAATGTTTTTCGAAAACAGGAGTATAAAGAGTAAAATTATTCAGTACAAGAGCTTTTTTATTTAGCAAACGACTTTCCTCAATTGATTTCATATTTTTCTGAATAAAATCATCGAGTTTTTTTAAAGATAGAATCGTACCGCTTTTTTGTTCGCTGTTAAATATTCCATTTTTAATATTTGCCGGAATCAGGGATAATATGAATTTTTTTGTTCCCGGTAAAATGACTATTCTTTCAGGACAAATACCTGTTATTTCTTCTTTATCAAGTTCAGCATAGCAGCCTGTTACAAGAACCAGGCTTTCCGGATATTTTTCAAGCATAAGCCTGATAATTCGTCTTGCCTTCTGTTCTGCCTTTGAAGTAACAGTACAGGTATTTATAACAGAGAGAATTACTTGATTATTAACGGGAGTTTTTCCAGTTGTAGATTCCAGATCACACTGAAATCCATTTAATGAAAATACTCTGGCGGCACCTTCAGTTTCATCCTGATTCAGACGGCACCCCAAAGTATCGAAATGAATTATATTGCCAGGCATTTTATTTTGTTTATATTACAAAATTATAAGTGCTGCTGACAGCGGACTTTACCATTCAAAGCATCTGATAAAGTTGAATTTAATGCGAGAGCTCTGTCGTAAGCAGCAATTGCACTTGAATAGTCACCAATCTGTTCACGGGCATAGCCCAGGCGAGTCCACCAGTCATCACGGTTGGTATCAATACGAACTGCCATTGAAAGAGAAATGTCTGCATGTTCATATTTAGATTCACGAATGTAGATTTCACCCATGAGCCAGTATACCTTTCCAAGACGGCTTGCATTCTGCTGAACATTTGAAACATAACGTTCAAAAAGGTTCATTGCTTCATCATTTTTACCAAGATAATATTTTGCTTCTCCCAGGACTTCAATAAGACGGTTGTCGTTTGGTCCTACACGGCGGCCCTGAGTAGCACGGGTTTCAGCTTCTGCATATTGACCGTTAGCTACAAGAGCCCAGCAAAGTACTGTATATGAATCAAGGTTATTTGGATTTTCCTGAAGTTCCATCTCACAGATTCTGATTGATTCTGCGTATTTACCTTCGTTAAGCATTTTAAGTGCATCAGGACGATCCTGTCCAAATGCAAGTGCTGAAAGTGATAAAACTGTTATAAGAAAAACTGCTTTTTTTGCAAAACCATTAAGTAAATTAAGTTTCATATTTAAGCCCCTCTAAAAGAATTACTGCACAACCATCTGACATTTGCCAGAGAAGTTTGAACCAGGTTCAAGAACAACCTGGGGCGCAATGATATCTCCGTTTACAGAACCTACAGACGCTACATAAACCAGTTTACGTCCGTTAATGTTGCCATTAACTACACCCTTTACAAGAACTCTTTCTGCAACAATATCAGCGGTTACAACAGACCCCTGATCAACATAAAGGTCGCTGGTTGCATCAATTTTTCCGCTTATCTTGCCCTTAATCATCAAAGGCTTTGAAAAGCGGACAGTTCCTGTAAAAATAATATCATTGGCAATTACTGTGTCATAATCTTCTTCGTCAGCATCAAACTGAATTGATTCTTTTGCTTCAAACATAACAACACATTTTACTTTAATAGTAGAATATTTGCAAGGAGGCTTATCAATTCTGTCCTAAACGATAAATCAGATAAGGAAGAGCCTTTTCAAATTTTACTCCATACCAGTGATCTTTATCGTTTACAGTATTTTTAATGCTTTCCAGAACGAAATCTGCAGCAATTGAGGCAGCCTGGAAAAGTGATTTACCCCTCAAAAGAGCACCTGCACAGGCAGAAGCAAATGCATCACCCGTACCATGCATTGAAACAGGAATTCTTTCACTAAAGTAATAATCAATTTTTTTGCCGTCATAGCAGGCAATACCAAGTCTGGAATTTTCAAAAGAAACGCCTGTTAAAATTACATTTTGTGGTCCAAGAGAATAAAGACCTTTCAGCAAATCTTCCACATAGGACTGATCATAATTATCTGCCTTGTATTCTTTATTTAAAAGCAGAGAAGCTTCTGTAATGTTAGGCATAATTACATCTGCGGCACTACATAATTTTTTCATTTCTTCAGGGAAATCCGTATCAAATCCTGCATAAAGTTTACCATTATCTGCCATAACAGGATCTACAATTTTTACAGCCCCTTCCCTTGCTGTCTCCTTCATTATTTTAAGAATGTATGGAATTTGAGCCTTGCTTACATAACCGGTATAAAATGCATCAAATGTTATTTTTTCTGTTTTCCAGCGTTCAAGGATTGGACTCATATCTTCAGTTAAATCACGGAAAGTCCATCCGCTGAAACCTTTTGCAGTATGATTGGAAAGAACTGAACTTGGTAATACAGCAGTTTCAATTCCACAGGCAGAAATTACCGGAAGAGCAACAGTTAAAGAACATTGTCCTACGCATGAAATATCCTGAATTGTTAAAAGTCTTTTATCCATAAAGCTACCTCTTTTGTTTTTTTTGACCTTACATCATATCTGATATTATTAATATACCCATTTTTTATATTTTTTGATAATATCAGATATATGATAACAATCAACTTTGAAACCTTAAGAAACAAAGGCCTTGCAGAAGGAATCTATGATGAAATAAGAAATAAAATTCTTCAGGGCGAATTAAAGGCAAATCAAAAACTTCCATCAAAAAGATCTTTAGCACAGCATTTAAATGTAAGTACAATCACCGTGCAAAATTCCTACGACCGTCTTATTGGAGAAGGTTATGTTTTTTCGATTGAAAAAAAAGGATATTTCGTTACAGATTTAGAAAAGGAATTAAATCTGTCAAATAAAAGTAGAAGCCAGGGAAAAAAGATAATCAGCAGCAGTAATGAAAAAATATCCGATGAATGGTTTGCAGATTTTTACAACAATTCTTCCTGGACAAAAAAATTTCCTTTTCGTCTCTGGGCTCATACATTACGACAGGTATTAAATACAGAAGATCAGTCTTTGCTTTCACGACCAGCTGCAAAAGGAACACTTGAGCTAAGAAAACAAATTGCCTTTTATCTTGAAGAATTCAAAAACATGAAAGTAAATCCGGAGCAGATAATTATAGGAGCAGGAACTGAAACTCTCTGCCAGATTCTGACAGCTCTCTTAGGTCGGGATAAAATTTATGCTGTTGAAAATCCAGGCTACAAAAAAATCAGCAGACTATTTGAATTAAACGGAGCAAAATCCATTCCTATAAAAATAGATGATGAAGGGCTTAAAATCAGTCTTCTGGAAAAATCAAATGCAGAAATTGTCCATCTAACCCCTTCCCATCATTTTCCTACAGGAAAGGTAATGTCCATAAAAAGACGTATCAGCATATTAAACTGGGCTTCCCTGAAAAAAGAACACTATATACTTGAAGATGATTATGACAGCGAATTCCGTTTTAATTCAAAACCCATCGCTTCACTTTATGCCATGGATAAAAATTCCAAAGTGATTTATATGAATACTTTTTCAAAAACACTTTCCCCATCCATTCGCATTTCCTACATGATATTGCCGCCTCAGCTGCTGGAAAAATTTGAAAAAAACTTTTCATTTTATTCCTGTCAGGTATCTGTCTTTGAACAATACACCCTGGCAAAATTCATTGAAGAAGGACTCTATTCAAAACACATCATCAAAATGAAAAATTACTACCGCTCAATTCGCAACGAATTAATTACCTGCCTGAATAAAAGCAGAATTTCATCAGTTTGTAAAATACATGAAGAAGAAGCCGGCCTGCACTTTCTCCTTGAAATCCAGAAAAATCCCCTCGATTCAGAAAAAATCCTTGCAAACCTTTCAAAGGAAAAAATCAGAATTCCACTTTTAACTGATTATTACTACACAAATGAAAGAAAAAAACTGCCCTTAACTTTTATAATTAACTATTCCGGTTTAAAAAAAGAACTTATTGCAGAAACTGTAGCCAGACTGGAAAAAGCAATTCTGGGAGAATAAAGCCTTGCACAGGCAGTGAAAATAAAAAAAAGCTGCGGTACAAAAACTGCAGCTTTGTAAATAAGAATCTGTGATAAACTGATATTATGCTATTGTGAAAAGGTTTCCTGATTCACTGCCAGAAAGACCATTTCCTGCACACCAGGACTTCAAGTTTGCCAAAGCTTCACTAATATCTGAAGCACCACTGGAAGTCTTTGAAGCATCCAAATCTACTACAACCTTACCACCATCTATTTTTGCTACAAAACCTGCATCAATTACAGAAGTAAGTACTTCATCAGTATTCATGATATATCTCCTTTTTAGGTCTTTTTGTTCTCTTATGACATATAGTATATGTTACTTTCCGAGATAAAACAAGATTAATTTAAAAATTCTGAAAAATTCAAATTTAATAACATTTTTCTGCCAGAATCCGATAAAAATAGTATGAACGCATTTATCAAATCTTATAATTTAGTGGAAAACACATATTTTAAGTGCAGAAACGGTATTATTCCCATGGATAATCAGGCATTTACCGACGCTTTTTTTGAATGTTTTGACTATCTGGAGTCATTGACAAAAGAAGAAGTTGAAATGCTTAAATCAGACGTTACCCTGCATTGCAAAATTGTTATGTTTGACACAATTAAACTCCATATTCTCGCTCAAAATCCAAAGTTTCTGAAACTTCCGGGCTTTTACAAAATCTTTTAATCCTTTACACTAGAGGTCAGAACTTATTTTGAGGATTTTTTATGGAGAACATTAAATTAGATTTTACTCTTGATGAACTTGACCTTATCCAGGCTGCCATGGAATCACTGGCAGAAGCTCTTCCTGAAAAGGATGAAGACAAAGCCCTTGCTGACATCATCGTGGAAAAACTCTCAGATTTTACTGATAAAATTTCTGAAATGAGTGAATATTTAAACGGTAATGACTGGCCAGAGGAACTGGAAACCCATCTTGAATGCACTCAGAAAGATTTTGATAAAATTAAACCAAATCAAGACAAATAATTATAAATACGATAGAATAAAGTTAAATGGCTATTGATTACACAAAACTACCGGTTTACGAACAAAAGGACAGAATTCTTGAAAGCTTAAAAGAACATCAGGTTGTTGTTGTTCAAAGTCCTACCGGCAGCGGAAAAACAACTCAAATTCCTGTAATACTTCATGAAGCAGGATACAGCGAAAATGGAATCATTGCAGTTACACAGCCCCGCCGTATAGCAGCCTTAAGTGTATCTGAATTTATTGCAAAACAGTTGAATACCTCATACCCGGGACTTGTAGGTTATAAGATGCGCTTTGAAGATAAAACCGACGCATCAACAAAAATCAAAATAATGACAGACGGAATTCTTCTGCAGGAAATGAAGCTTGACCCGTGGATGAGCAAATATTCAGTCATTATGGTAGATGAAGCCCATGAAAGAAGTCTTAATATTGATTTTGTACTTGGTCTTTTAAAACGAATTCTTGCAGTAAGAAAAGATTTTAAGGTAATAGTTTCTTCAGCAACAATGAATGCCCAGGCCTTCAGCCATTATTTTGATGACTGTCCGATTGTTACAATTGAAACTCCAGTTTTCCCGGTTGCTCTGGTATATGATCCACCGGCTTTAAAAACTACGACCCTTTCAGAATCCGGCTGCGAAGCCCTTATGGGAAAAATACAATCAACAATTGACAGAGTGCTTTCCAACGGAGATGAAGGAGATATTTTAGTTTTCCTTCCTGGTGAAAAAATCATTAAGGATACAATGCTCCGCTTAATGCAGGCACCCTTTCATTCAAAAATTCACATTGTACCTTTGTACGGACGACTTCCAAAAGAAGAACAGGAAAAAGTTTTTGCCCCTGCTCCACATGGAAAGAAAAAAGTTGTTCTCAGTACAAATATTGCAGAAACTTCCGTTACAATAAATGGAATTACCACGGTAATAGATTCTGGACTTGCAAAATTAAATTTCTACAGTCCTAAAACCTTTACCTCCAGTCTTATTGAAACCTCTGTAAGCAAGGCTTCCTGTGCCCAGAGAAAAGGTCGTGCCGGACGTACATGCGAAGGAACCTGTTACAGGCTTTATACAAGAAGTGATTTTGAACAGAGGGAAGAATATACTACAGAGGAAATCTATCGTACAGATTTAAGTGAAGTAGTTCTCCGGATGTCAGAACTTGGAATTACAGAGTTTGACAAATTCGATTTTATTTCCCCACCTGCCATTGAAGGAATAAAAGGTGCGGTAGAAACCCTTAATATGTTAAAGGCTCTTGAAGCAGACGGAAGTTTAAGTTCCATTGGAAAGATGATGGTAGAATTTCCTCTTGAACCGAGAGTATCAAGAATCATTGTAGAAAGCATCATGCGCTACCCGGATGTACTTGACGAAGTTCTTATAGCCGCATCCTTCCTTAGTGCCCAGTCTCCTTTTGTACTTCCAGTGGGAGAAGAAATGGATGCCCGCAAAGCACATCACGCCTTCAGGGACATGCAGGGAGATTTCGTAAGCTATGTCAGACTCTTTAAAACCTATATGGATATGGGAAATAAAGAGCGATTCTGCAAAAACAACTACCTGGATGAAAAAGTAATGGCTGAAATTGCCAATATAAAATCTCAGCTGGAAAATATAATTTCAGAAAGAATGCAGCTTCCTATTATTGGGGGCGGTTCAATGGACAATTATCTTATCTGCATTGCAAGCGGAATGATACAGTTTGTCTGCGTCCGGGAAGGAAAAGAAACATACCGGTCACTTACTGCAGACCACATTCAGATTCATCCAGGCTCTTCAATGTTCCGAACAAATCCTCTTTATATTGTAGCAGGAGAAATTGTTCGCACATCCCGGATTTTTGCAATGAGCATATCTCCTTTAACAAGGAATCTTCTGTCCCAGATTGACAGTGAACTTGAATCCAGATTAAGTGCAGTCCGTGGAAACAAAGGAAAAAGTTTAACAGGCAGTTTTGAATATCAGGGCAGCTCTTTTTCTGAATCAAAGGAAAAAGTCGGCAAAGACGATTCCCGCAGAGGAAGAAAAATTAAAAACACAAAAGAAAAAGAACTGGATAAAGATAATTCTGTATTCTTTGGCGGCCAGCGTTTTGAAATTGGAAAAGTTAAAGGCAAAAAAATTCTTAAACTTGACCTGGGACCTCTTAAGGAAGCCGTGGAAAATGAAAATAATCAGAATCTCCTGGCAACCATTGCAAGAATGAACGGAAGCGTAAGACTGAAGGGAGGCTATAAACTCCTTGACGGTGAAAAAATGGAAGTCATTATAAAAGCCGCAAAAAATCTCAATCTTACTCCGCTTTCAGAAAAAGAATTTAACAGAAAAGCAAATTTAAACATCAATCATGATGATCAGCTCAAAAGCCTGTGCAACATGATGAATCAAATTATGAGGGTGACAGTTGCAAAATCCTCTTCAAAAGAAATGGGCTTTATCTGTCTTTTCACTGACGGCAAGGGAACATACTGGTTCAAAGTTTCAAGAGGTTTTCCTACAGCCCTCAACGAAAGTCTTGCGTCACTTGAAAAACTCATTGATGATACAAAAGAAAAAGATCTTTCACCTGAACTTAAAGAAAAAGTTAATATAATTTACCGCGTGCTTAATAATCTCTACGATTGATTTTTTCTGGTACGCAAGGAAATCCGTTACCGCCTTTCAGGGCTCGCCTTAGGCTCGGTTGGGGCAGCATCACTGCCCCAGCTGGCTTCGCCACCCTTCCACGCTGAGCTGCCTTAATATTAATCGAAAATTATTTTTCTACTTCCCCCGAAGAAGACTGATAAGAATTAAGTCTTTCAAGAATTTTCTTAGCCTTAGCCTGATTGGCATTTTTCTTTACCGGCTTTTTAGAATCTCCTGTAGAATCTTCTTCTTTGGCAATTTCTTCAACTTTAGAACGGCAGGATGAATATTTTCCCTTTGCAAAAATATCCAGACCAGTTCCCTGTGTAGCCACATCTTTTGAATCCAGATATTTTGAACAAATATCTTCATATTCAGGGCGGCCATACTTTGCAAATTCCTTTCCTAAAGTATAACGAAGATTTTTCATTGTATCTTTTTCCAGGGTCTTTTCAGCAAGTTCAATAATCTCTTTTGTTCCTGCATTATTATACTCAAGGAGGGCTGCAGCAACAGTACCTTTTGTGGCATCAGCCGCTTTTTCATCCTTAATGACAGAAACCAGATATTCATTGCCTTCACTTGTATTTAATTTTGCAAGAACACTGTAGGCCTTCTTTTTAACATTTTTTTCTTCTTTTGAATCTTTACAGCGGTAGATTAAAAATGGTGCTGCACTTGAAAGCTGTCTTTCACCAACAGTATTAATTGCCTCAAGTCTTACCTTCCATTGAGAATCACGAAGGGCCTGCAGTAAAAGTTCATCAGCTTTTTCATCCTCAAAATTTGAAATTCCCTTAACAACATATACTCTGAAATTCGGATCATCAGATTCAAAAAGATCAATCAGAATATCTTCCGCCTCTGCGACTTTCATTGCACCAATTGCTTCTGCCGCATACATTCTGACAAAAGAATTTTCATCAGTATCCTGAGCAATTTCTGCAAGACGATCAAATGTTTCAACAGCCTTGATTTTTCCGAGAACTTTCATAAGCTGCTGTTTCTGTGGAGTAGTTAAATCATCCCTTTCAAGAAAAGAAATCAAAAACTGAGCTTCTTCAGCAGTACCAATATCTCCTAAAGTAGAAAGAGCCATTGTAAAATACTGCTCTTCTTCCTTATCTATAAGTTTTACAAGACATGGCAGAGCTGCAGTACACTTAATTTCTGACACATACTGAAAACATGCATCCACTGTATCTTTTTTTTCATCATAAGGATCATTTAAAACTGATACGGCATATTCTTCAAGACAAGGATCCTTAAGCTTAGTAAAATAAGAAAGAATCTTTTTTTTAACCTGAGTATTTTTTGACTTATAAAAAAGATCATAAATAGGATCTACAAAGCGAACATCTTCATTTTCAGTTAATTCATCAATTAATGCAGAGATTTCCTCTTCAAGACCATATTTAAAAGTATCACTGCACTTCTTTATATATTCATCTCCGCTTTTGCTGTCATCCTTTTCTTCAATGGATTTAAGTCTGGATGAATCAGGCTGCTGGGGACGCTTTTTTGCAGGGATAACCACTTCTTTCATTTCATAGTGGTAAACTTCCTTTTCCCCTTCTTCCTCCTCCTGAGCACAAAGGGAAAGGGGAAACATTACAAGGGAAAGCGCAATAGCGGCTGCTCTAAAAAATCTTCCTTTATTAATCATAGCAGTACTCCTTCTCCATTATTACTAATCAAACATTTCCGTCATGAAAAAGTTTCAGGAAATTTGTTCTGTATTCTTCAAACCGGTCTTCATTTATAGCCAGTCTTATTTCCCTGATCATATTGTTCAAGAAGTAGAGATTGTGATAAGAAGCCAGCATTGATGAAAGTATTTCCTGTTCCCTGAAAATATGGCGCAGGTAAGCTCTTGAATAGGTTTGACAAACTTTACACTTACACAAAGGATCGATTGGGCCAAAATCATGTTCATAACGCTTCTGTTTAATGCTGACCATTCCATGATGAGAAAGATAAAGACCATGGCGGGCAACACGAGTTGGCTGAACACAGTCAAACATATCAACTCCGTCATTAACTGCTTCAAGAATATATTCCGGGGTTCCGATTCCCATTACGTAAACAGGTTTGTCTTTTCTTACATGAACCATAGTTTTCTGAAGATATTCAGCAAATACCTCAGGAGGCTCTCCTACACTTAAACCGCCGATTGCAATTCCTGGAGTGTCCAGACCATTAATAAATTCTGCAGACTGTTTTCGTAAATCATCAAAAAAGTTTCCCTGAACAATTGGAAAAAGATTTCCCTTGTAACCATTATCCCTTGCCTTATTCCATTCAGCAAGAGCTTTTTTTGCCCATTCTGTTGAAAGATACAAAGCCCTTTCTGATTCTTTTCTGTCTGCACCATATCCGGAACAAACGTCCAGCTGCATCTGAATATCAGAGTTTAATTTTACCTGAGTCTGAACAACATTTTCAGGAGTAAAGAAATGTTTGCTGCCGTCAATGTCACTTCTGAAAGTAACCCCATCATCCTTGATTTTTCTGAGGGAAGAAAGAGACCATACCTGGAACCCTCCGGAATCTGTAAGAAAATTTCTATTCCACTTTGTAAATCCGTGAAGACCACCAGCTTCCTGAACTAAATCAGCTCCCGGCCTTAAATACATATGATAGGTATTTGCAAGAATGATTTCAAAACCTATTTCTTCAAGAGAATCCTTACTTACTGCTTTTACAGTTCCCTTAGTTCCTACAGGCATAAAAACAGGAGTCTGAACATCCCCGTGAGGAAGATGAAGAACACCTGTTCTTGCTTTTGTTTTCGAGTCATTGTGTTTAATTTCAAAAATAGAATTAATCATACTAAATCCTTAAAAAAAAATTTAAGTTCTTGTATATCTGAGCAGAACAATACTTATGCCTGTAAATAACAGAATCGGAAGCCATTCTCCCATTACAGGAGGAATTACTCCGTAAGTTGCCATAAGCATGGTAACCATCTGTGTTACGTAGAAAACAACTACTGCAGAAATACTCAGAGCAAGACTTATTAAAAGTACATTTTTTCTTGTCTTTCCACTTAAACCGATTGCAAGAAAAACAACAATGAATACAATAAATGGAAAGGCAAACTTTTTATAATATTCGGCTTTTGCCTCCTGAGACGGAAGCCCCGCTTTATCCAGATGTTCAATATATTCCCTGGCTTCCTTTGCAGTTACCTGGGTTACAGAAACAGTTTTAGTTTGAAAAGTTGAAGGATTTTCAATCAATCGACTGGCATATTCAGGAGGAAGTTTTCTGGTCTCATACTGTCCGTCCTTCATCTGATAGAAACTTGTATTTGAGATTTCCCAGTGACCGCTTTCTTCAGAAAAGTTTTTTACTTTATTCTCTTCCTCCGGCTCCTCCTGGTCAGAAATCCAAAGTCCGGTATCAATATATGCAATTCCATCAAGAGTCATATCCTCATTTCTGAAAATTACATAAGTCTGATAAATTCGCTTTAATTCTGAATCATAAAAACCAACATTGTAAATCAGCCTGCCTGCTTCAGCAATTACAATTACATCTTCATTATTAAGGGACTTTTTTTTGTGAAGAACTTCTTCCTGCATGGAATCATACTTTGCCTGATATTTTACAACAACTCTGTCTTCAAAGAAAAAAAGCCCTATACTGGCAAAAATAGAAAAAATCAGTAGAGGCAGTGTAAATCGGAGAAGTGATATTCCGGAAGCAAAAATGGCCAGCAGTTCATTTTTAGCATACAAATCAGAAAGCATATATGCAGTTGCAAAAAGCATTGACATTGGTATTGAATACCAGGCACATCTTGGAGCATAGTAAAGCATCAGCTGGGCAATCTGATCAATTGTAACACCTCTATTAATGTAAGACCACAGATTGGCAAAAAGACTTACCAGTTCGAGAATCATTATAAAAAACATCATTGCCGCAATAAAAATTCCAAAGAATTTTTTAAGCACATATCCTACAAGTTTCATTTCTTTATACCTATTTTTTTCTAAGCCGCATATAAAGGAATACACCTAAAGCACCTAAAAAAAAGTTTGGTACCCAGGTACACAAAAAGGCAGTTCCCGGATTTTTAAGGGCAATCATTTGACCTACAAGAGTTGAAGCCCAGTAAGCCACGGAAAGAACAATTCCAAAAATTAACCCTAAGGTTTGTCCGTCTTTTTTTCCAAAAACAAGTGCAAGTGGAAAGGCTAAAAGGGCAAAGAAAATTGAACCAAAAGGAACTGAAAACTTTCTGTTAAATTCAATCATGTAAGTATTTTTAGTTCCTTCATTATTTTTTTTCATTTTCTTTATTCTTTTCCACAAATCAAAACTCGTCATTTCCCGGGGACTAAGAGTGTTTGAAAAGGAATCAATCTGATCCTGGAAAATATTTAGTTTTGCTTCCTGACTTACAAGTACTTCAAAATCGCTTCGATGGTTTTCATTAAGCATAAAAACTTCTGCATCTTTCATTATCAACTGCATAATGATTCCATCTTCCTGACTTGACTTTACCAGAGATTTACCCGCAATAATTATTTTTGGTTTTCCCGAAGAGGACTGATCAAAAATAATCAGGTCCGAAATATCAGTTTTTCCTACATCACCTACAATAAGGGAAGTTCTGTCCATTCTTGTAACAGAATGTGCCTCCAGCTGCACCGCCGGATTGGAAGAAGCAATTTCCTTCATCAGTCTCTGAGCTTTCTGATTTCCTAAGGGAAGAAAATAATCATTCATAAGAAATGAAAAAAGTGAAATTAAAAGTCCCATAAAAATTACAGGAAGAAAAGTTTTATTGTATCGGAGCCCGGATGCCCGTAGTATTAAAATTTCATTGTCCGTAACCATTCTGCCCAGACATACTAAAAAACCTACAAGAGTTGCAAATGGGGCTGACTGTGAAACAATTTGAGGCATGTAATAAAAAATCAATTTCAGTGAAGTCCAGAAGGACACATGCTTCTTCAATAAAGTCTGAATTATAAGAAGAAACTGATTTACAAAAAATATTGCAAAAAAAATAAAGAAGAACACAAGAAAGAACATTAAAAGTTCTTTACAAAGATAACGTACAAGAACATGGTCCTTAACAGTATCCATTTTATCAATACGTTTTTGTATTCTTTCCTTTTTCTCAAAGTCACCACTTTCATAAGCTTCCTGAAGCAGATGAGAATAAATGGATCTTAAAAAAGGAACGCTTGTTGCCCCACCCGTCAATTTTTCCTGCTTTCTCTGGGCAAAGATTTCTTTTAAATGAGTTATGATAGATTTTCTGTCTGATGAAAAAATTCCGGACATAAATTATCAGCTGCAAACTCCAGTGCTGCCAAAACCACCGGCACCTCTTTCAGTATCAGAAAGTTTTTCAACCTGAACAAAGGAGCCTAAAGTTACTGGAGATACAACTATCTGGGCAATTCTGTCACCAGAATTAATTGTAAAATCCTCCTCTCCAAGATTAATCAAAAGAACTTTCAACTCTCCCCTGTAATCGCTGTCGATTGTTCCCGGAGTATTTAAAACAGTAACACCATTTTTAAAAGCCAGTCCGCTTCTTGGACGAACCTGAATTTCATAACCTTCCGGTATTTCAAAGAAAAGTCCTGTTGGAATCAAAGCCCTGCATCCTTTTTTCAGAACCAGAGGAGATTCAATTAAAGCACAAACATCTGCACCAGCAGCACCCTTTGTCTTGTAAAGAGGAATTACAGCACCTTCTTTTGCTGTACAATTAATTTTTTTTTCGTTCATAATATTCTATTATAGCGAAGTATTTTGTAAATTAATAGTACGTTTCATTCTTCCAGAAAGTGCACTTCCATAAAAGACCAGGGCTCTTCTGCCTGAATCAAATATTTTAGACGCAAGTCTATTAATTTCTTCACAAGTAATGGATTTTATCAAGTCTATGATTTCAGAAGAATTTTTAAGAGGAATATTCAAACGGAAATTCTTTTCATTCCTTCTCATTACATATTCACTGTCCATTGCAGAAATCATTTCTTCACCAATGATATGATTTTTGCCTGTTTCAACTTCCTTTTCCGTAAAAGGATTTTTTATAAAAGAGGACAATTCTTTTAAAAGCATTTCCACTACTTTAAGAACATTTTTCTTATCTGCTGAAAGATTTGCGCACCAGACACCAGCGTTTTCATACATTATAAAATATGAAAAAATATTATAACAAAGCCCTTCCTTTTCACGAATAGCATCAAAAAGCCTGCTGGAAACACAATCACCACAGATTGTATTTAAAACTGACAAAGCGTAACTTTCCCTTTCCTCCAGATCTACATCAAAAGGAAAAAGAGCATAAATCTGATTTTGTGAGAAGGCTGCTTTCTTAAATAAAAGCCCTGAGTGCCATGGAGATTTTTCCGTAAAATGTTTCTGCCCTGTTCTTGCAGCGGTACGGAGACTGCATTTTTCAAGACGAGCTGTAATTTCATTTTCATCAAAATTACCTGTAACAAAAACCGCCAGTTCTCCATGAACAAAATATTTCTCGTACCAGGAAAAAAGTTTATTTCTGGTGATTTTTTCAACTTCTTCTACGCTGCCACCTATTGTCTGTCCAAGAGTTGAATCTTTCCACACAAAAGCTGCAACTTCATCAAGAGCACTTTCTTCTGCATCATCCTGCAGACTGGAAATTTCACTTTGAACAACTTTCTTTTCCTTAATGAACTCTTCTTCCGGGAAAACACAGTTTTCGCTCATATCACAAAGAAGCTCAAGGGCATCTGCAATATTATTTTCAAAGGCTGGCACTATAGAATAAAGACAAACTTCTTCCCTTTCTGTAAAGGCATTAAGAACAGCCCCCATGGAATCAAAAAAAACAGATATTTCTTTTGCAGTCCTCTTTTTAGTTCCCTTAAAAAGCATGTGTTCGGTAAAATGACTGACTCCCCTGCTATCACTATCTTCATAGCGGCTGCCGGTAGAAAAATAAAAACCTATGGCACAGGTCCTGGCAGCAGGGATTTTTTCACAAACAAGCTGAATATTATTTTTAAGGATTTTTGCTTCTACCATATGATTTCCTATTAAACAGGCCCCATTCTATAAAAAACAAGTACCTTAATAAAGAGTCTTTTAAACAAAAAAACCTGCCTTCCCTAAAGAAAGCAGGCTTTATCTTATTCAGAACCTTCTGATTATTTGTTTTCTTCAAGAGCATCAATGTATGAAAGATTAAGACGTCCCATCTTATCAACATCAATAAGCTTAACTGGAATTACCTGACCTTCTTTAAGAACATCTGTAACCTTTTCTACACGCTGGCGTGAGAGCTTAGAAATATGACAAAGTCCTTCTTTTCCAGGAAGAATTTCAACAAAGGCACCAAAGTCCATAATACGCTTAACAGTACCCTGGTAAACAGTTCCAACTTCTGGATCTTCACAAATGCCCTTAACAGCCTTCTTTGCTGCATCAGTAGCATTACCAGTTTTACCGTAGATTGTAACTGTACCATCGTCATCAGTATTGATTGTTACACCGTACTGAGAACAGAGGGCCTTAACATTCTTTCCACCAGGTCCAATAAGAGCACCAATCTTATCAACAGGAATCTTGAGAGTATCAATTTTTGGAGCATACTGACTTACAGGCTGAGGTTTGTTGATGCATTTTTCCATGATTGAAAGGATATGTTCACGACCACGCTTAGCCTGTTCAAGAGCCTTGCGCATAATGTCCATAGAAACACCTGCAATCTTAATATCCATCTGGAAGCCTGTAATACCGTCATGTGTACCGGCAACCTTAAAGTCCATATCACCAAGATGATCTTCTTCACCAAGGATATCTGAAAGGATAGCGTACTTCTTATACTGAGGTCCATCAGTAATAAGACCCATTGCAATTCCGGCAACCATTTTCTTCATTGGTACGCCTGCTGCAAGGAGTGACAGACATCCACCACAAGTAGAAGCCTGTGATGAAGAACCGTTAGATTCCATAATTTCTGATACAACACGAATTGTGTATGGGAATTCTTCACGGCTAGGAATCATTGGAGCAAGTGAGCGGCGAGCCAGGTTTCCGTGACCAATTTCACGGCGGCCTGTAGTAAGCTTACCAACTTCACCAACTGAATATGGAGGGAAGTTATAATGAAGGATAAAGTTTTCACTTCTGTCGCCTTCAATATCATCATAAACCTGTTCGTCCATAGCAGTACCAAGTGTTGTTACAGCCAGAGACTGAGTTTCTCCACGTGTAAAGAGTGCAGAACCATGTGGACGTGGAAGTACATTGATTTCGCATGTAATTGGGCGGATGTCTTCTGTGCCGCGTCCATCAATACGAAGTCCCTTTTCAAGAATACTTGAACGAAGGAGATTGTACTGAATGTCATCAAAAAGTGTGCTGAAAAGTTTTGCCTGAATTGGATCTTCAAGCTGTTCTGCATACTTTTCTGCAATCTGATTCTTTACATTCTTTACAGCTTCAGAACGAGCCATTTTTCCCTTGAGGAAGCAGGCTGTCTGCATAAGAGGAAGTGCTTCTGCTTCAATAGCTTCCTTGTTAGCAAGTTCAACATTGAGTGGAGCGAGAGGCAGCTTTTCCTTACCAGCTTTCTGAACCAGTTCTTCCTGAAGAAGACACATATCTGTAATGAATGCCTGAGACTTTTCAAGGGCACCCAGCATGATTTCTTCGCTTACTTCGTTTGCACCACCTTCAACCATTGTAAAACCGTCTTTTGTACCGGCAACAACGATTTCAAGCTGGATTTTTTCCATCTGTTCGTATGTAGGATTGATGATGTATTCACCGTCAAGATATCCAACACGACAACCTGCAACAGGACCATGGAACGGAATGTCAGAAATACTTACTGCAGCAGATGCAGCAATTACTGCAAGAATGTCAGGAGGATTTACTCCATCAACTGAAACACATGTTGGAACAATCTGAATTTCGCGGCCAAAAGCAGGTTCAAAAAGAGGACGCATAGGGCGGTCAATTAAACGGCTTACAAGAATTTCTTTATCCTTTGGACGGCCTTCACGCTTTACAAAACCACCAGGAATCTTACCTGCTGCATAAAACTTTTCATTGTATTCAACTGTAACAGGAACAAAGTCCAGACCTTCTTTAACTTCACTTGAAGCACATACTGTGGCAATAACAGCTGTTCCACCTAACTGAGCATAAACACAGCCATTTGCCTGCTTACCAATTTTGCCTGTCTCAAGAATAAGTTCCTGATCACCAATTTTACGGGTTACTCTTTCTACCATAAAAAAATTTCCTTATATTCTTTATTTGTTCTTTATCTTTTGTAAGACTGACACTGACACATTAGTCTTACAGGGGAGGTCCGTTTGAACAGCCGGTCTCACCTTTAAAAATAAAAGGCAGCCTGCTGATATAATAACCAACAGAACTGCCAATTATCCACCGATTACTTACGGATTCCGAGTTCCTTAATGAGAGCGCGATATCCTTCGAGATCTGTGTTCTGGAGGTACTTCAAGAGCTTGCGGCGAGCACCAACAACCTTCAAAAGACCACGAGAAGCTCCTGTGTCCTTTGGGAAAGCCTTGCAGTGTGCTGTAAGTTCCTTGATACGTTCAGTTGTCAATGCGATCTGAACCTTTACGTTTCCGGTGTCATTTGGATTTGCACCGAACTTAGCTACGATAGATGCAGCTGTTTCTTTTGTAAGTGCCATTACTTACTCCTTATAATTTAATTACCATGTAGCCGAGCCAGGTTTGGACGTAGACCTCTCCTGCCAAAGCAACATTCGGTATTGGATACAAAATAATTTCAGATAAAGTTCACACCCTTAACTCTTCCTGCAGAATCATCTGACGGAAGCAAAAGCTTTACTTCATCTTTATTGTCCACACAAAGACTTGTACGATATGCGGACATCTCACTGCTGTTTTTCTGGCTAAGCAGGGCAACAACATCATAATTACCTTTTTCAGGTAAAAGCTGAACACCATTTACTTTGAAGGTGTACCACTGCTCCCCGCCCTGTACTGTATTGTTTTCTCCAAGGCATTTAACAAGATCGTAAGTATATGGTCTTGTAAGCATTTTGGAAGCAGAAAGAAACTTTCCTTCTTCAACAGCTTTTCTTATTCTGGAAGAAGATACCCTCTCACCTTCAAAAATAACATCTGGAACCATTTCCAGCTGAAAATCTTCCTCAGCAGAAAGTTCCTTCAACTCTTTCATTGTAAGTGCACCTTTATATCCGCACCTGAAATCCTGACCTTCCGCCAGATATTTCATATTAAGCTTATCAAGCAAAATCTTTATGAATGCAGCGCCTTCAATTTTACTAAAATCATCAGAAAAGTCAATCACAATAGCGAACTGCAGGCCATATTCCTGAAAAAGATTCAGTTTCTGATATAAGGTGAGCAAATCCCCCTGATAATCCTGTGACCTTGATTTTACAGAAGAAGTAAAAGTGATTACTCCCGGTACCAAATTTTTCTGCTTAAGAATACAATCTCCAATTGCCTTATGACCTGAATGGAAACCGTCAAAACTTCCAATTGAAAGGGCCGTTCCTTTTTCTTTCCATTCACGGGGAAACTCTCCCCTGAGAAGATTCTGCCAGCTTATTTTTACAATCTTAAAGTCTTTTTTTGGAACAACAAAAGCATAGTTAAGCCGTCCCTGACCTTTTTTTATCATTCCTGCAAAAGAACCGCTGCTGTAAAAGACTGCAATCTCATCAGGAAAATGGTATTCACTTTCCATTGCTTTTTCTGACGGGAGACGGTTAAACATTTTTGAAGATAAAGGTCTGCCGTTCAAAAAGGAACTTTCACTTTCAGCCTTTAACTGATCAATTTCAAAGCCACATTCCTGTGCAAGTTCCGGTGTGAAAGTTCTGAAGTAACTTTTTATCTTAATAAGTTCAGTTTCTTCTTCTTCACTTCTTATGTAATTTTTATCTTTTCTGCCCTTTTTATTGATGGAAAGTTTTTTTTCTTCAATAATTTTTTTATTAAGGGCAATCATAGCTTTTTCATTTTCAAGTCCGTTTTCAATTGTGAAAGGCTTCAGATCTTCATTCAGAGCTGCATCTTCCAGAGAAAAAGGACCAACTTTAATTCTTCGTAAAGCACACAGATGAGCACAAGTTCCAAGTTTTTCTGCCATATCTCTGGCAAGGGCCCGGATATAAGTACCTTTAGAACACTCAATTTCCAGAATTGCATAGGAAGAGCCGTCTTTTTCACCGGCAGGCCGGTATTCTAGAAGTTCATTCCGGTAAACAAAAATCTGTCGTGGCTCTATATGAATTTCCTGGCCATCCCTTACTAAATCAGAAGCTCTCTGTCCGTCAACATGTACTGCAGAATAAAGAGGAGGAGTCTGAAGAAGGGCGCCTGTAAAAGATGGAAGAATTGAAAGAATTTCTTCTTTTGTTACAGACCTGCCTTCTTTTGTAAAAGAACCGCAGGGATCAAAAGTATCAGTTTCTTTACCAAAACAAATCATTGCCTGATATGTCTTTTTGAATCCTGTAATGTGAGGTACAAGATGAGTTAAATTTCCTGTAAGTACCACAAGAAGACCTTCAGCAAAAGAATCCAGTGTTCCTGTATGACCAACCTTCTCTGTATTTAAGGCGTGTTTAATGCTGAAAAGAGAAGAAAAACTGGTAATTCCAGGCTTTTTTGCAAGAAGCATAAGGCCTGAAAGATTTGAATTGTTTTTTTTATTTGCCATCAGTTTTCAGATTTTGTTTCACTGGATTCTTTTTCCAGAGCGTTAAGTTTCTGTACCATTTCATAACCGTCACGTACAGAAAAATCTGCTATAAAAGTCAGCTTTGGAAACTTATATATTGAAAGTTTTTTAGCAATTGATGACTGAATAAAACCGGCTGCATTCTGCAAGCCCTGAGCGCCTCTTTCAACGGCCTTATCATCCATAAAAGAAGATACATATACTTTTGCATATGCAAGGTCACCTGCTACTTCAACCCGCTGAATTGTTAAGAATTCATTTACACGAGGATCTTTTATCTCATGACGGAGAATCATTGTAGCAATTTCCTGTTTAATCTGTTCACCTAAACGGAGTAATCTATACTGTCCCATTATTATTCCTGTCTAATATAAAGGAAAATCGAAAAAAGCACTTTATGCAGATTTTCCGAAATACCCGTAAATAAAAACAGCAGCCCTGCATATGCAGTGCTACTATTTTTACCTTTTTAGAAATTACTCAGCAGAAGAACTTTCCGGAGAAGACTGTTTTGCTTTTTCAGCTTCTTCTTCAGCAAGGGTCTGTCCAAGCTTTCTCTTAACCTCAACCAGTTCAAAGGCTTCAATCTGGTCACCAACCTGGAGGTCCTGCCAGTTTTCAATGCCAAGACCACACTCAAAGCCTTCACGAACTTCTTTTGCATCGTCCTTGAATCTCTTAAGGGAAGCAACTTTTCCTGTATACTTAACAACACCGTCACGAATTACATTTACGCTGCTTGTTCTCTTAACAATACCGTCTGTAACATAACATCCGGCAATGAGACCAATTTTTGGTACCTTGAATGTATTGCGGACTTCCAGCATACCGGTAACTTCTTCCTTTGTATCCGGCTGAAGCATACCTTCCATAGCCTGCTGAATTTCTTCAACACACTTGTAAATAATATTGTATTTTCTGATTTCAACCTGTTCTTCTTCTGCAAGAGCCTTTGCTTTTGGAGTAGGACGTACGTTGAAACCAATGATAATTGCATTTGAATCGGCTGCAGCAAGAGTAACATCTGATTCATTGATTGCACCTGCACTTGAGTGAATAACTGACAGACGGATTTCTCTTGTTGTAAGTTTTTCCAGTGAAGACTTAAGTGCTTCTGCAGAACCCTGAAGGTCTGCTTTAATAATAACCTTAAGTTCCTTAATTTCACTGTCGGCAATATCAACATAGAGTGAATCAAGAGTCGTTTTCTTAACCGCCTTAGCTGCTTCAAATCTCTTAAGTTCCTGACGCTTTGCTGCAAATGCGCGGGCATCTTTTTCTGTTTCTGTTACCTGGAATGGATCTCCTGCATTAGGCATGTTTTCAATTCCAAGAACTTCTACTGGTGTTGAAGGTCCAGCCTCATCAATCTTCTGTCCCTTATCATTAAAGAGTGCTCTTACACGGCCTGCGTAAATACCTGCAACAAAAGGATCACCTGTACGGAGAGTACCTCTTTCTACAATTACTGATGCAACAACACCACGACCCTGGTCAATACGGCTTTCAATAACCTTACCTTCTGCACGACAGTCGTAAGTTGCCTTAAGTTCCAGCATTTCTGCCTGAATAAGGATTGCATCAAGAAGATCATCAATACCTTCACGCTTAAGGGCAGATATATTAACGTACTGTGTATCTCCACCCCATGCCTCAGGAGTAAGTCCCTTTTCTGAAAGCTGAGTCATTACTCTGTCAGGATTTGCTTCTGGTTTATCAATCTTGTTTACTGCAACAATGATTGGTACCTTAGCTTCCTTTGCATGGTCAATTGCTTCCAGAGTCTGAGGCATAACGCCGTCGTCTGCTGCAACAACAAGTACAACAATATCAGTAATCTGAGCACCACGGGCACGCATCATTGTAAAGGCTTCGTGACCTGGAGTATCAAGGAAGGTAATATCTCCCTTTTCAGTTGATACCATATAGGCACCAATCTTCTGTGTAATACCACCGGCTTCACCTTCTGCAACGTGAGCGTTACGAATAGCATCCAGAGTTTTTGTCTTACCATGGTCTACGTGACCCATTACAGTAACAATTGGAGGACGAGTACGCTCTGCACCTTCTTCACCCTTGTCACTTTCAATGAGTGTTTCATCGTAAAGAGAAATAAGATGAACTTTACAATTATATTCATCAGCAAGGATTGTAGCTGTATCACTGTCAATAGACTGGTTGATTGTTACCATCATACCCATTGACATGAGCTTACCAATAATCTCACTGGCCTTAAGATTCATCTTCTTAGCCAGATCTGAAACAGAGATTGACTCCATAATATCAATGCTTTCTGGTACTGCGCTGACTGGAGTTGTATCCTTCTTCTTAAGCTGATTAAGTTCATCTTCAGAAAACTCTTCTTCCCTGTCTTTTCTATTATTGTATACCTGCTTCTTACCCTTAAACTGTTTCTTTGCAGGAGTTTTATTTCCCAAGGCTGCAGGAGCATCACCGAAGGATGGACGACCGCCGCCGAAACCTGGTTTAAATCCGGAACCTGCTGGTCTCTGGGCATTAAAGTTACCTCTCTGACCACCCTGTCCATTATTGAAACCACCCTGACGATTGCCCTGATAGCCTCCCTGACGGTTACCCTGGAAACCACCCTGACGATTGCCCTGGTAGCCTCCCTGACGGTTACCACCCTGGCCATTATTATAAGAATTGCGCTGTCCGTTATAAGGACCACGGTTTTCTCTTTCTCTATTCTGATAGCCTTCACGAGCCTGAGCTCCAGTAAATCCACCCTGACCATCACGTCTGCCCTGATACTGACGGCGTGGTCTGTCACTTAAGTTACCAGCCTTTACATTTGGGCGCACACTATGAAGTTCAAATGTTGTAGCACCACGACTATTAGTAGACTGTGTAGTTGTCTGACTTGGAGGATTCTGATTTGCAGGCTTTGCTTCTTCAGCCTTAGGAGCCGGAGCAGCAGGTTTTGCTGCTGGAGCTGAAGGTTTTGCTGCAGGTGTACTATCAGCTTTTGGTGCTGGTGCAGGCTCGTCTGTTTTAGCGGAATTAACAGGAGCTTTCTTTACCACCCTTACACCTTCCTTCTTAACTTCCTTTGCAGGAGCTGAAGCAGAGGTTTGAGCTGTTGATGTACTGCCCTGGGCTGCCGGCTTACGCTTTACCACAACCTTCTTCTTTTGAGCTGCAGGTTTTGCCTGACTTTCAGGCTTACCTTCCTTCTTGATTAAGTTCACTTCGAGTTTCTTTTCTTCCTTATTTTCTGTATCCGCCATACGCTTCCTTTCCTTAATTCCTAGTCACAAAGACTGGTCAGCTGAAATTACTAACCGGCCAGTCCATTCCATTGATTCCTTACTCGAATGCCAGTTCAACACCACATTTAGGACATGTTGTCATTCCAATATGATATGCTACAGTAGCATGACATTCAGGACACTCAAACTCTTCCCCTTCTTCAAGTCCACCATCATCTTCAGCAGAATCAGTTTCTTCTTCTGCAGGAGCTTCTTCAGCTGAATTCTCTTCTGTAATTTCAAAGTTTTCATTAATGAGCTTATCAATAGCTTCAGCATCTTCCCTTGAAAGGCCTTCAAGCTTGCTGATTGAACCGTCTCTTACTGCATCATGGAATACAACGATATCATCAAATTCTGTTCCCTTAATGATTTCAGCAAGACGTGGGTCAAGATCTTCAATACTGGTAACTGGTACAACATCATCGCCGCTTTCTTCTGTTTCTGCATTATTAGAGAAAAGCTGTTCTGCAGCCCTGCGTGTATCTGTTTCAGTAAGATCCATCTGTGCAGCCTGTTCTTCTGTAATAACGTCAATATTCCAGTCACAAAGCTTATTTGCAAGACGAACATTCTGTCCGCCCTTACCAATTGCAATTGAGAACTGAGATTCTGTTACAATTGCCTTTGCTTCACGAGTTTCACTGTTAGTAATTACAACTCTTACAACTTCTGCAGGTAACAGGGCATTAGCAATAAAGAGATGAGGATCTTCTTCATATTTGAGAACATCAATTTTTTCATCAAGTTCACGAATAACTGCCTGAATACGCTGCCCCTTCTGACCAACACAAGCACCAACTGGATCAACATCAATTTTGTTTGAATATACAGCTACCTTTGCACGATAACCTGCTTCACGAACAACCTTGTGAATATGAACGATTCCATCAGCAATTTCCGGAACTTCATTTTCAAAACACTTCTTGACAAACTCTGGATCTGAGCGGCTGAGGATAAGCTGAATTCCGCTTGGAGTCTTCTTAATATCAGTAATATAAGTCTTAATACGATCACCCTTTTCATAAACTTCACGAGGGCTCTGATATTTCTTAGGAAGAACACCTTCAACCTTTCCCAGGTCAACATAAATTGAATCGTTATTTCCAGTTCTCAGATAATAACCGATGATTACTTCATGAATTTTATCTTTATATTCATTATAGAGGGTATCCTTGAAACTTTCGTTCAGACCCTGATGAGCAATCTGTTTACCCTGAGAAACTGCAGAGCGTTCAAATTCCTTTTTAGGATCTATTTCAATTTCAAGTTCATCTCCAATTTCTACTTCTGAATTTAATTCTTTTGCTTCTTCAAATTCAATTTCCTGAGAAGGATCATAAACTCCGTCAACAACAACTTTTCTAGCAAAGACTTTTACTTCTGAAAGATCATCTGCAAAACGAATAACGCAGTTCTCTGAACTTCCGAATCTTCTTTTGAATGCAGCCTTAAGAGCTGTTTCAATTGTTACTTTAATTGAATCCTCGCTAACACCTTTTTCATCTGAAAGCTGACGGATTGCATCTGCCATTTCTGACATAGAATGCCCCCTTATAAATGTATAAATTTTGCTTTTGCAATATCACTATAGGCTACAGATTTTTCACTGCCGCCTTCTATTTCCAAAGTAACCTGCTTTTCATCAGCAGATTTAATGATTCCCCTCACCCAGTCATTTACGGTTTTATCCCAGACTCTTACATCTCTTCCCTTAAAGAAGGCAAATTCAGCCGCATTCTTTAAGTTACGCTCAAGCCCCGGAGAGGAAACTTCCATGTACAAATCATCTTCTGATTTTCCTAAAAGAAAGAGGAGTTTTGGCTGCAGCACATGATGAACTTTTGAACAGTCTGCTACACCTATATCCTTTGATGCATCTTTATTTGCAATTACAGCGCTTACATGTACGCTACCCTTTTGAGGTACTACATCCAGTTCGACCAGTGTGAAGCCTTCTGCCTCAACCACTTTTTGACATTCTGTGAAATAAGGAATTTCTGAAACTGGTTTAAAATCCAAAAAAATCTCCTGTTGCAAGAAGCAACTTTTTATATATCCCGAACAATAAAAAAGGAGCCCTTTTTTTGGCTCCATCTTAATGTTTGTTAAAATGTAATATAAATATATCTTTTATGAATAAAACTGTCAACAGATTAAAACCTTTTCTACATATATTGCTTTACAAAAGCTTCCATGTGCTCCGGCAGAGGGATTTCAAAAGTCTGTTTTTTTCCATCAAGAGGGATTGTCAGTCTTGTAGAAGCAAGGCAAAGTTTTTTTATACCGGCCTTTCTCAGCAGTTTATTGATTTTAAAATTACCATGCTGATCATCCCCGCAGAGAGGACAGTCCAGCTGTGCCATCTGTATTCTGATTTGATGCATGCGCCCCGTACCCAGCTTAAGGTCAATCAGGGAAACAGGAATTTTTACCTCCTCTTCCACCCGGGCAGGATTATCCACCCCCTCCACTTTAAGGGATTTTTTTACAGTTACAGTTGCAGTTTTTTCTACAGAGAAAAAAGTTCTTGCACTCTGATTTCTTCCATGAGCTTCTATTTCGCTTTCCACAAGGCCTTCCTTTACAGTTTTTCCCTTCAACTTAGGCAGACCAACGCAGAGAGCCTTATATTCCTTCTGAACTTCCTTAGTAGATATAAGCTTAGTCCATTTTGAAGCAGCCTGAGGATTTTTTGCAACTATAAGAATTCCCTCAGTTTCCTTGTCTAAGCGGTGAACTAAATGTATTCTATAACCAAGCTGTTTTGACAGTTCTTCATCTAAAGGATGAGAAATTCCCTCTCCACCTTGTACCGAAACGCCGCAAGGTTTGTTTACTAAGAGGATTTCCTGATTTTGGAATATTATGGAAATGGCTTTCATAAGCCGAAATATAGTTGAGGTAGATAAAAATGACAAGCACAAAGAAGATATTTATCATTATTTTTTTTCTTGCAGCAGTATTTTCCTCTTACGGAGAAAGGCTGGGTCTTAAGGGATACCAGGACTTTACAATAGATTTTCCAGAGGGATTTTATGTTTACGACATGACTTCTGACGGAAAAAGCATTCAGCTGGTAAGTGATGAGCACCCTGTAAATGCCCTTCTCAGAATTTATAACTACGGAAAGTATGGTTCCAGCAGGCGCTGTATGGATGACAGTCTTTCACGACTGGGAATAAAGGCCATCCCTGTAGAAGTTGACTGGCGTAATCAGAAGTGCTCTTTTGCTGTTCTTTCCGGCACTTTCTTTAACGGAGAACATAAAGGCTATGCAATGACCTTCACTCTTCCTTACGATAAGGGAAGCATATTTTTTATGACCTGGTGCAGTAAGGATAAAGCCGCAGCCTGTGACAACATTATGGCCAGCACCATGGATTCAGTCTGCATTGACACAGGCTCATACTACGAAGAAGGAATTTTTACAAAGTGGAAATATCCGGACAGAGGTCAGCTGGTAAACATTGAACTTAACATTGACGGAAAAAAAATCCAGACAAAACTGTTTGAAAATGACGATACAATTAACCGCTATCTGGTTGAAAGAGAATATCAGGTTCTTCTTACCTATTCGAAAAGCACAAAGTGGAAGGAAGCCTGGCAGCGTTATTACAGGATGATTTTTAAGGACACCTACAAACGCCTGAGAATTCCGGCCTTTGACATTTACAATGCCCTTATTCCATACTGCGATGATGATACAGCCTTAGCCCAGAAACTTCTTACCTGGACTCAGAATATGGTTTACGAAAGAGAAAAGACGGTTTCAGATTTTGCAACTGCAAATTCAATTCTTATGGGAGGAGGAAGTGACTGTGATTCAAGAAGCATGCTTCTTGCAATTCTTCTGACACATATGAATCAGGATACTGTCATTTTTATCAGTAAGGAATTTTCTCATGCCATGGCAGGTTTTGTTTCAACTCATCCGGGCCACAGTTTTACAGTTGACGGAAAAAAATATCTTATGGGAGAAACCACAGGAAAAGGCCTGACCTGGGGAAAAATATCTTCTGACATGGACAACCAGAGCAAGTGGATTACAGTTCAGTTCCCTTAATCATCTTTTCCAGGTAACTATGAAAATAAAAATGCACCCCTGAAACTGGTAATTCATTTCAGCAGGTGCATTTTTTTTATTTAATCAGCATATTGTATGCTTCAATTCTGTCTTTTGCATTAAGTAGTGAATTCATCAGTTCCGAATCCTTAAGCTTTACACTCAGGAAGGAAATTGTCTGGAGATAGTAACTGTGCTGATTGTGAGCTGCTGCAAGCATAAAGAGAAGCTTTACCGGAACATCATCAATCGGCTGGAAGTCAATAATATCGCATTTTGAAATTCCCACTGCCATAACCAGATCTGTAACAGAAGAAAGTCTTACGTGAGGAATAGCCATTCCCCTTCCGATTGCAGTTGACATCAGTTCTTCCCTTTTAAGAATCTGCTGTTTAAGTTCCCCTGCGTCCTTGATTTGTGGAGCAGTTGCCAGAACCTCTGCAAGTTCAACAAGAGAATCATGTTTTGTTTCATGATTAAGAAATACAATTCTTTCAGGAGAAAGAATATTCTTAATCTGAATTACCTGATTATTTTCTGTTCTAAGGCTTGATGAAAGACGGTCATTTACCCATTTTTCAATTTCAGACTTCTTGAATCTCCATACAGTTCCAATCTTTCCTGCAGGAATATCACCTTTCTGAGCCCAGTCATATACAGTTCTTTCGCTTACACGCAAGTATTTTGCTACTTCTTCAATAGTGAGAATATCGTCTTCCACTTTCTATACCCTTTAACACCCTCTGAATTAACGGACAAACTCTTCTTAATGCGATATTTTGCAAGGTTTTCTACCATTTGTCAAGTTTTTCCTTTTACTATCATTTTAACTTTAATACTTGTAAGTTTTTACTCCATTTAATATAGTTTTCTAGTTATGAGAAAAAAGAAGTCATATGCAGGATTAATCATTGTTCCCCTGCTTATTATTGTTTTATATATCATTTTTGCAGCAAGACGCCTTACCACAGAGTTTCACCTTACGCCTTCCTGGACTATGGAAGTACAGAATACAGAGCTTTCTCCGGGGGAAGAAGCAGAACTTATTCCTTACAAGTTCAAGGACTGCTACGGATATTTTACGGCAGACGGAAAACTTGTCTCAAAAATTGATTATGATTTTAAGGCTGCAATTTCTACAGACTATTCAACTTCCTATGGAATGGATTCAAAAGCCTTCAGGGTATACTCTACAAACCAGAATGTTGTCTGTTACGTAAAGGAAGCAGGTTTTCCTTATTTCAGCCAGGACAGAATCTATGTACGTCTTCCCGGAGGAACTTCCATTGCACAGTATGACAATAAGGGAGAACAGATATTCCTCCACGAATCTTACTCAACCATTACAGCACTGGCTTCCAGCAAGGGTGGAACGGCCTGCGGCTATGCAGATGGAACTGTAATTGTTTTTGACAAACACGGTGTCATTCAGCAGAACTTTATTCCCGGTGGCAGCGAAGTAAATGTCATTTACGGAATTGCACTTTCTGATGATGGAAAAACTGCTGCTTACATTACAGGCCTGGATAAACAGAGACTGGTTGTTTCTACAGTAGAAAACAATCTGCCTAAAGTTATCTATTACGAATACTTTGACCAGGACCTTACAAGGGAAAGTCTGGTTAAGTTTAACGGAAACCTGGTTTACTACAATTACAAGGGTGGTCTGGGGATTTTAAATCTGGACAAGAAAAAATCCTATAAATATGAATTAGATGGTATAATTACTCAGGTTGAGTTTACTGCTGACAATAAAGTTGCTTTTGTACTTTCAAAAAATGGAGATGAATATACAATAACCATGCTGGAACCATACAATCATTTCGCAGGTAAATTTTCATTCCAGACAGAAACAGCCTTTATTCAGGTAAGGAATAATGACCTTTTCGTTGGCAGAAACAATAAAATTTCAAAGCTGACCATTTCCAGAAAATAATAAGGTTTTAGATATGAAAAAAAATAATCTGAAAAAAGTAATTATTATCGGTTCATGTGTTTTATTTTCCTCTCTGGCACTTGCTTTTGCCTTTGACTGGCCTGACAAGGACGACGGTTCAAGTGTTATTATTTCCCACTTTGGACAGTTACGGGGCGGCACGCTGGAAACCTCCCTTATTTTCAGGGATAAAGATAATGTATATTCCAGCGAACATGGGAAAGTTGTAATGCAGCTCAGGGAGCATGACTGTGACATGGGCTGGTCTGAATCTCCCCTGGGAAATGCGGATATTATTTCCCACAGCAATGACATCTACACAGTTTACGGAAACCTTTCTGAAGAAAACCTTAATGATTACAGGGACGGAGCTGTAGAACTTATAAAGGGGTCCTATCTGGGCATTCCTGGAGAATCTGGCTGGAGGGAAGAAGATTCTGGACTGGAATTTCAGCTTCTTGATTTAAAAAACAAAACTGCCATCAACCCGAAAATTGTTCTTCCAAGAACAGGACGGGAAAAAGCCCTTACTACAGGAACAGTAATCCTTGAAGACAGAAGAGGAAATATTTACGATCTGGAAAAAACTGACCGTATTCCAAGTGAAGCTTACCGTATCTATAAAGTCAGACAGGACAGTACGGTGCCTTTTGAAACCTCCCTTTCTGTAAACGGGGTTACGATTGATACAATCAGCTATGATTCAATTCGTGAAAATGAAGGACGTATTTGTGTTTCCGGAAAGAACCAGTATTACACAGACATTCTCTATCCGGATGAGGAAAGACAGTTCCTTGCCTCTACTACACTTTTCAAGGGAAAGAACGTCTTCCGTGTTACCCTGACAGATATTACAGGCCACACAAAAACTTCAACCTTTACAGTTGAAGTTTACTGATTTGTGTTTAGTTTTTGATTGCCCTGTTAATAATACCACCGCCCACAGTAACGCCGTCAATATAAAATACAACTGACTGGCCTGGAGCAACTGCTCTCTGAGGCTGGGCAAATGTAACCTTATAAGGCTTTCCCTGGAAGATTTCATTTACTGCATTATCAACATGAGCAGTATCACTTACATATGGTTCAATGCGGGCGTCAACAGGTTTTGATGCAAGACGAATTTTAACCTTGGCATCAAAAGCAGTCTGAGGGTCATAATCACCAGGCCATACAATATCATCACAGATAAGTCCTGTGCAGAAAAGATCTGAATCCTTTCCTAAAACAATAAGGTTCTTTTTGCTGTCAATTTCGGCAACATAAAGGGCTTCACTGGAACTTACTCCCAGCCCCCTTCTCTGACCAATAGTGTAATGTTCAATTCCCCGGTGTCTGCCCAGCACTTTTCCGTCAAGATCGATTATATCTCCCGGAACAGAAGGCTTATCAGCAAAGAGAGCATCCATATATGGTTCGGGAATAAAATCCTGACTTTCTTCTCTTTCTGCAGCCTTCAGCTTGTGTGCACGGGCAAATTCGAAAACTTCCTTCTTGGACATTGTACTGAGAGGGAATCTGACCTTTTCCAGTACTTTTGAAGGTATTCTGTAGAGGAAGTAAGCCTGATCTTTTGTAAGGTCCATTGCAACGTGAATAAGAGGAGGCTTTGATTCACCTTTTGGATCATCGCTGGCCTGAGGACCAAAAAGGTTTTTTACAGCTTCTTCACTTCTCACTAATTTTGCATAGTGACCTGTACAGAAATAGTCATATTCGATTCCAAGATTTTCAATTCCCGCAAGGAGAGCGCCGAATTTAATAAAACGATTACATCTTATGCAGGGATTTGGAGTTCTTCCGGAACGATATTCATTCTTAAAATAATCAAGAACCTGTTTTTGATAGGCTTCCTTTACATCTATAACATAATAGGGAATATCATTTTCCTTGCAGAAAGTACGGCATTCTTCAATATCTTCCACTTCTCCCGGGCCATAACAACTGTCATGAACAGCCAGGCTTGCAGGTAAAACAGGAAGGTCATTATTATAAAGAGCCATTGTTACACCAATTACATGGCATCCTTTTTCCTTAAGCATAATCGCAGTGCTTGTAGAATCTACTCCACCTGAAAGACCGACAACAACTCTATCACCGGCCTTTGGCATATCTAAATCGCAATAGTTCATGGGGAAAATATAAAATAAATGTTAGATTACTTCAAGCAATGATTATTAAAATTGACTTTTGAATATTTTATAATAATAATCATATTATGAAAATTAAAATTATCTTAACAGCACTTATTTTTATGATGGTTTCATCTTTTGCAGCTGCACAGGATGATCAATGGCTGCCTGAAATTTCTCCTTATCCCGTAGACAAAGAGGCAACAGAAAACACTGTTCGTCTTATGCATTACCTTAGTGACACTTACGGGAAAAAAATCATTTCAGGTCAAATGGACCTTACCTGGAGAGATTCTTTAAATATGGCAGAAAAAGTTTATAAGGACACAGGAAAGTACCCTGCCCTTATGGGATACGATTTCATGAATTATACTCCAAATCCTGCAGGTGACGGTATTAAACAGACTGAAGAAGCCATCAAATGGTGGGAAAAAGGCGGAATTGTCACATTCTGCTGGCACTGGAGAAATCCGGGAGAATTAAGGGGCTGGCCGGATTTCTATCTGAATAAGGTTAACTTCCGCATTCCATATAATTCACGAAAGGACAAGCTTGAAGAAGGAAAAGAACTGGATCAGATTAACAAATCCCTGGATAAAGTTGCAAAACAGCTTCTGAAACTTCAGGAAGCAGGCGTGCCTGTTCTCTGGAGACCAATGCATGAAGCTGCAGGAGACCACGGAAATGCCTGGTTCTGGTGGGGCGGTTCAGGTCCGGATGCTTACAAAGCTCTTTACAAATATATGTTCAACTATTTTACAAAGGAGAAAGGAATCCATAATCTGATCTGGGTATGGAACGGTCAGGATGAGGACTGGTATCCGGGAGATGAATATGTTGATATTATTGGATACGATATTTACGTTAAAAACTACCGGTCACAGATTGATAAGTTTAACGAATGCTACTATATGAGTGATGATCCGGACAACAATCCGAAAATGGTTGCCCTGACAGAAAACGGTAATATTCCAAGCCCTGATGCCCTGGAAGAAGATTTAGCATGGTGGCTTTATTTTATGACCTGGAACGATACAGACGCAAAGGGAACAAATGAAAGCAACTTCTGGGAAGGAGAAGCCCATAACACTGGAGCTCACAAAAAAGAAGTTTATTTAAGCGATTATGTTATAACCCTTGATGAACTTCCAGACTTAAAAAACTATCCACTTCCTGAGTAAAATATGTTATATTATTAAGGTCAGATTAGGCTGATTTATGGTTTAATCTGGCCTTTTGTTTTATAAACAGCAGAGAAATAATCTAATTAGAAAAAATATTCTGGAGTAACAAATTGGAACACAACATGATTCTTTCAGCCTCAGGCTGGCGCAAGGTATTTGCAGAAAGCGGCAACGAAGAAGATAAAAGCGAAAAAATCGGAAGTTTAAATGAGAAACTCACTGCCATAATTGCTGAAACTTTTACACAGTACGTAATCAAAAAAAGTAAAAAGAAATCGCCTCAAATTGTCCTGGCAAGAGATACCAGGCCTACAGGAGAAACAATCTGCAGGATTATGCTGAAAGTCTTCTGTCATTACGGAGTTAAAGTTCAATATCTGGCTGCGGCAAGTGCACCTGAGATCATGGCTTATTCAAAAAAATTTAACGGTTTCTGCTACGTAAGTGCAAGTCACAATCCTGTTGGACACAATGGTTTTAAATTCGGCTTAAGTGAAGGTGGTGTAATTAACGCCGGAGAAGCAAAAATTCTTGCTGAGGATTTTAAAAAGAGGCTGGAGGCTGACAACTGCGAATCCCATGCAGAAGAAATAATGTCAGACAAAAAAGACGAAAAAAGTGCAGATAAGATTTTACGGGAAATCAAAAAATGTAAGGAAAAAAGTCTTGCGGCCTACACAGGTTTTATCCGTCAGGTTATTACAGGTACCGCCAGGGAAAAGGACCAGGACAAAGTTTTTGATGTAATCACTTCTTACCTGTCAAAAAATCCAATGGATATTGCAGCAGACATGAATGGAAGTGCAAGAAGCCTTTCTATAGACAAAGTATTTATTCCTGAATGTGGCCTTGCCTTTATACCATTTAATGATGAAGCAGGAAAAATTGTACACGGAATTATTCCGGAACCTGAAAATCTTGTTACTCTTCAGGAAAAAATGAATGAGCTGCAGGCTTCCGGCAATAAGAATGTTATTTTAGGCTATATGCCAGATTGTGACGGAGACAGAGGAAATGTTGTTTACTGGGACAACAAATCCCTTAAGGCAAAAATTATTCCTGCCCAGGAAGTCTTTGCCCTTTGCGTTATGGCTGAAACTTCTTACGGAATGTGGAAAGCAAATTATCTTCGTGATGAAGGATTACTGGAAAGACATAAAAAAACAGCTGTCTGCGTAAACTGTCCAACTTCCATGAGAATTGAAGAAATTGCAAAAGCCTTTGATGCAAAAGTATTCCGGGCAGAAGTTGGGGAAGCAAATGTTGTAAATCTTGCAAGGGAAAAAAGAGCTGCAAATTATAAAGCAAGAATTTTCGGAGAAGGTTCTAACGGAGGAAATATCACTTATCCTTCAAGCGTGAGAGATCCTTTAGCTACAATTTTTGCAATCGTAAAGCTTCTTGCCATTCGGGACACAATTGCTCCTGACGGCAGTCTCCACCCTGGACTTTTCCATCTCTGGTGCACAAAAAGCGGTCAGGAAGAAAAGTATAATAAAGACTTTACTCTCCAGGATGTAATTGAATCTCTTCCGGTTTATACAACCACAGGAGTAAGCGAAAGCAGGGCTGTCCTTAAAGTAAAATCAGAAGATAAAGGTCTCTTAAAAGAAAAATTCAGAAAACTTTTTGAAGAAGACTTTTCTGCTAAAAAACAGGAACTTCTTGAAAAATATGGTATTGCTTCATATCTGGCGGTTACAACAAACGGTACAAGCGAATTTAAAAAACCGGAAAGCTGGAACAACGGCAACGGAGGTCTTAAAGTTCTTTTCCTTGATGTAAACAAAGAGCCGGATTCTTACATCTGGATGAGACCAAGTGGAACTGAAGCTGTTTTCCGTGTTCTCTGTGACGTAAAAGGTGATAATAAAGAAAAGGAAAGTTATCTTCTTAACTGGGAAACAGAGCTTATTAAAAAGGCAGATAATTAAAATTTAATTAGATGTAACTAACTTTTTATCAAATCAAAATTGAATAATATTCAGTATTCTGCTATAGTTTATCCTCGAGAGTAGCAGATTTCTTGCTCAATATTGATTTTACAAGTTACATAAATACATAAGGGGAAGCTCAAATGGATCAGAAGGAAATTCTTGAAAGAGCAAATCAGTATATTGCGGAAGAAAAGGATGAAAAGTTCCGCAGTGAAGTTGAAGCATTAATTGCAAAGAACGATGTTAAAGAACTGGAAGATCGTTTCTACCAGAGCCTTGAATTTGGAACTGGTGGTCTTCGCGGTGTAATGGGCGGCGGAACAAACCGCATGAATACACTGAACATTTCAAAAGCAACACAGGGTCTTGCAAATTACATCATTAAGGCTTTCCCTGAAGAAGCAAAGAAAGGTCAGCTTTCAGCATGTATTGCTTATGATTCACGCCACAATCATGATAAATTCTCTGATATTACTGCAAGAGTTTTTGCAGCAAACGGAATTAAGGCATATCTTTTTACAAGCCTTCGCCCTACACCAGAATTAAGTTATGCAATCCGCATTCTTGGCTGTCAGACAGGTGTAGTTGTTACAGCTTCTCACAATCCTCCTCAGTACAATGGTTACAAGGCATACTGGGCTGATGGTGCACAGGTTGTTGAACCACACGATAAGGGAATTATTGATGAAGTTAACGCTGTTAAGGAAGTAAAGCTTATTGACAGGGAAGAAGGTATCAGGGAAGGAAAAATTGTTTTAATCGATAAGGAAATTGATGATAAATTCCAGGCAATGATTAAATCAAATCTTTACCGTCCGGAACTTATTAAAGAAAAGGCTTCAAGCGTAAAGGTTGTATATACTCCACTCCACGGAACAGGTGCAATGCATGTTGAAAAAGTTCTTGGAGATCTGGGATTAAATGTAATTACAGTTCCAGAACAGCGTGAAGGAAACGGAGATTTCCCTACAGTAGAAAAGCCAAATCCAGAGGAAGCACCAGCACTTAAGATGGCAGTTGAACTGGCAGAAAAAGAAAAGGCTGATGTTGTTATGGCAACAGACCCAGATGCAGACCGCTTTGGAACAGCATTCCCTGACAAGAATGGAAAGTATGTTCTTGTAACAGGTAACCAGATGGGTGTTCTCCTTGCAGATTATGTTCTTCTTTCTAAGAAAGAATTCAACAAGATGCCTGCAAATCCAGTACTTATCCGTTCAATCGTAACAAGTCCTTTTGTAGACAAGATTGCAGCCCACTATGGCGTTACATTAAGGGAAGTTCTTACAGGCTTTAAGTGGATTGCCTATGAAGAAGGCGAAATGGAAAAGCTTGGAAAGGAACACTATGTATTCGGTCTGGAAGAAAGCTACGGTTACCTGGTAGAAACTGAATGTCGCGATAAGGATGGTGTTTCAGCAGCAGCAATGTGTGCAGAAATGACACTTTACTGGGCAAGCAAGGGTAAGAGCCTCCTTGAACGCTTGAATGAACTTTACAAAGAATTCGGTCTGTTTGAAGACAGAGCTATTTCTAAGTATTTCCAGGGTATTCAGGGACCAAAAATCATGGGCGGAATTATGACAAAACTCCGTACAGAAGGACTTAAGGAACTTGGTGGTAAAAAAGTTCTTAAGATTCGTGATATTCAGGAATCTGTAGAATTCGATCCATCAAATTCTGCAAATAAGACAAAACTTGCATTCCCTAAGAGCAATGTTCTTCAGTTCTTCCTTGAAGGAGGAACAATTGTTTCAGCCCGCCCTTCTGGTACTGAACCAAAGATTAAGTTCTACATCAATTCTACAGTGCCTGTATCAGCAAAAACTGACGAGGCACTTGCAGCAGCAAGAAGTGAAGCAGACAGTCTTTGCAGCAAGATTTCAGCTGAAATCAATGCAATACTCGATGCAGCTCAGTAATCTGTAAAAAGAATCCAGTAGAAAGCAAAAGTTCTACTGGATTTTTTTATTAAATTAACTATATTTATATTACGCACACAAAATTCATTTTCTAAAGAGAATCATATTGAGTAATCCATTCAACTACAAAATGTTCAGGGACTATAAGCATCTTGCAAAGCTTTACTATAGTGGAGCAACATTCGTAGCCTTTGATACAGAAACAACAGGGCTTAAAGCCGAAGAAAATAATATTATTGAAATTGGTGCAGTAAAATTTAACTATAAGGGATTGATTGGAGAGCCTTTTGATGTGCTGATAAAACCTCCTTATGGAATTCCACCATATTTGACAGAGTTGACTCACATTACAAATCAGATGGTTGCAGACAAAGCGGCAGCGGCAGAAGTTCTTCCGGACTTTTTAACTTACCTGGAAGACAGGGACACTATACTTGTTGCCCACAATGCCCCATTCGATTTAGGCTTTATAGATACAGAACTGATGAGGGCTGGGCTTCCTGAACTTCCTAATTTAACGGTTGATACTCTTCCTCTTGCAAGATGGGCCTGGCCCGGATTGTCTCTCGTAAAGGAAAAAGGACAGTATCAGCTTCAGTCACTTGCAAAACGCTTTAAGGTAGACGTGCATTCTGCCCACAGAGCAAATGACGATGCAAGGGTATGCATGGAAATTTTTCTAAAATGTATTGAAGATACAATGAACAAGCAGAAGGACTACACAATTCCTCCTGCTGACAAAGTTCCAGGCTCGGAACAACTTTCCTTATTCTAACCTTTTAACGATCAGAAAATTTAACGATCAGAAAATGGAACGTGAGGAATCTTATCTGTAATTTTTCTATCATCAGGCCGAGCATGAACATATTCAAGTTTGACCTGATGTAATTCAACATTAAACTTCAATTCAGGGATGGTGATTTTCTTGACCATGATTTTATCCATCCAGGCAGAATTTAATTTCTGATAAGAATTGTAAGCCGCAGGATGTTCAGGTGCACTAAGAAAATCCACAGGTACTTTTTCTACACTTACCCAGTCGCAACCAGATTTTTTTCCTTCAACAGAGAAATTGTAAAGAACTTTACCTATGCCTGTACTTTTGTGGTTATAGAAATCAAAGCACAAGTATTTATCGTCGTACTTAGCAGCAAAAGAATTATTCAAATTATTGCCTTTTGAAAAGCTATATTGATTGTGGATCTTTCCATCCCAGTCCATAAAATAAGTAAATCTATCAATTTCCTTTACAACTTCATTATTCCAGAAATTTTCACTTGACTGCCTTTTTACAAGAACAGTAAGACCTTCCTGGCCATAAAATAATTTACCTGTAAAAATATTTTTATCGCTGTCTTTATATGAAATTTTATAAGTTCCCAGAAAGTTTCCTTCAGAATCATATTTTGAAATGTATGTAGAAGGGTCATTCTGGATGTATGTTTCTACGAACAAATACTCTTCATTCGATGATAAAGACCAGCCTCTTATAGTAGATTTATCATAATAGTTGCAGATTGTCTTTTTTACTCTGAATTTTTTGTCCAGCTGAACAATGCACTGTTGTTTCCAGCTAAGCGGGGAAAGATGAAAATAGATGTTATTTTCAAAAGCTTCAATTCCAAGAATTTCATCATTATCTTTTGTATAAACAGCTGCAGCCTGAGTTAAATTGCACTGCAAATCAAATACCAGAATATAGGTATCCCAGCCAGTTTTAGAAAAGTCTGTCTGCCCCATGAAAGAAATATAAATTCTGTCTTTGCCATCATAACAGTATTTTTGATTTTCATAGGCTCGCAAACCTTTCAGATTGTAACCTTTTCCGTAAATAATTTCATTTCCCTTTATGCGGTAAATTCCCAGGCGGTTATCTGAATAGGCTGAATATACTGAAATGATAAAATCATCTTTGCCTAAAGGAAAAATCCGAAGATGATCATAGTGGGAATAATCCTCGCATAGTTCTCCGGATAAAAAACCCTCTACATCAAGCCGTAGAGATTTCTTTAATAGACCGTCTTCATAAACATTAATATAAGCAGGAGGATGCAGCTCTTCTTCAGGAGAATCAATTGCAATAAAGGCTTCGTAAACTATATTCTCGTACGACTTCACATCCATTAAAAGTGCGCTCTTTCCGGAAAGCACATTAATATCATTCAGAGAAACTATTTCTTCTTCTGGAAATGCTGAAAAAGCCGAAAATGCTGCAATAAAAAAAATAACAAGACCTGAGAAAAAGGTTCTTTTACACATGATGAATTTTCTCCCTTAACCGCGCCTTAACCACGGGGTGCTTTTGCAGGATCAATAGGATTGGACTTCTGAAAAACCATTAAACTGATCTGGGAGGTACCTTTAATGCTGTCAGTTCCAGCAGTACCAATTACATCACCAAAGACAACATAATCACCCTTCTTAACTTTAATTGTACCCAGACCACTGTATGCATAAATATAATCACTTGGAGACTGAATAAAGACAACCTGTCCATATCCTCTGTAATTTCCAACATACATTACAGTTCCAGAGCGGATTGAAGTTACGCTTTCATTTTTCTGAGCAGTTAAATGTACGCCGGAAACCTTACCGTTAATGTAAGTAACCGTAGGCTTTTTTACAGGCCAGGTTAAAGAAGAATCCCCTGTTTTTTCAGAATACTTTCTTGGATCAGATGAGGGCAAATCAGGAAGGGAAACATTTACCGCAGGATTTTCCACTTTTTTTGAAGGGATTTTTAATTCCTGACCTATTTTAATGCTCACGTCCCCGGACATTCCGTTTATACGTTTTAATTCATCCACTTTTAATCCGTTAACGCTTGCAATATGCCAGAGGGTGTCACCTTTCTGAACAATATATGTGTCGTAGCCGCTTGTACTGCCAGTTGTGATTTTTGGACTATCCACTGCTTTACTGCCAGAGTCTGTCTTTACTGTTTCAGCAGGAGCACTTTTTCCAGGGATTATAAGGATTTGACCAACTTTCAGCACATCTGATGAAGTAAGATTATTGGCCTTTAAAAGCTGATCAACGGTAATTCCATAAGAGCGGCTTATTCCATAATAAGTTTCACCTTTTTTCACTTCATGTTTATAAGGTTCTGCCCACATACTTAATGAACAGAAGAGTGAAATAAAAATAAATGAGATAACTTTTATCAGTTTATTACTTTTTGCTAAAGACACACTCATACCTTTTTTATATCGGCAGGAATTCCTTGAAAGTTAAGCGCAACTTTATCAAAAAAAAATCCCTTTTATCAATATAATGACAAAAGGGACTGATGATTAAACATTTAATTCAGGCGACCTGTAAAAAATTAGAACAAGTCGTTAAAGCCATACAAATTACCAGGCTGAAGCTTTCCAGAATCAAGATAATTCTTTAAGCGCTCCAGTGAATGAACGGCCCCGTTTGCAAATCCCTGACGGCTTCTTGCTGTATGTGTCAATTCAATTGTATCTGCATTTGAATCAAAGAATACGGTATGTGTACCAGGAACAGAACCGCACCTTGTAGAAGAAACATGAAGCTGATTTGGTTCAGGTTTTGAATGGAACGCATCTGTTACAATTTGTGTCTTGCGCTTATCTCCGGCCATAAGGTGACGTGCAATATCAAGAGCAGTACCGCTTGGAGAATCAGCTTTCTGATTGTGGTGCATTTCCCAGACAGCAGCATCATATTCATCAAAATTACTTACAAGTCTGGCAGCTTCTTCTACAATTTTGTAAAAAAGATTAACACCAATTGAAAAATTTGCGCTATGCATGATTGTACCATTGGTACGGGCAGCAAGAGCCTTTACTTCTTCAACCTTATCTGTCCAGCCGGTAGTTCCAACAACCATAGGCAGACCAAGAGGAAGAAGCGCATTAATATTGCCCATTACTGCAGAAGGATGAGTAAATTCAATGATTCCTTCTGCACCACTATCTTTTACGGCTTTTGCAAGAGCGTCTCCGTCCCCCGCTGAAACTTTTACTTTAGCATCTGGAGCGATTGGATCAACTGTGACAACAACCTGATGACCAAAAGACAAAGCTGTAGATTCCAGCATATGTCCCATTTTACCATAACCAACTAATGCAATCTTCATAAACAAATCCTCCTATCAGTAGACTATCAGCTGAAAAGAGCCCGGTGAAGAACCTGAACAGTTTTGTCAGTTTCAGCGCTGTCCACAATTACAGAAATATTAACTTTTGAAGCACCCTGTGAAATCATCTGTACATTAATACCTTCTTTTTCCAGGGCAGAAAAGGCACGACTGAGAATTGCACTGGAATGTTTAGCGTCACAAATAATTGTTACGATTGCCTTATCTTTCTTAACATTTACTTCAGCCGCTTTCTGTAAATCCTCAATAAGACCAGTTAAATCTGTTTTGCCGCTTACAGTTAAAGAAACGGATACTTCTGAAGTTGCAATTACATCTACTGAAATATTCCATTTCAGGAACTGATTGAATACATGTGCAAGGAAACCGCAGGCTCCAAGCATACGGCTTGACTCAATATCAATAAGATTAATGTTTTTTACACTGGTGATTGCAGTTACCAGAGGAGTTGCACCAGAATGTTTTTCTACAATCTTTGTGCCCTGACTTGAAATATTGTAAGAATTCTTTACACGAACAGGAGTGCCTGTTTTACGGCATGGAATCATTGAACGGGGATGAAGAACCTGAGCGCCAAACATTGCAAGTTCCTGAGCTTCCTCATATGTTACTTCCGGAACAGAGCGGGCCTCTTTAACCAGGCGAGGATCTGTTGTCATAATACCATCCACATCCTTCCATGTCTGAATTTCATCAGCACCTAAGGCAGCACCAATCATTGTAGCACTTAAATCACTGCCGCCTCTTCCCAGAGTTGTAATTATTCCTTTTTTATCCTTTGCAATGAAACCGGTTACAATTGGAATTTCTTTCTGGCTGCCGGATTTATAATCTCCAAGAGCCTTTGGAATATTGTCCCAGACTTCATCCAGTAATTCAGCAGACATATAATTGGAATCACTAACCATTCCTATATCCCAGGCATCATAAAACTTTGCAGGAGTTTTTTCCTTATTAAGATATGCGCTCATCATACGCACAGACATTCTTTCACCAAAAGAAACCAGATAGTCCCGGGTGCGTTTAGTCAGTTCTTTCAGCATACTGATGCCGGTAAGAAGAGTTTTTAATTCATCAAGAAGATCTTTTATTGCAGGAACTTCAATTCCAAGCTCTTTTGCTGTGTCAAAGTGAAGTTTTTCAACTTTCTGAATGTCAACTGTTCCTTTTACAGCCAGATCTGCAGCATCCAGTAAATGATCAGTGGTATCACCCATTGCACTTAAAACAACAATAGGTCTGTCATTCTGGTAATTCTGAATAATTGATGCAACGTGTTTAATACGTTCCGCATTTGCTACTGAGCTTCCGCCAAATTTCATTACTATCATAATGAAGTGGATTATACAAAAACTTGTATTTTTATTCAAATGAATTGTTTGCACTTCATTGATGAAGGAAAAGAAATATATGTTGATTCTTTTTTTATGAAAACAGATAATGAGGGCATGGAAAAAGAACTATTTATAAAACAATTACGTCAGGGCATTTATCTTCTGGATGAAGCCCACGAATCAACAGGCTACCTGGTTATTGGAAAAAATAAGGCCTGCCTCATCGACACAATGAACGGCTACACTAATCTGAAAGAAGTTGTAAGCAAATTAACTGACAGAGAACTTTTGGTGGTAAACACTCATGGTCATCCTGACCACATTTTCGGCAATGTTTTTTTTGATGAAGTTTATATGAATCCATCTGACTATGAACTGGCTGCAACTTTCACGGACAATCCTGAATTTAATAAAGAGGGGCTGCATTTTCCACCCTACAAGCCTATTCAGGAAGGGGATGTTCTGGAGCTGGGAGGCAGAAATCTTGAAATCTACAACCTGCCCGGCCATACCAGAGGTGGAATTTTACTTCTCTTAAAGGAAGAAAGGCTTTTGTTTACAGGTGATTCCATTAACCATCATCTCTGGATGCAGTTAGACGGTTGTCCTCCAATGGAAGAGCTGGTAAAAAATCTGGACAGAATAATGTTCCTGGAAAAAGAAGCAGATTTTATCCTTCACGGCCATGCCAGGGATTTTGATGACATTTCCCTCCTGCCCTGCATGAGACAAGGCGCCCTGGAAATTGCCCAGGGAAAGACAGGAGAAGATGAAGACTATCACTGGTTCGGAGGAATTGGTAAGCAGCATCACTTTAAACTTAATCCGGACAAGCACTACAGTCAGCTGCACAGTGTAATCTGCTACACACCGAAAGAGAATGACAAATCTTAGAACCCGGTTACATAATAACGGCCCTTCTTGTCTACAAGAAGATTAAGCCGTTTTATGCATTTATTATCCTCTTTTTCGAATTTAACCAGTATTACTACAGGAAGGGCACTTTTACCTCTGAATAAAAAAATTGGTGGACGTTTGAATGACTTTGATACTATCTGTACAGAAACCTTGTAATCTTCCAGATTTTCATAACCATTTCTTTTATCCTGAAGTATGCTGATTAAGTTTGAATGATAGGATTCATCCCCTTCGTAAACATATTTTTCCCACTCCGGATTATTCCTGATGTAGTAGTAGATAAATGCTTCTGCGACTTTTGCCTGATTTTTTATGTTTACAGTGGACTTTTCATCAAAGCTGTTTATATCTGAATACTCTACGTCAGCAACTGATGGATTAATATTACATTCTGTCTGAAAATTTTCGATAAAAAATTCTACAATTTCCAAATCCAGCAATCCGGAAACAGCCACTTCTCCACCATAGATAGCCATCATTATTCTGGCATTGAAGAGCATTTTACTATCAACCTGAGCAAGAAGATGTCTGCCAATATTTGCATTGGTTATGTATCCAAAAAGATATGCACCTTCTTCATTAAATGTTATGTTCAGCTGATAATATTGTGGAACAAAATCATCTTCTCTAATAGAGATTTTTTCTATATAAGAACCGTCAAGAACTATCTCCTTTTCTGCAAGAAGTTCTATCTTTTCCAAATCATTATAAAGAGTAAGTTTTTCATATCCTTCAGGAACATTACCCTGAAAAGCATCCACATTCTCCGTGAATCTGAATTTCAAGGCAGAATAATCTGTTGAAAAAGCAGCAAGAGAAACCATCAAAGTCAAAATACAAAACAATAATTTTTTCATATATCTTCCTTTTTATTAAAAAAAAATTAAATCATTACAAAATCAACTTTCTGCTCGGCAATATCTATATTGCAGGCTTTCACTGTTATTTCTTCATTCAGGTTTAATTCTTTACTTGTATTAAGATAGAACTGCTGATCCAGTGAAGGAATGTAAAACTGAAGTCCTCTGTTACCTGTGTTATCAATAAGAACAGCCTGGCCTGTCCAATTAGGATTTTGAAGAAGATAAACTAAAGTCCAGTGCATGTCGCTTTTTCTTTCAGCCTTACGTGCAGCCATGGCACCAGCATCCCCTTCAGAAATACGCATGAGCATAGTGTCCTTGTCAAGAAGAGGTCTGCCGTCAATGTAGGCTCTCAACTGCTGATGGGCAATTAAATCTGAGTAACGGCGGAGAGGACTTGTTACCTGAGAATACATATTAAGTCCAAGTCCACAGTGCATTGCAGGAGTAACCCCCACATTTCTTCTGTGCATGCATCTTACAATTCTGAATTCACCGGCCAGACCTTCAGGAACATCTTTTGGAATGTCTGGAGCTTCCTGAGAAACAAAAGGAAATGGAATATTGTTCTTAAATGCAAATTTTGCGGCTCCTTCCCCTGCAAGCAGCATCATCTCCCTTACCATGTCCTGACTGGAATAGTGTTTGTCAGAAGTGATTGAAACCTTTTTACTTTCACTGTCAACAGAAATATGAACTTCCGGCAGGTCAATTTGAACAGATCCACTCTTTTCTCTTTTAGCAATATTTTTTTCTGCAATTTCAAAAAGCGCTTTAAGCTGAGGAGATTCTTTTAATTCGTCTGCCTGTTCGTAGGTGTAGCGGATAACTTTTACTCTTGTTTTAAACACGCAGCATTCCTTAATTTCAGCCTTTTCATCCAGAAGAAGACGGAAACTTAAAGCATTACTGATTTCACTCAGGCCAAGGGCATAATCTGCAAGGCAATTTTCTGCCAGCATACGGGCGGCCCCTTCCGGAATATAAAGAGTAGCTCCCCTCTGCCGGGCAGTTTTATCAATGGAAGAATCAGGCATAACTGTACTTGCAGGATCTGCAATGTGAACCCAGAGATATTTTCCATCAAACATTACAGCATCATCAGGGTCAGTTGAATAAGCATTGTCGATTGCATAAGATTCACCTTCTACTAAAAGCCTTTCTTCTTCCGGTGGAGATGCAAGACCTTCCTGAGCCGACTGCATTGAAAGTCCCCAGCGGATTGGGAAAGGATTTCTTGTTATGTCCCAAAGGCCTGTCTGCAAAAGAATTTTGTGGGCATTTTCCGGAGTCTCAGCAAAACCTGCTTCGTGTAAAGTTTTGCTTCTGTCAGTTTTTCCCAAAGCAAGGGCTTCCACATCCCCCATGAATTTTGAATCCCCTGGAAGATCAAGTTCTTTATTCTTAAGACGATTAATAAAGTCTTTCCGGACTTCAGCTTCCTTTCCCTTTTCCTCAGCTTTAGAAACAAGAGAATTGATTTCATCTTTTGTTCTTGGAATGAAAATAATTTTTCCGTCTAAAAGTGATTTCTGCTGAAGAGAAAAGTAGAGCGTATTTTTGAGGGCAGTATACATACAGTAACTTTCATCTGCCTGCAAATCTCCCCTGAAGAGAGAAACCAGTTCTTCAAAAGAAATTTCCTGTCCGGCACTTTCCTCATCACTCATTAAAAGTTCCCAGGCTTCCCGGATTGAAAGGGCCAGTTGATTTTCGGTTTCCAGCTTATAAGAGTCTTCTTCTTTTGGAGAATTTTCCTCCTGGAATTTCAGCAGGCTTTCCAGACTTGAACATGGATTTTCTGAAAGAACAATAAAATCCTTCTGACGAACACTTTGAGTGGAATAAACAGCAGCTTTTGTCTGAGTAGCATTCTGTGTTCTGAATTTAATTTCAAATTTTTGTGATGGCTGCACATTCAAAATAATCGCAGCAGAATTTTTGTAAAGGACTACAGAATTCACTTTTATCATTTCATACACCTAAAAAATATCGTTTGTAAGCCCAGAAATTACACTGCCTGAGCTATAAAAAAAAATCTTCTCTATTTTCACGATTTTACAATGATTTTCAAGTGGATTACAAGAATCTTTAAACTTAAAAAGCCCCTTTTCTGAAGTACAAATGATTTCACACTTCATTCAGGGGCTTCTATGTAATCCGATTCTAAATGTACAGACTCATGTAGAATAGTCAGAAGGCATTAATCTTATTTCTATCACTTTGCTGCAGTTGTTCCATTCCAGTAAAATACTTCTTTCTTTTCAGTAGACTTTATAACATTACCGCTGTAATCTACTTCCTGATCTTTGCATATAAGAATTATTTCATTTGATTTTCCTCTTTCAAGCAAATCCAGACTCTGCCATTTTTTATTGTAAACATCAAATGAAACATCTGGAAAAATTACTTCAAAGTTCTTAAAGGCAGGCACTTCCCAGAAAGCACTTACACTGCAGATTTCAGTAAGAATTTTTTCATCGCTGAGAATACAAACATTACATTCAATTACGTCTCCGGCACCGTATCCGAAGTTTCTGATAAACATTACAGCAGGTTCTTTTGTTTTAAGGCCAGTTTCTTGTTCAATCAGTATTTCTGTACAAGGTATTGAATACGTTTTATTTTTAATCAGGGAAATTCCTTCCAGTTTTGTTACTTTTTTTGTCGAATGAAAAATATATCTTCGCCAATATATTCCCCGGAATCAAATCCATAATTGCCATTTTCTCTAAAGAAAAACTGACATGCAATATAATCATTTTTTGCATAACCATACTGTAAATCACAGTCCTTATATATTGAAGTCATCCAGCGGCCAAGAATATATCCTTCACCCTGCCAGCAGGTGATTTTATACCAGTTGGCCCACGCACCTTCAACAAACATTTCTTCAGTACATCTTTCAAGGATTGTAACTTCATCTCCTGCATCAACTTTATAAAGTTTTTTTGCACTGGTAGAAGGGCTGGAACGAACATTAATATTATTGTCTATAATCAAACATTTCTGATTTCGAGCGAGCATTCCGTCGTGATAAACCTTCTGTGCATAAACATTTGCAATGGAAAACAGCATAAATAATATCAGTAACTTTTTCTTCATTTTTTCTCCAGTCGATATTTTTTTTCAGGCAAGGAAAACAGTCACAAGTCACCAGACCGATTTTTAAATAAAATATTCCTCCTTAAAACTCTATTTGCTGATTTCAGAAAAGTCAACAGAATCTTTTGACCAATATCCGGTAAAATAAATGCGATACAATCAGAATAAGAATTTGATAATCTGACCGCTTATACTTCCGGGCAGGCGATCTTTTTTTATTATAAACGGAAGTTTGAATATAAAAACTTTTGCAGCAGTATGATGAATTCCAGAAATTGATTGAAAGTTGTCAGACATATACAGCTCCTTAACTTCTTTTAAATTTTTAAATTGTATTTTTTATTTAAAGCCCTTCAAGCTTCCTTTCTGAAAAGTCCATTCGGGAGTTTCCAGGATTTTATCTTCAACATAATACCAGGGACTTATATCATCATAGCTTTTTAAAATATGAAATTCCTGTGACGGCATATAGCTTTGTCCAAGCAGCATTATCTTTTTCCCTGTCGACTGGTCTATAGCAAGATCCAGAACAAGAACCACATGGCCTGGACTTCCACCATAAATAAAAAAGTCACCAGGCTGAATATTTGAAAGACTTTTGGAAAGGGATTCCATTGCCAGGGAATAAGTTCCTGCATAGGTGTATATGAATTTTAAATATTCTTCAAAGACACTTTTTGAATATCCGGATTTATAGCCATCCTTCCATGAAGTAGTATTGCCCGAAACAATAACACGCTGTCCTTCAGCATATTTGGAAAAGGGTACCAGCATTCCATTTGTAATGTGAAACTGAATTTCTGAATAACGTTTTTCTTGATATAAATATTCGGACCGAAGTTTTATTACTGCGTCTGCACATTGAATCAAATCTACATTTAAAATCGCCATGTCAAAAACAGACACATGAACATCGTGGGATTTTCTCTTTCCATCATAAAGCAAAACCGGACTGCCGTATTCTTTTAGTGGATAAGTCCTCAGAAATTTTGCAAATGAATGATCAGCCGCATCTACCCTCTTGTAATTTTCCGGCGGCATAAAGCGCTCTAGAATTGTTTTGCCATTTTTATTTATTTTCTGTGACTGCTGTGAAAAAATCTGAAGTACACAAAACAATGCTATCAGAGCAAATACAGTTTTTTTCATGCCTGGGTCTCCTTTTTGACCTTAATATTTTACATGGCTTTTTTTGAGATGTAAATTAATAATTACAGGAAGAAGACAGAGACTTTTATCAGGAGTTGATTGACATAGATCCGGAATTATAAAATTAAAATTAAAGCAGACCCATATAGCCGAAAGAAATACTCTTTAGTTTACCGTTTGAAAAATTAAATTTGACTACTTCGTCATAGTTTCCATCACAGTGGTTCCATTCATTTATTAAAATATCACTGCCGAAAATTTCTTTTAATTCAGATTCGCTTATTCCAAGTTTTATGTTGATTGGATTATCTGCATTTTCAACCATTTCAGAATTGCACCAGGAAGTGTCGCCCAAACTGCTCTGGGCTTCAATTATAAATGGACCACTTTTAAAAACTAATATTTCAACATCCATCCATCCTTCTGGAGATCTCCAGTTTTCAGTTCTTGTGTCAATCAAAGTGCCCTTAGAATAATATGCTCTTGTTTCACTTATATGATCAAAAATCATGCCCCAGAGAGAATAGAGCATTGCCCCACTTTTAGAATATGTTTCAATTTCTGTCCAGCTATTGGAAACTTCTTCAGCCTTAAAATATCCACCATATATCCATTTGTATTGATTTCCTGTCTGGATTAAATACCAGGGTTCATTATAGCCATCAATTTCAGAGTTTGTTTCTGTCATTGCAATAATTTCAAAAACATCGTCTTTGTTTGCATAGCCTTCAACCTGAGAATATTTTAAATCCGGAGCACTTCTAAGTCTGACCCTATCATCTAAAACTGTTCCACTTCTTGCAAAAACAGAAGAGACAGATATTAAAGCAAGCAATATTGTCAGTATATTTTTTTTCATTTTTTCCTTCTGCGGATTAAACAGTCAGCATTTCTTCTGGCAGCACTGTATAGAATGAGTATGGTATAATTATATATTAAATTCCAGTGTCATAATCAAAACTGCTTGATGGAATCCAACCTTCAATATCATTGAATTTAATTCTCAGCCATTTTTCATTATCGATTTTATATGTTAATACTTTCAAAGCAGTAAAACTGTCAGTTTTTGAGATTGTAGCGATTACTGGATTATCAAAGCCTGGAATTTCATAAATATCTGTGCTGTCGTCTAAGAGATGGTATTCAAAATAAGAAACTGCATCAATTTCTGCAGGCACGCCTTTAGAAATAAGGTAGTCTCTGATTTCTTCACTACCTGCATATAAAAGAATATTTCCACCGATTCCAAATCTTGGACCCCCGGCATTTCTTGAGCCATAAAGCCAGTCCTCTTTACTTTCCAGAACAGGGATTGCCTTGTCAAAATAGAACTTAACATCGTCCAGGGATTGATTTTTTACGACATACAAAAATGGTGATTCTGAATAATTTCCGTATTCCAAGTTTCCATGAAGAAATAAATTCTTTCTATTTTCCAGAAGGAAGGTTAAATTTTCCGGATATTTTTCATAGCATAAGAACACTGGATCATATTCATAAACAGGATCATCATGATGATATTTAGCCAGAGATTCAATAAAGTCTCTGAATTTAAGAACCTCTGTCAGATCCTCTTTTTCAAAAAGTATTTCATAAATTTCTTTTTGTTTTTCATTTGTCCAGTATTCCGGATCATCTGTATTGTGATTATATAATTCAGCATTAGTGATATTTACATTATCAACTGAGCTCTCTGTACTTACCTGATTATTATCGCCAGTAACAACGATTGTCTCTGTAGAATCAGAAATAACAATTTCATTGTTTGAACCATTAAGAATTACAACATCATCGTTCTGAACAGTTGTTGAATTATTGGTTTCATTTTTTTTATTGCAGCTTACAAAAAGCACACTAATACAGAATAAGCAAAAAATAATTTTTCTCATTGTTTTGACTCCTGGTGCCTAAAAGGCGGTCGAAAGTATAATCATGGCATTTATGAGTGTCAAGTTTTGCTCAATTCCGCTTTAAGCAGTCTACAGAAAAATCTGCTTGATTTCCATAAATATGAAATAGTTTTATATATTTTTGAAACTGTCAAATCAGCAGTCATTTAAATAAAAAAAACCGTCAGACTTCAAACGAATTTGAATCTGACGGCTATCAAAAAAGTCCATCAAAGAGGGACTTTCGCTTCTGAAAAATCAGTAAGCATGTCCCCTTTAACTAAACTTATTTTGCGGCTTTCTTAGCTGCCTTTTTTGCTTCCTTGGCAGCTTTTTTTGCTGCTTCTGGATCTTCAAGGTGATCAGCAGTTACCTTATCATAACCTACTTTTCCTGTAAGAGGATTTGTAAGCCATGGAGCCTCAATCTTTTCACAAATGTTCAATTCTTCGTCAAGATCTTCTGGATTCTTTGCAAAGAACTTACATCTTTCCATTGTAGGCTTAAAGTTAACAGTTTCACCCAGCTTAAAGCTTTCCTTTGAAGAAGCCTGAACGCGAGCGATGATGCTCTGTCCCTTTGTAGCGAGGAAGAGGTGAGTTTCAGCACCCAGAGGTTCCTTGTTAGTAACCTTCATCTGCATGTTGTTTTCACCTGCTGGTTCTGAAAGGTATGCCAGGTCTTCTGGACGTACACCAAAGTATACTTCCTTGCCTACATAGTCCTTAAGAGCAGCCTGCTGTTCTGCTGTAGGTGTCAGTGTGAATGAACCTTCATCAGCAAGAATCTTATCTCCTTCCTTCTTGATTGTTACAGTGAGGAAGTTCATTGGAGGTGAACCAATGAAGCCAGCAACGAACTTGTTGATTGGGTGATTGTACAGGTACAATGGTTCTCCAATCTGCTGAACATGTCCGTCCTTCATTACAACGATCTTTGTACCCATTGTCATAGCTTCGATCTGGTCGTGAGTTACATAGATCATTGTAGCCTGCAATCTCTGGTGTAAAGCAGAGATTTCTCCACGCATTGTAACACGAAGTTTTGCGTCGAGGTTAGAAAGTGGTTCGTCGAACAAGAATACCTTAGGGTTACGTACGATTGCACGTCCTACGGCAACACGCTGACGCTGTCCACCGGAAAGTGCCTTTGGCTTACGATCAAGATATGTTTCCAAGCCAAGGATTTTAGCTGCTTCAGCAACACGACGCTGGATTTCGCCCTTGTCCATTTTACGGATCTTAAGACCGAAAGCCATGTTGTCATAAACAGTCATGTGTGGGTAAAGAGCATAGTTCTGGAATACCATGGCGATGTTTCTATCCTTTGGTGGAACATCGTTCATCAATTCTCCGTCGATGTAAAGTTCACCTTCAGAGATGTCTTCCAAACCTGCAACCATACGGAGAGTTGTTGACTTTCCGCAGCCAGATGGACCTACGAATACACAGAATTCGCGGTCTTCGATTGTGATATTGGCATTCTGAACAGCGCGAACTCCGCCGTCGTAGATCTTACCAATACCCTTTAATTCTACCTTTGCCATTTAGGCCTCCATAGGGATTATATTATGCCTATAGTATAAAACCGGGGCTTATAGAAGTCAAACAATTTTTTTTAAATTATTTAATTTTTTTTTACATTTTTTTATTTTTGCTATTGACATGTAATTAAGATTTCTGTATATTCATTATCACAGTTTGAAACACAACAAACAATGTTGAGCTTCGCTAATGCGGGGATGGTGGAATTGGTAGACACGCTAGCTTGAGGTGCTAGTGGCGCAAGCTGTGCCTGTTCAAGTCAGGTTCTCCGCATCAAAACTGAAAGACTGATTGATTAAAAATCGATCAGTCTTTTTTTTATTTTAAAAATTATTATCATCCAAATACTCAAATACAATTCAAGCGCCCTCTTTTATATTATATTTTCATCAGGAGATGTGCTATGAAAAAAAAATACCTTTTTTTCCTTTTATCTTTTCTTTTCTTGAGTTGCGATTCTTTTATTCAGCATAATTTTTCAATTCAAAATAATTCAGATATAACAGTTTCTTTTTCTGTAAAGAATTATGGTAATAAACAATATACTTTATCGCCTGAAGAAAAGATTAATTTATTTTTATTCGATAATCCACAGTTAACTTTTGTTGACAACCCCCGCGTTTATTTTGTGTCCGGTGTTGATTCTGGTGTTATTAAAAATTTAGTCAAAAAAACTGTTTCTGTATACAATCCTCTTGATGTTAAAGTTCTTTTATCAGATAAAAATAAAATGCTCGGGGATAATTACGGGGACACTTACGAATTACTCCCTAACGCTATTACTTCAATCAATATTTATTCTTCAAATCTAAATTTAACCGCTACTTATAAAAGTAATGGTAAAACTTTTAACGTTCTTGATAAATTAGAGTTTACCCCGGCAATATTTTAAGAGTTTCACTTTCTGATATACCCGCCCCGTCCCCGCCGATTGTTTCCGGTCTGTTGCAGCATACTTCAATAATAAAAGAGTCGCTCTCTGTTGGCGGGATGTGTACCGCTACAGTAACGGTCGCTACTCTGTCGGGCGGGCTTATCCACACGCCTTCGCCCTGTGCTATATCTGCCTCAACGTTGAGGCCGGTTGTTCCGGTTCTCGCTCTTGGTTCAATCCTTCCGTATGTCATTTTTTACCCTCGCTTTTCTCTGCAGCAATTTCCCCCGGCTTGTCGGTTGCTTCCGCCTTCGGTGCAAATATTAGCTGTTGAAAGACTTTAACCTTCGGGTCCTCCGCCAATACTTTGACTAGTTCGCTGTAGAGCTTGTCGTCTATAATTCTCATATTTTTATAGTCATTTTTAAGCGGGTTTTAATCAGTTTTATTTGTTTTTTATGCAGGAATGGGAAAATAAAAATATTTTTATTTTACTTTCCGGCTTAAAGGTAAAATAAAAAAAGCCCCGCGTACAGCGGAGCTTGTATGTTGTTTTAGTGAATTGTCCCCGGCTCATCCTCTGGCCAGTCGTCTTTTGACTCTAAAACTTTATCAAAAACATGATTAACTATTAAATCCTCGGCGGCCGTTTCGCTTAATAAATATTTTTCCTCGGTTCCTCCTGGGACTAGACCTAAATATCCATAATCTTTTTTATTCTCTGCCCGCGCCTTTTCCAAGGCTGGACCGTCTCCGGTTAGTATTCCGCCGCTATATTTGAGGGTATACTCTTTATTATTAATAATTCCTTTTACTTCAAACATGTTAAATCCTCAGCAATAATCCAATTATAAAAGACTCAAAGTCTTTGTCCGTTCCCTTTTATCTGTTAAATATAATATGCTCTAGCCCGGTTGTAAATATTTCCCAGTTTTTACCGTCTATGTATTTGCCTATGTACGGGGATAGAAAATTATCAACCTTGCATTTTTCATTATTTTTATAATGCTTATTTCCCGTTACTTCGGATAATAGGCGCAATTCTTCCCCGGCTGTTCGTTTATTATAAAAGTTATTCTCTTTTGAATTTTCTTCAAGTTCTCTGTCTATTTCGCTGTAGAGCTTGTCGTCTATAATTCTCATATTTTTATAGTCATGAAAATCCACTTTTTTTGCATTGAAAAAATTATTTTCCAGAAAAAAATCTTCTCTTCAAAAAACAACTTAAAATTATCCCTTGACACTAAAACCTTTTTACACAAGAATTCAGTAACATATGCATGGGACAATACTTAACGGCAGTAAAAACGTATTTGAAGTAGAATGTGAAGACGGTAACATACGTGACTGTTCTATAAAGGGAAAAATCTTAAAATCCGCTCAAGGCTATTACAATCCTCTGGCACCGGGAGACCTTGTAAATATTGATGACAGGACTCTTGAAGAAAAAAAGGGACAGATTCTTGACCTGCTTCCTCGAAAAAATGAATTTGTCAGATGGAACATTAAAAAACGCCAGCCTCAGCTTCTTGCTGCCAATCTGGACTATCTTCTGATTGTAACTACCCCGGATGAACCTCCTTTCCGCCCCCGCTTTATAGACCGCGCCCTTGCCCAGGCAGAATACGAGGGAATTGAACCTGTAATTGTCTGCAATAAATATGATTTACCTGCCGCACAGGATGACGTTTTTCAGGAACGCTTAAAAGTGTGGGAAGACATAGGATATAAAGTAATCCGCTCTTCTGCCAGAAGTGGAGAAGGAATTGAAGAACTGGCACATCTGATTGAAAATAAACTCTCAGCATTTGTAGGACAGTCAGGCGTAGGAAAAAGTTCAATCATCAATGTACTTGATAATAACGTGGTTTTGAAAACCGGCTCCCTTTCACAAAAATATGGTAAGGGAACCCATACAACAACTAAAGGAACCCTTATCCATCTTCAACTGGACGAAGCCCTTATGGGAGGACTTAAAGGCAGCATTGCGGATATTATTGACACTCCGGGAGTCAGAAGATTCCTGCTCCACGACATTGCAGAAGAAAACCTTCACCTTTATTTCAAGGAATTCCAGCCGTATATAGGTAAATGTGGCTTTGGAATGAGCTGTTCCCATACTCACGAAAAAGACTGTGCCGTTAGAAAAGCAGTGGAAGAAGGGGAAATCTCACCTATCCGCTACGAAAGCTGGCTTAGAATTACAGAAGAAATGAGAAGCGGTAACTTTGAGGATTAATTCTTTTCCATTTCAAAGTGAAGAGGAAGAGGAGCTTTTACCGAAAGCAGTTCACCGCTTACAGGATGATTGAATTCAAGAAGGCTTGAATGAAGCATGATTCTTCCTCCGTTATCAGGGAAAGATTTTGCAGAACCGTAAAGTTCATCCCCCACAAGAGGGAGACCCAGTGAACTCATATGAAGCCTGATCTGATGAGTTCTACCTGTATTTAATTCAGCCTGAACGTAATAAAAACCCGCCTTGTCTTTTCCAAGTAAAGTAAAATCTGTTGAAGAAAAGAGCCCTTCCCTGCTGTCAGAAAAAAGTCCCATTCTGCAGGCTTCAGATTTTTTTGAAATCCGTTTCATATATCCTTCAACTGTAAAATGCTCCCCGACCACAGGTGAAATTTTACCTTTTGGAAAAGCCACTGCCCTGTAAAGTTTTTTAATGTTCCTTTCCTCAAAAATTTTATGAATCTGAGGATTTACAGAGCGGCTTTTTGTAAAGAGAATTGCACCGCTGCTTTCAAGATCCAGTCTGTGCATTATTCCTGCATAGGGTGGATTCCGAAGAGATGGATTTTTCTGCCAGAGATAATCAACTACGCACTGATGAAGATTCTTTCTTCCTTCTACAATTGTTTCTTCCGTAGGGAGAAAGGCCGGTTTGTTTACAATAATAAGACAGTCGTCTTCAAAAAGAACATCTTTTTCAGTAAGAACAAAATCAACATCATGTGTTTCCTTTTCGTAAAAAAGCTTTTCTTTATCAAGCCGGGCTGTAATTCTTGAGGAAACTTGCAATTCAAAAGCAGGAATGCGGCACTGCCGGTTGTTCACACTGACAGCCCCTGAAATAATCAGACGACGTATTTTACTGTTGGAAAGAGGTTTTTCATCCGGAAAGAGATTTTTTAATTCATCCCTTAAAAACAAATCCAGACGATTTTTTTTATTTGTTGTCCATTCCTTAATAATCATAAAGCTAGCATAATGCATTTTTTTTATTTTTGCAGTACCCTAGAGAGGATGAAAAAACTTCAGTCTGAAACAAAAAAAATAAAGGGAAAAATAAGGCCTTTTGATTTTATAGCTTTTTTTCTGGTTATTTTTCTTGCTGTTTACCTAATGTATCTTTCTTCCAAACCTTCCTCTTCATACCTTAAAGTGACCGTTAATGAAGAAACATACCGTTATTCCCTTAAAGAAAACGGCATCCGGGAAATTCTGGGGCCTCTGGGTATTACAAAAATTCAGATTGAAAATGGAAGAGCCCGTATAATTGAATCTCCCTGCCCAAATCAGACTTGCGTTCATCAGGGCTGGGGAAAAACCCTGGTCTGTCTTCCAAATAAAGTAATTGCAACTGTGGAAGGATTTTCCCAAGAGGAGGAACTTGATGCTGTATCCAGATAAAAAAAGGCTGGCTTATCTAACAGCAATTACCCTGCTCTTTTCCTATATTGAACTCATGCTGCCCAGGCCTGCTCCCTTTATCAAGCTTGGTCTGTCAAACATTCCCCTGCTTCTTGCTCTGGAATTAAATTTTCCTTCATTTATTCTCCTGACAGTATTAAAGGCTCTGATTGGTTCTTTTGTTTCAGGGACTCTTTTTTCTCCATTTCTGCTTATTTCCCTGGCCCAGTCCCTTGCTTCAGGAATTTTCATGTACGGACTTTTCAGAATTTCCTTTAAGTGGATTGGAATATGCGGCATTTCAATTTTAGCTTCGGCCCTGTCAGCTTTTGTGCAGATCAGCCTCAGTTCCCTTTATCTGAAGGAAGGTGCATTTACCCTTTTAGGCCCAATGCTTTTCTTTTCTGCATTCTCCGGACTTGTTACAGGACTTCTTTCACTTCTGCTAAAAATTTATCCAGGCTCACCGGAATTAATTTATCCTGAGGAATTAACAGAAAAAGCCGGCAGTACAATTCATAATCAGAAGAAGGAAAAAATTTTCAACATTTTCACAGTCTGCGCAATTTTTGTTTCTTCCGCCGTCATTTTTTACATAAAAAATATTCCCCTTCTTGCAGCTTCCATGTTTTTTTCATTTGTAATTCAGCTTTTGTTTGGAAGGAAAATTAAAATTCTTCCTCATATTACACTCTGGCTCTTTGTTTTTATCTCAGGTCTTTTTACTCCAGGGGGAAAAGTTCTGTTTTCGGCAGGTAATTTTGCAGTAACTCAGGGGGCTTTGACGGAAGCTTTCATAAAATCCATGAAACTGTCAGCCGCTATGGCTCTTTCCCAAACAGCCTCCTGTCTGTATTTAAATCCGGAAAAACTTCCGGGAATGACAATTGAGTATTTTTCAGCTTTACAATATCATTACAGTCAGCAGAAAGATAAATTTCTTAAAGGCATTCAAAATACTTTGAACGCATCAGTGCTGACTATAAATCCTAAAAAAATTAAAGAAAAAAAACTCTATCTCTCAGTCTTTATGATTTTGTTTTATTCTGCTATATTAGTTGTTAATATCTTGATTGATATTTTGAATAACTAGTCTTACAGATTCTGGCAAACCTTGTTATTAAAGTTAATATCTGTAATATTACTAAGATATAAATAATAGTTAATTTGAGAGTTTCAGGTATTTTTATGAGATTATCTAGGCATATTTTTAAGCTTTTTTTGATTGTTCTTTTATCCAGCTTTTTTGTATCCTGTAATAAGAGTGCAACCCTTTCTTTTAATGCAATGGACACTTTTATGACAGTTAAAAGTTTTGGTCCGGAAGCTGACAAGGCAAATCATCTTTTAAAAGATAAAATCATTACAATAGAAAACTATCTTTCAACAACTATTGAAGGAAGCGATGTGTACAGGCTTAATCACGCAGAAAAATTTCCTGTAACAGTAAATTACAATACAATTTTTCCTCTTGCCCTTTCAATTGTTATTGCTGACAGAACAGGAGGAGCTTTAAATCCCTGCCTTTATCCTGTAACAAAAGAATGGGGATTTACTACTGGGGAATATAAAGTTCCTTCTGACAAAACAATTGCAGAACTTCTTAAAAATACAGATTACAAAAAAATCGATATTGAAGATGACCAGATCTACATGGAAAAAGGGATGATGGTAGATTTAGGTGCTATTGGAAAAGGCTTTGCGGGGGACCAGGCCATTGCAGTTCTGAAGGCAAACGGAATTACATCTGCCATTCTGGATCTTGGTGGAAACGTGCAGTGTCTTGGAAAGAAACCGGACGGCAGTTTATGGAAAGTGGGCATTGTAAATCCATGGAACGGAGGAATAATTGGCAGCGTCAGGGTTAATGATACTGCGGTTATTACTTCGGGAGGATATGAACGCTACTTTATTGCAGAGGATGGAAAAGAATATGTTCACATTCTTGATCCGTCAAATGGACGTCCAGTAGACAACGATGTAGTATCCAGCACAATAATCGCAGACTATGGTATTTATGCAGATGCTTTAAGTACGGCAACTTTTGTAATGGGACCTGAAAAGGCACTTGAACTTTACAGAAGAGAAAGAAGTTTTGAAATGATAATGATTTTGAAGAATCACCGAATTATTGTTACTCCAGGAATTGCAGACAAATTTACAACCAGCAGTCCGGAAATTACATTTGAAGTTGTTAATTAGTTTTATTCTAATCCAGGTTGATTTATACAAGGTTCAGACATGATTAAATTTTATCGCACTTACGAATACAAAATTTCTGATAAACAAAGTTACTTCAATAAAATTGATGAAACTTTTGACAGAAAAAAATTCATAGATGTAAATTCCGACAATTACTATGGAGAAAAATTTAAAATCAGGATGGATAATCTTCCCAGAAGTTACAGAATTTTTGAAAGAGAAGGAAGCGGAAGTGAGTCTTCCCGCAGACTTTTTTTCTGGGAAGAAAAAGTGCTGGAACTGGAAGAAGAAAAATTATCAATAAGCAGAAACCTTTTATTTCCGGCCTTTACCATTCCTATTCTCATATTTTTTTTATTTCTTCAGGCACTTATTCTTGCCCTGATAATTCTGGCAGGAGGAAATGCAAAATTTATGAGTCTGGTTATTTTTGTAATGCCATTTCTCATCTGCCTGGTGAATTTTATTTATGTTAAAAAAGCAGCAGGTGATTTAGACAGGCTCCTTATTACAAAAGATATGGAATTATTAAACAAAAGCAGACTCCTTAAAGAAGGCTGCGATGAAGAAGATTACAAGTGATTTAAATCATAAAAATCATTAAAGTGAAAAACAGAAATAATTAAACAAAAGCCCCCGCAGAAAAACAAAATTCCTGCAGGGGCTTTTTTGAGCATTTTGCAATCAGCTGCCTATATTTTTATTCAGCTGCAGATGAAGTCTGGCCTTTTCTTGCGGCAAGCTGTTCTGAAATATCAGCAAGTCTTGCATCTGTAAGAGTGTATCTCTTCTTGAAGACGATAAATGCAAGAACAAGAACCAGAACTGGAAGAAGTGTCATTACCAGTCTAAGACCAACAACAGAATTATTAGAAACTACAAGAGCTCCATTTTCAATAATTCCATTCATATAATCCTTAAGCTGCACAACAAGACTTGACTGACTCATATCAATTGACGGACCTGAACCTTCTGAAATCTTAAATACTGAAAGACAGATAGATGCAATCAGTGCTGCAATACCAGAAGCGAGTTTTACAACAAAAGTCTGCATTGAGAAAATTACAGATTCCTCTCTGCGGTTATTCTTAAGTTCACCATAATCTACTGTGTTTGCAAGGAAGATTGTTACAAGTACATTCATAATTCCAACTGCGGCCATAATAAAGAAGCCTGGAACCAGGAATGGATATACAGCAGTAGTACCAGTAAGGGCCATAACCAGAAGAATTACGTAACCTGCAATTGCAGAAATAATACAGATTGTAAAAATCTTCATTGTGTTAAAGAATTTTCTTAACAGAGGGAAGAATGCCATCATTGCAAGAATCTGAATTCCGCCGGCAAATGTATTGAAGAGAGTGTAATTTCCCTGCCAGTTTGACCCTGCAAGATCGTACTTAAAGAAGTAAATCAAAAGGTTTGAAGTAATGTAAGTTGCAGTATTTACCATTACAATTGTAATAACCATTGCCATAGCCTGATCATTTTTAATCAGAGATTTGAACATCTGTCCAACGCCAACAGTTTCTACATCTACAGTTGATTTTTCCTTAATGCAGATACAAGTTACAAGAATAAAGAGGAAGAAAAGAATTGCAATGATGAGTGAGAAGTATTTGAAACCGACTCTTTCTACTTCCTTTGTTGAAGTAAGGCTTGCTGTAAACTGAGAATCTTCATTTACAGATGCGTATTCTGCTTCATCCAGATACAAAATCAACATTGAAGAATCTTCTGAATCGATTGCAAGCTGAAGCTTACTGTTATCTTTTGTATATTCTGTTCCATCCAGATTGATTGTGTACTTACTGTTGTCCTGGGTAAAGTATGTAGTAGCAGCAAACTCACTCTTATCACCAGTAACATCGATTGAAGCATTTGAAAGAAGTTTATATTCACCAGTTGCAGCGCTGGCTTCATTCAATTCCATTACATAAACTTCAGGGGAATTAAGTTTGACGTTTACGTTATTTTTACTTTTTCCAGTTAATGTAGAACCAATAAATGTTACTGCAATCATTGTAATGATTGTAACAATTGCAGAACCTACACCTGCGCAGGTACGTCCCAGGGCAGCCATTCCTTCTCTTTCTTTACCACTCTTTGTAAAGGCAGGTACCATTGACCAGTAAGGAATATCCATCATTGTGTAGGTTACACCCCAGAGGATATAGAAAATTGCAGCATAAGCAACAAGTCCTTTAGCAGTTAAAGAAGGAGGGGCTGCAAACATTACAAAGAGAACAATTGCATTGGTAAGAGTTCCAAGGAAAAGCCATGGACGGAATTTACCCCAGCGGCTCTTAGTTTTAGCAACTATTACGCCCATCAGAGGATCATTAAAAGCATCAAATACACGAGCAACCAGAAGTATAATACCCATTACCCAGGCAGAAACGCCCATAATGTCCTGATAATAATAAAGTACATAACTTGCGGAAAGCATATAAACCATATCCTTTCCAACAGCACCGAGACCGTAGGCAAATTTCTCCTTAAATCCCAGTTTTTTTGTAGTTTCCATAAAAATTCCTCCTTTAGAAAATACGAAAAACTATTAATTTTTTTTTTACCTTGCGCTTAATTCATCAACGAATAATTTCACTAGAAGAATAAGCTCTTCGTAAGGTTGAATTTTTTCATCCATTGCAAGAAGTCCCTGGGAAAGGGAAAGCTTCTGCGCTGTACTGAAAAGGCCATGCAAGACAGCCGTACAAACTTTATCAACATTTTCTCCGACTCCGGTTTCTGAAGAAATCAGTGAAGAAAAATCAATTGTTTTGTCCTCAAGGCCTTTATTCAGAGCCTGAATTACAATTTCCTTTACAAAAGTAATTTTCTCTTCATAGGCTGCTAATCTTGACTGATCTATACTTTCTTTCTTCATGAATGAATCAAAGAAATAAATGAACTTGAAGAATTCCGGACACTCTTTAAAAGCTGCAGGAAAAACTCCCAGTAAAGTTTCAAGCTGTTTAATACCTGTCATTTTTTTGTATTCTTCACTGGTAAAGACATCTTCAAACTTTTTTTCCATTGTATTCCATGCGTGAATTGCAACTTGAATGGAAAGATCCTCTTTTGTTACAAAATAACGGTAGAGGGATGCAACCCCAATTTCTGAATTGGATGCAATTTCATTCATAGTCATGCATTCAATTCCATTCTTTGAGAAAAGGAAAAATGAACAAGCCAGAATGTGATTGATTCTTTCTTCCTTTAATTTTTCAATTTCTTTCTTTCTTTTTTCAGCGGCCAGCATATGAGTACTCCGAACCTTCTCCTGTATAATCTGTAATACCTGCAGCAAGTTCCACAACGTGATAGGCTCCGTTATAGATACCGGCATTTTTTGCACTAACAATTGCCTTGTTCATGTTGATAAGAAGAGAACGATCTTTGATGAACTGTTCAATCATGTAACAGGCATACTGTAAATCCGGACATTCAGGTGTTCCGTCACCAACTTCCGCAGCACGGATTGCACCCCACTTTTCGTGTCCGCCTACATGCTGAATCATAAGCTTTGGAACTGGATAGAAAGCAAGTTCGCTTGGCTTAGTCATAAGCACATCACATGGACGCATAAGAAGATTTGTTGCATAAACAGCTGCAAAAATATCTTTGTGGCAGAAAACATGTATTCCTTTACTTTCTGGAAGAACGCACACATGATCCTTAAGGGCAGATGCAGCAAATTTCTTTGTCTCCTGCCAGTCATCAAAATGAGTTTGAGCAAGTTCTTCTATGCCAGGAATTTTTTCCTTAAAGAAATTCCACACATTCTGATAATCACCAATGTTAAGATAGAGGCAGGCTTTATTTTCCTTGATGTATGGAATAAGAGTTTTTATGAGGGATGCAAAATAATCTCCCTGGGCTCCTGCTCCCCCAATTGAAAGGAGGAAGCGTACAGGACGGCCTTTTTCCAGACGGGAAATTCTTGCACTTGTATCCTTCTCAATATTCTTAACCAGTTCATGATCAATATAGTGACCAGTATATGCAATCTGATCATCAGGAATAGGATTAAGTACTTTGCCCTTTTCAAAACCAGACAAAGTTTTATATCCGAAATATGAAGAAGGAGTCTGAACTGTATGCATTGCACCTTCTGACAAATGAAGAGCCATCGGCCAGTTATCCGGGATTGCATTAACAACATGAGTAAGTCCTGCATGAACGGCAGCCTGGCTTGGCCATACGTGGGTTGCAATGTAAGGAACATTTCTTGGAATGTCATTAAATACAGGAACCATAAGTTCTGCATTTTTCTGGTCACCGGAATTGTATGTAAGTTTCTTGAATCCTTCATAATTCAAAGGCTCCCAGACCAGTTTATTAAAAAGCTTTGACTTCTGGGAAATGCGGGAAGCAAGGGAATAAAGCTGATTCTGTCCGCTGATGATTTTTGTACAGGTTGTTTCCGGCATTGAATTAAGATCAAGCCAGAGAGGAGTGTATCCCATAGCATGGGCAGCAGATGCCATGGCCATTGAAATTCTGTAATGACCAAAGCCCATTCTAATGTTACCAATGATAACGGATTTAGCAGGAAGCTTTTCCAGAGGATCCTTTGAAAGAGTGAGAACCTTTACTCCCAGAGCAGGAGTTAAAACTTCATTATCTACTGCTGCGAGATGATATTCAGTATTTCTGTCATCTCCATATTTACGAAGCAATTTTTTCTGATTACGAATAGCCTTTTTGACTACTTTTTTTGCAATGGGATTTCCGAAAATTACAGATGATTTATCCTGTATTTTCTTTCCTGCAATGATCTGTTCTTCCATGATCTTCTCCTTATAAAGTCTGCGTCTTAAGTGGTGCAGGAGACAAGAAACTGCATTTTCCATGCCATCTTTCAATGTCTCATGACCTGTATATTCCTTTTATTTTTGTTTTTACCAGGGTAAATTAAATTTCATAAATGCTGATGGAATGCTTTTCCGCTGTAAAGAATTTTTCACTTTCCACAGCATGTTCAACAACCGGCTTAAATATGCAGAATGTTTTTTCAGATGGAAGATATTTTGTTATAAGAGACTTCTCAATCTTCACGTCCTTATCATTAAGATTTATAAAGCCGCCGTATCTGCCGTTTCTGCTGAAGATAATGTACAAATCTTTTGCAACAGTCAGAAAACCAAATTCTTCATCTTCAAACTTCTGATAAAGTTCGTAGATTTTCTTTGTAAATGGCTCTTCCCGCTCCTGATCAAAATGACATGGATCATCAGAGTGCATAATCTGGCTGGCAAAGAGATAATTTGTTAAGGCAACAAGCTCTTTTTCTGTATCAGACAATTTAATATTTTCATAGCGCATGAAAACTACATCCGGATCATTAATAAATACTGCCTGATCCCAGAAAGCATGTCCAAGGGTACTCTTAAGGGATACATAAGCTCCCGGACGGCCCGCAAAATTGAAACGCTTCATTGGCAGATAGTCCCAGTCTTCTTTTGTATCAGGACCAATTCTTGAAAGAGGAAAATCTTTGAATCCTGTTTCAAAAGGAATTCCACACCCCAGATAAGTTACACTCTGCCCGTTCTTATTCTTTTTACGCTTTGTAAGAACCTTAATTGCCTTATCATACCATTCATAGGCAGTTCCGCCGTTTTTGAACTTGCCGTTAAGCATACCTGCAAAAAGAAAGTCAAGTTTTAAATAACGGAATCCCCATTCATTAATAACTTTATCCATCAAAAGATCCAGGTAATTAATAACTTCATCCTTTGACAAATCATAACAGTAATAGGCAAAAGGGAATCCAGGCTGTTCTTTGCCGCCGAAAGCTCCCCAGGCAAAATTAAAACCGGCCTGAACAGGCTTTCCGTTTTTGTCACAAAGAAGCCAGTCCCTGTGTCTCTTACAAAAATCACAGCGGTAATCAACAATAAAAGGAGCAAGCCACAGTCCAGGAACAAAACCCTTCTGAACAATTGCGTTAGAAAGATTCACCATCCCTTCAGGGAAAAGTTTTTCATTGCAAGTCCATTCTCCGCAGGCAGATTCCCAGCCATCATCAACCTGAAAAACGGTCTCATGCTGATTATCAATAAAATATTTTTTAATAAGATTTTCTGTTTTACCAAGATTTTCCAGGTCAGCAGAAATAAGTTCCTGTGAAATGTGATTGTAATGATTGTACCAGCTTTCCCATCCACCAGTAAGGATTTTATTTTTACCGCAGTTAAGTGGAAGAATCTGTTCAAAACGTTTTTCTGGGGCAGCAGCAAACAAGGCCTTCATACCATCCCTTAATGCAAAGAAATTCCTTGCAAAGAAAGTTGTAATTTCACCAGCCTTTTCCTGAGCCTTCCATTTTTTTCCATCAGAATAAGCAACTGCGTAAACTCTTCTGCGCTTTGAATCAGCAAAAAATGCTACCGGAGGAAGGGGAGTTTTACTCTTAACAAGTGCAGTAGAAGCAAAAGTAAGATAAATATCATCCCATCTTACGTAAATTACAAAAAATCCTTCCAGAAGATTCTTAAGGTTTGATTTTTCACTTAAGTTCTTCTTTGGATATTTACCCGGCCATGATACATACTGTTTAAAAGGAGGAATAACCGGAATATATTTTTTCTGCTTTTCTCCCGGAAAGATTTCCCCGCCTTCACCCCAGGACTGCCAGGAATTACCAAAGAAAGTAAAGTCATTTTCGTGGCAGAATTTCTTTTCTTCATCAGAAAGAGTTGACTCTTCAATTAAATCATCAATAGAAAACTCTGCAAAAAGAGAACTGCCTGAATCCCCCACCGGTGAATCAGTAGAATAGTTGAAAACATAGGAATATTCGTTAAAACTTAAAGCATCAGCTACATCTTTATTTAAGGCTTTTTTAGTAACAAGCAGGTCTTTTTTTTCCATACGACGGGTCTCCTCTTTTTATTAGTACTGAAAAAGCATAAAAATCCGCTTTTATCAGGTTGGACAAAACAATCCTCTGTGATAGTATTACTATCATTTCGATAATTCTAGTATCTCACTGGAATATATCTATGTCAAACAAATTTTTAATTTTTTTTAAAGAATTTTACCGAAAATCTAAGATAAGTGGGTCTTGAAAAAATTCAGATTTTCCAGATGCCCACAAAGGTATATGTATAACATATTGGATTTTTGTACTTATAAGGATTATAATTTATTATAATGAAAAAAGTTAAACCTTTTGATACAGTTGAAGAACCTGAAGAAGTTGTTATTTTTGATGAAGTTGATGAACTTGAAGCCCTTGAGGATGTTGATTCCCCTTCATCAGAAGAAAACCTGGTTGATCAAAAAATCTATTTAATTTTTCTCAGCGGAGATAATACCTATGCAGTTGAAGCACAATCTGTAAAGGAAATTCTCCATCGCACAGAAGTTTTTCCCCTTCCCTTTCTGCCGGCTTTTGTTTCAGGACTGATAAACTATAATGGAAGCCCCTACACTGCTATTGACCTGGAAGAACTGCTGAACAATAAATCACAAATATCAGACATCTTCCTTATTTTAAATACAGATAACAATTCCTGCCTCAAGGTAGATGATGTTTTTCAGTTTGAAAGAGGAATTGTCAGGGAGATAAACAGTGATTCCCCACTGGCAAAAAATGAATATTTAAAGGCTGTTGTTCAAACAAAACAGAGAACCGCTTTTCTTCTTGATGTATCAAAAATCGAAGAATCGGTAAAAAACAGGCTGAAAGGATTTTAACTATGCAGGACGTGATTAATGTTTTAATTGTAGACGATTCCCCTACAGTCTGCCAGATTCTCTCTACTTTTATAAAGGAAGACAGTCGTTTCTGTATTCAGGCTATAGCGGAAAACGGACTGGATGCAATTGGTAAGGCTGAAACCTTTAAACCGGATTTAATCATCATGGATGTAAATATGCCGGTTATGGACGGACCAAGTGCTACTGAAAAAATTTTGACAAAACAGTCTCCTGCAGTTGTGGCTTTTACAACTGAAGATTCTGTAGATATTGCCTGCCGCTGTCTGGAAGCAGGAGCCCTTGAAGTTATAGGAAAACCGGACTTTATCAATATGGATGATACTTTTAAGAAAAATTTTCTTGAAAGACTTTATCAGATATCACTTCTCCATAAGAAAAAAAATATTGTAAAGGCAAGCGTAGAATCAAAATCTGATTATTATGAAATGCTTTTGATTGGAGCTTCAACCGGTGGGCCTAGTGCCATCCATAAAGTTCTCAAAGGTCTGGGAAAAGATTTTCCTCTGCCTATTATGATCACACAGCACATTGATACTTATTTTGACAAGCAGCTTATTAACTGGATTAACTCAAACGTTGAACTTAACGTTAAATGTGCAGAAGATGGAGAAACTCTTGTAAAAGGAAACGCTTATTTTGCTCCAGCTGGAAAACATCTGTGTATTGAAAAAGGCACTGCTCCAGGAAGTTACAAGGCAGTCCTTAACGATGAAGCCCCTGTAAGTTTTCTTAAACCAAGCGTAGACAAAATGTTTATGAGTTCTGTTCCGATTTTGAAAAATCATTCCATTGCCCTTCTTTTAACCGGCATGGGAAAGGATGGTGCAGAAGGTTTGAAACAGATAAAAGATGCGGGAGGATACACAATCTGTGAATCAGAAAGTTCCTGCGTAGTTTTTGGAATGCCGAAAGCAGCTATTGATTTAGGAGCAGCAAAGGCGGTACTTCCTCTGGAAGAAATAGCAGATTATATAAATGCGAAAGTCAGAAATAAAACAATGACTTATTAATTGTAGTTTTGCGGGTACAGATGGAAAAAGTATTTGATCTTATCAAACAGATTACAGGTCTCAATTTTAATGAAGCTCACAAGGTAACTGTATCTTCTTACATAGAAGGCAGAATGAAGAGCCTGAATTTAAATGTTGATGATTTTATAACCTATTTGAATGACAATCCTCTTGAACTCTCACATTTAATTGATGAAGCGGCAATTAATGAAACTTACTTTTTCCGTGAACAGAATCAATTTGATTTTCTTGAAAAAATTTATATTCCACAAAATTTAAAATCAAAACTTACAGTCTGGTCTGCAGCATGCTCAAGCGGTGAAGAAGCAATTTCTTTGTATTCACTTTTTAAACGCCATAATATAGAGGCTGAAGTTTTTGCTTCTGATATTGATATGTCCGCCATGAAGATTTTTAAAAATGGATTATATAAAAAGAATTCATTCAGATCAGACGGCAGCTCATTTAAGGAATATCTTAAACTTGCAGGAAAATTTAAAAATGAAATATTTCAACTGGATGATGAGAGCAGAAAAAATATAACCGTTCTGCCCTACAATTTAAATTCTTCAGGGGAATTACCATTTCCGGAAAAATCTCTGGATATAATTTTCTTAAGAAATGTTTTTATTTATTTTGAAGACAAACTTCGGATTACAGTTTTAAATAGAATTTCAAGGCTTCTTAAAAAAGACGGAATCATTGTTTTATCTACAAATGAAATTCCTCTAATCAAAACTGATAAATTAACAGAACTTGTGAAAGAAAATAAAGGCTCAACCTGGTACCTGAAAAAAGCAGGAGCAGAAAATAAAACAGTTGATACAGTAGATTCAATTATTTCCAGGGAAGAAAATGAATATGAAGAATATAAAAAGAAATTTCTTTCCCGTCTTAAAAGTATAAAAAAAGCTAATTCAGAGAAAAAATCTTCTTTAAAAACAGATAAAAATATGGAAGAAAAACTCAGGCCTGTTACTGATAAAATTTCCGTTAACCAGCTTGAGGAAGCACAAAAAATTCTTGACTCCATTGAATTCCGTCCTGAAAATGAAGAGTATCATTTTTTTCTTCAGGGTAAAATCGATGAAGGCAATATGGATTTAGATAAAGCTTTGTCGTCTTTTGAAAAATCCATCTATTATAATAAGGATTTCTGGCCTTCCCTCTTTGAAAAAGGAATTATTCTTAAGGAAAAGGGGCAAACCAGATATATGGCCGAAACTTTCTTCAAATGTGGAGAAAGAATTGCAGATTATATTAGTAAGGAAATGGACTGCTACAGTTTTTTAACGGAATCATTCAGTCCCTCTTACTTTCTTAATCTTTGCTATAAATATATTTTTAATTAACTGGTGAAAGGTATGGCATTTCAAAAAGAAGCATTTACAGAAAGTTTTATTTCTGAAACCCAGGAACATCTGGAACAAATTGACAATAAAATAATTCAGCTCAGAGCCTTACCAAAAGATAAAAATCTTTTACAGGCAATTCTCCGTGACATACATACGGTAAAGGGAACTGCCCGCATGCTGGGATATTCAACAATTGAAAATCTTTCTCACGGAATTGAGGATGTTTTTAAGGGAATTCAGGACTCCCGCTATGAATTTACAGACTCACTTGTTAAACTCAATTTTCAAATTTCAGACTGCATAAGACGCTGCCTTGACAGCATACACAATAATCAAAACGACAACATTGACGCAGATTTGTTTCTGGAAGCCTGCAAAAAAGCTTCAGAAGGTCTTTTCTTTGATATTGAAAGTCTTGAAAATGAAAATAAAAATCAGCAATCTGAAGATAATACAGAAAAAGAAGAAAGCAAATCTCTGTCACAAATTTCTTCTATCCGCATTGACTTAAAAACAATCAATGAACTGATTAAATCTGTTGACAATCTTATAATCAGGCAGTTTCGTTTTAAGAATGAGCTCCATTCACTTAAAGAATTACCAAAGCAATTAACAGACGAACTTCAGCTTACGGAAGAATCTATTGTCAAACTGCAGCAGGAAGTTCTTGATTTAAGAATGCTCCCTGTCAGTATTATTCTTGAACCATTAAAGAAAGAAATTGAAACTGATGCAATTAATCTTGGAAAGAAAATAAATTTCACAGTTCCTGAAAATTCTTTTTTACTTGATAAAGTAATTCTTGAACAGTTAAGGGAAATTATACTTCACATTGTAAGAAACTCTCTTGATCACGGAATTGAAAGTGAAGAGGAAAGAAAATCACTGGGAAAAGATCCAATCGGTTCAATTTCAATAACAGCTCAAAGACATTCAAGTACAATTATTCTTACAATTAAAGATGACGGCCGTGGAATTCAATTTGATAAAGTCAGAGCCAAGGCAATCCAGCTTCATCCTCAGGATAAAAATGACATTGAAAAAATGTCTGAACGGGAACTGGAACAGTTTATTTTTGCAGCAGGTTTTACCACAAAAGAAAATGCAAGCCATCTTTCAGGCCGTGGTGTTGGTCTTGATGTTGTAAGAAATGATCTTGAAAAAATTAAAGGACGCATAAAAATAAAATCTCAAAAAGACAAGGGAACTTCAACTGAACTAACAATTCCTCTTTCTCTTGCAAGCCAACAGGGATTATTCATAAAAGTTGATTCCAGAAAATTTATGATTCCTGCTCATTACATTCAAAAAATAGTAATTTCAGAAAATACAGAATTTACAAATCTTCAGGGATTAAATTATATCCGTTACCAGGGTCAATTTATTCCATTTTATTATCTTTCTACAATTCTTGGAACGGGCAATTCAAATCAGAAAAATGTACTTCTTGAGGATTCTTCAATCATCATTCTTGAATATCTGGACACCCTTATGGCTGTTTGTGTTCAGGACATTTCAGATTATCAGAATATTATTGTTTACCCTCTTCCTCAGCTTCTTTCAGGAATTTCTTCACTTCAAGGTGTAGTTTATGATGAAGATTATAGAATTGTTCCAATTTTGAACATTCCTTTCATAATGCAGAAATTGAAAACTCTTGTTGCCTACGATCTTAAAAAATATGAAGTACAGAATCAAAAGAAAATTTATACTGCACTTATTGTTGATGATTCTCTTACCACAAGACAAATTGAAGAATCTATTTTTGAAGCAGACGGATATCAGGTAATCACGGCTTCTGACGGAATAGATGCTTTGGACAAACTTAGTTCCAACCATGTTGATTTAATTGTAACTGATATTAATATGCCGCGAATGGATGGAACAGAACTTTTGCAAAACCTCAGACGAATGGATGAATATAAGAACATTCCTGTTGTAATAGTTTCTGGTCTTTATGACAAGGATCAGGAGAAAAAATTCTTAAAGGCTGGAGCACAGAAATTTATTGTTAAATCTGATTTTGAACGTTCCAATCTTTTAAATTCAGTAAAGGAGCTTATTGATGGAACCAATCACTAGTTCAAATATTTCAATTGTAAAGAAAACTATTCTCATTGCCTATTCTTCAAAAACTATGTGCGAAATGATTTCCTCCATTCTTTCTGAAATGGGCTACACTGTAATTACAGCAGCCGATGGAGTTAAAGCCCTTCAGCTTATATTTACAAAAAAAATTGACTGCGTAATTGCTCACGTTGAACTGGACAGAATTTCAGGCTACGCTCTTTGCCGCATTGTAAAGAATACTCCATTCTTTAAAAATATTGCATTTATTTTAAGTAATACTGAGAATAAAACTCAATTCCGTTACTGGTCACTTAATTCAAGAGCTGATGCTTTTTATACAGTACAAATGAGCAGTAATGAACAGCTGCAGAAAGATATAGAAAAAGCAATTGCTTTTTGTTCAAATCTTCCGGAAGAAAAAACAAATCTTAACAGAAAAGATGTTTTTGAAATTCTGACACAGGCTTTTGATACTGATTTATTTAACCTCTACCTTAAAGACAATGCTTACACTTCAATTTGTTTAATAAATGATATTCCCCTGCTTCTAAAAAGAATACTGGATAATCTTACTGGTGTAATTGATTATGATATTGCAGCAATAATTTTAAACAGCGATCCTTTAACAGAAAGATATGTTGTGAAAAATTCCATCAGCAGTGTGGATCTGGAAGATTTCAAAAAGATTTGTCATTCAGATTTTGAAAACTATATTACAAATAGAAAGAGTTTCCTCTGGAATGAATCTGTCTGTGAAATTGATAATTCATCTGCTGAAGAGGAAAGCGTAAATAAAATAAAAGATTATCAGCTTTATCCAAGTGACAAAGACAAAAATTATGTTTTCACTCTTCATATTGCAAGTTTTAATGAAAACACTTTTAATCAGAGAACAATTCAAAGATTAAACTATTTTGCAGAAACCTACTCTTTACTTCTGGAAAATGCAATCCTTCTGGATAAATCAATTAAAGCTGAAGCAAAAATGCGCACAAGTTTTTCCCGCTTTCTTCCAGATAAAGTAATCAAGGATATTATTGCAAACAGAACAGCTGTAACTAATACGATGGTTGGAGAAAACAGAAAAGTTGCAGTTTTAATTGCAGACATAAGAAGCTTTACCAGTATTTCAGAAATGAATTCCCCGGAAGATGTTGTAAGCTTCCTGAACTATTTCTTTGAAAAGATGGGTGCAATCATAAAAAAGCATGGCGGCACAATTGATAAATTTATGGGTGATGCAATCATGGCACTCTTTGGTGCGCCTGATTCTTATCCGGACAATGGTTTAAGGGCAGCAAATGCAGCTCTGGAAATGAGGCAGACTCTTATTGACACCAGCATGATTCATTTATCAGAAAATTATAAATTTGATTATGGAATTGGAATTCATTACGGCTCAATGATTGTAGGAACAATTGGTTCAACAGACAAAAAAGATTACACAGTTATTGGAGATAATGTAAACCTTGCTTCCCGTGTTGAAGGACTTACTAAAATTTTTGGTTCTCAGATTATTATTACTGAGGATGTAAAAAAAGATATTGATACTTTTTCTAACCGCACTAACGAAGAAATGTGTGATGAAAATTCTATTGAACACTCTACAAGAAATCTGGGACTGGTAAAGGTAAAAGGCAAAACAAAACCAGTACGCATTTTTGAAATTAGTCCTAATGTTAGCAAATATAATGATTCATTCCTGGAAAAATATGATAAGGGACTTGACCGTTACATTGACGGAGATTTTTCAGGAGCTCTCGATTATTTTACTGAAGCTGCAGAAGAAAACCCTTCTGATCTTGCTTCAAAATATTGTATCAAGCAGTGCAATAAATTCATTGAATCTGGAAAAGATGAAAACTGGGACGGTAGCTTTAAGCTTCTTGAAAAATAGGAAAAAAATATGGCAAATAAAAAATTAAAAACAAAAAAAGATTTTGAACACCGACTCATGGACAAGGGCCGCATTCCTAACCTTGCCTGTGGTTTTATTGTTGTAATTTATTCTTTTTATCTCTCTGCTCTTCCTTATGAACAGATGGGACTTATAAAGACTGTAATATTCTGTTCCTCAATTGCACTTATAGCATTTTTTTCACAGTTTATTGTTGCTCCAAGAACAAATCATCTCATTACAAAAGATTTGTCCGAAAGAATTGAAAAACTGTATGAAGATGAAATTGAATATCAAAGTCTGATGGGATATGAAAAATCCAGAGAAAAAGATGATTTCTACAAAAGACAAAATATAGAAAGAAGCCGGCTTCTTAAACTGCTTACACGTTTACCTTTTAAAATCGGACTGGAAGTTGCTCTTTGTTTCGTTGTAATTATGATTGGATTAACTTTTATCTGTATTTTTTATCTGCAGATAGAAATCTATGCCCTCATTTTTATTATTGTTTCTTTCTTCAGTTGTATTTTTTATTCCTACATGATTTCCTTTGTTTACACTGAAAGTCTTTGTTCGGAATATGCAATTGAATTTACAAAGAAAGGTCTTGATGAAGAATCAAATGATTTACAGCAGGTTTATACTCTTAAACTGAATAAAAGAATTCTTCTTTTTATTATTATTCCATTTATTTTAGTAAACGCTACTCAGTTTGCATTTGTATTTAAGAACTTTAATAACGGAACAGTAAGACAGTCTCTTCATCAGTTTATTGTTATGATTGTCCTGAATTCGGCAATCATGATTTATCTTTCCATTTTCCTTTATAAACAGTCAATTTCTTCTTTCACAAAGATTAACGAAGAACTTGAAAACTTTTTTAAGAATAATTCTTCCAGTGAAGTAAATCTTCCTGTAGATTTTACAAATGAGTTCTCTTACAATCTCTATCTTGTAAACAACATTCTTACCTTCCTCCAGGAAACCATTGGAAAAACAAAGATGGCATCTTTAGGCATTCTGTATCAGACATCAGATCTTACTTCCATGTCTGCAGAAATGGCTGAAAAATCTGAAGCAATCAGCAGCATTGTAGAAGAATCAAATCAAAAGATGACTAAAAATGTAATGAAACAGGTTAATGAGATTTCCAGAAACATTTCACAGGTAAGTATGGCTGCCGGAATTACGAAACATAACGTAGATGATGGTTTTAATCTTTTAACTGAAAACATAAAAAAAATCAGGGAAATTTCTGATGCCAACATTGAAACAATTTCAGGTATAAAAAAATCCAGCGAAATGATTGAAATGGTCTGGGACTGCATTAATAAAATTGATTCAATTGCAGAAAAAAGTCGTGTCATTGCATACAATGCAGAAATTGAATCCTCACAGTCCGATTCTGATGGAGAAAAATTCCACATTATTGCAGAAGAAATCAGGCGCCTGTCAGATACAATAAAAGAAAACACTCAGGAGATTAAGGATAAAATCAGAAGCATTCAGTTATCTTCCGATAATTTAATTATTACTTCAGAAGGTGGAACTCAAAGAATCCGTGAAGGAAGTGAATTCTTTACATCTCTTGAAGAAAAGTTCAGGGAACTTCAGGTAAAAACAGATATTACTGCGGAATATGCTGAAGACATTCAGTCAATTGTTTCTTCCCAGGACACGGCCTTTATGCAGCTTAGCACAACCCTCTACCAGATTAATAAAGGTTTTCAGGATTTTGCCGAAGCAACTGATACAATAAAAACTTCAAGCAGGACAATTAAATTCCTTGCTGAAAAGCTTAATAGTTATAAAAATTTACGATAAAAAGTTTTTTTATCTATGAATTGATTTTGGAAAAAAGTAAAAAGAATTGGAGAATAAAATGAAATCATATTTCCAGGTACTGGAAACAAAGGAAGAAAAAAATAATTTTATCTCACTTGAAAAGTTTATATATAAAAAAGGAATACTTTCAAACCTGATTGTATCCATTTTTATTTATGTAAATCTATTATTTGTCATTCCGTTTTCTATGGAAGATTTAGTAAAGTTTTCCTTAATTTTTGTATGCCTTTTTGGGCTTGCAGAATTCGGACTTGGACCTATCATAAATAAATTCATCACTTTTAGAGTTTCTAATGAAACCTATTACTTTTATACAACAGACTTAGATAAACAGGGAAGAACAAATCTGCTTAAAAAAATTCAGCTGCTGCCAAGATTTAAAAGTATAGAAACAATGACTTATCATCTTCTTATTTCAATATTGATATGTATGATTTCTAACTTGTACATTCATTTTGAAACAATTTATTTTGTTTATATGCTCATAACATTCCTGATTTATTCATATTTTGCAGGATTATTGAGCTGGCACATTAACGAAAAAATTGCTACAGACATTGCTCTCTACATTTCACAGCAGGGAATATATGAAAACGATATTGCAAATAAAAAGTTTTATGGAGTTTCCCTGATTCTGTTATTTTTTATGTACATCATTTTCCCAATTCTCTCCATGACAATTTTGTTTTCTGATTCATTCATATTACTTATGAATTCAAAAATTGATAACATTGGGATTTTCTATTTTCTTGGTGTTACAAATATTTTATTTCTTATTCTGCTTGTATTTATGTATTTTGAAAAAATCAAAAGATATAATGGTCAGATACAGACAGCCTTGAAAAATATTAACCGTGATACTGTTTCAACAACAGAAGAAACTTTTCCTGTTGATTATGCAAATACAATTTCCTATTCAATGTATTTAATAAACAGAACCATTCTGTTATTTCAAAAAATTCTTTCTAACTATCAGTCTGTAAATAACTCAATGGAAAAAGTTTGCGAAACTCTTTCAGAGATATCAATTACAACAAAAGCAACTATTTCAGAACAGTCTGCAAGCGTAGAAGAAATATTTGCAACAATTGAAAATAACAATTCTCTTTCTAAAAAAATCACAAATAAAATCGTTGAAGTAATTAATATTGCAGATAAAAATCTTGAAGCTGTAAAGGATAATTATCAGGAACTGGACAACAACCTTTACCGTCTTCAGGAAATCACAGAAGAAAATGAAAAGACAATCAATGGTATTCAGACTCTTTCTTCGAAGATAAATACCGTTCAGGATATTATTAACTTAATCAACTCTGTTGCTTCACAAAGTAAAATTATTGCATTCAATGCCGAAATAGAAAGCAGCAAGGCAAATACATCAGAAAATCTTAGTTTTGTTTCTCAGGAAATCCGTTACCTGGCAGAACAGACAATCGACTTGACTCAGGAAATAAAGGAAAAGATTTTCCTCATTAAAAAAGCAAGTCAGTCTCTTATTGAACAGGGACAAATATCAATGAAAAAAATTAATGAAGAAAATCAAATTGCCCAGAGTCTAAAAAATAAGTTCAATTCAATCCGGTTTTCTGCCACATCTACCGCATCAGATGCAAGCAAAATCAAAGAATTTATAATTGAACAAAATAACGCTATGGAAGAAATAGGAAAGAACCTTATCTCCATAAGTTCCAATTCAAAACAATTCCTGGAACTTTCATCAAAGATTCAAAATATTATAAATATTCTGAAAACAAATTCAGAGTATCTTTTTGAAAATAAAGATTCAGAAATAAGGGAGCAGAATTAAAATGAATAAAAAAGAAAAAACATTTGAACAAAAGGTTATTGAAAAAAGCCTTGTTCCGGATCTTGTGGCAGCACTTGTAATTTTTACATATATTTTCATACCTGCAAAAGTAACCAGTCAACTTCCTCTCAGCAGATTTGTGCTTTTTATTGCTATCTGTTTTGTGATGGTAATGTTAATGCAGTTTGTAATTGCCCCATTTGTTGATCATTTAATTTACAGAGGTCTTTCATCAAAAATTATTTACTTCGAGAAAAATGAAACTGATGATCAGCAGAGAACAAAACTTTTTGAAGATTTGATGCAGATACCAGTCATCTGTGCCCTTCAAACCTTTCTTTACTTTGTGGTTGGTTCCATTGTTGCATTCTTCCTTTTAAGAAATTTGATTGGTATTTCAACTCAGGTAAGCGTTCTTTCTCTTGTTGAAGCTCTCTGTGGTTCTGTTTTAGCTTCCCTTTATGCTTATTCTTATTGCAGAGGTATTTCAACTGAATATGCCTGCGATATTGTTCAGGAAGGTATTTCTCCAAACTATGCCTTAAAGAAAAAAGTATTCGGTCTTAGTCTTTCAAGACAACTTTTCTTTTTTGTAATTCTGCCATTTCTTCTCACTGTATTAATCCAGAATCTTGTACTTTTAACTGGCTATTATAATTTCAATGGATTCCAGTTCAGAAGAACCACTTCATCAGAAATTCAAATTGAACTTATGGCTCTTACCTGCATATTAAATACCGTTGCGGAAATCATTCTTTCATTTGTGTTCTTTACAAAAACTTTTAAAAGTAATCAGAAACTGACTGATATTCTCGAAATCCTTAATGATAATGAAACGACTGAAGCTTCCTATATTCCAACTGACTTAAATGATGAAATTGCTTATAACCATTATCTTGCAAACAATATGCTCATGCTCTTTAATCATACGCTGAATGAATTTGAAAACATCGGTAAATCAATAAATGAAAGTGCCCAGAGTCTTTATGCAATTTCAGCTGAAACATCTACTACTTCCCTGCAGCAGTCTGCCGGAACAAAAGAAATTGTAGAAACAATGAAGGGAACAACTTCACTTTCCGGACAAATTGAAGAATCAATTGTAGAAGTTTCCCAGCTTGCCGCTTATGCAAGTGATGAAGTAAAACAGGGAAATGACATTCTTAAAATGTATACAGAAAAAATGTCTGAAGTTGAAAGATCAAATCTGGAAACAATTGAAGGAATCAAAAATCTCAATGGAAAAATAAATACAGTATGGGAAATTGTTAATTTAATTACTTCATTTACAGATCAGACAAAAATCATTGCCTTTAACGCAGAACTGGAAGCTACAAAACTTTCTGATTCTACTTCCAGCTTTAAAAATATTTCAAATGAAGTTCGTCGTCTTGCAAACCGTACAATGGAATCCGCAAGACAAATTAAAGCTAAAATCAGTGAAATACAGTTAGCTTCAGATTTATTAATTAAAGCTTCAATGAAATGTACGGAACAAATTCACTTAGGTCTCCGTCTGTCAGATAAACTGAATAATAACTTCTCGAATATTTCTTATTCATCACAAACAAATTCTTCATCTGCTGATGATATTAAAGAATTGATTATGGAACAGTCAACTTCATTTAATCAAATTGAAAAAACACTGGAACAGATAAATTCATCTATTCAGGAATTTACTTATTCAACTCAAATATTAATTAATACAGCTCAGACTCTTAAAACAAATTCTGAATCCCTCGAAAAGGTAAATGCAACAGGAGATAAAAATGAAGAACAATAATTTTGCCAGAAAGATTTTTTTCAGTCAAATAAAATCAAATGGTCTTGCAGCAGTTGCCGGTGCATTAATGATTACACTCTTCCTTAATGTTATCCTCTGGGAATTACCTTATCTGGGAATTATTTTTTCCGGTCTATGGATATTTTTCCAGTGGGTATTTGCCCCTTTCTCAAATAAACTGGTTTCATCAAGATTATCAAAATCAATTTCTGAATGGAAAAAAACAGGATTTCATACAGAAAAAAGTACTACTTTTCTTATTGAAAAATTAATGCGCTTTCCTGCAATTAAGGGAATTGAAACATTCCTGGTATTCACTTTATGTGCAGGCGCTTTACCCCTGATTCTTTATTTTCTACCTGCATTCAGCATCACAAAAACAGAAATCATTTCTACTATCATTACAGGTATTTATTCAGCCTATATGGCAGGAATTATTATTCTCTATACAACAGAAAAAATTTGTAGTGAAATTTCACAACAGATGTTTTTAACCGGTGTTGATAAAGAATATGTAAGACAGAAAAAATATTTTGGATTAAACACAAAAGTTCGTTACATTCTCTTTCTTATCATTCCAGCAGTATATGCAAACCTTCTTATGTTTGTAATGCTCTACCAGGGATACACAAATGATATGATTAATCCGCTGCCAGCCTGGGTACAACTTTTCAGAATGTCTCTTCTCACTATTGTAATTGTATTCATCTGTATTTTCATTGGCATTCTTTATTACCGCCAGTTAAATACAAGTAATGATAAACTTACAAAAACAATTTCACATCTTCTCTCTAATAAAGATAAAAACACTACATTTCCGTCAGCCCTTAATGATCCTCTTCAGTACAATATTTTTCTCCTGAATAATAGTGTACAGAGATATAATTCTCTCATTTCTCAGGCTGATGAAATTTCCAGCAACATTCAAAAAACTACAGAAGAATTATCTGTAATATCTCAGGAAGTTGAAAGCACCTCTATAAATCAAAACTCTGATGTTAATGAAATTGTTCAAACTGTGAATCAGACTAATGAATTATCAATGACAATTCAAAATAACATTGAAGAAGTTTCACAAAGAATTAATCAGACAAATATTGATGTTACAAATTCCTTCTCTACACTGGATCAGTCTATCCAGCAGATTACTAACATTCAAAACACAAACAAGCAGATTATAGAAGGAATTAAAAATCTTACCAGACTTATTGATTCAATTGATAATGTAATTTCCATGATGAAAGACATTTCTAATCAAACAAAGATTATTGCCATGAATGCAGAACTTGAAGCTGTAAGTGCAAAGGATGAAGGAAAGAGTTTCCATATAATTGCTAATGAAATCCAGCAGCTCCAGGAAAATTCAGTTTCTTCAATCAAGGATATTCAGACATATCTTGAATCAGTTAAAAATTCTTCACTGGTCTTAATTCAATCTTCTGAAAATGGTACTAAATTAATTGAAGAACAAAAGTTAATTACAGAAGAATTGAAAAATCACTTTGAAGGAATCAGAACTTCCTCTGAAGATACAAATGATAAAACTGAAAAAATCAAAGAAATTATTAAAGAACAGACAGTTTCCTTTAGTCAGATTGTAACTACACTTGCAGAAATTTCCAACGGTTTCCAGAACTTTACTGAATCTACAAAAGAGATTTCTACACAGGCAGACAGAATGATGATGGCTTCAGAAAAACTGTCATGTGTATCCAGTGAATTAGACTGGAGTCTTTAAGTTTGCAAGAGTATACAAAATATTATTCATAATAACAAAGGCGCTTTCAGTAAGAGATTCGCTGTTATCGCCTTTGGTATGGAATAACTGCCATGTCATAGGCAGAAGTTTTCTTAAATCAGGATCCTCGCCGGAAGCCCTATTAAGTACACTTGCTTCCAGCCGGGGATTTTTTAAAAGTTCCATGGCATATTGACTGGCTTCTTCCCCAGGAAGAATTGTAATTGCAACCGCAGGAATTCCACATGCAAGAAAAGAAGCATTATCACTGTAAGGAGCAGGTAAACTAATCCAGTGACCGGGACAACTTTGCTGCAAAAGGAACTTGCTTCTCTTATAAAGATCCATATATTTTTTTGAAAAGACTTTAGATGCTTTTTCAGGAATTCTAAAATCAGAAAGAAGAGCAACATCTCCCCTTCCGCAGGAATCAAAAACATATACATCATCATTTGTAATTCCCAGCCGCTTAAAAGTTGAGGCCAGTCCAAATGCTCCCTGTTCAGAAACACCGTAATTTTTTCCCAGTTCTTCCCCATCAGTGAAAAATATTCTTACATTATGAAATCCCTGAAATTTTATTAAATTTACAGCCCAGTTCATGAGCATAAAATTACAGGCAGAATTATCATTCGCCCCTGGACTTCCTTCTACCCGGTCATAATGAGAAATAATAGTTTTAATTTTATATGCAGGATTGTAAAATCTGGAATTGAATTGAATCAGAATATGTTTTTTTCCATCCAGACAAATAAGATTTGTATCTACACCTCTTTTGTTCAAATAATTCTGAATAAAAGAGGCCCTGTCACAATTCTCCGCAATATAATCCAAAAAATCCTGGGAAAGAAAACTCATTGCAGAAAATTATTTTTTTGCTCCGGATTTTTCTTCGGCAAAACTAACACGGATTTTTCTTCCGTCAACTTCTTTTCCGGAAAGAGTATGAACAGCCTGAGCAGCCGCATTTTCTTCCTCAAAAGTTACAAAGCCAAATCCCTTGGAATTACCACTAATCTTATCTTTAATAATTGAAACACTCTCTATTTTTCCAAAAATTGAAAAAACTTTCTGCAGGGTTTCCTCAGTTGTAATAAAACTTAAATTTCCTGCATAGACCTTCTTTGACATATAATCTCCAAGTAAAAAAATTCGGTAACCTGATTAATTTACCTATATAAAAAAATATCAGTCCGAATTTTTTAAGTCAAGACTTAAGTATATCCTGCCGATATATATAAGTGGGAAATACTTGTATTTAAACAAAATGCAAATATTGCGAGATAACTGACAGGGGATATTAGAGATATTTGGTAAATTAATATGAATAAAAAGGACTTTTACGATTTATTGAAATCAGTTCCAAAAGCTGAGATTCATTTACATTCTGAAGCATGTACATCCAGATCTACCATCAAAGAACTGTATCTAAAGAATAAAGGCAGGGAAATGACAGCAGAACAGATGAAGGAGCTTTTTTCCTACGATGATTTAGCTGGATTTCTTGATGCCTTTATTGAAATTCAAGGATTTTATTCAACAAAAGATGATATTTCCTACATTACCAAAGACCTCATTTCATATTTAAAGAAAAATAATATAGTATATTGTGAAACATTTGTAAGCGTAACTTCTTTTATGAAGAAAGGAATAAGTTTTCACGATATTATTGAAACATTCACTAAATCAATTGAAGAAGCTGAAAAAAAGAACGGTATTACCATCCGTCTGATTGTAGATGTAAGCCGCTCCTTTGGCCTTGAAAATGCAATGAATAATCTTAACCTTGTTCTTGCTGAAAAAAATCCATATATTATCGGAATTGGTCTGGGTGGAGATGAAGCAAAGGGGCCTGCAAAGAATTTTGCAGCAGTTTTCGATAAAGCAAAAAAAGCTGGACTTCACACAGTTGTTCATGCAGGAGAAGTAATTGATTCCTGGTCAATTAAAGATGCAATAAAAGCCTGTCATGCAGAAAGAATCGGTCACGGGATTTCTGCAGCCTATGACAAGGATTTTATGGAAGAATTAAAGGAAAAACATTTACCCCTTGAAGTTTGTCCTACAAGCAACGTTTTCACAAAGCACTACTTTACAAAATTTGAAGAACATCCTGTAAAAGAACTTTACAAAAAAGGAATCTTTATAACCTTAAATACAGACGATCCTACATTCTTCAAAGTAAGTTTAATTGATGAATTATATAAAATTTATTCTCTTTTAAACTTTAAGCTCTCTGATATAAAAAAGATTGTTCAAAATTCATTCAAGGCAAGTTTTATAAGTGACTCAGAAAAGAAAAAATATATAAGCCGGGTAAATGAAGCCTGGAAAAATTATTTTGAAAATCATCCTGAAATTGAAGAGAAATAATAGTTAAAAAGCTGAAAACAAAAAAAAGCTTTTCTAAAAGAGATGACTCTTAAGGAAAAGCTTTTTTATTTTTACTTGTTAAGGATAATTATTTTTTTGCAAGTTTAATGGTAAAATCAACTACTGTTTTCTGGCCATACCAGTCAGTAATGATAAGACTACCCTTTCCTGCTTTTCCCTTAGACTTAATGTAGGTTCCTGCCAGACCACCCTTTAATGAAAGAACATCAGGACCAATAAGCTCAACATCCCCATTTACTTCCAGTTTTACAGCTTCCTGACAATAAGGAAGAATATTTCCGTGCTCATCCTTTGCAGCAAGATGTACCTCTGTAACATCATAAGTTGTTTCTTCAACAAGAAGTGTGCGCTTAGTAGCTGCCTCAACAAAGAATTTTGAATTTGGACAACGTACAAGAGTCTTTACAAGCTTGCCCTTGCGATATGCTTCAAACTTCCATACGTTAACCCTGCCGCCCCAGTTTCCAATGTATTTTCCATACCATTCAGTCATCTTTTCAAGAGAAATAACTTTCATCAGATTTAACTTAACGGCACTTTTTTTGAGGCTTAAAGGCATTGATTCAACTGTATAAAAACGGAGAGATTCAAGAATCTCTTTTATTTTACCGCTATACTTTTCAGGAACACCTTCCTGCTCCACAAGCTGATTTCCAATTGTATCTGTTACTGCAATAGGTCCGTGGGGAAGATGTTTAAATTCTGAATCTTCCTTTTTATATTCCTTAATGAACACATTATTTATAAAAAGACGAACAGAATCAGCATTTGTAAAAATATAAGGATAACCGCAGGTTCCGCCAGGATATTCCCCCTTATCCATTGAAGAATTTACTTCAAGTACATCTCCAACAATTTCTGCATCCTGCTGACTTTTGTATACATAAGCTGCAAGTTTAGGATTACGGAACATATCCATTACACCGTGGTAGCAGATTCTGTCACCTGAACCAAAATCCTTGTGAGTATTATAATCAAAAGCACACCAGCCGGATGAACCTGCAACTTCTGGATAAGCGGCAACATTATCAAGAACCCGGGCATGTCTTAATGCATGTTCAGTTCTGATTCCTTCATTGTCAAAAGTTTTTGTAGGATACATGTGACCGTTGTATTCACTTACCATATATCCCTTATTGCTTTCCGTTACTTTTGCCTTGTGGAGAATACCATCATTTTTTCCAGTATGAGAAAAATCGTTATAGGAATAAACATCCTCAAGAAGATGAGAGTGCTGCAAATAACGCACGCCGGAAGTTGGACGGCTTGGATCTAAAACATGTGAAGTATAATTTGTCTTTGCATAAAATTCATCATCATCAATACTTTCATTAATACGAACTCCCCACATAAATATAGAAGGGTGATTTCTGTACTGAGCGACCATTTCTTCAACATTTTCAATTGCCTGCTTTTTCCACTCTTCATCACCAATATGCTGCCAGCCTGGAATTTCTGTAAACACAAGAAGACCAATTTCATCACAACGGTCAACAAAATACTGGCTCTGTGGATAATGGGAAGTTCTCACTTCATTCAGTCCAAGTTCATATTTTAAAATATCCGCATCTTCAATCTGCATATTTTTAGGCATTGCATATCCAACATATGGATAAGACTGATGACGGTTAAGACCGCGGATTTTGATTTTTCTGTTGTTGAGATAAAAACCACTTTCATCAAAACGAATATCCCTGAAACCAAAACGAATCTGTTTTGAATCAACAACTTTTCCTTTTGGATCAAGCAGCTCTGTATTCAAATAATAAAGAACCGGACTTTCAAGAGACCAGGACATGCAGGGAACAGCCTGAGCCGTTGTAAGAGTTTTTATTCCGCTTAAACCCTGATTGATTTCACAAATATTTTCAGTTTTCTTTGAAGCCTTTTTTTCATCAGCAAGAACTACTGTCTGATGCAGGCTGTATCCTTCCAGACCGTCTCCTGAATTAAGGGTTACCTGTGAAGTATAATGATTTTTCTTTGTGGTAACATATACATCTTCAATGTAAAGAGGATTTTTTATATCCAGATAAACATCTCTGTATATGCCGCCGTATGTCATATAATCTACAACATTTCCAAAAGGAGGAATGTTAAGGTTTTCTTTTGAATTAACCTTAATAGCCAGCACATTATTCTTATCAGTAGGATTAAGTTTCTTAGTTAAATCCACTGTGAAAGCTGTATATCCACACTTATGCTGATATACAGGTTCTCCATTAATATAAACTGTAGCTTCATGAGCAGCAGCTTCAACTGTAAGAAGGACCTTTTTTCCCTTCCATTCGGGCTGTGTCTTAAAATCCTTTCTGTAAAGAGCAACCTTTTGATAGATTTTTTCATCAAAATTGTTAAAAGGAAGTACACATGAAGTATGTGGCAGCCTGACCTTCTGAAGCCTTGAAGCAGTTTTTCCACTACTTGAAATTTTTCCTTTTACCTGAGACTCATCAAATTCATCAAAATATGACCAATCATCATTAATATAAATTCTGTTTTTCATAACTTACAGTTTAAATCAAAAAGTAACTTGGTGCAAGGAAATTAAATAAAAGAAGAAAATATCCATTGATTCAAGTCAATCTTTAATTTAGAATCAATCAAGCCTAGTGCTTAATAAAAAATCAGGAGATGGAAATGTCTACACCATTAGAGAATTACATTAAAAAGTGTAACGGTAACTTGAATCCGGAAATGACAGCCTATGTTGCTAACCTTCAGACTGTGGCTAAAGTTGGTCCGGATATCGCAGCGGATGTTGTAAATGAACTGGAAAATCAGCGCAGGCATCTTAAACTTGTTGCAAGCGAAAACTATTGTTCATTAAGCACTCAACTGGCCATGGGAAATCTTCTTACAGACAAATATGCAGAAGGATTCCCTGAACACAGATACTATGGTGGCTGTGTAAATATTGATGCTGTTGAAAATACAGCAGCCCGGGAAGCAGAGGCTCTTTTTGGTGCAGACTATGCATATGTTCAGCCTCACTCTGGTGCAGATGCAAACCTTGTTGCTTACTGGGCAATTCTTTCTTCAAAAGTAGAAACACCTACTCTGGAAGAACTGGGAGTAAAATCCCTTAATGATTTAACAGCAGAACAGTTTGATATGCTGAGAAAACGTTTTGGAAATCAAAAGCTTATGGGTCTTGATTACTCATGCGGCGGCCACCTTACCCACGGCTATAAAATGAATGTTTCTGCCAGAATGTTTGAAAGTCATCCTTATGGAGTAGATAAAGAAACTGGTCTTTTAGATTATGATGCTATTGAAAAGCAGGCTATGGAAGTAAAACCTCTTATTCTTCTCACAGGTTTTTCTGCTTATCCTCGTAAAATTGATTTCAAGCGTTTCCGCCAGATTGCTGACAAATGTGGTGCAGTATTTATGGTTGATATGGCACACTTTGCCGGTCTTGTAGCAGGAAAAGTCTGGACAGGTGATAACGATCCTGTAAAGTGGGCTGATATTGTTACAACAACAACTCACAAAACACTCCGTGGTCCACGCGGTGCAATGATTCTCTGTAAGGAAGCCTTTAAGGATTATGTTAATAAGGGTTGCCCAATGGTACTGGGCGGTCCTTTAGGTCATGTAATGGCAGCAAAAGCAATTGCTTTTAAAGAAGCCCGCTCTCCTGAGTATAAGAAATATGCAGAACAGGTAGCAGCAAATGCACAGGCTCTTGCAAAGTCATGTATGGATCATGGAATGATTCTCCAGACAGGTGGTACAGATAATCACCTTATGCTTATTGATGTAACAACATATGGCCTTACAGGTAAACAGGCTGAAGCTGCCCTTTTTGAATGTGGTGTAACTGCCAATGCAAATGCACTTCCATATGACAAAAATGGTGCCTGGTGGACAAGCGGTATTCGTGTAGGAACACCTGGTTTAACAACTTTGGGAATGAAAGAAGATGATATGAAAGAAGTTGCAGACATCATTGATTTTATTCTTAAGGGAACCCGCCCAGGCCTTACAAAGGATGGAAAACCTGCAAAGGGTAAAATTGAAATCGATGAAGGAGTAAAGGCTAAGGCAAAAGAAAGAGTACAGGCCCTTCTCTCACAGCATGTTCTTTATCCTGAACTTGATTTAGACTTCCTCAAGGAAGAATTTGTAAAGTAAAAAATTAATCCAACAAAAAAAGTGCTGAGATTTTCATCCCGGCACTTTTTCTTTTTGAAGGTTAGTTTGAAATTGCAGCGCTTAAAAGTCTGCAGGCTATACGACCAGGCTGTAATTCCAGCTGCCAGACGCATAGCATGTATTTTCAGACTACTCTACTTCTTCAATCACAATATTATCAATTGTTACAGTATGCTTTTGAGTGATACGCTTTCCGCTTACTGCTCCCATTGAAATGCTCAGGATAACTGCTGTGTCAGTATCGTTCTGCATTGTGAAAGTTGTTTCGTAATGTTCAAAGTTGTCCTTTACTTTAATAATCTGTGAACCTGAATAAGGAATCCAGTTGTCATCGTTGCTGCCGTCTCTCTGCAAAGCGTACATAATGTCGCGGTCCAGATTACTCTTAGCATCAAAGGCAATATGATACTTCTTTCCCTTTTCCAGAGTAATATTATTCTGCTTGAGCTGAATCATCCAGTCGGAACTTCCAGTATCGCTGATATCAGCACAGAAGGCATCATCATAAGTAAGGCTGTCAACTCCATAGTCAAGTTTTGCTTCATCATGGGCATAAACTTCATAACCTGTCAGGCTGCTTCCAAAGTCACCGTTTACAACCATTCCGTCTTCCTGAATGCGGACTGCATCAAGACAAGCCGGTGCTCCACGCAGGAAAGTAAAGGCAAGTGAAGAAGCATCTTCTCCCTGAGGAAGTTCAAACTTATAGCGGAAAGTTTTAAGATTATTGCTAAGGTCTGCTTCAAATTTTTCATTTCCCAGACTTACGAGGATTTTAGGGGCTGTTGCTGGTGAGTCCATATCAACGGTAGCAATTCCGTTGTATGTGAGGACAGAACTTTCTTTATATGCATCAAATGAAAGAACATAAGTTTTTCCACCTGGAAGTCTGATGTCCTGAGACAAAACAACAGTATTGTCTGGAGAAGGTATAGCCATGAATTCACGGATGTTGTTTCTGTTAGTTACTTCTGCGCAGCTTAAAGGATCTGCCTTTACAGTCCAGTGTTCAAGTCTCTTTTCACCTTCCTGGAAGTTGCCGTTAAATACATAGTTTCCGTCAGGCAGGATGCGGGCAGCAGAAGAACCTGAAGATTCACCGGTGCGCATAAACTTAACATTGCTTATGTGAACAGTTGCAGTTGCATTCTGATTTCCCAGGTTGTATTCAATGCGGCCTGTAGGATCACTGTCGCTCTTCATTACAAAGTCAAAGACGTAGGTTTTCTTTTCAGGTCCTACTTCAACCTTTGTATCAGGAAGATAGCGGACCCAGCCTGCGTTTGGTGCTGTAATTGCAGTGATGATTGTTCTTTCTTCATCAGCATATGCATCAAACTGATAGTGATAAGATGCACCCTTTTCAAGAGGCATGTTTGGCTGGCAAATCTGGATACTGTAATCAAGGTCACCTGGAGTTTCGCTGACAATGTGAAGCTGGTTACCAGAAATAGATGCAGAGCCCTTACCAGTACCTGCTGTGAGGAAGAACCAGTCCTTGCTGTCATTAAGATTTTCTGCAACAGCAAAGTTACCGTTTGATACATAATTGCCGTTTTCATCAGGTTCACGGAGTTCAACCTTTGGCTGTTCAGGTCTCTTTACATTTTCATCATATGAAAATTTCTGGTAAACGCGCACGTAGTCAATGACCATCTGGGCATTTTCCTTAAACTCAGCATCCTCTGGAGGATTTCCCGGCCAGTTTCCACCCACGGCTACATTCAAAATCATATAGAAAGGCTGATCAAATGGAGCCGGATAGGTTACTTCTCCAAAGCCCTTTTTCTTTGTAAACCAGTCAGATGTCTTAAAGAAGAGAACGTCATCAATATAGAATCTAATCTGGCCTGGATCCCATTCACAGGCATAAATGTGGAAGTCTTTTGAAAGATCTACACCAAACTTTGTATACTTTCCCTGATGTTCAGCATGTGGTTCACCAAAATGTATTGTTCCATACTGAGTGTCAGTTTTGTTTCCTAAAACTTCCATGATGTCGATTTCACCACATTTAGGCCACTGACCATAAAGATTTTCTTCAGTAGGCATCATCCAGAAGGCAGGAAGGAAGCCCTGTCCATGAGGAACTTTAATTCTTGCTTCAAAACGACCGTATTTAAAGTCGTGCTTTCCTCTTGTGTTTACACGGCCTGATGTATAAGAAGCTTTTCCATTTTGCACAGTTTTCAAAGCCTGAAGTACAAGCTTGCCGTCTTTAACATAAATGTTCTTTGCTGAATCACCGTAACTCTGAAGTTCATTATTAACCCAGCCCGGCTCATGGTACTCATAATTCCAGTCATTCATGTTAAGCTTTTTGCCGTTGAAATCATCCTGCCAGACAATATCTTCCATAGTATATTCTGTGTGGGATGGTTCAAATGTCTGAACCGGCTGCTTTTTTGAGCAGGATACAAGGGCAGTAGTCATCAGACTTGCAGTTAAAGCTATATGAATAAAATACATGCGATTAAATTTCATTATTCATCCTCCATTTATAAAAAAGTATAATACCAAATTATTCAGCGCAATATCATTTTATTAAGAATTTTTGCACTTTCTTAATATTATTTGTTATACTTTAAGCATGAAACCATCAGCAAAAACAGAGCAAATTCTTTCTCACAAACTTTTTTTGCAGCGGGAATATGAAATCTCCCACCTTGCCTATGAAAGGGAACTTGAATTTTATGATGCTGTAAAAAACGGTGATTTTGAAACTTTGCAGAAAATAATGTTGCCTCTCCACGACAGCCATTTAGGAACCCTGTCACCGGATCCTCTCAGAAATGCAAAGTACCATCTTATAATTGCAGTTGCACTGATAACCCGTTTCTGCATTGAAGGCGGCCTTGAAATTGAAACAGCATACACTTTAAGCGACCTCTACATTCAGCAGATAGACAGCTGTAATAATGAAGATGCAGTGTCTATCCTCCACCGGGAACTCGTCTACGATTTTGCTGACAGAATGAGATCTCTGAATATTACAAAGGGACTCTCAAGAGCCGTAAGAAAGGCCTGCGATTACATTTACGAACATCTCCATGAAAGAATTATCCTGGAGGACCTGGCAAAAGAATCCGGCATTCACAAAAATTATCTCTGTGCCTTGTTCAAAAAGGAAACAGGTTTAACAGTTCAGGAATATATAAGGAAGAAAAAGATTGAAGCAGCAGCCAATATGCTTTCCTATGCAGACTTTTCCCCTCAGGCAATAAGCGACTACTTTTCTTTTTCATCCCAGAGTCACTTTATCCGCCTATTTAAAAGTCTCATGGGTCTTACTCCCGTTGAATACAGGCGTAAACACTATAGAGTGCACTGGAGCTGATTTAGTAGAACTCCTCCCCTGCTTTCATATTTTAATCTCAAAAAAACAACAAATTAGAATTATTTTCATTGACATTTTGCGTTTCATTAAATATTATTTAATTATATTCGATTGTGTACAATCTTATATTTATCTGCAGATTACCTCATATAAATTCCCTAAATGAGGTAAATCTGTACATTTACTTAAAAAGGCGGAGGTCCATATGAAATTTGCCGTTAGGTTTTATACCAAAACAGGAAACACAGAAAAACTTGCCAGAGCTATTGCCCAGGAGCTGGGTGTAGAAGCCCTTCCAATCAGTGAACCGGTAACAGAAGCTGTTGACTTTTTGTTCCTCGGAAACTCTTACTATGCTTTTACAATTGATCCTGAGGTTCGCAACTTTATTCAGAATCTTTCAAAAGACAAGGTAGGCAAAATCGTCAATTTTGGAACTGCTGCCATGCTGAATTCTACATTCAAAAAGGTTAAGGCAGAAGCCAGCAAACTCGGTATTGAAATGGATGATAGAGAATTCCACTGCAGGGGAGAATTCAAGGGCCTGCACAAGGGAAGACCAGATCAGAATGACATTCAGTCAGCTATAGAATTTGCCAGACAGTTTAAATAAGAGGAAGTAATATGATTTACGATTACGAACTTACAAAAGGTAACGGAGAAAAACTCCAGCTTTCGGATTTCAAAGGAAAAGTAATTCTTGTAGTAAACACTGCAACCGGCTGTGGATTTACTCCACAATATGCTCCAATTGAAGAGCTTTACAAAAAATATCATGAACAGGGTCTTGAAATTCTAGATATTCCATGTAACCAGTTTGGCGGACAGGCTCCAGGAAGTGATGATGAAATTCGTGAATTCTGCAGCATTCATTACAATACAACTTTCCCTCAAATGAAGAAGTCTGATGTAAACGGAAGCAATGAACTTCCTCTTTACACATATTTAAAATCCCAGAAAGGATTTGAAGGATTTGACCAGCATGAGTATAAGGACTATCTGGAAAAGACTTTTGCAGCAGCAGATCCTGACTGGTACAAAAAAAGTGACATTAAATGGAATTTCACAAAATTCATTATAGATCGTCAGGGAAATGTAGTTGCAAGATTTGAACCTACTGCGGATATGGCAAAAGTAGAAGACTGCATTAAATCCCTTCTTAAAAGAGGGCACAATGACTATTAAACCTGTTGAATTTAAGTTAAAAGATGGCCGTATGGCAACACTCCTTTCTCCTCGGGATGAATATATTAATGGCGTTATTGATTATCTTAAAATTTCTGCAGGTGAAACAGATTTTATTTTACGCTATCCGGAGGAATGTGATAATTACACATACGATGGAGAAAAAGCAATTTTTGACCGTATGAATGCATCTAAGGATGAAGCCATGATTCTCTGCATTGTTGAGGGCAAAGTAGCAGGAAACTGTGGAATCCATTTCAGTTCAAAATTAAAAATAAGACATCGGGCAGGAGTTGCAATTGCTCTCTGCAAGGAATTCTGGAATCTTGGAATTGGAACAAAAATGTTTGAAGAAATGGAAAAACTTGCTTTAACAAAACCATACGTTCAGATACTTGAACTGGATTTTGTTGAAGGAAATACCCGTGCCCGGGCTCTTTACGAAAAAATGGGATTTAAAATTACAGGCCGCCGACCTTCATCAATCTGCCTTAAAGACGGAAGCCTGCTTGACGAATATATGATGCAGAAAAGACTTGTAAGATAGTCACTACATTATTAAAACTGTTCTACATTGCCGTAAAAACCACTGGCAGAGGTTATCTCCCCTCCTTCAATCAGGTGACGAACATCTCCCATAGATTGAACTCTGAAGATAACTTCTCCGGGAACTCTTTCTTCTGCACCTAAAACAGTAACAGAAGTTGGAGCAACAAAGAAGCCCTGCTGCAAAACAGTTGGACTGATTCCAGTTAAATATCCGATTATTACCATCATTACTCCAAGATGGCATGTAAAAACAAGATTCTTTTCATCTAAATTTTTTTGCACAGCATCAAGGTGATGATCTTCAAGGGCCTCTTCCTGAGTTAAATGAGGCAGACAATTATATACAGGAACATCAGGAGCAATTCTGTTATAATCATAGGAAGCCATAAGTTCATCAAAGCCTCTTGTGATTTCATTAAACCGACTTTCAACAGGACCAGATTTCATGATTTTAGACTTCAACCAGCTATCTGGACTGAAAAGCTTTTTATCCTTAAAAAAACTTCTTGGCATTATGTCCCATGGCACAGATTTTTTATTTTTTGTTACAGGATCAATTACAGGAGCATCAAATTCCCTAAGCCAGTCAAGAGTTTCTGCAGTGCGATTCATTTTATCAAGGGCCCCCTGTATTGTGTCCTTTGCCCTGCCATAAGGAGAAACATAAAAATCACTTACCTTCCAGTTGCAAACACGCTTAGTTAAAAGTTCAACTTCCCTTTTACCTTTTTCTGTAACAGTATTATTATTATAATCTGGATCTCCATGACGGATAAAAATTAATTTCATCTCATGCTCCTTTTTCTTTAAATGGATTTAATATTAATGGACAGACTGCCCTTAAAATGTGAAAAAGGCTCTCTTTATACTTCAGTATAAGAAATATCAATTTTACCTTTTGAAAAGTTTTTTACCTGGAGAGCAAAAGCTTCTTTTTCCTGCTCCCAGATAAGGCCTGAAATAATTATACCATCACCATAATCTTCTTTCAGTTCGGAAATATGATAAGTATCAAACATTCTTTGTATTCCAGAATAAGAACTGTAATCTGCTGCAAAAAAGAATCTTGCTTTTTTTACATACTCTTCTGTTTTGCACAAAGCCAGAAGTTCTTTACAGGAATCACCATAGGCCCTGACCAGCCCCCCGGTTCCAAGCAGAGTACCTCCGAAATATCTGGTGACGGTTACCATAATATTTGTAATTCCGCTGCCCTTTAAAACATCAAGAACAGGACGACCGGCAGTACCTGAGGGTTCACCATCATCGCTCATTCCTGTTACCTCGGCCTTTAATCCTGTAACAAACGCATGAACGACATGAGTTGCATCAAAAAACTTTTTTTTCTGTTCCTGCAGTTTTTCTCTTGCTTCTTTTGCGCTGGTAACTACAAAAGCTTCTGATATAAAACGGGAGTTCTTAATGATAATCTGGTTTTCACAATAATCCAGTAAAACTTTCATTCAGTTCATCAGGATTCTGAATCCATTTCTCCATCAGTTTCTGAACTTCTCTCTAACAGTTTTGTATCGTTATCATTGTTTTCTTCTTCATAATTCTTAAAAATTGCCTGAGGTCTTTTGTAAGAATAGTAAAAAATCACATTACAAAAATTAACCCGTACAAGGATATTGATTTCTGCAATGAAGGCAACAATTGAAATTATAGAACTTAAAAATGATAGCCGCTCCGGAATAAAGTATGAAACCACATTACAAATAACAAATACAGCCAGTGGAATTTTTGTGGAATAAATCAAAAGGCCGATGTATTTGAAAAAATGCTTCATCGTAAATGAATAACTTTCAAACAGGGCTTTTCCAGATGAAATGTTGCTGTCATTAATCAAATTAAGATATCTGAAAACAAAAGGAAAAAGCAAAATTACCAGTAATAGAATTACAAAAATCAGAACTACTGAAAAGGACTGAATGAAAGTATTCAATGCAGAAAAATCCTTTGTTTGTGAATAAGCTATTAAGGCATTCTGACCTTGAGGAGTACTAAAAAAAACAGATGAAGCAGCCAGAACCAGGATAACCGTCAGTACTATAAGAAAAAGATTATACAAAATTGTTGTAATGAAAACTCTTTTCTGATCTTTCTTAAAGCCAATAAACAGAAATCCCAGTGTAACAAATTCCTTTTTTGTCAGCAGGTCAAAAATAGATGTAAGACCGTACTGAATCACGCCCAGCAAGGTTTGTACAATAAAAGACACAGCAAATGTAATAATCAAAACAGGAAGTTTATTTGAAGAATTTGTAATGTATGCAGCCATTACAGGAATCACTGAAATAACACTAAGAAGTGTTTTCAGCAGAGTAAAAATCAAAACTGAAAAGACAGCCTTGTTCTTGCTTCCAGCAATTTCATCATTTACAATTGCAGCCATTTCTTTAATATCTGGTTTTATAGAATTCATTGTTTTTCCTTTTATTAACTTTTATTAATTAGAAAAGCTTCATCTGATCCGGATCAGTTTCTACTTCAATTCCAGAAACTTCTTTTGTATCAAGACGCACACCATTTGCCTTAAGACCCTTCTCATCAAAATTTGATGCATTAAATTCTGCCTCAAGAGTTTTAATGCGAGGTTTCTTTACAAACTTCAATTTGAATTTGAACTTGTCGCGTGTATCTACATGAAGAACTTCCATTCCGTCTGGAGCAAACATGTAGTCTCTATTCATAATCCAGCCGTTTACGCGGCATCTCTTAATGTAAGCCTGCTTTGTTTTTGGATCCTGATAAATTACAGTAAAGAGAATTTTATTGATTACCTCTTTATCCGCAACCTGACAGAACCACATTCCCTTATCAACAAAAAGTTTATCAGGAACATCACAAACTGTAAAAATACCACTCTTACGAACAAAAAGAATTCTGTCATAAGGAGTAACTTTACAGATTTCAACTCCGCCGGAAACTGAAGTTCCAAGATTTCCCCTTTCGTTGTCATAGCGGAGGGCAGTATCTCTTTTTACAACAGCCTTTGCTTCAACTGCAGAGAATTTTGCAATCTTTGTATGACGTTCAAGATCTTCAGTTTTAAATTTAGCAAGCATTCCATCAAGATATTCGATTGCACATGCAGTAAGATTCTTTAATCTTTTAGCAATTTCCTTGAGGCGTGCATTAATTGCATTAACCTGATCGCGGTTTTTATTAATATCAAAAAGAGAAATTCTTCTGATAGGAATTTTTAAAAGGCTTTCAACATCCTCGTCTGTAACATCCCGGATAAGTTCTTTCTTAAAAGGCTTAAATCCGTCAATAACAGCTTTGTTTACAGCTTCTGCAGTTTTCATCTGTTCAATTTTTTTATAAATTCTTTCCTCGATGAAAATTCTTTCAAGAGTACGTGCATGAAGATCTTCTGTAAGCTTTGCCCTTTCGTATTCCAACTCGTCCTTGATTATTGCAGTAAGTTTTTTGGCATAATATTTAATGATTTCAGTTGCAGACATTGCCACAGGCATATTGTCTTTAATAACCAGCATCTGACAACTGATTGACTTCTCACAGTCAGTAAATGCATAAAGGGCCTTTTCAACATCCTTTGCGTAAACACCCCTCGGCAATTTAATTTCAATATGACAATGATCAGTAGTAAAATCATCAATAGATGAAATCTTAATTTTACCAGCCTTGTAAGCATTTTCAATTGACTGCATTAAGGTATCTGAAGTTGAATCAACAGGAAGTTCAGTAATGACAATCTTTTTTTCATCACTCATGTCAAATTTTGCACGTGTAATGATTTTTCCGTTTCCGTCATTATAGTTGCTTACATCAATCAAACCACCAGTAGGAAGGTCAGGATAAATCTCAAACTTTTCTCCCTTAAGACATTTTTTTTCTGCTTCAAGAACTTCCTTAATATTGTAAGGAAGAATTTTTGTGCTCATACCAACCGCAATTCCTTCAGCACCAATAATTAAAGCTACAGGAATTTTTGCACGGAAAACAACAGGTTCTTCACTGCGTCCGTCATAACTTGGTACATACTGAGTAATATTAGGATTGTAGAGAAAATCCTTGGCAAGAGGATTTACACGGCATTCGATGTAACGAGGAGCCGATGCTTCATCACCAGTATAAGGATTACCAAAGTTTCCCTGACGGTCAATAAAGATTCCCTTGTTGGCAAGTACAACTAAAGCGCCGCCAATTGATGCATCACCGTGAGGATGATATTTCATACATTCACCAACAACACCGGCAACTTTGTGGAAACGTCCATCATCAATCTTAAACAGTGTATGCATAATTCTTCGCTGAACAGGTTTAAGACCATCTTCAAGATCAGGAATGGCACGATCCCTAATTACATAACTTGCATATTCAATAAAGTTTTTATCAAAAAGATTTTTTACAAAAGCCATAGTTTTTCCTTATTATTTTTGACCGCCATTCTTAAGCATCTATATCTTGAAGAAGATGCTTCTCAATAAATTCACGACGTTCAGGTGTGTTATTACCCATATAAAAATTAAGCAGCTTTGGAACCATCTTAAGCTGAGAAATTTCAACAGGAGTTAAATGCATGGTTTCAGGATCAATAAACTGATGGAATTCTGAAGGGTTGATTTCACCAAGTCCTTTGAATCGTGTTGTTTCTGCTCCCTTACCAAGTTGTGCCTGGGCCTTGTCTCTTTCTTCTTCACTATAGCAGTAAATATTTTCCTTTTTATTTCTTACACGGAAAAGTGGTGTCTCAAGGATATACACTCTTCCTGTTGTAACAAGTTCTTCAAAGAAACCAAGGAAGAAAGTCATTACAAGATTTCTAATGTGATAGCCGTCGTTATCCGCATCAGTTGCAATTACAATCTTTGAATAACGAAGATTTTCTACATCAGTTTCAATTCCAAGAGCCATCATCAGCTGGAAGAGTTCATCATTCTTATAAATATCAGCCTGCTTTTTACCGCACATATTCTGAGGCTTACCTCTAAGAGAAAAGATAGCCTGATAATTTGCATCACGGGAATGTGTCATTGTTCCGGAAGCAGAATCTCCCTCAGTGATAAAAATCATTGAATTAGCACCCTTTGGTCCATCCTGAACATGATATTTACAGTCCTTAAGTTTTTTGATTCGGACAGAAACTTTTTTAGCAGCTTCCTTTGCCTCTTTCTTTACGGCGCTTAATTCAGTACGAAGTTTTTCGTTTGCCTCAATTTTTTCTTTAAGTTTACGGGCAGCTTCAGGATTGCGGTGAAGCCAGTCATTTAATCCAGACTGAACTTCAGGAACAATCCAGGCGCGGACATCAGTATTGCCCAGCTTATTTTTTGTCTGAGATTCAAAAACAGGATCCTTTACTTTTACAAGTACAGCGCTGGCCATACCGTCCCTGATATCTTCTGCTTTAAAATTAGAACCGTAAAAGGCGTTTACCCCCTTAACAAAACCTTCCTTAAAAGCATTAAGATGGGTACCTCCGTCAGCAGTATACTGCCCGTTTACGAATGAAAAATGATTTTCACCGTATGCATTTGTATGTGAAAAAGCAAAACGGATATGTTCGCCAACATAAGAACCAATAGGATAAAGGGCTTCATCTTCCATCTCATTATTCAACAGATCAAAAAGACCATTATCAGAATGATATTTTTCTCCGTTAAAATTGATAGTCAATCCTTCATTAAGATAAACATAATTCCAGATACGCTTTTCTACAAATTCAAGATTGTAATTATATTTTCCAAAAACTTCTGTGTCAGGAACAAATTCAAAGTAGGTACCATTAGCCTGCTTTTCCTTCATCTTACCTTTACGGTCAGAAACAATTTTACCTTTTTCGAAAACAGCTTCACAACATTCACCGTCACGAATGGAAACAACTCTGAAATAAGAGGAAAGTGCATTTACAGCTTTAGTACCAACACCGTTCATACCAACAGAGAACTGGAAAACTTCGTCATTGTATTTTGCACCTGTATTGATTTCTGATACACATTCAACAACTTTTCCAAGAGGAATACCACGGCCATAATCCCGGACTTTTACCCGATTGTCTTTAATGCTTACATCGATTTTTTTACCGAAGCCCATGATAAATTCATCTATGGCATTATCAATGATTTCTTTAAGTAATACGTATATACCGTCATTTTGATTGGAACCATCCCCCAGACGTCCAATATACATACCGGATCTTAAACGGATGTGTTCCAGTGCATTAAGATGTTTGATTTGAGATTCATCGTAATCTTTTACAACTTTCTTTGCGCTTACTTTCTCAGCACTTTTAGCAGGAAGAGATTCTGCTTTCACAGGCTTTTCTTTTGTTTCAGATTTAGCCTTAACAGAAGATTTTCCAGAAGCCTTTTCAACTTTAGCTTCATCCTTTTTAGCTGTGCTTGACTTGGAAGCAGCTTTTGCAGTTTTTGTAGTTTTTGCAGTTTTAGAAGTCTTCTTTGCGGAAGCTTCTGTTTTTTTACTTATTCCACCCATATTATATATTATAAATCATAAGGAGAATTTCGTCTATAATTTTTAAAACTCAAAAAAGCCAACTTTAAAAACCTTTACAGTATTTAAGTCAGCTTGTATTTGAGGATTATAAATTCTTTTATAACTGACAATGAGACAGAATCAAACCTTCCTGAAAAAAGCCGAATCCATTAAATGATAATTCAACATTTAAACAAAAGTCTAATACTATCTTAAAGGTCAGTATAAATCGATATTACTCTATTATTTTATTGAAGAAGCAATTCTTTCAAGAACCTTTTTGCGATCCAAAGGCTTAACAATATAGTTCTTTGCACCAGCCAGAAGTGACTTCTTAACAAGTTCTTCTTTACCAAGTGCTGAAACCATTACAACCTTCGCATTCTTATCGAAAGCAACAATCTGTTCCAGAGCAGTAATTCCATCCATGCGAGGCATAGTAATATCCATTGTTACAAGGTCAACATTAGGACAAAGTTCTTTGTACTTATCTACACCTTCTTTACCGTCAGCTGCAGTTGCAACAATTTCGTAACCGTCGCTAGAAAGAATCTGTGTAAGCTGCTTTGCAACAAATGCAGAATCATCTACAATCAATACACGAAACTTAGTTCCGTCATCCTTTAACCCCTCTGGCGGACGTTCGTTAATTGATGGAAAATCCTGTTTAGTCTTCATACTATATTCTCCTTATATTATACCCTTTTTTAATCCACATAAAATCGTATATTATCAAGTACGCTCACGAATTGCAACGTTTACTTCGATTTTACCGAATTCAGTAATAAGAGGAACAATCAGAGCTTCAACATTCTCATTTGTTCCACCCAATGCTGCTATTTCCATTTTCTCTCCGGCAAAAAGTGCTGGAGGTGTAAGGTCAAATTTAAATCCCAGTTCGTGAAGTTTTGTTACAGCCTGAGCAGTAATAAGATTAGCAAGTTCTGAAATTGTTGCCTTTGCCAGATCATCAAATTCAGTAAGCCTTTCATCATTCATTTTAGAAGCAATGTTAAGGGCTGTTTCATATGTCATGTCAAATAATACACGACCTTCCACGTCTCCTGCAAGACCTACCAGGGCAGCAACTCCCATAACAGGCATTGCTGTAGATTTAAGGTATAAATCACCTCTTTTTACATCTGCTCCGCCAAGTACTTCCTTGAGTACGCGATATGAAGTTTCAACGAATGGATTGATATATTCGACTCTCATTAATTCCCCCTATTTGATAATAAATATAATCGATTATATTTATTTTTTATAAACTGTAATGTTTCCAGCTGGTTCTGCATTCCAGCCAGGAATTGAAAGTGCCTCATTCGCACCAACAATTATAATACCATTTCCCTTCATCTTTTCACTGAATTCGTCAAAAATGACTTTCTGTGATGTTTCAGGTATAAATGATATCACATCTCTTGCAAAAATAACATCAATATCTGGTAAATTATTCGAATTAACAACATTGTGATATTCAAATAATATCATGTCTTTGATTTCTTTTGAGAAAGTATAATCACCACTTACGGTCTTTGACAAGTAGGGTGCATACCATCCGTTAGCAAGATTATCAGGTACAGTCATCAAAGGAGCATTAGATACTGACAGTAAATCTACATCGTGTGCATAAATACGGATGTGAGCTCCAGGGTAGCGCTGTTTAAGAACACAAGCCAGTGAATATGATTCGTAACCCTTACCACAACCAAGGTTCCATACAACAATATTTTTTGCAGCATTATTTGGAAGAGCAGCCTTTACAGCTTCAGCATATTCTTCTGACCACCAGTTTTCACTGCATGGAGAATAGAAAGTGCTGAGGAAGGCATTTGCATCATTTTCACTTGAAAGCTGAGTATTCTTTTCTCCTCTTTCTTCAGCCCATTCTGCATAACGCTTTCTTGCCCATTCTTCATTTACTGCATTAAGAACAAATTTTTTAAGATTAAGGAGTGAATCGGCAATAAAATTAAGATCAACTTCTTTCTTCTTATTTTCTTCAGCCTGAACCTGAGCTTTTGCACTTTCAGACTTAGAAGCTTCATCAAATTTTGGTGCCTTAGGTGCAGTTCTTTTCTGTTCCTGCTGTGCTACTTCAATTGCAGCTTCCTGTCTAAGCTTCATCTGTTCCTTTACTTCTTCCTGAAGCTTCTTTTCTTCATCTGCACTCTGTACACCGAAGATCTTTTCAATATCAAGAAGAATGTAAAGTCTCTTCTCAGCTTCTACAACACCATAAATATACTTAATATTTATATCACCAAAAAGTGGGTGTGGAGGCTGAATTGTGCTCTTCTGAACTCCTACTACTTTATCAATGGAATCTACTACTACACCGTATGTCTGTTCTCCAACAGTTACGATAAGCATATTTTCCAGTTCATTTTCTTCGTGAGGAGGTACCTCAATATTAAAGAAAAGGCGAAGATCAATTACTGGAATAATTTCACCACGAAGGTTATATACTCCAAGTACGAAAGGCAGTGTATTAGGCACATAAGTAAATGCGCTTGCCTTTGCCCTTTCCTTAACTTTCATAATGTCAATACCATAGTCCTTTCCAGCAAGGCTGAAAGTTACCATCTTGTAATCAACATTTGTATTTTTTCTCTTCTGTTCTTCAAGATCCTGAATTGTAAGTGCGCCTTTATCGGCTCTTTCAGTGGTGCTAGCAAGAACATGCAATCTTTCATTAATTGTAGCCATACTTAACCTCTGTCCTATGCTCTGCCATATGAATTTCTCACGGCCTCTTCTTCACGAAGCTGCTGTGCACTCAATTCCTGACGAACACCTAATTCAAGGAGCTGACTTACATCAATAATCAGTGAAACTGAACCGTCACCAAGTATTGAAGCACCGGCGATTCCAGGAGAAGTTGTGAAGCGGTCACGGAGAGACTTAATTACAACATCTTCTTCGCCGATTAAAGCATCAACCATAACACCAATCTTCTTTTCCTGAGAACCAACTATAACGATGAAGCAATATTCACTTTCATCATTTGTCTTAATATTAAACAGTCTGTTGAGACGAAGAATTGAAATAACTTCGTTGCGGACATTTAATACTTCATAATTATCAATTGTATTAATAGAATCTTTCTTTACGCGCTGAGATTCAATAACGCTGGCAATTGGAATAGAGTAAACTTCTTTTCCAACCCGTACAAGAAGACCCTGAATAATAGCAAGTGTAAGTGGCAGTCTGATTGAGAACTTTGATCCCTTACCTCTTTCAGAAGTAACAGAAATTGTACCCTTCAGTTTTTCTACCATTGTCTTAACTACGTCAAGTCCTACACCGCGGCCTGATACATTTGAAATCTTGTCACTTGTAGAGAAACCTGGCATAAAGATAAGGTCATAGGCTTCCTGATTTGAAAGTTTCTTATTTGGTGAAATAAGACCCTTCTTAATTGCCTTTTCCTTAACCTTTTCTACATTAATACCTTCACCGTCATCGATAATATCGATTACAATCTGGTTACCTTCGTTTGAAGCCTTAAGCCAGAGCTTACCAGTTTCATTTTTACCGGCTGCTCTACGTACTGCAGGATCTTCAATACCGTGGTCTACAGAATTTCTTACACAGTGCATGATTGGATCAAGAAGATCATCAACAACAGTCTTATCAAGTTCTGTATCTTCACCTTCAATAATCAATTCAACCTTACGGCCAAGATCACGGCTTA